>CAZJAL010000018.1:0-1041 GCA_964544175.1 uncultured Limnohabitans sp.
GCAATGGCGTAGTCGCAAGGCTGTGGATCGCCTGGGCCGTTGGACAAGAAGATGCCATCAGGCTTGTGTTTGAGCACTTCGGCGGCGGGCGTTTTGGCCGGTACCACTGTGACTTGGCAGCCGCGCTCGGCCAGCATACGCAAGATGTTTTTCTTGACGCCAAAGTCGTAAGCCACGACATGAAAGCGAGGGGCGGCTTGTTGGCCGTAGCCGCTGCCCAACTTCCACTCGGACTCAGTCCAATCGTAAGAATCTGAAACAGTAACCTTTTGGGCCAAGTCCAAACCGGCCATGGCAGGGGCTGCTTTAGCAGCTTGCACTGCTTGGGCTGTGAGCTCGGGCGTGACCGCCTGGCCTGCAGCCAAAGCCACAATGGCGCCGTTTTGGGCACCCTTGGTGCGCAACAGGCGAGTGAGTTTGCGGGTGTCGATGTTGGCAATGGCCACGGTGCCACTGCGTGACAAGTAGGCCGAGAGCGTTTCGGTTGAGCGGAAATTGCTTGCGACCATGGGCAGATCTTTGATGATCAGGCCAGCAGCATGGACTTTGTCGGATTCGACATCCTCAGGGTTGACGCCGTAATTGCCAATGTGCGGATACGTGAGGGTCACGATCTGCTGGCAATAACTGGGGTCTGTGAGGATTTCTTGATAGCCGGTGAGAGAGGTATTGAAAACCACCTCACCCACTGTGGAGCCAGGGGCTCCAATGGAATTGCCGACAAAGACTGTGCCGTCTGCAAGCGCCAAAATGGCTAAGGGGAAGGTTCCCTGAAGAGACAAAAGCACTGGGTTCTCCGGTATGGTTCGGGTACGCCCCAGCACGCGCAAGCTTCACCTTGAAAGGTTGGCTTTTTGGCTGCTTTTGAAGGGAAATGGCTTGTTGTGAGCGGGTGCGTACAGGTTGATGCGGGAAAGCCTCTCATTATAGCCGCGAGTATTCCCTAACCTGCGCTTGTAGCCGGTGAATTTTTCAAGTCTAAGACCGTTCCGGCCTCCGCCTCAGAGCTTAGACGTGGCGCTCGCATGCAAGCAGATGGCT
>CAZJAL010000018.1:1051-53068 GCA_964544175.1 uncultured Limnohabitans sp.
TATAGCCGCGAGTATTCCCTAACCCAAGCTTGAGGCCGTTGATTTTTTCAAATGAACAGACTGGAATGAACTCAGGCGTTCAGGCCAGCTGTGGCGCTGGCGTGCAAGCAAATGGCCGCTGCCGTCGCCACGTTCAAGGATTCTTCGCCACCTGGCTGCGCTATGCGAACCTTTTGCTGAACCAGCGCCATCAGCTCAGACGAAACGCCCTGCCCTTCGTGGCCCATGACCCAAGCGCAGCGTGACGGCAACTGAGCGCGCCGAACCAACTCGTGCAAAAACGGACCCTCATGAACATCCGTTCCGAGCAAAGGCACCTGGAGGATCTGCAAGTCTTCTAGGCTGGCCGACTCGATCAGGCGCATACCAAAATGTGCGCCCATGCCTGCGCGCAAAACCTTGGGTGACCAAAGACCTGCGGTTCCCTTGATGGCCACCAATTGCTTAAAGCCAAAGGCGGACGCACTGCGCAAAATGGCGCCCACATTGCCAGCATCTTGCAGACGGTCCAAAACGACGGTGGCCGCATGCGGGTCTAACTCTGGTGCCACAGGCAGTGTCAGTAAGAAACCCATTTTGGCCGGCGACTCAAGTCCACTCAAACCTGCAAACAAATCATCTGGCACCGTCCACACTTCTGAAGCACATTGCGACCATTCAAATTCCGAGGCTTGCCAGATGGACTCTGAAAAGATGGCCAATTCGGGTTTGACGCCACGGGCCAGTGCCGCCCTGCAAAGGTGATCGCCCTCCAGCCACACCAAGCCCAACTTGCGATAAGCCTGTGAGTCTTGTGCCAAACGGCGAATGGTTTTTAGCCGCGGATTGTCTTTGGAGGTAATCAGCTTCATGAATTTTGAAACGCCAAAATAGCCTGCGTCACAGGTGCAAAGGTTTTGCGGTGATACGGTGTGGCACCCAATGTTTGCAGCGCCTTCAGGTGCACCGCAGTGCCATAACCTTTGTGGGCATCAAAGCCATAGTCGGGATACTGGCGGTGCATTTCTTCGCACATGCGGTCGCGGTGTACTTTTGCCAATATGGAAGCCGCCGAAATTTCTTGTACTTTTTCGTCGCCCTTCACGATGGCTTCTGCGCGCACATCCAAGATGGGCAATCGATTGCCATCGACATAGACCAGGGTCGGTTTGAGTCGCAAAGCTTCCACCGCCCTTTGCATGGCCAACATCGTGGCTTGCAAAATATTCAAAGTGTCAATCTCTTCGACACTGGCCTCTGCAATGGCAAAACACAATGCCTTGGCGCGAATTTCGTCAAACAAACGGTCACGGGTTTTGGCCGTCAGCTTTTTAGAATCGGCCAAACCTTTGATGGGTTTGAGCTCGTCCAAAATAACAGCGGCTGCCACCACGGGACCCGCCAATGGGCCACGCCCAGCCTCGTCCACCCCGGCCAACAAACCAGGCGCGTCCCAAGCCAAGCTCACTTGCTCAGGCTTTGACAAGCGTTTGGATCGCATGGGCGGCCAGTGTTGGTGTGTCGCGCAGCAAAGACGCGTGCATGGTTTCAAATCGCCCCACCAAGGCTTGCGCCTTTTCGGGTGAACGCAGCCAGTCCAACACGGCGGCGGACAGGTTGGAGGGTGTGGCTTGGTCTTGCAGCAATTCGGGCACACAAAACTCTTGTGCCAATATATTGGGCAAACCCACCCATGGCTGCAGTTTTTTGCGCTTCATCATTTGCCAACTGAGCCAGTTCATGTTGTAGGCAATGACCATCGGTTTTTTAAACAAAGCTGCCTCTAAGGTGGCCGTGCCACTGGCAATGAGGGTGACATCACAAGCCGCCAAAGCGGTGTGCGACTGCCCTTTCAAAATTTGTACCTGCGAAGCGCCTACTTTGTCGCGAATGCTTTCAATGCGAGACATCATAGAGGGCATGGCCGGCAATACAAACTGCAAGTTGGGTTGCTGCTGACTCAGCAAGTTGGCTGTTTGAAAAAACCGCTCTGCCAAATACGTGATTTCAGATTCGCGACTACCAGGCAGCAAAGCCACGACAGGTTGGTCTGGGTCTAGCTTCAAGTCATGGCGTGCCTTGCGCGTATCAACATGCATCGGAATGGCTTGCGCCAAGGGATGACCCACATACGTGGCCGGTATGCCATGCGCACTCAAGAGTTGCGTTTCAAAGGGGAAAATACACAACACATGGTCGACGCTTTGCTTGATTTTTTCAATGCGATCTGCACGCCACGCCCAAATAGAAGGACACACAAAGTGCACGGTGGGAATGCCTGCTTGTTTTAAATCGCGTTCTAAGTCGAGGTTGAAATCGGGCGCGTCTACGCCCACAAAAATATCGGGAGGGTTTGCCAACAGCTTCTCTTTAAGCTGCTTGCGAATGCCCACAATTTCTCGGTAGTGCCGCAAGACTTCGACATAGCCCCGCACCGCCAACTTGTCTGAGGGCCACAAAGCGTTGAATCCTTGCGCTTGCATTCGCGGCCCGCCAATGCCATACAACTGGGCATCTGGCCATTGCGAACGAATGCCCTGCATCATCAAGCCTGCCAACAAATCGCCCGAGGTTTCGCCGGCCACCATGGCCATGGAAAAAGCCCCATCAGGGGCTTTTGAGGGCGAAGACGCAGACACGGTTTGCACTGCTTATCTGACAATGCCGCGGTCGGGCGACGTGCCTTGCAAAAAGCCAAGCATCATGTCGACATCGGCTTGGGCTTCTGGGTACTTTTGGGTGATCAACTCAATCTCTGCTTGGGCTTGAACCAAGGTGAGTTTCTGACGGTACAAACTCTTGTGCATGGCCTTGACGGCTGCAATTCTTTCGGCAGAAAAACCGCGACGGCGCAAGCCTTCAAAGTTCATAGAGCGTGCTTGCGCAGGCTGACCTTGCGCCATGACAAAAGGCGGCAAATCGGCAAACAACAAAGAATGCATGGCCGTAAAGCTGTGCGCACCCAAGCGGCAAAATTGATGGACCACGGTAAAGCCGCCCAAAATAACCCAGTCGTCGACATGCACGTGACCGGCCAATTGCGAGCTGTTGGCAAAGATGGTGTGGTTGCCCACCACGCAGTCGTGTGCCAAATGCACATAAGCCATGATCCAGTTGTCATTGCCCAACTTGGTAACGCCGGTATCGCCTGGCGAGCCAATGTTGAAGGTACAAAACTCGCGAATGGTGTTGCGATCGCCAATAGTCAACTCACACGGCTCGCCCGCATATTTTTTGTCTTGCGGTACAGCACCCAATGAATTGAATTGGAAAATTTTGTTGTCTTTGCCAATGGTGGTATGGCCTTCAATCACACAATGGCTGGCCACAGTGGTGCCTGCGTCAATGCGAACATTGGGGCCAATGACAGTGTAAGGACCCACCGTGACACTGCTGTCGAGCTGGGCTGCAGGGTCAACAAGGGCCGAGGGGTGAATGCGAGGCACGGTGCTCATAGACTTCAGAACTTAAGCAACCTTGCGCATGGTGCACATCAATTCGGCTTCGACGGCAATTTCGTCACCCACCTTGGCGCGTGCTTTGAACTTGAAAATACCGGCCTTCATGCGATCCAGTTCAACTTCCAAAATGAGCTGATCACCAGGCTCGACAGGACGCTTAAAACGCGCACCGTCAATGCCTGCAAAGTAATACACCGTGTTTTCGTCAGGCGTTTCTCCCATGGTGTCAAAGGCCAACAAGGCAGCCGCTTGGGCCAATGCTTCGAGCATCAAAACACCTGGCATGACAGGACGCGACGGAAAGTGGCCTGTGAAATATGGCTCGTTGACCGAGACATTTTTCAAAGCCTTGATGCGAACGCCCTTCTCAATTTCCAGAACACGGTCGACCAACAAGATGGGAAAACGGTGCGGCAGTTGTTTGAGAATTTGATAAATGTCCATCATGATGATTTTTCCTGTAATGGTGCTTGGGGGCGCAGAGCCTCCAAGGCTTTGATGCGATCTCGAAGTTGATGGAGCTGCTTGAGGCTGGCTGCATTTTTTTCCCATGCTGAATTGTCATCGATGGGAAACAGGCCGGTATATTGGCCGGGTTGTTTGATGCTGCGCGTGACCACGGAGGCAGCAGAAATGTGCACAGCATCGGCCAAGCTGAGGTGTCCCAAAATGATGGCCCCGCCGCCCACGGTGCAATGCGCACCAATGCGTGCACTGCCCGCCACGCCAACGCAGCCTGCCATGGCGGTGTGTTGACCAATGTGCACGTTGTGGCCAATTTGAATGAGGTTGTCTAACTTGACGCCATCTTCAATGACGGTGTCTTGCAGCGCACCTCGGTCAATGCATGTGTTGGCGCCAATTTCAACATCGTTGCCAATGCGCACCGCGCCCAACTGTTCAATTTTTTCCCAAGTGCCTTGGTGCAGCGCAAAGCCAAAACCATCGGCGCCAATGACCACGCCCGCATGCACAATGCAGCGCTCGCCAATGTGGCAGTTTTCGCCGAGAGTGACTCTGGATTTGAGTTGGCTGAAGGCCCCAACTTTGGCACCTCTTTCGACAACACACAAAGGTCCGATGCGTGCAGTTTCGTGCACATCGGCTTCGGGATCGATGACGGCGCTAGGGTGAATTCGTGCGGCAGTATGGACTGTCGTTTTTTTCTTCCACAGTTGTGTCAGGCGCGCAAAGTAAAAATAAGGATCGTCACTGACGATGCACGCGCCACGCTCTAAGGCCAACTCTTTGAATTGAGGCGTGACAATGACACAAGCCGCTTGCGACTGTTTTAACTGCGGTTGGTATTTGGGGTGGCTGAGAAAACTCAGCGCTGTGGGACCCGCTGTTTCAAGCGGGGCCAGTTTTTCGATGGGTGTTTGTGGACTGCCGTGAAGGCTGCCGCCTAAAGCTTCAACAATTTCGCCAAGCTGCAGCACAACACAGGTCCAATCCGCTTAGCAATTACTTGCCAGCCGTCGCGTTGAGTGACTTGATGACTTTTTCGGTAATGTCGTGCTTGGGGTTGATGTAAACGGCTTCCTGAAAAATCACATCGTATTTTTCAGTTTCGGCCACTTGCTTCACGGCACGGTTGGCACGCTCGATAACGATTTGTTGCTCTTCGTTTTTGCGTGTGTTCAGGTCTTCTTGAAATTCACGGCGCTTGCGTTGAAACTCACGGTCTTGGTCCATGAGTTGTTTTTGACGCGTGTTACGCTGAGATTCGGACAACGTTGGCGCTTCGCGTTCAAATTTGTCGGACGCTGTTTTGATGGTGTTACCCAAGTCAACCAAATCTTTTTCGCGTTTTGAAAATTCTTGCTCCAACTTGGCTTGCGCTGATTTGGCCGTGGCAGCTTCGCGGAAGATTCGATCGGTGTTGACAAAACCAATTTTGAATTCTTGCGCACTGACCACATTGGCAGCCAAGGCGCCAACGGCTAACAAGCAAACTTGTGAAAAATGACGAAGTGTTTTCATTAAAAAGAAGTTCCGATTTGGAATTGCAATCTCTGGATTTTATCCGCAACCTGACGACGCATTGGCATGGCGTAAGAAAAGCGCAAAGGACCCATAGGAGAAATCCAGCTTAAACCGATGCCGTAAGAGGAACGGAGTTCGGAAAAGCTGATTTTTTCGTTTTCACCGAAAGCGCGACCCACGTCTGTAAAGGCAAACAGGCGCAGTGTGCGATCGTTGCCAGCACCCGGAAACGGCGCCAGCATCTCGGCATTCAGGACAATTTTCTTGGGGCCGCCCAAGTAAAGGGTGTTGGTGCTGTCTGAAGGGCCCAAAGTGGATTGCTGGAAGCCACGGACGCTGCCCAATCCGCCTACAAAGTAGTTTTTGAACAAGGGATAAGGCCTGTCAGACAAACCTTGGCCCCATCCCAAATCGGCATTGAGTGCCAAAGTATACTTTTTGGTGAGCGGTGTGTACTGCTGAATTTGATAATTGGTGCGGACATAACGGGCATCACCCGCCATGCTCAAGTCGGCGTTGAAGCGCTGCAACATGCCACGGGTTGGCACCAAGGCACTGTCGCGGCCATCGCGCGCCCAGCCCACTGTCAGTGGCAAAGAGTTGCTGGTGTAACCAAATTGCTGCATGTACTCGACATAGGCATTGGGCAAGTTGTTGCCCGGGCGAATGGAGGTTTGCTCGAGGTTGGCACCAAAATAGACCGTGTCGATTTCGCTGAAAGGCACACCAAAACGCATGCCCGCACCAGAGCTGACGAGGCTGTAGGCATTCAAGTCGCCCAAATACGGACGTGTGGTGCGGTGAAACACGTCGATGGTTCGAGAGATGCCATCGGCCGTGTAGTAAGGATCGGTGGTACTGACCACGATGGTGCGGTTGTAACGGCTGGTATTGATCTCGGTGGCCAAGTAATTGCCAGAACCAAACGCATTTTCTTGGCGAATGCCAAAGCTCAAGGCTACTTTTTCAGTAGACGAGAAACCCGCGCCGAGCGACACGCTGCCCGTTGGCTTTTCGGCGACAGTGACGGTGAGGTCGACTTGGTCGGTGGTGGACGGCACCTCTTGTGTGTCAATGTTGACTTCGGTGAAAAATCCCAAACGGTCGACACGGTCACGTGAGAGCTTGATTTTGTCGCCGTCGTACCAAGCAGATTCCAATTGACGGAACTCGCGGCGAATGACTTCGTCGCGGGTTCGGTTGTTGCCGGCCACATTGATGCGGCGCACATAGGCGCGGCGTGAGGGCTCGGCCAGCAAGACAAAATTAACGCGGTTGTTGAGGCGATCGATGTCGGGACGAACATCGACCCGGGCAAATGCAAAGCCAAACTTGCCAAAATAATCGGTAAAGGCTTTGGTGGTCTCGGCCACGGTTTCGGCGTTGTAGGGTTGGCCCAAACCAATTTTGACCAAGGCCTTGAACTCGTCGTCTTTGCCCAAGTAATTGCCTTCAAGCTTAACACCCGCCACCACGAAGCGCTCGCCTTCGGTGATGTTGATGGCAATCGAGATATCTTGCTTGTCGGGTGAAATGGCAACTTGCGTGGAATCAATTCGAAACTCTAGAAAGCCGCGGCTGAGGTAATACGAGCGCAGTGCTTCTAAATCGGCATTGAGTTTGGTGCGTGAATAACGGTCAGACTTGGTGTACCAACTGAGCCAGCCCCCCACATCCAAATTGAACTGATCTTTGAGGGTGTCTTCAGAGAAAGTCTGACTGCCCGTGATTCTGATTTCTTTGATTTTGGAGGGGCCGCCCTCGGTCACGGTGAAGGTCAGTTTGACGCGGTTGCGCTCTACAGGCGTTACGGTGGTAACCACTTCGGCGCCATACAAACTGCGTGTGATGTACTGGCGTTTGAGTTCTTGCTCGGCTTTGTCGGCCAGGGCTTTGTCAAAAGGCCGGCCTTCGGCAATGCCCACTTCTTTAAGGGCCTTGATCAGCACGTCTTTGTCAAATTCTTTTAAACCTACCCACTCTACTTCTGAGATGGAGGGACGCTCTTCCACAATGACCACCAAGACATCGCCCTGCGCATCGAGGCGCACGTCTTTGAACAGACCCAAGGCAAACAAAGCGCGAATGGCGGCAGATCCCGATTCGTCGTTGTACATGTCGCCCACACGAAATGGCAGTGAGGCAAAGACAGTACCCGACTCGATGCGCTGCAAACCTTCAACGCGAATGTCTTTCAATTTGAAGGGCTCAATGGCCCAAGCTGAAAGGCTGCTGAGTGCTGCCGCAATGAGGACGCACAAGGGCTTTAAGCGAAACTGATGAGGGAGAAAGTTCATGCGTGTGAATTAGGTAAAGAGTCGTGTCAGATCATTGAAAAACGCCAAGCTCATGATGAAAATCAACAAAGCCAAACCGACTTTTTGCAAACCCCGTTGCCAAGCAACGGAAACCGGCTTGCCAGTCAATGACTCCCAAAGATAATACATCAGGTGCCCCCCATCCAACATCGGCAAAGGCAGGAGATTCAATAGACCTAAACTGACGCTGATCAGGCCTAAAAAGGCAATGTAGGTGGGCAACCCCCTCTGAGCAGATTGTCCCGCCTGTTCTGCAATGGTGAGGGGGCCGCTGAGATGTTGGGAGGAAGCCTCACCTGTGAGCATTTGTCCAATCATTTGGCCCGTCATCAGGGTCAATTGTTGTACTTGGCCATAACCGGCCGCCAGTCCCTGCCAAAAGCCAGCCCTGACCCACTCCGAGTCGGAAGGTACGCCAACGACAGCGCCAATTCGCCGGGTGGCGCTGGATTCAGGTTGACCCGGTAGCGCTTTGAGCACAGGCTTGACCGCCAGCATGAGGCGTTGACCTTGACGGTCAATTTCCCACACAGCGCCTTTTTCAGAGTTTGTTGAAGAATCTGCTGCTGCGTCGGAGGTGGCCTCTTCTGCAGACATCTCGCCACGAATCAAGGCACGCAAATGCTTGGCATCTCTTACCTCGACATTGCCCACTCTTAACACCAGATCGCCTGGCTTCAAGCCCGCTTGGTCTGCTGCGGCGCCGGACTCTACCTTGCCAATAACAGGTAGCACCTTGGGCTGACCCCACCAAGACAATCCTGTGAACAACACAATGGCCAGCAGCAAATTGGCCAAGGGGCCTGCCGCCACAATGCTGGCACGTGCCTTCAAACTTTGATGGTCAAAGGCCAATGGCAATTGTTCGGGGGGCACACTGCCTTCGCGACTGTCCAACATTTGCACAAAGCCGCCCAATGGCAAAGCGCAAATCCGAAATTCGGTGTTTTGACCTGGGTGCTGCTTGCGAGGGCGCCATTTGTAAATGGTTTTGCCAAAGCCAATGGAGAATACCAACACGGGCACTCCAAATGCCACGGCCACGCGGTAGTGCCCATACTCATGCACAGCAATGAGCACAGTCAGCGCGAATAAAAAAGCAAGGAGCGTTAACACAAGCGCAGTGGTTTCTGATCAGACATCAAGGTGCTGAGAATCTTCGCACGATGTCTGAAGCTTGTGCACGGCTAAGGGCATCGAGTGCCAAAAGATCGGACAAGCTTTGCGGCGATTGAGGCACGACTTGGGTCAGTGTTTCGGTGTTGACATGGTGAATTTGGTCGAACCGAATTTGCTTGTTCAAAAAGGCTTCAACCGCAATTTCGTTGGCTGCATTGAGAACGGCGCAGGTACCTGGTGCCGCTTTCAAAGACTGCCATGCCAACTTCAAACCCGGAAAACGTGCTTCGTGGTCATGGTCGTCGATGGCTTCAAAGGTCATGGGCTTGAGATTGTGAAAATCGAGGCTGGGTGCACCCGAGCTAATTCGCTCGGGCCAGCTCAGTCCGTAAGCAATGGGCACTCGCATGTCGGGCGTACCCAGTTGAGCCACCACAGACGTGTCTTTGTACTTCACCATGGAGTGAATGATGCTTTGCGGATGAATCACCACACTTAGCTGGTCTGGCGACACACCAAACAAATAACGCGCCTCGATGACTTCTAGCGCTTTGTTCATCATGGTGGCAGAGTCGACCGAAATTTTGCGGCCCATGACCCAATTGGGGTGCGCGCAGGCTTCTTCAGGGGTGACATCGCGCAAGCTTTCAATGGCGCGCGTTCTAAAGGGTCCACCCGATGCGGTGAGGATAATTTGTTCGATGCGATCGGCCCAAGTAGAAGGCTCTTCTGGCAAAGATTGAAAGACGGCAGAGTGCTCGCTGTCAATGGGCAACAAGACGGCCCCGCCTTTTTTGACGGCGTTTAAAAAAACATCGCCACCAACAACCAATGCCTCTTTGTTGGCCAAGAGCAATCGTTTGCCGCTGTTCGCTGCGGCCAAACAGGGGGACAAGCCAGCTGCGCCCACAATGGCTGCCATGACCGCCTGAACATCAGGATGCGATGCCACAGTGTCTAGCGCTTGGGCGCCCCACAAAACCTCTACAGCCAAACCTTCGGCCTTGACGCGCTCAGCCAGCAAGCGGCCGGCATTTTCTTGCGCCATGACTGCATAGCGTGGCTTGAATTTAACGCACTGCGCCAAGATGGCTTCGACCTGCACAGATGCCGTTAGAGCAAAGACTTGGTAACGATCGAGATGGCGCGACAACACATCCAAAGTGTTGGTACCAATAGAACCGGTAGAACCCAAGATGGTGATGTTTTGTTTCATGGCAAAACGCTTAAGAAGGAATGGGCCAATTGAGCAACATCAAAGCGATGGGCAAGCTTGGCAACAAGGCATCCAGACGATCAAGAACACCACCGTGACCTGGCAACAAGTTGGAGCTGTCTTTGACACCCGCGCTTCGCTTGACCAAAGACTCGACCAAATCGCCGACCACGCTCATGGTGGTGAGAAAAACCAAACTGAGCGTCCAGAGAAAAATGCCATGCGACAGCATCTGGGTAAACAAACTTTGACCTGGCCACTGATAAGTTTGCTCGAGTTGCATCCAAACCCAAGCCAAAAGAAAGACGCCCAGCATGCCGCCAATGGCACCCTCCCAGCTTTTGCCAGGGCTGACGGCAGGCGCCAGCTTGCGACGAATGATGCGCCCGCCCAGTGCCTTGCCACAGAAATAGGCAAACACATCGGCAGCCCACACCACACAAAAAATAGACAGCAACAATTGAACGCTTTGCGTGCGTGCTTGCGCCATGGCCAACCAAGCTAACCACAGCATGAAAAGGCCCACAATCCAGCGCAGGTCTCTGGGCCAACGTGACCACGCCTCTACACCACGTTGAAGCATCCAAGCCGTGAGGCCAACCCAGCTTGCACCCGCCAACCACCAAACCCAAGGGTCGGTGTGCGTGGTCCAACCGGCCCACCAAGCAAAGGCGCAGAGGTCAATGCAAATGACGCCTGAAAGAATGGATTGCCGAGGCGACATGCCATTCATGTTGCCCCACTCCCACGCGCCTGCGCCAATCATCAGAATGGACAGAATTAAAAAGGGGTGCGGTGAATCGGCAAACAGGGCTGGCAATAAAACAGCCAGCAAGGCAAGCGCAGTGATGATGCGTTGTTTGAGCATCGAATCAGCCGGTCAGCTTGGAGGGGGTCTTGATTCGATGCATGACTTCAAGTTCAAGACCTTAAACGGCCATGATCTCTTGTTCTTTGGCGGCCACCAATTGATCGATTTCGGCAATGTGCTTGTCTGTGACTTTTTGCACTTCTGCTTCGGAACGCTTTTGCTCGTCCTCAGAAGCCAGTTTGTCTTTGACCAATTTCTTGACAGACTCGTTGGCATCGCGGCGCAAGTTGCGCACAGCAATTTTGGCGTTTTCGCCTTCGGTGCGAACCAGCTTGGTCATTTCCTTGCGGCGCTCTTCGCTCATGGGCGGCATGGGCACGCGAATCAAATCACCCATGGAAGCGGGGTTCAAACCCAAGTCGCTTTCGCGAATGGCCTTTTCAATTTTGGCAGCCATGTTTTTTTCCCAAGGCTGAACACTGATGGTGCGTGAGTCAATGAGAGACACGTTGGCCACTTGAGACAAGGGCATCATAGAGCCGTAGTAGTCCACTTGAATGGTGTCCAAGATGGCGGGATTGGCACGGCCTGTGCGAATTTTGGTGAGGTTGTTTTTGAAAGCCGCAATGGACTGGTCCATTTTGGTTTGTGTGGTTTTCTTGATGTCTTCTAAGCTCATGAGATTCTCCGGGGCCTAATGATTCAGGGTCAGATTCTGGTTCAGTGGCGGGTTCAAGAATTAGGCATACACCAAAGTGCCCTCGTCCTCGCCCATGACCACTCGTTTGAGGGCCCCATGCTTGAAAATCGAAAACACTTTGACAGGCAACTTTTGGTCTCGGCACAACGCAAATGCCGTGGCGTCCATGATGCCGAGATTTTGAGAAATGGCTTCGTCAAACGAAATTTTGCTGTAACGCGTGGCGGCGGGATCCTTTTTGGGATCGGCCGTGTAAACACCGTCAACTTTGGTGGCTTTGAGCACCAGCTCGGCACCAATTTCGGCACCGCGCAAGGCCGCAGCCGTATCGGTAGTGAAGAAGGGGTTGCCGGTACCTGCAGCAAAAATGACGACCTTGCCTTCTTCCAAATACTGGAGCGCTTTGGGACGCACATAAGGCTCGACGACTTGCTCAATGGCAATGGCCGACATGACGCGGGCTGTGAGGCCCGCTTTGTCCATGGTGTCGGCCAGCGCCAGGGCATTCATGACCGTGGCCAACATGCCCATGTAGTCTGCAGTGGCACGGTCCATGCCCACTGAGCCACCCGCGACACCTCTGAAAATGTTGCCGCCACCAATGACGACAGCTACTTCAACACCTAGGCGCGTGACTTCGGCGATTTCTTCAACCATGCGCACAATGGTGGCGCGGTTGATACCAAACTGATCGTCACCCATCAAGGCCTCACCTGACAGCTTGAGCAAAATGCGCTTGTGGGCTGGTTTGGCGATGGTCATGGTGGGCTCCTCGTAAAGACAGATTTAAGTTTAGCGTTGAATCGCCCTTTCGGGCGATCCTTTTTACCCGGGTTTTAACCCTGATAGAGGCAAATTAGCCTGCGTTTTGAGCAGCGGCCACTTGAGCAGCCACTTCGGCCGCAAAGTCGTCGACCTTCTTCTCAATGCCCTCGCCCACCACGTACAAAGTGAAGGCTTTGACTTGGGTGGCTTCGGCTTTGAGCATTTGCTCAACGGTTTGCTTGTCGTTTTTCACGAATGTTTGGTTGTTCAAAGACACTTCTTTGAGGTACTTCTGAACAGAACCTTCGATCATTTTGGCAGCGATGTCGGCAGGCTTGCCAGACTCGGCGGCCTTGGCTGTGGCCACTGAACGCTCTTTCTCGATCAGGTCGGCAGGCACATCGTTGCTGGTCAAAGCAACAGGCTTCATGGCGGCAACGTGCATGGCAACGTCTTTGGCCGCTGTTTCTTTGCCTTCGTACTCAACCAACACACCAATGCGGGTGCCGTGCAAGTAAGTCGCGATTTGGGCGCCACCGGCCACGCGCTTGAAGCGACGGAAGCTCATGTTCTCGCCGATCTTGCCGATCAGGCCTTTGCGAACTTCTTCCAACGTAGGACCGAAACCGTCTTGTGTGTAAGGCAGTTCGCCCAAAGCAGCCACGTCGGCTGGGTTGTGCAATGCAGCCAATTTGGCAGCGGCGTTGGCCAAGCCCAAGAAGCTGTCGTTTTTGGTCACGAAGTCTGTTTCGCAGTTGACTTCGAGCATGGCGCCAGTGTTGCCTTCTGTGTAAGCCACGATAACGCCTTCGGCTGTGACGCGGGAAGCGGCCTTGCCAGCTTTTGTACCCAATTTAACGCGCAGCAACTCTTCTGCTTTGGCCATGTCGCCTTCGGCTTCGGTCAGAGCTTTTTTGCATTCCATCATGGGGGCATCGGTTTTAGCGCGCAGTTCAGCGACCATGCTTGCGGTAATAGCAGCCATTTGATTTCTCCGTTTCGTCTTCGAATTAAGGTTCGAACTAATTAAAAATTGATAAAAACTCAGTGCGACTCAGGTTAAAAAAAAGGGGCAAGAAGCCCCTTTTCTCTGGTTGAGCGGGCATTAAGCAGAAGCTTCTTGCACTTCAACGAATTCGTCTGCGCCTTCGGCGGCCACAGCGTTGACCACGTCTTGAACGGCGTTTGCACGGCCTTCAATGATGGCGTCGGCAATGCCGCGAGCGTACAAAGTAACGGCTTTAGAAGAGTCGTCGTTACCTGGAATGATGTAGTCGATGCCTTCGGGTGAGTGGTTGGAGTCAACCACGCCGATCAATGGAATGCCCAATTTCTTGGCTTCCAAAATGGCAATCTTGTGGTAACCAACGTCGATCACGAAAATAGCATCAGGCAATGTGGCCATGTCTTGAATGCCACCGATGTCTTTTTCAAGCTTCTCGATTTCACGTTTGAACATGAGTTGTTCTTTTTTGCTCAAAGTGTCGAGACCGACTTCTTGTTGAGCTTTCATGTCCTTCAAGCGCTTGATGGAAGTCTTGACGGTTTTGAAGTTGGTGAGCATGCCGCCCAACCAGCGTTGGTCAACGTAAGGAACGCCAGCGCGCTGAGCTTCAGCTGCCACGGTTTCACGGGCTTGGCGCTTGGTGCCAACCATGAGGATGTTGCCGCGGTTTGCAGAGAGTTGTTTGACGAACTTCAATGCGTCTTGGAACATCGGTAAAGATTTTTCCAAGTTGATGATGTGGATTTTGTTGCGGTGACCGAAGATGAAGGGGGACATCTTGGGGTTCCAGAAGCGAGTTTGGTGACCAAAGTGGACACCGGCTTCCAGCATTTCGCGCATGGTAACGGACATATTGTTTCTCCGAAGGTTGGGTCTAAAATCGGCTCACACATCGGTTGCTGGCGTCAGCCCCTTACGGAACTTTGCACAACAACCAACACCTTGAAGGAGCCGGTTTGCGATTTACTTGCAGGGAAATTCCTGCTAAGCCTGTCGAGTATAGCATCCCAAAACGCACTTTTTCCAGACCAGCCCACTCTCTTTACACACTCACCCTCGCCATGCGCCAAGACCTCATTGCCACCCTCCAAGCCCTTTCTGCCCAGCAAACAACGCCCACGGCCGAATGGGAAAAAAGCCAGGCCTTGGCCAGAAGCGCCGCTTGCGACAAAGTCTTTTTAGACTTAGAACCCGCCCAAACGCCAGCCCTTTTGCAAGAACCCAGCCTGCTCAAGGCCCCACTCAAAGGCTTGGCTTTCTCCGTTAAAGACCTGTTTGACGTGGCGGGCAGCCCCACCTTGGCCGGCTCTACGGTGCTTCAAGGGGCGGCAGTCGCTCAAGTCAGCTGCCCCGCAGTGGCCCGACTCAATCAAGCCGGCGGTGCATTTTTAGGCCGAACCAACATGGTCGAGTTTGCCTTTTCGGGGGTGGGCAACAACCCGCACCACGGCACCCCTGCCGCTTGGGACGCCACAACGGACCAAGCCGTTGTGAGCAATGGCCAAGGCCACGTGCCTGGCGGATCTTCATCGGGTGCAGCCGTCTCTGTGGCCACAGGTGCCGCCTTCATTGGCCTTGGGTCGGACACAGGTGGCTCTATTCGCATTCCGGCGGCTCTCAATGGCATTGTCGGATTTAAAAACACAGCCCGCCTTGTGCCCACGCAGGGCGCCGTGCCTTTGTCGACCACCATGGACACCGTGTGTGCCATGACGCGCAGCGTGCGTGATGCCATCTTGGCGCATGAAATTTTGGCGTCGCGCAAAGTGGCGCGGTCTTCGCGCAGCCTGTCGCAGTATCGCTTGGCGGTGCCTACCAGCCTCATGCTGGATGGCCTCGAAGCGGGCGTCCAAACCGCATGGGAGAGAAGCCTCAGCCAACTGTCAAAAGCGGGTGCACAGATCGTTGAAATTCCTTTGCTTGACATCAATGCCTTGCCCAGTCTATTGGCCACAGGCGGCTTCAGTGCCGCAGAAAGCTACACATGGCACCGACACTTGTTGGCAAAAGGCGAATCAAAATACGACCCGCGTGTAGCGGCCCGTATTTTGAAAGGCGCCAACATGAAGGCCTTTGATTATTTGGATTTGCAAACTGGCCGCGCCGAATGGATAGCTCGGATGCAATCGGCATTGCTTGGGTTTGATGCAGCGCTCTCCCCCACCTTGCCCATTCATGGCCCTACATTGGCCAGCGTGGCACCAGGCGCAGAAAGAGACGACGCCTTCTTTGCCGCCAATGCCTTGTTGCTTCGCAATACCAGTGTGGTCAATATGCTAGACGGCTGCGCGCTGTCATTGCCTATGCATCAAGCGGGCGAATTGCCCAGCAGCATGATGGTGTGGCAAGGCCCCATGAAAGACGATGATGTCTTGAACATTTCTTTGGTGATTGAGTCTGCATTGAGGTCTGCTTGAAAAAACTCAACTGGCAAGAACCCCTCGCGCTGTTCGATGTGGCGCAAACTCGCCAGCTCGAGCACATGGCCAGTGCGCGCATTCAAAACGGCCCCACCTTGATGTCGCAAGCAGGTTTGTCAGTGGCCAAGTTGGCCATGGCGATCAAGCCCTTTGCGCGACGTCATTGGATCTTTTGTGGGCCAGGCAACAACGGGGGCGACGGCTTAGAAGCCGCCACGCATTTGCACCAATGGGGTCAAGAGGTTCGCGTTGTGCTTTGGCAGCATTTGTCAAAGCGCCCATCCGATGCAGCCAATGCTTTGAACAAAGTCAAAGCGCTAGGCCTGTCAATTCAAGAAACACTGCCAACGCAGCTTGAGGTCGGTCCACAAGACTTGTGCATCGATGC
Source organism: uncultured Limnohabitans sp. (assembly GCA_964544175.1). GTDB lineage: Bacteria > Pseudomonadota > Gammaproteobacteria > Burkholderiales > Burkholderiaceae_C > Limnohabitans_A. The sequence goes on from CAZJAL010000018.1 coordinate 17,221, forward strand.
CATGCTGGGCATTGGCTTGCGAGCTGGAACAGTTGAAGCTTCTGATCGTTCAGCCTCTGCGCGCACAGCATCTGATGCAGCGCAAGACATGCAAGCTTGGATTCACAACCTCTACCAATTTGGTGCAGATGTTTTGGCCGTCGACATTCCATCAGGTTTGAATGCCGACACGGGGCAATTTCAAAACAAGTCCACAACGCCAGCCAACATCCAAGCGCAACATACTTTGCAACTTCTCACTGCAAAGCCAGGCTGCATCACAGCGCATGGCCGAGACGCATGCGGCACGCTTTGGCTAGACACATTGAACAGCGACGATTTGCAACAAAACCTGACAGCTTCCGCCCAATTAAACAGCCGTATACAAAACGTCCTGAAGCGTCAACATGCAAGTCACAAAGGCAGCTTTGGCGACGTCACTGTGATTGGCGGCGAAGCTGTGCAAGTTCGCGGCATGAGCATGACGGGTGCCGTCGATTTGGCCGCCTCCGCAGCGCTGCACGCAGGTGCGGGCCGTGTTATGGCTTGTTATTTAGAAGCTGCGCACAACACAGCTGCAAACTTTCCAGCCGTGGCGCCTGCGCCTCGTTTGGCAGAAATCATGCAGCGCCAATTTTCTGCAGTGCAGTTACAAAATGGCGTCATCGTTTGCGGGTGTGGCGGTGGCATGGCTGTGGTCAAAATTTTGCCGCAAGTGCTTCAACAAAGCGTGAGCTTGGTCCTAGATGCAGATGCGCTCAACGCCATATCACGAGACCCATGGCTGCGTGATTTGCTGCGTCAACGCGCCACACGCAACATGCGTACTGTCATCACGCCACATCCACTTGAAGCCGCCAGATTGCTGGGCTCAGACAGTGCCACAGTTCAACACGATCGGCTCTGTGCGGCACAAACTTTGGCCAAGGACCTGCATTGCACTGTGGTGCTAAAGGGCTCTGGCACCGTGATTGCCAAATCAGGTGCAGTGCCTGCCGTCAATTTCACAGGCAATGCACGCTTGGCAACGGGTGGCACGGGCGATGTGCTGGCGGGTTTGCTAGGCGCACGAATGGCCCAAGGCATGGGCGAATTTGAAGCTGCTTGCACCGCTGTGTTTGAACACGGGTTGGCGGCAGATGAATACAGCTTGCCCAGCTTTACAGCGGGCAAGCTGGCAACGCTTATCCGCGGCCCGCAAATGGCATCTTGGTAGCCATCACAGTGTGGAACATCACGTTGGCTTCTAATGGCAAGCTGGCCATGTACACCACAGAGCTGCCCACCAAAGCCACATCCATGAGAGGCTCAGCTTTAATTTCAAGGTTGGCCTGAGGCACACCTTTGGCCATCTTCATGGCCATGGGTGTTGCGGCATTGCCCACATCAATTTGGCCCACAGCAATGTCGTACTGACGACCATCGAGTGATGCGGTTTTGGTCAAGCCAGACACCGCATGCTTTGTGGATGTGTAAGCAATCGAAAACGGACGCGGTGTGGTGGCCGAGATAGAACCGTTGTTGATGATGCGGCCACCCATGGGCTTTTGATCTTTCATGACGCGGAAGGCTTCGCGAATGCACAAGAACATGCCAGTGAGGTTGGTGTCGACCACACCTTTCCACATTTCCAAACTGAGTTCGGGCAATGGAATGGCGGGCGTGCTGACGCCTGCGTTGTTGAACAACAAATCGACACGGCCAAAGGTTTTAACGCACTGCGCAAACAAGTTGGCAACTGAGTCTTCTTGCGTTACGTCGGTGGGCACAGCCAAGACTTGGTAATTGGCATTCAAGGCTTTGGCCTCTGCCGCAACTTCTTCTAAGTTGGCCAAGCGGCGACCAGCCAACACAACAGACCAGCCGTCTTTGAGCAGGGCCATTGCCGTTGCTTTACCAATGCCAGAACCAGCGCCTGTGACGATGGCAATTTTTGATGTTCTTGTCATGAATTTTGTCTCCTGCTTAAATCTTTAAATGAACAAACTGTGTGAATAGATCTTGCAAAGCTGTCGGCTTCAACGACGACTCTTGCGTGCTTGGCTTGATTTTTTTGAACCCGCCGACTTGGAAGGCGCACCTTTGGGGCTGATCTTGCCATGTCGGGTGGCTGGTTTGCCACCTTCTGCTTTGCGAGCATTGAACGGGCGAGATTTGGACTTGGGCCCTTCAGCGCCGGACAAAGCGCCACGCGCCATGCCGCCGTCATTGCGACTGCCGCCTTGTTTGCCTGGCCCTTTTTCGCGCGTTTGGCGGGGACTGAACTCCTCCGCCGGATTGACCAAACGGAAATCAATTTTGCGACCGTCCAAATCGACGCGGCTGACCTGAATTTGAACGCGGGTGCCAATGGCATAACGAATGCCAGTGCGCTCACCGCGCAACTCTTGCCTGGCTTCATCAAAACGGAAGTACTCGCCGCCAAGTTCGGTAATGTGCACCAAGCCTTCTACATACAAGTTGTCCAAGGTGACAAAGATGCCGAAGCTGGTGGCCGAGGTGACCACGCCCGAATATTCTTCGCCCAAATGCTCGCGCATGTATTTGCATTTGAGCCAAGCTTCTACATCACGGCTGGCTTCATCGGCGCGACGCTCGTTGGCGCTGCAGTGCAAGCCAGCGGCTTCCCAAGCCTGTTGCTCGGCGGGCGACATTTTGATGCGGGGTGCATCGTCCATTTGTGCACCAGATTTGTTTTTCTGCAAACGCTTGGCCAATTTGGCATGCGCCTCACCGGGCAATGGCAATGCGGGCAGCTGGTATTTCTTGTGCGCCAAGATGGCCTTGATGACACGGTGCACCAACAAATCGGGATAACGTCGAATGGGGCTGGTGAAGTGTGTGTAAGCCTCGTAGGCCAAGCCAAAGTGACCGCTGTTGATGGGCGTGTAAATGGCTTGCTGCATTGAGCGCAGTAGCATGGTGTGAATTTGCTGAGCGTCGGGCCGCTCTTTGGTGGCCTGAGCAATGTGCTGAAACTCGCTGGGCTTGGGCTCGTCACTGACGGTGTAAGGCAGACCCAAAGACTTCAGGTAATTGCGCAGCAAATCTTTCTTCTCGGGCGTGGGGCCTTCGTGCACGCGGAACAAACCAGGGTGCTTGCTGCTTTGAATGAAATCGGCACTGCACACGTTGGCCGCCAACATGGCCTCTTCAATGAGACGGTGTGCTTCGGTGCGAACGCGCGGCACAATTTTTTCAATGCGGCCGTTGTCGTCGCAAATGATTTGCGTTTCAGTAGTTTCAAAGTCCACCGCTCCACGCACGGCGCGCGATGACAACAAGGCGCGATACACATCGTGCAAGTTGAGCAAATCATTGACCCGTGCTTTGCGCTTGATGGCCTCAGGGCCTCGCGTGTTGGCCAAAATGGCGGCCACTTCGGTGTAGGTAAAACGCGCATGGCTGTACATCACAGCCGGATAAAACTGGTACGCGTGAATATCGCCTTTGGCAGTAATGAGCATGTCGCACACCATGCACAAGCGCTCTACTTCGGGGTTGAGCGAACACAAACCGTTGGAGAGTTTTTCGGGCAACATGGGAATGACACGGCGCGGAAAATACACGCTGGTGGCACGGTCGTATGCATCGATGTCAATGGCGCTGCCGGTTTCAACGTAGTTGCTAACGTCGGCAATGGCCACCAACAATCGCCAGCCTTTGGCCTTGCCAATTTTGGCTGGCTCGCAATACACAGCATCGTCAAAGTCGCGCGCGTCTTCACCATCGATGGTGACCAAGGGCACGTCGGTGAGGTCGATGCGATCTTTAGAGTCTTGCGGACGCACCTTGTCGGGCAACTCGCGCGCCATGTTCAAGCACGCGGCAGAAAATTCGTGCGGCACGCTGTACTTGCGAACGGCAATGTCAATCTCCATGCCGGGGTCGTCAATCTCGCCCAGCACTTCTTTGACGCGGCCCACAGGCTGGCCAAACAATGCAGGCGGCTCTGTCAGTTCAACCACCACCACTTGGCCAGGCTTGCCTGCACCAATGCCAACTTTGGGAATGAGAATGTCTTGACCGTAGCGCTTGTCTTCTGGCGCCACAATCCAAATGCCACCTTCATTGAGCAATCGTCCAATGATGGGTTGTGCGGGGCGTTCAATGATTTCAACCACGCGACCTTCGGGTCTGCCCTTGCGGTCTTGCCTGACGATGCGAACCTTGACACGGTCTTTGTGCAGCACCGCTCGCATTTCGTTGGGCGACAAAAAGATATCGCCATCACCATCGTCACGTATCAGGAACCCATGTCCATCGCGATGGCCTTGCACGCTGCCTTCGATCTCATCGAGCAGTCCTGAGGGGTGGCTAATTTTTTTGATATACAATCCTTTTTTTCCTGAAAGCCCAGGTGGCGGAATTGGTAGACGCACTAGTTTCAGGTACTAGCGAGTAACTTCGTGGGGGTTCGAGTCCCTTCCTGGGCACCAAGTTTAAACAAAGCTGCACACAATGCAGCTTTTTTTTATGCGCTGAATTTTCAAATTCAGTCGGCACATCACATCTTGCAGAGATTTCATGGCGTTTCAATGACTTTCATTGACCTTGAAGTACTGAAAAGTGTTTTTAAATGGGCACAGCAATCAGGTCATGCCCCTCAACGCCCACAATGCGCGCACGCGTAAATTCACCGACCTTGTAGGTTTTGCTGAGCTTTTCGGGGGGCAACAACTTCACCAAGCCATCAATTTCGGGCGCATCGGCATACGAGCGGCCAATGCCACCTTTTTTGCCCATGGCTGTGGCCGAATCGACCAAGACTTGCATGGTGGCGCCAACGCGCTGCTGCAAGCGTTGAATGGACACCTCTTCGGCCACCGCCATGAAACGCGAACGGCGCTCTTCGCGCACTGCTTCGGGCAACATGCCTGGCAAGTCATTGGCAGTGGCGCCTTTGACGGGGCTGTAGGCAAAGCAGCCAGCCCGGTCAATTTGGGCTTCGCGCACAAAGTTGAGCAAATGCTCAAACTCTTCTTCGGTTTCGCCTGGAAAACCGGCAATGAAGGTGCTGCGAATGACCAACTGAGGGCACATCTCGCGCCACTTTTGTATGCGTTCTAAATTCTTCTCGCCACTGGCTGGGCGCTTCATGCGCTTCAACACATCGGGGTGGCTGTGCTGCAAAGGCACATCCAAATACGGCAAGACCAAGCCCGAGGCCATCAGCGGCACGATGTCGTCGACGCTGGGGTATGGGTAAACATAGTGCAAGCGCACCCAAGCACCCTGCTTTTGTGCCATCTCGCCCAAGGTTTGAACCAACTCCAGCATGCGCGTTTTAACCGGACGGCCTTCCCAAAAACCAGTGCGGTATTTGGTGTCCACACCATACGCCGACGTGTCTTGGCTAATGACCAGCAACTCTTTAACACCACCTTCAAACAAGGCCTGCGCTTCTTTGAGCACATCGCCAATGGGCCGCGAAACCAAATCGCCACGCATCGAGGGAATGATGCAAAAGGTACAGCGGTGGTTGCAGCCTTCGCTGATTTTCAAATAAGCGTAGTGACGCGGCGTGAGCTTGAGGCCCGCTTCGCCAAAGGCATTGGGCACCAAGTCTAAAAACGGATCGTGCGGTTTGGGCAAATGGGCATGCACCGCGTCCATCACTTCTTGTGTGGCGTGGGGGCCTGTGACAGCCAGCACACTGGGGTGCATTTGTTGCACCATGTTGCCGCCACCCTCTGCCTCTTTGGCGCCCAAGCAACCGGTCACAATGACTTTGCCATTGACGTTGAGGGCTTCAGAAATGGTGTCCAAACTTTCCTTCACGGCATCGTCAATGAAGCCGCAGGTGTTGACGATGACCAGGTCGGCACCTTCAAAGGTTTTGGATGTTTGATAACCCTCCGCACTGAGTTGCGTCAGGATCAATTCGGAATCGGTCAGGGCCTTGGGGCAGCCCAAGCTGACAAAGCCCACCTTGGGGGCCACGGATGCGGCCGCTAAAGGGCCAGCGCTTGCAATGTCGTTCATGGGGCTATTGTCCCAGTAAATGGATCATCTCTGGCTGACTGTGGGCCAGAGAATCAGGATTTCAAGCCAAAAGCAGACAGAAATTGAGCAGTTTGCTTTTGCATTTGATCTTGCATTTGGCTCATGATGTTTTGTGGGGACGAGCCCATCTGAGTCTGCATGAGCATCAAAGACTGCAAATTGCTCTCTAAATAAGAGCCCATGTAGCCTTGCATGGCGTGGCCATAAAAGCGAATGATATTGGCCAGTACGGCCTCAGTAAACATGGGTGCGCCGGCAGATTCTTCTTCCAAAATGATCTGCAACAAAATGCTACGCGTCAGGTCGTCGCCAGATTTAGCATCCCTCACGGCAAAGCTTTGACCGTCCATGACCAAGTGCTTGATTTCAGACAAGGTGACATAACTGGAAGTGGTGGTGTCGTAGAGCCTGCGATTGGGGTACTTTTTGATCACGCGCTGGGGTGCGGCCTTTGGGGCGTCTGCGCTTGCACTGCTGGATGCGTTGGCGGTGGCCGATTTGTCGGTGGCTGACTTGGCAGATTTGGCTGATGGACGGGCCATGATTTAAACTCTTCACAAAAGGTACAGTGCAAATTGGCGGATGCAACAATGAACCGCAATATGTTGCACTGCAACAGATTTTAAAGTTATCTCTTTGACAGCTACTACGGGGAGTTACCCTCAATAATGCTCAATGCCAATCACGCTGCCCTGTTTTTTACAGTGGCCATGCTTGCTGTGACCACTTATTTTCTGCTTGGGTCCATTCCTTTACTCATCTTGAAGCACGACAACACCATGGACGCCAAGTTCATTCGGTCGTTTTACATCACGTATTTCAAGTTCGCCATCGTGGTGGCCATTGGCGGCACACTTTGTTATGTGTTGGCTGCACGCCCTTTGTTGGCCTTAGGCGCAGCCGCTATTGCCACCCTCACCCTGATACTTCGCTATAAATTCATTCCGCAAATGGACCAGTTGGGCGCCGAGATACAAGGCAACAACCTGATGGCCATTCCAGACTTCCGAAAAATTCACAAGACCGCCATTTACATCAACACCACCCAACTCTTCACACTGCTTTTTGGCCTGAGCTTGATTTAAAACAATTGGGGTCAGATCAACATTAATTTAAAAACTTATTGCGAGACAATCTGAGTCATGAAAGCAATTAAGTTTTTGCCCTGCTGTCTGATAGCCACATCAGCCCTGATCCTCAGTGCATGCACCAGCTTGGTCTCCACATCGCAGTCTATGTACCAACCCATCGTTTTCGTCCACGGCAACGGCGACTCTGCTGCGCTTTGGCAAACCACACTTTGGCGATTTGAATCCAATGCTTGGCCGCGTCATCTTTTGCATGCTGTCGATGTCCCCTATCCACTTGCACGCGACGCCAATGACAAACCGCAAGCTGGCCGCTCATCTACCGACGAGCACATGCAGGCATTGCGTGACAAAGTCGAAGCCGTCAAGAAACAAACAGGCGCCACACAGGTCATATTGATAGGCAACTCGCGCGGCGCTTTTGCCATTCGCAACTACGTTTGCAACGGCGGTGGCTCACAATCGGTTAGCCACGCCATCCTTGGCGGTGGTCCCAATCATGGGGTTCAGGCCATACCTGGTTTAAACGACGCCAACGAATTTTCGGGCGCTGGTCCATTTCTGAAACAACTGAACGCGCCCAAAAACGACAAGGGCGATGAAGTCTGCGGTTCCACAAAATGGATGACCATTCGCTCCGACAACAACGACAAATTTGCGCAGCCCGACGGTCTTTGGCTGGGCATGAAAGGACGCCCTACCTTGGTCGGCTTTGATGGCCCTGAACTCAAAGGTGCACGCAATGTTGTGATTCCCAAAATTGACCATCGCGAAACTTCTTTTTCGGCTGCGGCATTTGAGGCCAGCTTTCAATTCATCACGGGAAAGGCACCTGCGCACAACATCGTGGCGCAAGAACAGATTGAGCTCAACGGCAAAGTCTTTGGATTGGGCGTAGACCCACTGCAGGCTGGCAGCGGCAACTTTGTCAACAACCTGCCTTTAAAAGGCGCCAAACTCGCGGTTTATGCAATTGACTTGCAGACGGGTCAGCGCAAGGGTGCTGCTGAGCACACCAGCACCATTCAAGCGGATGGTCATTGGGGGCCCTTCAAAGCCAACTCACGCACATCTTATGAATTCGAATTGACAGCAGATGGCTATGCCACCACGCACATTTACCGCAGCCCTTTTGCCAGATCAAGCAACATCGTTCACATGCGACCAGAACGCTTGGCAGCAGCAGACCGCTCTACACAAGCCATGGTGCTTTGGACTCGGCCCAGAGGTTACTTTGATGCCTCACGCGACCAAATGATGCTGGATGGTAAAACCGACATACCCGGCGTGGTCAAAGGCGTGAGTGCAGGCAATTCCAGCGCCAGAATTCGAATGGCTGAATCGCCACAACGGTCTGTTTCAGCTGAGTTCAATGGCGAAAAAATCACAGGTTTAACATGGCCCGCGTCGCAGGGTCATGTTACCGTCTTAGAAATTACCTACTAAAACAATGAACCTTCGAACTTTGTTTCTGCTGACTGCTTTCATGATGGGGCAACCTGCTATGGCCATTGAAGAACCTGCGTTCAAAGTTGTTCTCAAGGCTGAGGCTTTTGAGGTGCGGCAGTATGCGCCCTTTCTAATCGCTGAAACTGTGGTCGAGGGCGATATGGACGAAGCTTCAAACAAAGGGTTTAGAAAAATTGCCGACTATATTTTTGGCAACAACCGCGCTGTCCAAACCGGAAACGCCGGCAAGATTGCCATGACAGCACCTGTCACGATAGAACCGCAATCGGAAAAAATCGCCATGACGGCGCCAGTCACTTTGAGCACTGCTGGCACAGATATCAGCAAGGCCAATCAATGGCGTGTTCACTTTGTGATGCCCTCGCAATACACGCTAAGCACTATTCCGCAACCCAACAACCCCGATGTCAAACTGAAAGAGGTGCCGGCTAAATTGTTTGCTGTTCACAGCTATACAGGTTTCAACACCATGGCCAAGGTTCAAAGCAAAACAGACGAACTTTTAACTTGGGTTCAGCAAAAGAACCTCAAGCCCTTGGGTACCGCCCAACTCTCTCGCTACGATCCTCCCTGGACCCTGCCCATGTTCAGGCGCAACGAAATCATGATTGAAGTGGCAAATTAATTGGGGTCATAAATTGGGGTCAGATCAACATTAATTTTGTCAACCAAAGGTTGAAAATTAATGTTGATCTGACCCCAATTTATGAATGTTGATCTGACCCCAATTTAAATTCTCGCCACAAGAGGTACAGGCCACTCAGCACCACAATGCTGGCGCCCAGTACCACGGCAGCGTCTGGAATTTGGCCAAAGATGAGCCAACCCCCAAAGCTCATGTAAATGATTTGCTGGTACAGAAAAGGGCCAAGCACTGCGGCTGTGGCGTAGCGATGGGCCAGCGCTGATGCAGTGTGGCCCAACCCACCGGTTAAGCCCGCCAGCACCAAGACACACCACACCTGCCATGAATCTGGTGTTTGCCAATACCAAATTGCAAACGGGGCCAACACCACGGTGGGCACCATGGCCGATGCCAGTTGTGTCGAAATGGGATGGTCACTGCCCGCCAAGCGACGCGTCATTAAATTGAAGGCAGCGTATAGCAGAGCATTCATGATGCTTAGCAAAATGGCAGGATGGAAGCCATTGCTGCCAGGCCGAATGATGACCAGCACACCGACAAAACCCATGCATATGGCGAGCCATTTTTTGAGGTCCAATTTTTCGTGCAACCACAAGGCCGAAATGAGGGCAATCAAAATAGGCACAGAAAATTGAACTGCGCCTGTTTCGGCCAACTGTAAATATTGCAAGGCAAAAAAGTTAAGCCCCGTCATGAGGGCCAGCATGACACCGCGAAGCAATTGCAGACGAGGGTTGTGAATTTTGAACAAACCCACACCCATGCTGGGCATGAAAATAGCCGTGGTTAACAGCGCATGAAAAACAAAACGCAACCACACCACCTGTAACACCGGCACCGTTTGCACCAACCACTTGGCGCTGGTGTCTAGCACCGCAAACATCAAGGTGGTGGCTGTGACCAGCGCAATGCCAATTTGTCGATTGCGCGAGGTGTCGCTAAGAAGTTGAGACATAAGTTGTGTTTACTTTACAACCCGTTTGATGGTGTTTTCAAAATGTGCCTCGACCGCCTTCTTCATTTTCTTCGCATCGCGTTGCCCCAGCGCTTGCGCAATCAACTCATGATCGTCTAAAGCGCCCCGCCAATGGTCTGGCGTACTGTTGCCGCTATAACGCAAACTGCGCATGCGTTTGCTCAAGGTGTTGTGAACCATGGTGAGAGATTCGTTGTCGGCCATGTCGACCAATGCATCGTGAATTTTTTGATTCAATTCAAAATATTCAGGTCGCTTGCCTTTGGTGTACAAGACCTTCATTTTTTCGTGCATGGCCAATACCTGATCGATGCGTTTTTGCTCTGCCTGACAAGCTTTTTGAGCGGCAAAACTTTCGAGCATGCCCATTACTTCAAGCATGTCAGCCGCATCTTTGGCACTGAAAGATTTGACCACAGCGCCTCTTAAGGGCAGCAATTCGACCAAGCCTTCAGATGCCAAAACCTTCAAGGCTTCACGAATGGGCGTGCGCGAGACACCCATGTCTTTGCTGATCTCCAACTCTGGCACCCTCTCACCGGGTTTGATGTACGACTCCACAATCAAACTGCGCAAGCGCGCGGTGACCTCTGCATGCAAAGAGGTTCTGGCGATCGGGTCCTTAGGATTCATTGAGAGAAACAGGGGTGAACTGAGGGTATTAACGGATGTTGTGCATTCTACGAGTTTCAATATACTGCAATCCGTAATTACAGATTACAAACCTTGGACCCCTCATGACCCTTCCCACCATTGCACTTTTCACTGGCGACCCTGCAGGCATCGGCCCTGAGCTGGTGCATAAACTCCTGCTCAGCCCCATTGCCCAAAAAGCTGCCAAGATCATCTTGATTGGCCAAGAAGGCAGCATACAAAGCACGCCTCAGGTTCATTGGCACCATTGGGCAGGATTCAAATCAGCCCCCTTCCCCAAAGCCGTCTCCAACGCCGACAACGGCGCGTACATGATTGATGCCCTTACACAGGGTGTGTCACTGGTGCGAGACGGCAAGGCCGATGCATTTTGCTTCGCACCTCTCAACAAAAGTGCCTTGCGCATGGGCGGCATGCATCAAGAAGACGAGTTGCGCTGGTTTGCAGAATTCCTCAACTTCAATGGCGTTTGCGGCGAACTCAATGTGCTGCAAGATCTTTGGACATCCCGCGTCACCTCACATGTTGCGCTCAAAGAAGTGAGCAGTTTGCTCAGCAGTCAAAAAGTGTTTGAGTCAATCGAGATGATTTCGAAGGCGCTCAAAGCTTCTGGCAAATCATCCCCTCGCTTGGCGGTGTGCGGCCTCAACCCTCACAATGGCGACAACGGCAACTATGGTGACGAAGAGCTCAGCATCATTGCGCCTGGTGTAGAAATGGCGCACAAAGCGGGCATACCCGCCGATGGCCCATTCCCCGCCGACACTGCATTTGTTCGCGCCATTCGCAAAGAAGGCGGATACGACGGCGTGGTCACCATGTACCACGACCAAGGCCAAATTGCCATGAAGCTCATGGGATTTGAAAAAGGCGTCACGGTGCATGGCGGCTTGCCCATCCCTATTTGCACGCCCGCACATGGCACAGCCTACGACATTGCCGGCCAAAACATCGCCAATCCTCAAGCCATGTGCAATGCCTTTGAATTGGCTTGCCGCATGGGCCAACACCATCGTCAATCAACCACTTCAGCTGCTTAACGTAAAGGACCTCGGTATGAAAAAACAACTCGCCCTCTTTGCAGTTTCAGCCTTCTGTGCCATGAGCGCCATCAGCGCGCTGGCTCAAACGGCCTACCCCACAAAGCCTGTCAAGCTGATGGTTGGCGCAGGTGCCGGTGGCGGCACAGACATCATTGCGCGCATGCTGGCCGAGAAAATGACGGAGTCACTCAAAGGCAACTTCATTGTTGAAAACAAACCTGGCGCCTCCAACACCATTGCAGCCGACCTCACCGCCAAAGCCGCACCCGATGGCCACACCTTGCTGGTGGCCACCAACACAGGCCAAGCCATTGCGCCGCATTTGATCAAGCTAGCCTTTGATCCCATCAAAGATTTGACGCCCATTGGCTTGGTGGTCACTGTGCCCAATGTGCTGGTGGTTGGAAGCCAAGTGCCTGCCAACAACGTCAAAGAACTTGTAACCCTGATGAAGGCCAAACCCGAAGATTTCAAATACGCATCTTCGGGCGTGGGCAGCACGCAGCACATTGCGGGCGAAGGCTTTGACATTGCCGCGGGTGTCAAAAGCGTGCACGTGCCCTACAAAGGCAGCGCGCAAGCTCACTTAGACATCATTGCGGGCAATGTGCAAATCATGTTTGACACCACCTCGTCTGCCATGGGGCAAATCAAAGCGGGCAAGTTCAAGCCCTTGGCCGTGACGACTGCGCAACGTTCTGCCGAATTGCCCAACGTGCCCACGTTGGCTGAGGCGGGTGTGACTGGTTTTGAGATGAGCACTTGGTACGGCGTGTTTGTTACCACCGGCACACCACCCGATGTGGTGGCCAAGCTTCAGACCGAATTGGCACGCATCATCAAGTTGCCCGATGTTCAGGCCAAGCTCAAGGGTTTGGGCGGTGAGCCAGGCAACATTTCACCTGAAGAATTTAGCAAGCTCAACCGCCAAGAATTTGAGCGATTTGGCAAACTGATCAAGCAAGCCAACATCAAAATGTAATTTCAATCGAGACTCAAGCCAATTTTGCGGGCCACAGCGCCCCACTTGGCAAAGTCTTTGTTGACCTTTGCAACAGCCTCTTCCGGCGTGCTGCCAATCACCACTTGGTCAGTGGCCTTGAGGCGGTCGGTGGCTTCTGGCGTACGCAATGCTTCCACCACGGCTTGCCTGAACTTGGTCACCAGTTCATCGGGTACCTGTTTGGGCGCCAACAAAATCAAGCTGAAATCGGCTTCATAACCCCTCACGCCCGCCTCTGCAATGGTGGGCACATCGGGCAATGTGGGTGAGCGGCCTTGGCCCGACACCGCCAAAGCCGTCAATTTGCCAGATCGCACATGCGGCAACACGGTGGGCCCTGCCAACAAACCACAAGGCACCTGACCCGCCAAGACATCTTGCATGGCCGGTGCGGGGCCTTTGTAGGGAATGTGGGTCATTTGCATGCCCGTCATGTTCAAGAGCAATTCGGTCGACAAATGGCCTGGAACACCAGCGCCGCCAGACGCATAACTAAGTGACGTCGTTTTTGACTTGGCAATGAGTTCGTTCAAATTTTTGACGCCCAGCGATGGGTTGCACACCAAGGTCTGGCTGAAAGAAGACAAGACACTGATCGGTTTCAAATCGTCCAATTTGAAAGGCATGGATTTGTACACATGCGGGTTGACAGTCAGCAAGGTGTCGGTGGCTATCAAAAAGGTGTAACCATCTGGGGCAGCACGCGCCACGGCCGCTGCACCAATGTTGCCACCCGCGCCAGGCTGGTTTTCAATCACGATGGGTTGCTTCAAGATGGCTTGAATTTTTTCGGCCGCAGTTCGCATCACCAAGTCACTGGGCCCCCCTGGAGGGTACGGTGCTATGACTTTGATGGGTTTGACAGGCCAGCTTTGGGCCATAGCAGTAGCGCCAAACAGACACAAAGATGACACAGCAAAGACACACGAACGACGCAATGCGGACTTCAAAATCATGGGCAAATCTCCTCTAACAGGCTTGTATCCTATCCAAACCCCTGCTGCCAACCAACGCTGTAAACCCCAATAGCCTGGGTGCCTTTGAAATATTCTTCATAATGGCGGATTGCCTGCAATGGCCTCCCCTACACGCTGCCAACACAGGCCGCAGTACTGACACTTTTGATTGAAGCTCCATTTATGAAATGCCCCTCTACCTTAAGCCACAGGCAACGTGCATTTCCGATGCGTCCAACTGCACAAGCAGCCCTCCTGCTGAGCTTGTGTGCGCCCATGTTTGCCATGGGCCAAGACGCTGCCGTAGGCGTGCAAACTGAGCCCGGTACGGGCAATCAGCCCAGCGTCATTCAACGCGTCGAAATTGTGGCCCGACAAGGCTCCACCGAACTGCGCCGGGCCGCCAGCGTGGCCAAACAAATTTATGGCCGCGAAGAACTCGACCGCTATGGCGACACCAACACCCTGGATGTGCTGCGCCGCTTGCCCGGTGTCAACGTGGATTCTGGCGGCCCCCGCATGCGGGGTTTGGGCGCGGGCTACACCCAAATTTTGATCAACGGCGACCCCGCCCCGCAAGGCTTCAATTTAGACCAATTGAGCCCCTCTCAAATTGAACGCATTGAAGTGATCAAGGCGGCTACGGCCGATCAAAGCACACAAGCCATTGCCGGCACCATCAATGTCATTTTGAAAGAAACTTCGCGCCGCGCTTTGAGCAGTTTGCGTGTGGGCGTGTCCAATGGCCAGGACAGGCCAACGGGCAATCTCAACTATTCGATCAGCGAGTCACGCGGGCCCTTCAACATGTCGCTGCCTGTTTCGGTGTTCGAATGGAACCGTCAGGTTCGCAATTTGGTTGATCGAAAAATGGCGGGCACCGACGGCCAACCCGCGCTGTCTGAGCAGTTGGGTACCAACAATTCATGGGGCTGGGGCTACAACTTGGCGCCCCGTTTCAATTACAAAATCAGTGACGAACAAACATTGTCATTGGCCACATTTTTCCAAAAAGGCTATTGGAACTACAGCACCGATTACGTTAATCGCGCAGTCTCGGGCAGCCCCGTGTTTGACGACAACGCCATTCAAGGTGGCTTTTGGGAAAACCGACGCGGCAACCTGACTTGGATCCATCGCTTTAGCGAAGACCAGCGCATTGAAATCAAAGCGGGTGTGCAGCAGTTTCGTGGGGGCTTCGATTTGAACAACTTGCGCTCCAACGTGACGCAACTCAAAACCAATGGCAACAACCGAGACGATGCCATTACACAAGCGGGCAAATACAGCCAACTCTTGGGCGACCAGCACACACTTACCGCTGGCTGGGACCTCGAAACGCGTGAGCGCCAAGAGCGCCGCACCACCACCGATGGTGCAGGCAATGCGCTTTTGACTGCCTTCGAAGGACAAGCCTTCGAGGCCAAGATGACTCGACAAGCCTTCTACATTCAAGACGAATGGGAAATTTCACCCAAGTGGCAACTTTATTTGGGTTTGCGCAACGAGCGCATCGTGTCTGAAAGCACCAATACCACATCGCCTTTGGTCAATGTCAGCAGCGTCACTTCTCCCGTGGCGCACGTCACTTACAAGTTTGATCCCAAGAGCAAGGACATGGTTCGCGGCAGCCTGACACGCAGCTACAAAGCACCCGGCCTCAACACCATGTTGGCGCGTCCTGTGATCAATGGGGCTTACACCAACACCAATATCACTAACACCTATTTGTCGCCCGACCGCATCGGCAATCCGGGGCTGGCACCCGAGTTGGCAACCGGTTTGGACATTGCTTACGAAAATTACCTCAGCAACGATGGCATTTTCAGCATGGGCTTGTTTCATCGCAACCTGACCAATGTGGTGAGAAATTTGACGGTGCTGCGTCAAGTCAGCTGGGCCAACGCCCCGCGCTGGATTACGCAGCCCCAAAACTTTTCGGACGCGGTAACGCAAGGTGTTGAGTTTGAGTTGCGCGGCCGCGCTTCAGACCTCATGCCCAAGCTGCTCCCCGATGCCAAGGGTTTGAACATCAGAACTTCTGTGAACTTTTATCGCTCTAGCATTGATGCCTTGATGGGCCCCAACAATCGGCTAGACGGTCAGCAACCTTGGTCGGCCAATTTGGGCTTTGATCAGCGCATCAACAGTTTGCGTATGACGGTTGGCGGCAACCTGAGTTTGACGCCAGGCTACGACACGCGCCAAACGGCTGAGCAGGTTTTGAAGCGTTCTATTACGCGCGGCATCGATGTGTTTGCCATGATGCCGCTCAGCCCCACCATGTCCTTTAGAGCCGCAGCCAGCGCTGGCGTTCAACAATTCGGCCCGCCCAACGGCATCACCCTGACCCAGCTGTCCAATGGCGACTACGTTCGCACAGACCGCTACGCCAAACCCCAGCTCAACCTCTCCCTCGACATGCGCTTGTAAATAAATGGGGTCAGATCAACATTAATTTTTTGTGATTCAAAGCGAACTAGGCGCTAAGTAAATTAATGTTGATCTGACCCCATTTATTTGACCCCATTTATTCCCTGTGAGCACAACTCACTACCTGTGTAGGTGAATGGCCAAAAGCATTCGTGTTGGCGTCACTTTCTGACTATGATGAATAACCATCATTTAGAAATTCCCAAGGGAGCAACTATGAACGTCAAGCAGCGTCGGATTTTTTCACTGTTCATGGTGGCTTGTGCCGCTGGTCTTACTTTGTCAAACTTGGTTTTTGCGCAATCCGCCAAGCCCCTCAAACTGATCGTTCCATTTCCTGCGGGTGGCACAGCCGATGTGCTGCCACGTTTATTGGCAGAGAAAATGCGTGCGCAATTTCCTGCTGGCGTCGTGGTAGAAAACAAAGTGGGAGCAGGTGGCAACATTGGCGCCGACTTTGTCTTCAAGTCGGAGCCCGATGGCAGCACCTTGTTGGCCTCGCCCCCTGGTCCAGTGGCCATTAACCACCATCTTTACAAGAAACTGAGTTTTGATCCAACGCGCTGGCAACCTGTCACTGTGATGGCAACCGTGCCCAATGTATTGGCTGTGAGCCCCAAAGTGCCCGCTAAAAACTTGGCAGAGTTGATTACTTATTTAAAAGCCAATCCGGGCAAAGTGAGCTACGCATCACAGGGCAATGGTTCGACATCGCATCTCACCGCAAGCATGTTCATGCAGTTGACGGGAACAGACATGATTCACGTGCCCTACAAAGGAACTGCACCAGCCTTGGTTGACCTGATGGCGGGCACTGTAGACATCTTCTTTGACAACCTCAGTTCGTCCATGCAGTTTCATCAAACTGGAAAAATTAGAATTTTTGCAGTTGCCGACGACCAACGTTCAAAGGCTTTGCCGCAAATTCCTACGTTCGCAGAGCAAAAACTTCCTGGCATGCAAGCGGTCACCTTCTTCTCCATCATGGCGCCACCTGGCACGCCTGCTACAGCCATGAACACCATTTACAAGTCTGTGTCCGAAGCGCTCTCTAACGCAGAAATCAAGCAGAAGTTTTTAGAGCAAGGCGCTGAACCCCGAGGTTGGAGCCCCGAGCAAACGGCTAAGTTTGTCCGCGATGAATCGGAAAAATGGCAAGCGGTCATCAAAAACACCAACGTCTCTTTGGATTGAGTTTTGGCAATGGAAGACACTCAAACTCATTGGAAAAGTGAATCACTGACTCGGATTCCTTATTCACTGTATGGCGACGAAGGCATTGCTGCCAAAGAAAAAATTGATATTTTTCATGGCAACACTTGGAACTTTTTGTGCCTAGAAGCAGACCTGCAAGATGCTGGCGACTATCGCACCACACATGTCGGCGAGACGCCCGTTGTGGTGGTCAAAGACCAAGATCAGCAGATTTATGCATTTGAAAACAGATGCGCCCACCGGGGTGCATTGATTGCCTTGGAGAAGTCTGGCAAAAATGCCAACTTTCAATGCGTTTATCACGCATGGAGTTACAGCCGTCAAGGCGACCTCACAGGCGTTGCATTTGCCAAAGGCGTGAAGGGACAAGGTGGCATGCCCGCCTCGTTCTGCAAAGAAGAACACGGCCCCAGAAAACTGCGTGTCACGGTCTATTGCGGTTTGGTGTTTGGCACGTTCTCGGCTGACACCCCCAACATCGAAACCTATTTAGGGCCTGAAATTTGCGCGCGAATTCAACGCGTGTTGCACAAACCGATTGAAGTCATTGGACGCTTCACACAAGCTCTGCCCAACAACTGGAAACTGTATGTTGAGAATGTGAAAGACAGCTACCACGCCAGTCTGCTTCACATGTTTTTCACCACCTTCAAACTCAACCGCTTGTCCCAAAAAGGCGGCGTCATCGTCGACCCGACTGGCGGTCATCACGTCAGTTATTCCATCGTCGAAAACGATGCCGCAGACAACTCCTACAAAGACCAAGCCATTCGTGCCGACAACGATCAGTATTTACTGAAAGATCGCTCTTTGCTGGCCGGCTTTAAAGAATACGACGATGGCATCACGCTGCAAATTTTGTCAGTCTTTCCTGGTTTCGTTTTGCAGCAAATTCAAAACTGCTTGGCCGTTCGACAAGTTTTGCCAAAAGGTGTCGATCGCACCGAGTTGAACTGGACCTATTTTGGCTATGCCGACGACACTGCCGAGCAACGCAAAGTTCGCCTGAAACAATCCAACCTGATTGGGCCAGCAGGCTTTATCTCGATGGAAGACGGTGCCGTGGGTGGATTTGTTCAGCGTGGCATTCACGGTGCGCAAGGCTATGAAGCCGTGGTGGAAATGGGAGGTGACCACACAGGCTCAAGTGAAGGGCGCGCCACAGAAACTTCCGTCAGAGGTTTTTGGAAAGCCTACCGCACGCACATGAAAATTTGATCGACTGAAAGCCAACATGATTGATTTAATGACCCTGTGCGCTTTCAATGCTGCCTACGCCTTTTCGATCGACAGCGACTCACTCGAAACATGGCCTCAGTTTTTCACAGAGGATGCGCTTTATCGCATCACACACATTGAAAATGAAAACGAGAACTTAGCGGCTGGCATTGTTTACGCAGACTCGCGCAACATGCTCATTGACCGCATAGCAGCCTTGCGTTTGGCAAACATTTATGAGCGCCAAAGGTACCGTCACATTTTGGGCATCCCTGCCATCGTTCAACAAAACTCTGAAGCCACCTGTGCGCATACGCCTTTTATGGTGGCGCGCATCATGGCCACGGGGCAAACAGAGCTCTTTGCAACTGGGTATTACAAAGACAAGTTTGTGGCCAGCAATGACGCAACAGTCAACGGTCACTCATTTGGCATTTTGTTGCAAGAAAGAATTGCCGTTTGCGACAGCACCGTCACAGACACCCTTCTGGCTTTGCCCTTATGACGCAAGTAGTTAGAAAAATTGGTCTCAGCCTAGGCGACCCCAATGGCATCGGCCCTGAGATTGCACTCAAGGCATTGAGCCAATTACCTGCCTCAGCACTTCAGTCCATCACTGTTTTTGGATCGGAATGGGTCTGGCACAAAACAGCAGATTCCTTAGGCCTCGTTCAGTTGGCCCAACAAGTTCAAATCAAAAACTGTGGCGCACTTTCAGAGTCAGAATTCAATCCTGGTCTTGTATCCGCTGCTGCCGGCAAGTCGGCAGTCGACAGCGCAACGGCTGCCATTCAAGCCTGCCAAGCTGGCCACCTGGATGCTGTCATCGCGTGCCCACATCACGAAACCGCCATTCATCAAGCAGGCATTGCCTTCAGTGGCTATCCATCCTTGGTCGCCAAGGTCTGCGGCTTGAAAGAGGACGATGTCTTTCTGATGCTGGTGGGTGGTGGTTTGAGAATTGTGCATGTGACGCTTCACGAAAGTGTGCAAACAGCATTGAATCGCCTTAGCCCACAGCTGATAGAAAAAGCAACGATTGCTGGCATTCAAGCTTGCGTTCGCTTGGGCCTTGAAAGTCCCAAAGTGGCCATGTTTGGCATCAACCCTCACGCGTCTGAGGGCAGCCTTTTTGGTCCAGAAGATTTGGCCAAGACGGTGCCAGCAGTCAAATTGCTACAAGCTGCGGGTTACAACATCAGTGGTCCTCAAGGTGGTGATGTTTTCTTGGCCCAAAGACAACACGATTTGTATGTCGCCATTTTTCACGACCAAGGGCACATTCCGGTCAAGCTCCTAGCTCCCCATGCTGCCAGTGCGCTCAGCATTGGCGCGCAAGTACTGTTATCCAGTGTTGGTCATGGCTGCGCCATGGACATTGCTGGCAAAAAACTGGCCGATCCACAAGGCTTGCTACGAACGATTGGCCTTATTGCGCCCCATTTGACCAAGACCTCAAATGACAACTAAAAATGAGGGTTAAGCCTGTTGATTTCTAATCCACTTCGCGTAATCTCGTTAAATATTTACTCTTTCTATTGAAGTCAATCATGTCTGTCCACGCACTCCACACTTCAAGCACGCAAGACGCAGTTCAACAAGTCAAAGTTCATCTGGCCGCAGCATTGCGCATGGCCGTTTTGGATGGATTTGAAGAAGGCATTGACAACCATTTCACGGCCTGTGTGCCTGGTCGCACCGATCAATACTTTGTGTTGCCGTTTGGTCTGCACTGGTCTGAAGCCAGGGCCAGCGACATGATGATTTTCAATGAAGCAGGTCAAACCTTAGAAGGTCGTGGCGTGGTCGAGTTGTCGGCGCAGAGTATTCATGCGCCTTTGCACCGATTAACGGGCGCCAAGGTGGTTTTGCACACGCATCAGCCATGGGCTACAGCGCTCAACATGCTGCAAGACAATCGCTTGCTGCCCGCCACGCAAACGGCAGCTTTCTTTCACGGCCGCATTGCTTACGACGACACCTACACAGGGCTGGCTTCTTCCAACGATGAAGGTGAACGTTTGGCGGCCTTGATGGGCGACAAAACTGTGCTGTTCATGAAAAACCATGGCGTGGTCACCATTGGCGACACGGTGGCACAGGCATATAGACGTTTGTACAAACTAGAAAAAGCATGTCAAACACAAGTTTTGGCCATGAGCACGGGCAAGGCGCTGAACATTTTGAGCGAGGAAGTGATTCAACGTGTTCAAGTGCCTTCGGGTTCAGACCGTCACCCCAGAGGTGATCGCGAGCGCCTCTACTTCGAAGCCAACATGCGCATCCTAGACCGCACCAACCCAGGCTACGCCGACTGAGTGATTTAATTGGGGTCAGATCAACATTAATTGGGAATTAATGTTGATCTGACCCCAATTAAATTTTCTGGTTAGGCTGACTGAAGTCGGATTCTTTCAGACGGCTGTATGTTCATGGTCATTTGGAACAGCCCAGCAGCCAAGCCGATGGCCACGGCCAGTTTCCATGCTAGGTCGTAGTTGCCAAATACATTAAAGATGTAACCGCCGCCCCATGCGCCCAAGAAAGAGCCGACTTGATGGCTCATGAAAGCGATGCCAGACAAGGTGGCCATGAAGCGCAGGCCAAACAAGTGAACAATCAGGCCCGAGACCAAGGGCACCACGCCCAGCCAGAGTGTGCCCATGGCTGCACCAAAGACCAAGGTTGAAATGGGTGTGGGCGGTACAGCAAAGAACATCAGCAAGGCCAGCGACCTTAGGACATAGATACCCCCCAACAACATGCGCTTGGAATATCGATCGCCTAGCCAGCCAAACAAGTAAGAGCCAATCACATTGAACAAACCGATCAATGCCAGCGTGGTGCTACCCACAGATGGGTCGATGCCGCAAATGTCGAGGTAAGCAGGCAAATGTGTGGTGATGAAAACCAATTGCAAGCCACACACAAAGAACGCAATGGCCAGCACGCGATAACCTTTGTGACCCAGCGCTTCGACAATGGCTTCTTTAGTCGATTGCGGTTTGCCCACCACTGCTTCTGGCTCAATTTTGTCTGCACGCGTGCCAATAAACGCAGCGGGCAACATCACGCAAGCCAAACCCAAAAATCCAACCACGGCCATTTGCCAGTTCACATTGGTAATGAGCGACTGCGTCATGGGCGATGCAATGGTCAAGCCCAAAGAGCCAATGGCCGACACAGCGCCCATGGCTGCGCCGCGCTTGGTGGCACTGACAGTGCGCGCCGTGATGTTCATGGCAATGTTGGATGCGGTGCAAGACAACGCTATGCCCACGCAAAATCCTACGCCCATTGTGACCATCCAAGTAGCGTCTGCGAATCTTAAAAAGACCAAACCGATGATGTAGACCACCACCCCCAAGAGCGCTACAGGTCGTGTGCCGTATTTATCAGCCCAAATGCCAACGATGGGTTGCGTTGCACCCCACACGATATTTTGCAAAGCAACGGCCAATGAAAAATCGGCGGCGGTAATGCCAATGTCGCGAATCATGTGCGGCTGCAGCAACCCAAAGCTCTGACGCATGCCCATGGCCAAACTCAACATGATGGCCGCACCGCCTAGGATGCTCCAAATTTGAACTGGCGATAAATCTGTTTTTTTCATATGTAGATTGTGCAGGGAAATAATTGGGGTCAATAAATGGGGTCAGATCAACATTAATTTTTTGTGAATCAAAGCGAACTAGGCGCTAAGTAAATTAATGTTGATCTGACCCCATTTATTTGACCTCAAATATTTTTTTCACCGGCGGAAGCTCGCTGCAATGTGAGACGAAGGAAGTCTATCTCGACCAAACAACTTATTGCGGAAGGTACCCGGTGTGTACTGGGTTTTGTAGGCACCCTGTTCTTGCAATCGAGGCACAACCAAGGCGATGAAATCGTCAAAACATTCGGGCACTACGGTGCGAGACAAATTGAAGCCATCGACATCGGCTTCTGTGCGCCACTGAATCATCTGCTGCGCAATGGTCTCGGCCGAGCCTACCCACGGCGCTTGGCGGCTGCCCAAAATCATTTGCGACAACAACTTGCGACGCGTCCACTGCGGGCCGGCTGCACGCGTCATGGCCTCCACGTTGGACACAATGGCCTGGCTCTTGCCCGTCTCTATGGGCTCGTCAATGTCGTACTTCGAAAAGTCGATGCCCATCGAGGCCGCAGCATGCACCAACGCGCCTTCTGAGCTGGCATACCGCTTGTACTCTTCAAACTTCTCTTGCGCTTGGCTGTCGGTGGCGGCGGTAATGATGGTGGCGCCCATCCACACTTGAATGTCGCTGGCCAATCGACCTTGTGCTACCGCTTGGCCTCGAATGCCTTCCACAATGGCTTTAACGCCGGGCATGCTTTGACCATTTAAAAACACGCATTCGGCGTGCGTGGCCGCAAAGCGAGAACCTCGCGCAGACGAACCCGCTTGATAGAGCAAAGGCGTGCGCTGCGGCGAAGGCTCAGCCAAATGCATGGCCTGGACTTGGTACTGCGGGCCCTTGTGCTTAACCAAATGAACTTTGGAAGCATCGGCATACACGCCACTTTGCCGATTGGCCAACACAGCGCCCTCCTCCCAACTGCCTTCCCACAACTGGTAAACCAAGGCCATGTACTCATCGGCCAAATCGTAGCGATCGTCGTGCGCAGTTTGTCCAGACAGGCCAGCAGCTCGCGCAGCACTGTCGAGGTAGCCCGTGACAATGTTCCAACCAATGCGACCTTTGGTCAGATGGTCTAAGGTGCTCATGCGGCGAGAAAACAAATAGGGCGACTCGTAAGTCAGGTTGGCTGTGACGCCAAAACCCAGATGCTCGGTCACACTGGCCATGGCAGGAATCAACATCATGGGATCGTTTACAGGCACCTGCACAGCGCCCTGCACTGCCGCATCGGGGCTTCCACCTAAAACATCGTAGACACCCACTACGTCGGCAAAGAAGATGCCGTCAAACAAACCAGCTTCCAAACGTTTGGCGTAGTCGGTCCAATAATTCAAATCGAGGTAACGTGTGGACTGATCGCGCGGATGCGTCCAAAGACCCTGTTGAATGTGACCAACGCAGTTCATGTCGAAGGCATTGAGCTTGATGTGTTTGGACATAGGCGTGAAGGTAGAACCTCAAATAGAATCGGCTAACGTGCCTCATCTAACCATAAAACAAAGCGCTCGTGTGTCAACTTAAGCGCACTGCTCAATTTCTTTCACAAGCCCCCACACAATGACTCATACGCCTCGCCATGTGCTGCCCGTCATTGTTCTGGCTCAATTTGCCGGCACCTCTCTTTGGTTTGCAATCAACGCTGTCATGCCAGACCTGCAGCGTCAAATGGGCTGGGCCGCCTCAGACGTTGGCAGGCTCACCTCGGCTTTGCAACTGGGCTTCATTGCGGGCACTTTGGTGTTTGCAATTTTGACCATTGCAGACAAGTATTCTTCCAGGCTGGTGTTTCTCATCTGCTCATTGGCCGGTGCCCTTTGCACATTGGCTGCCCTGCTTCAAGTGGAATCGTTTTCTGCCCTGCTGTTTTGGCGAGCTTGCACAGGTTTCTTTCTGGCCGGCATTTATCCAGTAGGCATGAAAATCGCCGCGCAGTGGTTTCCCAAAGGCTTGGGGGTGGCGCTGGGTTGGTTGGTTGGTGCGTTGGTATTGGGTTCGGCCAGTGCGCATGGCATTCGCGCTGTGTCCAGTGAATTGCCGTGGTCAACGGTGATGCTGAGTGTGGCGGGACTGGCTGCCATGGGGGGCCTGATGCTGTATGGGCTTGTGCCCGAGCCACTTAACAAACCTGCACAAGCCAAACAATTGCAATGGCGCGCATTGGCCTCCATCTGGACAGACCGGCGTGTCAGGGCGTCTGTTCTGGGATATTTTGGCCACATGTGGGAGCTCTACACCTTGTGGGTTTTGGTGCCACTCATTTTGGCCACACGATTTGAAGGCACGCAGTTGTCAATGGCGGCATTCGCTGTCATTGGCGTAGGCGCAGTGGGTTGCATCTTAGGAGGCCTTGCCGCTCAGCGCTGGGGCAGCGCGTGGGTGGCCACGACTCAACTCAGCATCAGTGGGCTTTGCTGTTTGTTGGCACCCTGGCTGATGTCTGCGCCATTGGGTTGGATGTTGGCTTGGCTGATTCTTTGGGGCATTACGGTGGCTGGCGATTCGCCTCAATTTTCGACACTGACAGCCAGCAATGCGCCGCCTCAAGCTGTAGGCAGTGTCCTTACGCTCACCAATTGCATAGGTTTTGGTATTTCGATTGTCAGCATTGAATTGTTTACGTCGCTTTCGGCCACCAATGCCCTTTCTGCGTTGCTGCCATGGCTCAGCATTGGCCCTCTGCTTGGCATCTGGGCCATGCGCTCCCTCTTGAAAAATTAATTGGGGTCAGATCAACATTAATTTACTTAGCGCCTAGTTCGCTTTGATTCACAAAAAATTAATGTTGATCTGACCCCAATTAATTTCCCTGTACAAACGATCAGCCCAGCAGGCTCAGGGGCTGAGCCTCTCGAGGCTCAAAGTATGGTTTTTGACTGAACCTGCACCTTGCCAACATGATCCTGCCCTTCTTGCTCTCCGCCACTTTATGGCTGCCCCTTGGGGGCGTTTACACACAGCTGGCCCAGCTGCCGGCTGTGTTTAAACAGCAAACAACGTTTAAACCCAGCGAATTTCAGGCTTTGAACATTCGAATGGACTTTGGAAGTTCACCAGAACCCCAAAGGCTCAGCCGCAGAGAAAAAATTGCTCTTAAACTGACACAAATTACAAAACTATTAACAAAGACTAACCATGGCAGAAATAGAACGCTACTACGCCTACCAGACCTTGTTCTCTGGCCGCAAGGCTGTGCCCAAGATGGAGTTTCTGAAAAAGCTAGAAATCTCCTCGGCCACGTTTAAACGCGACCTCACCATGCTGCGCGATCGTTTAAACACGCCCATCTTGTACGACCGCGATTTGGGCGGTTATCGACTTGAAAACCCTGACGCTTTTCAGCAGCTCCCTGGCCTGTGGTTTAGCCAAGAAGAAGCGCTGGCCCTCATGACCATTCAAACCATGATTGGTCAACTCGAGCCGGGTCTGTTGGGCCCCAAGCTGAAGCCTTTGCAAACACGCCTGAACAAAATTTTGGAAACGCAAGGCGCAGATGCCAACGTGTTATCGCAAAGAATTCGGGTGGTTCATGCGGGCAAACGTCGCATGCCCTTGAAGTCGTTCGAGTTGGTGGCCAAGGCCACAGTCGATCGAAAGCAGATTGAGATTGTTCATCTGAACAGGCAGAGTGGCGAATCTTTAAAGCGCATCATTTCGCCGCAGCAACTGATTCATTACCGCGACAACTAGTATGTCGATGCTTGGTGCCATTTACGCGGCGGCGTAAGAAGTTTTTCGATTGATGCAATTGAGAAATGCATGTTGCTCGAGCACGATGCCAAGGACATTGATCGCGAGCAATTGCTGAAGACGATGCAGAGTGGTTACGGTATTTTTGGTGGCCAGGCCAAAGCGTGGGCTGAATTGAAATTCAGCCCAGAGCGCGCGCGTTGGGTGCAACACGAGGAGTGGCACCCAGACCAAAAAGGCACGCTGCACAAAGATGGCAGTTACACCCTAGAGGTGCCCTACTCCGACGAACGCGAATTGATTGGTGACATTCTGCGCATGGGCCCCGACGTCAAAGTGCTTGGCCCAGCGCCTTTGGTGAAGCAAATGAAAGACGCTTTGCAGAAAATGCAGAAGCAGTACAGTTGAGAAAATAATTATTTAACGATAGGCGCAATGCTGCTGAACTGGTCGGTCCAGAGGCGCAGGCCGGGTTGCTCTTGGGGGTCGGTGCCTATGATGCGGCCCGCTTCATCTAGAACTTCTCGGCTTACCGAGGGGTGGGCTTTGAGGTAGGCCTGGTCATTGGTCATGATGAAGTGCAAGTTGCGGCGAATGTTTCTTTCGTCATCGGCCGCCTGAAACTTGTGGCGAAACGTCATGCCCAACACTTCCGATTGCGCTTTCACAATGGGATACAAATTCAAATACGCATTGGTGATGTTGATGGCAATGTGGCCATCGGGTTTGAGGTGATTGGCATAAATCTGAAACGCCTCGCGCGTTAGCAAATGTATGGGCACCGAGCCGCCAGTAAAGGCATCGAGCACAATCACGTCGTAGAGCTTGTCTTTGGGCAACTGCGCCATGCGAAGTCGGGCATCGCCCAGCACAATGTTTTGTTCGGAAGCTTTGCAAGATTTCAGATTGTCAAACCACTTCTGTGCAAAGCGCACGGCAGCAGGGTTAATCTCGTAAAAATCGTATGCATCTGCCGGGCGCGCGTAGTTGGCCAAGGTGCCGGCGCCCAAGCCAATGAGGGCTACCGACAAATTGGGTTTCTGCGACATGGCCCACAGCAGCGTGTCGCCAATGCCACTGTCGCGCGCGTAATAAGTTGTAGGCACATGTCGCAATTTGTCAGACAAAAACTGCTGACCATGCGTCACACTGCCGCTGAAAAACACGCATTCGTTCAACTCGGGCTGCGCAAAATAGATTTTCTCTTTAACCGACACCGTGCCATAAAAATTGCGTTCTTGGTCTAGCAAAATTTCTGATCTATCGGGCTTGTTAATTTCTCGCCAAGACCATGGGTTTTGCAAAACCACCAACAAAGCAACCATGCCTGCCGCTGTGGTTACACCGCCCAAGCGCATCAAGCGCCCTGCATCATTGGCACGCGGCAATGAAGTTCTAAACAACACATAAGTTGCCAACAAAGCCACAATGACCAAAGCCATCAGCCACTCGTGATAGTCATCAAACCACTGCGTGGCCACCAGCGTTACAAACAAGCCGCCAAACGCACCGCCAATCGACATGCAAAAATAAAACTCAGTTAGCCAGCGCGTGTCGACTGGCCTGCGTCGATACAACTCGCCGTGGCACAACATACACACCACAAACAACAACGCATAGTGTGACCAACGCACTTCGTTTACGCCGTAGTCCCACTCCAAACCAAACCATTGCGGAATGTCGCTCATGCCCACCGTGATCAACAGCAATACCAAAGCCAGCGCGCCAAACAAGCGCGGGCGATACTAACGCGGATGATCAAAGGTCAGAATGAAGGTGACCAAGTACAAACCAAGCGTCGAAATCCAAAGCCTTGGCTCGGGCGCAACGTCATGGCTGATTTGATCGGTGGCTGCAATGAACACCAAGGAAGCCAAGGCAGGCAACGCGATCCAAGACAAACGTTGCCCAACAGGTAACTTGGTTTTAGGGCCCAGATTGACGTCGGCAGTGGAAGTTTCTTGTTTGTTTTGCCAGGCGCCCAAAGCCACAGGCAAACACAGCAATGCAAACACCCAAAAACCAATGGTCCACAACTGGCCCATTTGCTGCTGTTCTAGCCAGGGCTCGAGCACATAAGGAAAAGACAACAGCGCCAAAAACGAGCCCACATTGGACAAGGCGTACAAACGAAAAACAGATTGCGCGTGCGCCGTGCTGGTAAACCAATGCTGCACCAAGGGGCCCGTGGTGGCCAAACAAAAGTAAGGCAAACCCACGCTAAGTCCCAAAATTTGCAAAACCTGAAGCACTGGCGAATCGGGTGATTCGGGCCGCAGGTCGGCGCCGGGCAACACCCTAGACGCCAACAGCGCTGCCAGAATTAGCACCACAACGTGAATGCGCGCCTGCGTTTTGCGAGACGACATGCTGGCCAAGGCGTGCGCATAAAAATAGCCCAGGCACAACAAGGATTGGAAAAACAACATGGCGGTTGTCCAGACCGCAGGGCTGCCGCCGAACCAGGGCAAGATTTGCTTGCTGATTAGCGGCTGAACCTGAAACAACAGAAATGCGCTGGTGAAGATGGTTAGCGCAAAAGGGACAAAACTCCAGGGACTGGCGGATTGGTTGTTAGCTGTAGGGTTCATTCTCCAAGCCAAAGGCCCATAAAGGAATTGGCTTGAATTCTATGGACTTATTGCAATATTGGATGCTTTTTAGTAGTCATTGTGGGTAAACACCGAGCCCAGCCCAGTTGCCACAGAGCCCATGCGCGTGCTGCCATCGGAGCTAAAACAACCCTGCTGAATGAACACAGAGCCATCAGAGCCCACAGTGGTTAAACCCATGGTGGTGTATGACGTGCCGCTGGTAGAAATACTGAGCGTGTCAGAAATTTTGTGAACTGTGTCGCCAGAATCAGAAACTGCAAAACTACCCAAAATTTGCCAAATAGACATGGTGTGCTCCTTAGAAAAAACCTTTGATGCCATGACTATGGCTCATCAAAAGCTCACCAAATGAGCTACTTAATTTAATTGGGGTCAGAGCAACATTAAATTTCAATTAATGTTGCTCTGACCCGAATTGTTCAATTACAGCTTTAACGAAGCTCGCAGTGTGTCATTGATGCGTGCTTGCCAGCCTTCACCACTGGCGCGCAACGCAGCTAGAACATCAGCATCAAGACGCAGCTTGACGGGTTGTTTGGTGACCAGTAATTTGGGGCGGCCACGCGATTTGATTTTTTTGCCTTCGTACAAATCGGCCGAGTCAAAGAAGGCCTGGGTTAATTCAGGCGCTTCGTCTTCATCGACCCAAGTCTTTGGCGAAGATCGCTTTTTCGCGGGCATTTGCTTTCCTCATGCTGATTCCTCTCTTCGCATGATCATATTCAATGAACACGATTTATTGTGCACCCAATAAATAATTGGGCAATCAAATTCATTTTGTGGTCCTTGATACTCAACACGCACCATCATCATTCGCAATCGAGATGTAGGCAATATTTTTGAAGGCAATTGCAAGCCAACAAATTAATGTTGATCTGACCCCAATTAAACGAGCAACAAAAAAGCACCGAGTGTTCCCACTGGGTGCTTGATATACAGAAGAATGTTGGTAGGCGCGATTGGACTCGAACCAACGACCCCCACCATGTCAAGGTGGTGCTCTAACCAGCTGAGCTACGCGCCTACAAATTCAGCCCGCATTGTAGCATCAAAAATTAGCCCCTTTTGAGGCTCGTCCAACAAAGTCCAAACTAAGCCCTAATTTCGCCTCACCTGCCCCACGCCAGACACCGACTTGACGCTCTGCATTACCCGCTTTAAAAGCGACGCATCGGCCACCTCCACCGTAAAGGTCATCCAAGCCGTGCCCTTCACAGAATGCGATTTCACCCCCACCACGTTCATCTTCTCCTTGGCAAAAACCTCAGAAATATCGCGCAGCAGGCCCTGCCTGTCGGACGCCTCTACCGACACCTCCACGGGGTACAACAAGGTTTGGCCTGGTTTTTGTGTGCCCCAGCGCACCTCGATCACCCGCTCGCCGTGCCTAGACAGCAAAGATTGAAAGTTGTGGCAATCGTCGCGGTGAATGCTGACACCCTTACCCCGGGTAACAAAACCACTGATGGCATCGGGCGGTGCAGGACGGCAGCATTTGGACAATTGGGTGAGCAAAGAATCCACACCCACCACCAAAACACCCGACTGCGACTTGGGTGGCACCACACGAGATTTCTTGAGCAGCACAAAATCGTCGGGGTGCATCACAGGCTCGGGCGGCCTTAAAAACACCTCGATGTTGCGCAAGGAAAACTCATCCTTGCCCACGGTCTCGAACAATGCGTCAGAAGATTTAAAACCCAAATCGGAAGCCAAGTCTTCTAACTTGATAGACGTCTTGCCTTCACGCTGCAAAATTTTCTCAACGGCTTCGCGGCCTTTTGCAATGCTTTCATGCGTAATTTGCGCATTGAACCAAGCGCGTACTTTGGAGCGTGCCCGGTGGCTGGCCAAGAAGCCCAGTTCGGTGTTCATCCAATCGCGCGAGGGGCCGCCCTCCTTCACGGTGGTAATTTCTACCGTTTGGCCGTTTTGCAAAGGCGTATTCAATGGAATCATCACGCCGTCGGCTTTGGCACCTCGGCATCTGTGGCCCAAATTGGTGTGCACGGTGTACGCAAAATCGATGGGCGTCGCGCCTTTGGGCAGTTCAACAATGGCGGCGTTGGGTGTAAGCACATAGATGCGGTCGTCAAACAGCGCGGTCTCGTCTGCCGCAACAGATGCAGGCCCCGAAGCCTCCGACGACATCTCGCGCTCCCATGCCAACAACTGACGCAGCACCGCAATCTTGGCGTCGTAATCGCTGTTGGCACTGACGCCCGCATAGCCTTTGGCACCAGCCTCTTTGTAAGCCCAGTGCGCCGCCACACCGTTCTCGGCATGGTCGTGCATAGCTTGCGTGCGAATTTGAATTTCGATGGGACGCCCACTTTCATCTCGCACGACAGTGTGCAAAGACTGATAGCCGTTTACCTTGGGCTTGGCAATGTAGTCGTCAAACTCTGAGGCAATGGGCACGAAGCGAGAATGCACCCAACTGAGGGCCTCATAACAATCGGCCACATTGGACACAATGACGCGCATGGCCCGTATGTCAAACACCTGCGAAAAGTCGAGCGACTTGCCGCGCATTTTTTTAACAATGCTGTAGATGTGTTTGGGCCGGCCTTGCACAGAGGCTTTGATGTTTTGCGCCGCCAATTCAGTTTGCACTTGTTCGCGCAAACGCTGCATGTTGCTCTCGCGCTCTACGCGTTTTTCATCCAGCAACTTGGCAATTTGTTTGTACGTATCGGGCTCTAAAAATCGGAAGGACAAATCTTCCAACTCCCATTTGATTTCCCAAATGCCCAGTCGATTGGCCAGCGGCGCAAACACCTGCAATGACTCTTTTGCCAAAGCCGCAGGCACGGCTTGTTTGCTGCTTGCAAAGTAGCGCAGCGTTTGCAAACGCGAGGCCAAGCGCAACATGATGACGCGCAAATCTTTGCTAAAGGCCAGCAACATTTTGCGCACGTTTTCAGTTTGTGCACGTGGATCGTCTTGCAGCTGCGCAGCCGAAGTGGCGGTACGCGACAAGCGCTGCACTTCTACCAACTTGGTAGTTTCCACAGCCAACGAAGCAAACTCATCGCCAAAAGTTTTAGCAATAACCTCGTGCGGGCGGCTTAGGTGCGGGCAGGTGTAGACCAAATAGCTGGCCGCTTTGACATCGTTGCCACTGTTCATGGTGTCCAAAATGGCAACCACGGCATCGGCATGGGCGAGCATGTTCTCGCCGGTGTCTAGCAACTCACCGGACAAAAAAGGTTCGGCAAATGTTCTTGCCCGAACCAGAATGTCTTCGACCTCCAAACTCATGCACGCAATTCCAAAAATGACAACACGATGTCAATTTGATCTTGATGTGTGAGAGTGGGCGCATGGCCTACACCCTCTACGGTGGCCACTTGCACGCGCGGCCCGCGCTGGGTCATGGCTTTGACAGCATCCACGCTTAAGAGCTCAGATTGAGCACCATGAATTAACAAAGTCTTGCAACGCACAGCATCGTAAATTTGCCACAAGGTGGCCTCCCCGGCTTTGGCGGCATCTTCCGTAACGGCTCTGATGGGCACGCGCAATTGGGGGTCGTAGTGCAAACAATAGGCGCCATCGTCCAAGCGCTTCACCATGTGTTGCGACAAGGCCAGCCACTCGGTGGTTGTATGGGGGCCAAACGACTTTGAAACTTCCCACATGGCATTGGCGGCATCTTGCACAGAAGCAAAGCGCCCTACCTCGCCCACATAAGTTTGCATAAATTGAATGGACTTCCAAGACACGGGTGGCCCAATGTCGTTGAGCACCAAGTTGCGAATGGGCACAGGCATTTCTTTTGAGGCCAACAGCATGCCAATGACGCCGCCCATGCTGGTGCCCACCCAATCCAAGCGCTCAATAGGATGCTGGCTGTTCAAGCTCTGAATGAGCACCGCCATGTCGCTGGCATATTGCGGAAATTGATAGCCCATAGGGTCTGACAACCAATCGCTGCGGCCGCGCCCCACCACATCGGGGCAAATAACACGGATGGGGGGCAATTGCGCTGCTTCGGCAGCGGCCACCAAGGCCTGCGCCAAGATGTCAAAGTCACGCCCTTGCCTGGTTAAGCCATGCACGCAAAACACCACATGCGCGGCATTGGCAGGCCCCCAAGAGGCATAGGCCATGCGGTGTGAGCCCTCTGGATGAGGGCAATTGACGTATTCAAGGACAGGTTCAGACATGCAATTTCACTTCATTCAAGCGCAAAGTCAGGCCCACGTGGCCGAGTCGCGCCATAATCAACTTTTCCACATCGTAAATCATTCGGAGATCAGCATGCTGAAAGGCAAGACCGCACTCGTGACAGGCTCTACCAGTGGCATTGGCTTGGGCATTGCCAAAGCCTTGGCCAAACAAGGTGCCAACATCGTTTTAAACGGCTTTGGTGACCATGCCGGCCCCGAGGCAGAAGTGGCGGCCTTGGGCGCCAAAGTGGCCTACCACGGCGCCGACATGACCAAGCCCGCCGAAATTGAAGCCATGGTGAAGTTTGCCGAAGAAAAGTTTGGCCGCGTAGACATTTTGGTCAACAACGCTGGCATTCAGCACGTATCGCGCATAGAAAACTTTCCAGTTGAGCGTTGGGATGCCGTGATCGCCATCAACTTGTCGAGTGCCTTTCACGCTACACGCGCTGTGTTGCCAGCCATGCAAAAGGCCAACTGGGGCCGCATCATCAACGTGGCCTCGGTCCATGGCTTGGTGGGCTCGGCCGAAAAATCGGCCTATGTGGCCGCCAAGCACGGCATTGTGGGTTTGACCAAAGTCACTGCCCTAGAAAACGCCACCTCTGGCGTCACTTGCAATGCCATCTGCCCGGGCTGGGTGCTTACGCCCCTGGTTCAAAAACAAGTGGATGCCAAAGCTGAGGCTTTGGGCCTCAGCAACCAAGCGGCCACAGAATTGTTGTTGGGCGAAAAAGAGCCTTCTAAACAATTCACCACCCCCGAAGAATTGGGCGAGTTGGCTGTGTTTTTCTGCTCGGCTGCAGGCAACAACATTCGCGGTGTGGCTTGGAACATGGACGGTGGTTGGGCTGCGCAATAAGCAGTTCTGCCCAATTTAAATGCCACCTTCACGGTGGCATTTTTGTTTAGGGCTTGTGAATCAACACCACAGCCCTGGCTTCCATGCTGAGGCCCTCGCCCACGGGTCCCATTTTTTCTGCTGTTTTGGCTTTGACATTGACTTGAGATTCGGTCACCCCTAAAGCTTTTGCAATGGAAGAGCGAATGTCAGAACGGTGTGGCGACAACTTGGGCGCTTGAGCCACGATGGTGCAATCGACATTGCCCAATTGCCAGCCCAACTGCTTCACATGGTCGTACGCTTTTTTCAAAAGCACCACCGAGTTGGCACCTTTGTAAGTGGCATCAGTATCTGGAAAGTGCTGACCGATGTCTCCCAATCCAGCGGCACCTAAGAGTGCATCGGTAATGGCGTGCAACAACACATCGGCATCGGAGTGTCCTAACAAACCTTTTTCGAAAGGTATTTGCACGCCGCCCAACATGAGGGGGCGGCCTTCTACCAAGGCATGTGTGTCCCAACCTTCACCAACTCGAATGTTCATGTTCTGCTCCCCAGCAAATCTTCCGCAAAAGCGAAATCGGGTGGATAAGTGACTTTGAAATTGTACGGACTGCCCACCACCAATTTAGGCGCAAAACCCGCCATCTCCATGGCACTGGCCTCGTCGGTAATGCCCTCAAAATTCTCTGATACCTTGGCTTGCAGTGCTGCATGCAAGGCCCCCGCCCTGAACATCTGCGGTGTTTGCGCCAACCATTTGTCTTGGCGAGGCAAGGTTTGGCTAACGCGGCCATTGCTTGCAGACTTCAAGGTGTCGGGCAAAGGCAAAGCCAACAAGCCACCCACCTCATCGTCTTGGCATGCGTCAATGAGGCGGTTAATTTCTACGTGGGTAATGAGGCAACGCGCGGCATCGTGCACCAAAATCCAATCGTGGGCCTGCACGCCTTCTGGGTTGTGCTGGCCTTCTTTGAGCAAAGCAGACAAGCCATTGAAAACAGAATGGGCCCGCGTCGCGCCACCACAAGCCATGCGCTGAAAATGGCCGGGCCATTCTGGTGCTTGGGGCCAGGGGTGCGCATCGTCTGGCGACACCACCACCACCACTTGCTGCAAACGCTCGACAGAACCCAAGGCCGCCAAGGTGTGCATGACCATGCTTTTGCCTGCAATCAATTCGTATTGCTTTGGCTGGGGTGTGCCTGCACGCGAACCCGAACCAGCGCAAGGCACCAACGCAAAACAGCGCGAAGCGGGTGCATCGTGTGCAACATCGATGTCGTATTGAAGACTTGCGGGCGTTAGTGGATTCACGGTGCTTGGACAGAGAGGGCCTATACGCCAACTATACTATCGCACTTAATGCAATTACCCGCGCTTAGCCTAGGAAAACGCTTCACCCTGCCCCGTCCCATGGGATCGGCAGACGCTGTGCTATTGGCCCAATTGGCCGAGCGAGAAAAAGCGCAAGGCAGGCTAACCGCCGTGGTGACGTCAGATGCCGCTGACACCCAGCGCTTGATGGACGAAGTGGCCTTCTTTGCACCCAGTCTGCGCTGCGCCATTTTTCCAGACTGGGAGACGCTGCCATACGACACGTTTTCTCCCCATCAAGACCTGATCAGCGAGCGCTTGGCCACTTTGTGGCGCATCAGCCAACGCGACAAAGCCGAAGGCGCCGACCTGGTGTTCATTCCCGCCACCACGGCTTTGTACCGCTTGGCGCCGCCTGCTTTTTTGGCGGGTTACACCTTTCAGTTCAAGACCAAACAAAAACTAGACGAGGCCAAGCTCAAGGCGCAGCTGACGTTGGCCGGTTACAGCCACGTCAGCCAAGTGGTCAGCCCTGGCGAGTATGCGGTGCGCGGTGGCCTGATTGATTTGTTCCCAATGGGCTCACAAGTGCCCTACCGCGTCGATTTGTTTGACAACGAAATTGACTCCATCCGCACTTTCGACCCCGACACGCAGCGCAGTTTGTACCCCGTGCCCGAAGTGCGCTTGCTGCCCGGCCGCGAATTCCCAATGGACGAAGCGGCGCGCAGCAAGTTCAGAGGCCGCTGGCGTGAATTGTTAGAGGGCGATCCCACCAAGAGCCGTATTTACAAAGACATGGGCAATGGCGTGGCCACTGCGGGCATTGAGTACTACCTGCCTTTGTTCTTTGAA
>CAZJAL010000019.1:0-52131 GCA_964544175.1 uncultured Limnohabitans sp.
AAGTCGACGGTTTCTTTGTCGATGTCGCTCAACATTTCGTGAGCGATCTTGGACAAGCGGATTTCCGTGTAACGCATGGCCGCAGCGTTGTCGCCGTCGACCGAGCCGAAGTTGCCTTGACCGTCCACCAACATGTGGCGCAGCGAGAAGTCTTGCGCCATACGCACGATGGTGTCGTACACCGCGCTGTCGCCGTGCGGGTGGTATTTACCAATCACGTCACCCACGATACGGGCTGACTTTTTATAAGGACGGTTCCAGTCGTTGTTGAGCTCATGCATCGCAAACAAGACGCGGCGGTGCACAGGCTTTAAGCCGTCACGCGCATCGGGGAGGGCGCGGCCCACAATCACGCTCATGGCGTAATCTAGGTAGCTGCGACGCATCTCCTCTTCTAGGCTGATGGGCAGGGTTTCTTTGGCGAACTGGGTCATGAAAGAGGCCGTAAAGCAGGAAATCGACCATTTTAGGCTTATATCTCAGCCGATCTTTTGTGGCAGCGATGCAACAGCCCCCGCCTTCGTTAAGTGGCGGTTTTGAATTTGGCGGGGAGGTGGTGGTGCTTATGGCACAATTATTAGAAGCGTCATCGGTGAAGACACCATGGATGCCTGAATTCGCAGAGTGGTCTGCGGCTTATAAATCCCTCAGAGGTGAATCATGAAAAACTTGAAGAACTTGGCAGCTTTTGTTGCTACCGCTGCTTTGGCAACTGCTGCTGTGGCTCAAAACGTTGACAACTGGCGTAACGCTTCCGGCGACGTCTGGAAGAACTCTACCGGTTTGTGCTGGCGCGATGCCAACTGGACACCTGCAACTGCAGCTCCTGGCTGTGATGGTGCTGTTGCTGCCGCTCCAAAAGCTGCTGCACCCGTGGCTGCCGCTTCCAAAGTGACATACGCTGCTGACGCATTCTTTGATTTCGACAAGTCTGTGGTCAAGCCAGCTGGTAAGGCTAAGTTGGACGACTTGGTTGCCAAAATCAAAGGCATCAACCTGGAAGTGATCATCGCTGTGGGTCACACAGACTCTATCGGTACTGACGCTTACAACCAAAAATTGTCTGTGCGTCGCGCTGAAGCTGTGAAGGCTTACTTGGTGTCTAAAGGCATCGAGAAAAACCGCGTTTACACAGAAGGTAAAGGCGAGAAGCAACCCGTTGCTGACAACAAAACTGGCGCTGGCCGTTCTAAAAACCGCCGCGTTGAAATCGAAGTTGTGGGTACACGCCCCAACAAGTAATCATTCATTTGATGAAATTCAATCAAGTTTCGGCTTGATTTTAAAAAGCCTCCCTCGGGAGGCTTTTTTACTTTGGGCGACAATGCACCCTATGACCACAAAGACTTCTTCCACTTTTTCTAGCGCCAACGTTGATCCTGCTGAGTTGGCTAAATTCTCCGAACTGGCCCATCGTTGGTGGGACACAGAGAGTGAATTTCGGCCCTTGCATCAAATCAATCCTTTGCGGTTGAACTGGATTCAAACCCTGGTGCCCCTGCAAGGCAAAAAGGTGGTCGACATTGGCTGTGGCGGCGGCATTTTGTCAGATGCCATGGCGCGCCAAGGTGCAGAGGTCTTGGGCGTTGACTTGGCCGTCAAGTCGCTGAAAGTGGCTCAGTTGCATGCCCTCGAGGCGGGCACTCAGGGTGTTCAGTACAGAGAAATCAGTGCCGAAGATTTGGCCGCAGAGCAAGCAGGACAATTTGATGTGGTCACGTGCATGGAAATGCTAGAGCACGTGCCAGATCCTGCCTCTGTGGTTCAAGCTTGTGCCAAGTTGGTCAAGCCTGGTGGTTGGGTGATTTTCTCCACACTCAATCGCAATCCTAAGTCTTTTCTGTTTGCCATTGTCGGCGCAGAATATGTGCTCAACCTGTTGCCCAAGGGCACCCATGAATATGCGCGCATGATCAAACCCAGCGAGTTGTCTGACTGGGCTCGCGCACACGGCTTGGATGTTTTGCACATGAAAGGCATGGGTTACAACCCCTTCACGAAGCACTATTCTTTGGGTTCGGACACCGACGTGAACTATTTGATGGCAACACAAAAGCCATTCGACAAAACAGCGTGAGAAAAAAGCCATCATGAAGTTCGAAAATGTCCAAGCGGTCCTCTTTGATTTAGACGGCACATTGATTGACAGTGCGCCAGATTTGGGTGCTGCGGCCGACAAAATGCGCCTCGATCGTGGCATGACCTCATTGCCCTTGTCGCACTACAGGCCCATGGCCGGCGCAGGTGCGCGCGGCATGATTGGCTTGGCATTTGGCTACACGCCCGAGCACCCAGATTACGAGGCCATGAAAGAAGAGTTTTTTCAAAACTACGAAGCGTGCATGACTCAGCGCACCTTTGCTTTTGAAGGTGTGGCTGCAATGATTGAAGCCTTGGTGGCCATGCAAGTGCCTTGGGGTGTGGTGACCAACAAATCCAAACGTTTTACAGAGCCATTGACGCAAGGCATGGCGCTGTTTTCAACAGCAGCAGTGGTCATCAGCGGCGACACCACGCCTCATGCCAAGCCACATCCAGCGCCCTTGCTAGAAGCGGCCAAGCGCCTGAACATTGATCCCACTCGATGCGTTTACGTGGGCGATGACGAACGTGACATCGTCGCAGGCCATGCGGCCGCCATGGGTACTGTTGCTGCAACGTATGGTTATTTAGGAAGCAAAGCCGATGTTCGCAGCTGGCAAGCGCACGCACAGATTGATGCACCACTGCAACTACTGAACATGCTGGCGCATTGAGCCTGTGGGTGGCGAACAGGGCCTGAATCCTTTATCTAACATGACCGTCTCGCACATTCAAGAAATCCGCGATCGCCTTCGGCGCTTGGGAGCCAGGCCCGCACATGAACAGCGCATATTGCGCTTGTGGGCACAGGCCAAGCCGCAGGACAGCGGCAGTCGACCTTTAGAAAGCTTCATGCCAACAGCGCTTCGCAATGATCTGACGCAACTGAGCGCAGATTTGGGCGGCTTGTTAAAACTCCAGTCAGAACACCCCGCAGAAGATGGCTCTGTGCGATGGTTGCTGGCATTGCAAGATGGTCAAACAGTCGAGACCGTGGGCTTGCCACGCGATGGTCTGTGTGTGTCTTCTCAAGTAGGCTGCGCTGTTGGCTGTGTGTTTTGCATGACGGGCCGCGATGGTTTGATTCGCCAAGTAGGCAGCGCAGAAATTGTGGCGCAAGTCGCCTTTGCCCGGCTGCATCGGCCGGTTAAAAAAGTGGTCTTCATGGGTATGG
Source organism: uncultured Limnohabitans sp. (assembly GCA_964544175.1). Taxonomy (GTDB): domain Bacteria; phylum Pseudomonadota; class Gammaproteobacteria; order Burkholderiales; family Burkholderiaceae_C; genus Limnohabitans_A. The sequence continues at coordinate 3,257 of CAZJAL010000019.1, forward strand.
GCGAACCTGCGCACAACTTGGACAACGTGATGGAAGCCATCGACGTTCTGGGCACCGTGGGCAACATTGGGCACAAGTCTTTGGTGTTCTCCACAGTGGGCGATCCGCGCGCCTTTGAACGTTTGCCGACTGGTTTGGTGAAGCCTGCCTTGGCCGTTTCTCTGCACACCACGCGCGCCGATCTACGCGCACAGCTGTTGCCGCGCGCACCCAAAATGTCGCCTGAAGAATTGGTGGATGCTGCCGAAGTTTATGCCCGACAAACGGGCTATCCCATTCAATACCAGTGGACCTTGCTAGACGGCGTGAACGACTCTGAGGAAGAGTTGGAGGGCATTGTGCGTTTGCTCAAAGGCAAATACGCCTTGATGAACATGATTCCCTACAACGCCATAGACGATTTGCCTTTTAATCGGCCCTCGTGGGAACGCGCTGCAGAAATTGCACGAACCTTGCACAAACGTGGCATCTTGACCAAGCTTAGAAATTCAGCGGGTCAAGACGTGGAAGGTGGCTGTGGCCAATTGCGCGCAAGGGCATTGAAGTCGACAGAACTTCACATGCCCGCCAGGGGGCAAGAAGCCCCGCTTCATTTTGTCAAGGCAAAGCCCGCAACTGTTTTGTAGTTGTCCGAAATTTGACGCAACTCGTCTTGGCTGATGAGGTCGTCAATGTGCCTGAAAGGTTTGCCGCCGCTCAGCTCATGTGCCTTCATGATGATGAAGTCAGGCGGTACATTGCGATTGGTCTCAACTACTTTGGCCGTAGGCGCCAAACGCAAACTTTCATAAGCCTTGAGAGCCTCCTGCGGGTCTGTGTGTTGGCTCAATTGCTCGGCCAAAGTTCGTGCGTCTATCAATGCCTGTGCTGAACCATTAGAGCCGCGCGGGTACATGGGGTGCGCTGCATCGCCCATCAAAGTGACACGGCCTTGCGTCCAAAATGGCAGCGCATCTTTGTCTACCATGGGGTATTCAAAAACTTTTTCGGATTTCAGAATCAATTCGGGCACATTCAAGAAATCAAATGTCCAATCTTTGTAGATGTCGGCACACAGGGCTGGATCGCCAGGGCGGTTCCAGTCGTTCATCACCGCATTGGGCTTTTGCAACTCTGCCACCCAATTGATGAGTTGGTTGCCCTTGCCGTCGACATTGTCAATGATGGGGTAAATTACCATCTTGCCAACTTCAACCGTGCCAATTCGCAAATAACTTTTGCCCGTGAGGATGGGCGGGTGAACCGTAACGCCGCGCCACGTGTTGATGCCCGCAAAGCACAGCTGATCTTGTGGGTGCATTTGTTTGCGTATGACCGAATTTACGCCGTCACATGCCACAGCAATTTGTGCTGTGTGCATCTCTTTGCTTTGCGAGTGCGTGTTGAGAAATTCAAGCTGCACACCCTGTTGGTCTTGTGTGAATCCTGCGCACCGCATGCCTGTGTGTACTTTGTGAGCACCTAACCGGCTGACCGCCGCATCAAACAAAATTCTGTGCAGCTTGCCGCGGTGAATGCCAATTTCTGGCAGGGTGTAACCTGCATGGCGACCACGTGCTTCTTTGTAAACATACTGGCCATGCTGCGTGTAGAAAACGCTCTCCAGATTTTCAATGCCTGCCGCCTCTAGAGCTTCTTGAACGCCAAGGGCGGCAAGCTCTCGCATGCCATGCGGCAGCAGCGTAATGCCCACGCCAATTTCTTTGACCTCAGGCACGCTCTCGAAAACATCACAGTCAATGCCTCTTTGGTGCAAACCCAAAGCGAAGCTCAAGCCGGCAATGCCACCGCCCACAATTGCGATGTTCATGCTCATTCGCCTTTGATGTTTTGTACTTTGATGAGCTCGGCCCAGCGCGTGGCGTCGCGCTCTACCAACTTGCCAAACTCTTCAGGGGTGCTGCTGGTGGGGTCCATGCCTTGGGGTTGAAATGCCTTTTGAATCTCTTCGCTGGTCAAGATGGATTTGATTTCTTTGTTCAAGGCCTGGACAATTTCGGGCGGTGTATTTTTAGGCGCAAAAATGCCGTACCACATGTCGACGTTGACCTTGCCAGCTTTGGCTTCGGTGAGGGTGGGTACATTGGGGAGCAGTGGATGACGCTGATCGCTGCCTATGCCCAAGGCCACCAGCTTGCCAGCTTTGATTTGCGGCAAAGCCACATGGATGGGCAAGAACATGGCATCGACTTGACCGCCCAACAGATCGGATACTGCGGGTGCCGTGCCTCGGTAAGGAATGTGCGTTAAAAAAACACTGGCCGTATTTTTGAACAACTCCATGGACAGGTGATGGGGCGTACCAACACCAGGTGATGCGTAATTAAAACGGCCAGGACTGGCTTTGGCTGCAGCCACCAAATCGGCGGCTGTTTTGAAGTTGGTCTTTGGATGGGTGACCAACAACAGTTGGCCCCAGCTGGTCAGAATGACGGGTGCCAGATCTTTAACAGGATCAAAACTAAGACCAGCATAAAGGCTTCGGTTCATGACCAAGGTGTTGACACTGACCAACAAGGTTTGGCCATCGGGTGCAGCGCGCACCACAGCCTCTGTGCCAATGTTGCCTGAAGCGCCCACCCTGTTTTCTACCACCACAGGTTTGCCCAGTCGCAGGGCCAGTCGAGGTCCAACGGTTCGTGCAATCAGGTCAATGCCTGTGCCGGGGGTGAACGGCACAATCAATTTGATGGGCGCTTGAGATGTGGACAGTGCGCTACTTGGGTTGCTTTGTGCAAGGGCGCTGGCGCAGGCCAAAGCGCTAGCAACCAAGCTCAATGTGAGCTGACGGGTGAATGTTCGACGGTTCATGGCTTGTTTACTTTGATTTAGGAAAAATACCACTCGACAAGGCTGTTCCAAATACAACAACCACACCTAACAATATCATGCGCCAAGTGACGGTCTCGTTCAAAAAAGTCACAGCATAGATGAGGGCAAAGACAGGAATGAGGAAGGTCACGGTGAGCGCCTTGGCGGGGCCCGCAAGGTTGACGATTCGAAAGTAAAGGATGTAGGCAATGCCCGTGCATGCCACGCCCAGCATGACCAGCGCTAGCCATGCTTTAGGACTGGGCATGGCCTCTGGCAGTGCCCACAACACGGGCAAGGTAAGTGCCAGTGTGGCACCTAGTTGGCTACCAGCAGCCGAGACCAAAGGCGGTAAATTGGGCAAGTACTTTTTGGTGAAGCTGCCAGAAATGGCATAGCAAAGGGTGGCCAACAAACAGGCAGCGATGGCCGTATATTGGCCCCATGCGCTGTTGTCTGGATTGGCGGCGCTGTGATGGCTTGTTTGGTTGTTGGCCAACAGGGCGACGCCGATGAATCCAATGAAGAGGCCTGCAATGCGCCATCGATTCAAGCGATCGCCAAGCCAGGCCCATGCAACCACGGCCGCAAACAAGGGCACCGCCGCATTCAAAATAGCCGACAGTCCTGTGGAAATGTGCAAGATTGCATAGGCAAAAAGTGCGAAGGGCAGGGCAGAGTTGAATGCGCCCAAACCAAGAACCAGTTTCCAGTTTTGCAGGAAAACTTTCCAATGACCTTTGAATACCATCAAGGGCCCCAAAAACAATGTGGCCACAAACACGCGGCCCCATGCGGTGGCCAGTGGGCCAAATTCTGAGGCGCCCATGCGCATGAACAAAAATGAGGAGCCCCACAAGGCGGCCAGCAACAAATAATCCACTCGCCAATCTTGCGAGTTAGTTGAAGTTTGATTCATCAGCTAGAAGAGGCCAAGGTAGCGGGGCCACTTGCGTTTTCAAGTTGCAGCAAAGCTTGCTTGCGCCACACCCCTCCGGCATAGCCTGTCAGTTGGCCTTGTCCGCCCAGCACCCTGTGACATGGAATCAAGATGCTGATGGGGTTGCGACCAATGGCCGTACCCACCGCTCTAACAGCATTGGGCTTTCCAATAGCGGCCGCCAATTCGCCATAACTGCAAGTGGCGCCGTGAGGAATGCTGAGCAGTGCTTGCCACACAGCTTGTTGAAAAGCGGTGCCGCCACTCAGGTCTAGGGGAATGTCTTTGAGCCAATGGCGCGCCGATTGCTTAGGCGCTAACTGCGAGTGCCAGTATTGCTTTAGCAAAGCTTCGGCTTTGAGCAAGGTGGCTTGATTTGGAAGGTCTTGCCAAAGTTGTGTGTCTGGATGATGTTTTTGGCCTTCAAACCAAGCGCCATTGAGGCCATCAGGGCTGGCCGAAAGCGTCAGCTGACCCCATGGGCTTTGAATCTGTTTAAAGCAAGTTTGTGGGCTAAATTGCATCGTTCAATCCTATCCGATTTCAGGTGGATCCACCTACAATAAGCGCTTGTTTGCGCTACCTTTAAGGTCTACTTTATGCAAGTGACGGCATCTATTTTCAAGGCTTACGACATTCGTGGAACCTTTCCCCGAACCTTGAATGAAAGCCTGGCAGAAGGCTTGGGCCGTGCCTTTGGTACTTTGGCCTTAAATGAGGGGCGTAGCACGGTGGCTGTGGGCCGAGATGGCCGTCTCAGTGGTCCTGCATTGTCAAACGCCCTGATGCGCGGCTTGGTGTCGGTTGGCATTCAAGTCATTGATGTGGGTCTTACCACCACGCCCCAACTTTATTTTGCAGCGCATACCGTTTGCGACAGTGGCATTCAAGTCACCGGCAGTCACAACCCCAAAGACGACAATGGCTTCAAAATGGTTTTGGGTGGACGCGCCATCTATGGCGATGAAATTCAAGCCTTGCGCCAAATGATTGAAGACGAGTCATGGGTGTTGGCTGGTATGGGCAGTGTCCGTGCCCACGACATCATGCCGGCCTACATTCAAAGAATTGTTAGCGGCATTCAACTCAGTCGCCCCATGAAAATCGTGGTCGACTCTGGCAACGGCATTGCCGGTGCCAGTGCCCCTGGCATTTTTCGTGCACTGGGTTGTGAAGTGATTGAATTGTTCAGCGAAGTCGATGGCAATTTTCCCAATCACCACCCCGACCCCAGCAAACCCGAAAACTTAAAAGACCTCATTGCCGCTTTGCAAAGCACGGGCGCCGAACTCGGCTTGGCATTTGATGGTGATGGCGATCGCTTGGGCATCGTCACACAAGATGGCGAAACCATTTACCCCGATCGCCAAATGCAACTTTTTGCACAAGACGTGCTCAGTCGTGTGCAGCAGGGCACCATCTTGTTTGATGTGAAGTGCTCGCAACGCTTGGCGCCTGCCATTCGTGCAGCAGGTGGCCAAGCCCTGATGTACAAAACAGGGCACTCATTGATCAAGGCCAAGATGAAAGAAATTGAGGCCGCTGGCGGTCAAGCCCCCTTGGGCGGCGAAATGAGCGGCCACATCTTCTTCAAAGAGCGTTGGTATGGCTTTGACGATGGCACCTATGCAGGGTGCCGTTTACTCGAAATTGTCAGTCGCAGCCCCGATGCCAATGCGGTGCTCAAAGCCTTGCCCACCAGCTTCAGCACGCCCGAATTGAATGTGGCTTGTCAAGAAGGTGAGCCCCATCAACTGACAGCACAGTTGCTCAGTGTGGCCTCACAGCACTTCAGTGCCCCCGCCGAAATTTCTAGCATCGACGGTTTGCGTGTCGATTGGCCGGATGGCTTTGGTCTCATTCGCGCATCCAACACCACGCCTGTTTTGGTTTTGCGCTTTGAAGGCCATACCCAAGCTGCGATGGAGCGCATTGAGCAAACCATGTTGAGCCTGCTGCGCACCGTCAAGCCCAATGCCAGTTTGCAAAGCGCTGCGCATTAAGTTTTGGGTTTGCCGTTCAAAGATTCTGTGAAAACTGCTTTGTCACTTTGGCTCTATAGCACCCTGATGCATTGGGCCAAGCCTTTGCTGCGCCGCAAGTTGCAGCGCAGGGCCAAGGCCGAACCCATGTATGGGCAATTTGTAGAAGAGCGATTTGGTCGCTACACAAATGCTTCACAGGGTCAGTGGGTATGGGTGCATGCAGTGTCTTTGGGTGAAACGCGCACAGCGGGTATTTTGATCAAAGGTTTGCGTGATCAATTTCCGGGCATCAAATTGCTTTTAACGCATGGTACGGCCACTGGCCGAGAAGAAGGCCAAAAGCTGCTGCAAGCTGGCGATGTTCAAGTGTGGCAGCCATGGGATTCGCCCGATGCCGTGACAAAATTCTTTGAGGCGTTTCAGCCCCGTGTCGGTTTGATTTTAGAAACAGAAATTTGGCCCAATTGGGTTCGCTTTGCGCAGAAGTTCGAAGTGCCTTTGGTCTTGGTCAATGCGCGCTTAAGTCAGAAGTCAATGCTGCAAGCATTGCGTTGGCCATCACTGATGAAGCCAGCCTATGCCGGCTTGCGTGCTGTGTTGGCACAAACAAAAGACGATGCAGACAGGCTTCAGTCATTGGCTGCGCGCATTGAGGCCATCACAGGCAATTTGAAGTTTGATGCCACCCCCGATGCTGGGCAAGTGACTTTAGGTCTAGCTTGGCGCGAGCAGCTGGCCAAACCAGTGCTCATGCTCGCCAGCTCGCGCGAGGGAGAAGAGGCTTTGTGGCTTTCTGCGTGGCGGAATTATTTAAACACACACCCCTCAAGCCCTGTTCAATGGCTTGTTGTGCCGCGTCATCCCCAAAGGGTGACAGAAGTTGAGCAGCTCATTGAGTCGCATGGCTTTTTGGTGTCTAGACGTTCTTCATGGCACTCGCAAGCCGACATCTTGACAGCGACGTCGACATCGACCAACAAGCCCGTCATTTTGTTGGGAGACAGCTTAGGCGAAATGGCCTTGTATTACAGCTTGTCAGATGTGGCTTTGCTCGGGGGCAGTTTTGAGCCCTTGGGTGGGCAGAATTTGATTGAGGCAGCTGCGTGTGCTTGCCCTATTGTGATGGGGCCGCACACCTTTAATTTTGCGGAGGCATCTCAAGCTGCACTGGCTGCGGGTGCAGCCATGCGAGCAGAAAACATGGCAATGGCTTTAGAAAGCGCGGTGGCCTTGGCTCAAGACACTCCGCTGCTCAACACTCATTCAGAAAATGCCAAGCGCTTTGCATCTGAGCACGGCGGTGCAACTCAGCGCACAGCAGATGCTGTGCGACATTGGCTTAAGGATTAAGCAACGCGTTGATGGCGGCCAAGTCGGCTTCAGTCAAAGTGCCGGTGGCTTGGCGCAATTTGAGTTGGCCTAGCAAGACGTCATAACGTGCCTTGGCCAAATCACGTTTGGTTTGGAACAACTGGCTTTGGCTGTTGAGTACATCGATGTTGATGCGTACACCCACTTGATAACCCAACTTATTGGCATCCAAGGCGCTTTGGCTTGAAGCCTCTGCCGCTTGCAAAGCATTGACTTGACCCAAGCCAGACTGCAAACCAAAGAAGGCTGAGCGCGTGGCCTGTGCCACGGCACGTTCAGCCGCTTCCAAATCGGAGCGGGCTTTGTCTTCTAAGGCGACGGTTTCTTTGATGCGATTTTGTGTGGCAAAACCAGCAAACAAAGGCATGTTGAAAGACAAAGTTACGCTGTTGGTGTTGATGTCAACTTGGGATGCATTCAAGCCCTTGCCATCTTTGTAACGTGTGGGTGTGTAGCCAGCAACCAAGTCCAATGTTGGCTTGTGGCCGGCTTCTGCTTTGGCGGTTTCTAACTTGGCAATGTCGAGTGCAGTACGGCTTTGTAAAACAGAGGGATTGGACTCTGAGGATTGTTTAACCCACTGCTCAAGGCTCTGCGCTTCAGGCCCAGTCAGTTTGGCTTTGCTAGAAAGCGATTTGGGTTCAATGTTGTTCAAACCCACCAGTTGGTTAAGTGCCAAACGTTTGATTCGCAAATCGTTGTCTGCTGCAATTTCTTGTGCCAAGACCAAGTCGTAGCGCGCTTGGGCTTCACGTGCGTCGGTGATGGTAGAAGTGCCAACTTCGAAATTGCGTTTGGCGGCAGCCAATTGTTCTGACACTGCCAGCTTTTGCGCTTTGACGAAATCGAGGCTTTCACGCGAAATCAGAACATCAAAATAAGCTTGGCTGAGACGCACCATCAAATCTTGCTCTGCTGCTTTCAATTGCACACTGGCCAATTCAAGTTGGCGCTGACCCTGTTGGTAGCTTGCAAAGTTGGCAGGACGGTAAAGCGGCTGGGAAGCACTCAGTGTTGCCGATTTGCTTTGGGCGTTGGCCGTGAGATTGGATGCAACTTGTTCGACTTCTGTTTTGTTGACATTGGCCGACAAACCGATGGTGGGCATCAGCAATGCCTTGGCTTGTTCACCTTTGGCCAAGTTGGCGGTGTATTGAGACTGTGCCGCCTTGTAAGTTGCATCGTAGCTGCGTGCAGTTTCAAACAAGGACATCAAGCTTTGGGCTTGGACAGAGCCAGCGAAAGCAGCAGAGATGGCCAACGTGATGGGTAGAAAGCGCAAATTCATTGAAGTCTTTCGAGGCATGAGCCAAGGTTGGAAGTAATTTGAAACTCAAAAAATCAATAGACAGGGACGCTGGGATCCACTTGGCTTGACCAAGCGTTGATACCGCCACTGATGTTCGTCATATTTGAAAAGCCTTGTTGCTCCAAATACGCCGCGACTTGCATGCTACGTCCGCCATGGTGGCAAAGGCAAGCAATAGGACGGCTTTTGTCCAACTCAAACAAGCGAGCTGGGATTGTTTGCATGGGCATGATCATGACTTCACAGCCCTCGGGCGCAATGCTGGCCAATTGGCATTCCCATGTCTCGCGGACGTCCAAAATCAATGGCTGACCTTGCGTTGTGGCTTGTTGGAGCCATTCATTGAATTGATTGGGGCTGATTTGCTGCATGGTGATTGCGTAGAGGTTGGGTGAGCGCGTTTGCTTCAGTTAATTTAGAACGAAAAACGATTGTGCTCAGGAAAGCCTTGCAAACGGGGCGCCAGGGTGTCCCATGGCTCGGAGGTTTGCCATTGTTGATCGCCCGTGCGAGTTATGACGCTGGCGCGCATGACGGGGTCTTCGCCCACCACTGCCAACAGTCGGCCGCCTGTTTTGAGTTGATTGAGAAGTGCTTGAGGTACTTCAGGCACAGAGCCGCTTAAAAAAATCACATCGAAGGGGCCATCGGCGGGGGCGCCTTGACTGCCGTCAGCTTGGCGAACTTCGACATTGGGAATGCCTGCCGCTTGCAGGTTGGTACGAGCTTGTTGCGCCAAGCCTGCATCAATTTCTAGGCTCAACACGCTGGCCGCTTGTTTGGCAACCAAAGCGGCCATGTAACCAGAGCCCGTGCCGATTTCTAAAACTTTGTCAGTGGCTTGAATGGCGGCGTCTTGCAAAAAGCGCGCTTCGACGCGGGGGGCCAACATCACTTGACCATCTTTTGATGAAGAAGACAAAGGAACTTCCATGTCGACAAAAGCCAGGGCCTTGTGCGCCATGGGCACGAAGTCTTCACGCTTGACCACTGACAAGAGCGACAAGACCTGACCATCCAAAACGTCCCAAGGACGAATTTGTTGTTCGATCATGTTGAAACGGGCAATGTCGTTGTTCATTTTTTACTCCAGGGGGTATCTTATTCTAACCAAACACATTTTAGCTTCTGGCAAGGGCTAAGAGATTGTTTTTTGCTTGCCGGACCACAGTCGTTTTAAAAATTCACTTAAATCGTCCATGTAGCAATAAACCACAGGCACCACCACCAAGGTGAGAAGGGAGGAGGTGATCACCCCGCCAATGACGGCTTGACCCATGGGGGCACGTTGCTCCGAGCCTTCTGTGATGGCAAATGCAAGCGGCATCATGCCAAAAATCATGGCCAAAGTAGTCATCAAAATGGGGCGCAACCTGACTTTGGCGGCCATCAGCAGGGCCTCCGTGCGACCCAGACCCGCAATTGGAACCCCGGTGTCAGACATACCCCCCTCACGGGCTCGGATGGCGAAATCAACCAAGAGAATGGCGTTTTTGGTAACCAAGCCCATCAGCATCACCACCCCAATGACCGAGAACATGGACAGCGCAGAGCGGAAGGCCATGAGTGCCAAGACAACGCCAATCAGGGTTAGGGGCAAGGCGGTCATCAAGGCCAAGGGCTGCAAAAAGCTCTTGAATTGGCTGGCCAAGATCATGTAAATGAAAATGATGGCCATGATGAGGGCGGTGGTGGCGTACTGAAACGATTCGTTCATGCTCTTGGTAGAGCCTCCAAATTGGTAACGGTAGCCAGGAGGCCAGGCCACTGAATCAAGTATTTTGCGAATGTCGGCCGATATTTCGCCGGCAGAGCGAACCGATGCGTTGGCGTTGATAGACACCTCGCGCATCAAATCGCGTCGGTTAATTTGGCTTGAGCCCGTGGTCTCTTGTACCTTGGCAATTTGGCCCAGCCTGACAATGCGCGGCTGCCCATCGGCACTTGCAACATTGAAGGGCAAGCGTTCCAAGTCTTGTGGGCTGTTGCGGTAGTCGGGCGCCAGGCGCACATTGACGTCGTAAGTTTGGTCATCGGGGGCGCGCCAATTGCCCACAGTTTGTCCAGCAATCAAGGTTCGCAAACCGTTTGACAAATTGTTGACCCCCCAGCCCAGATCAGAAGCCGATTCGCGCATCACCTGAATCGCGATGGAGGGCTTGTTGGCTTTGACGCTGCTGTCCAAATCGACCAAGCCGGGAATGGCCCGAAATTGATCCATGAGCTTGAGCGTTAGTCTTTCAAGTTCTCTTTGGTCTGGGCCTTGTAGGGAGAATTCAATTTGCTTGTTGCCACCCACAGAGTCAAGGGTGCCCACGTGTGTCACTGTAATGCCCGCGACCTGTGTCAATCTTTGGCGCAGCAATTTGGCGATGTCTTCTACACTGCGCTCTCGCAATTTGCGATCGATCAAACGAATGTAGATGCTGACGTTGTTTTTGCCTTGGGCATTGGGTGTGTTCATGCCCGTGAGGGTGTACTGAACTTCGGGATACTCACGTACGATGGCTTCGACTTGTTTGGCTTTGAGCGCGGTACTTTCAAGGGATGTGCCCACAGGTGTTTGAAAGTTCAAGGTGGTTTCTGAATAGTCGCCTTTGGGCACAAACTCTGTGCCCAACAAGGGGACCATCAACACGCTGGCCACAAAAATCCCGCCCGCCAAGGCCAAGGTACTGCGCTTGTGAACCAAGGCCCATGCCAACATGTCTTGGTACCGATCTGCCATGCGATCGGTTTGAACTTCAAACCAATGGGTGACGCGGCCAATGCTTCGGTCGTACAAGCTGGGTGGCCCTTTGGGTGCATCACCCGAGTGGATGCTCGGGTCATGCCACACGCTAGACAGCATGGGGTCTAGTGTGAAGCTGACAAACATCGAAATTAAAACAGCCGCCACGATGGTGATGCCAAACTCGTGGAAGAACTTTCCGATGATGCCCTCCATAAAGCCGATTGGCAAAAACACCGCCACGATCGACAGCGTGGTGGCCAGCACGGCCAAGCCAATTTCTTGGGTGCCGATGAGGGCTGCGTCGTAGGTGTTTTTGCCCATTTGCACGTGCCGCACAATGTTTTCGCGCACCACAATGGCATCGTCAATGAGCAAGCCCACGCACAAGGACAGCGCCATCAGGGTGATCATGTTGATGGTGAAGCCAAACATGCTCATGAACCAAAACGTGCCGATGAGTGAAATGGGCAAGGTGAGGCCAGTGATGACCGTCGAGCGCCAAGAATTCAAAAATAAAAACACAATGAGCACCGTGAGCAGAGCCCCCTCAATCAGGGTCCTGCGCACGTTGTCAACCGCCACTCTAATTTGACGCGAGCCATCCGAGACGGGCTCAAGACGCAGTCCGGCAGGCGCCTGTTGACGGAGTTGTTGCAAAGAATTCACGAGGCCGTTGACCACCTCAATGGTGTTGGCATCTTGTGCTTTTTGGATGGTGAGTAGTAAAGTGCGCTCGCCGTTGTAGAGCGCCATATTTTCAATTTCTTGTGAACCGTCTTTGATCTGCGCAACTTGTGACAAGCGAATGGGCGTGCTGCCTTTGCGTGCCACAATGATGTTGCCAAAATCTTCGGGACGCTTTACGCGCGATTGAATTTGAATGACGCGCTCTTGCGTGAAAGAGCGCAGCGCACCCACGGGCAAGTCTTGGTTTTCGTTTCGAACTGCGCTGGCAATTTGTTCGGCACTTACACCCAAGGCCTCCATGGCATCGGGCTTTAGGTAGATGTTGATTTCTCTGCGACTGCCGCCGATGATGTTGACTGCGCCTACACCACGGACATTCTCAAGCCGTTTTTTCAAGATCTGCTCGGTGTAATTGGTCAACTCCACCAGCCTTGTAGCGGACGCGCCGCTTTGTACTTCGGGAATCACAGCCAAAGACCAAATGGCTTTGCTGGTAGGGTCAAAACGTATGATGCGCGGCTCTTTGACTTCATCGCGCAGCGTGGCACGCATGCCTGCCACTTTTTCGCGAACATCGTCTGCTGCTTTGCGGCCATCCATGTTGAGTTGAAACTCAATGATGACCACCGATTGATTTTCATAACTGCGTGAGGTGAGGGCGCTGATGCCCGCAATTGTGTTCACGCTTTCCTCAATTTTTTTGCTGACTTCGCTTTCTACAATTTCGGGTGAAGCCCCGGGGTACTCGGTGATGACCACCACCACGGGCAAGTCAATGTTGGGAAACTGATCGACTTTGAGACGCTGAAATGCAAACAAGCCCATCACCACAAAGGCGAGCATCAACATGGTCGCAAAGACTGGATTTTTGAGACTGACCCGTGTGAACCACATGTTATGAAACTTTTACAAACAGGGTTTCAGGGTTTTGTGACAGCTTGTGCGCTCGTCGCTTGGGCCGCTTGTATGACTGTGGTTCCGTCTCGAACGGCGCCTGCGCTAGGCGCTAGCACTTGCATGCCTTCACTGATTTCTTTCAAAGCCATCACGGCTTTGCCATCAACTTCGCCTTTGAGACCCAAGGCCACAGGCACATGCACAACTTTGCCATTTTGAACAGTCTGAACATAGGGCTCTGTTTTGTCGGCACGCACGCTTTCTAGCGGCACCACCACTGCTTGGATGGTTTGAGTGCCCAAATTGCCTTGAACAAAAATGCCATGACGCAGCATGGGGTGGCTGTTCAAGCCCAAATAAACCAAAACACTTCGGCTGCCCACTTGGGTGCTGGGGTTGATGCGCAGCACCTTGGCGTTGATCACTTCGGTGGTGTTTTCAATGTAAAGCTTTGCCGTTTGGCCCACCTTGACGTTGACTGCATCTGCCGAAGTAAGAGGTGCTTCCAATTCCAGTTGTGACAAATCAAGTATTTCGACAATGCGCGCTTCCGGCGAGACGCGCTCGCCAGGTTGTGCCAAGCGTTGGCTGATTAAGCCAGCCAAAGGCGCCTTGAGCGTACAGTCTTCTACAGCCTTGCTGACAACGTCTAATGCAGACATTGCGGCTTGGTATGTGGCCTTGGCACCGTTTAAATTGGCGATAGAAGTGTCCAAAGCCGTTCGTGAAATGAAGCCTTGGTTGACCAAGGCATTGTTGTTGTCAAACTGACGTTGTGCCACTTCGACCTGTGCACGAGCTGCTTCCGCTTGTTGTTGTGCTTGTCTTTGCCTTGCCAAATACTCTGTGGCATCGACACGTGCAATCACCTGACCTGCAAGCACAGCATCGCCTTCTCGAACTTCCAAACTCACAAGTTCGCCAGCAACACGAGCTTTGACCATGGCACTGCGTGTGGCTTTTAAGGTGCCCGAGATGGACAAGCCTTGCGTCATGTTGCGCTTTTGCGCAGTGATCACATCGCTCGCTGCCAATTCAATGCTGTTTGCCAGAGTGGTTTTTGCCATGGATGTGGCTGCCGTTTGAGAAGCGCCCCGTCCTTTGAAGTAGGCTGTGGCAACACCTGCAAGTGCAAGCAACAGCACTACAGCCAACATGCGTTTTGTAAAAATGGTCATAGTTTTTGATCAACCGACAAGCCGCGCACAATGAGGTCGGCATGTTGTGCAATAAAGCTTTCCGCTGTTAAGTTGGGGTTGCCCGCCAGGCAAATGGCGTGTGTGTGTTTTGACATGATGAAAAACAGCATGGGTGCGATGACCACCATGGCGGTGCTTTCGATGTCAAAGTTTTTAAATTCACCGCTGAGTTGCCCACGCTTTAAGACGTCTTTGAGCAATCGCATGGCAGGGTCGATCACTTCCTCTTGATAGAACGCCGCCAAGTCAGGGAAGTGATTGCCTTCGCTGATGATCAGTTTGGTAATGCCTGATGCTTTGGTGGCACCATAACGTCGCCACCATTCAAGCATCAAGTAGTGCAAAAGCTGTGACGTAGTGCCTTTGAAGTTGGCCACTTCTAAAGCGCCTTCTGTGACAGTTTTGACCACGTTTTCTCGCACCACTGCCTTGAACAGCTCTTCTTTGCTGGGGAAGTACAAAAACAAGGTGCCTTTTGAGACGCCGGCTTTGGCCGCAACTTCTTCAGAACGCGTGGCCGCAAAACCTTTTTCTACAAAAAGGTCCAAGGCGGCTTCAAGCAATTCACCGGGCCGGTGTTGTTTGCGACGTTCGCGTTTGGGAGGGGGCAGTAGTTCAGACACGTTTAATGACTCGTTGGTTAGTAATGTAAGGTCTGGGACTTTGAGCGTCAAGCCATCACGACGGGGCAAAGCAAAAAAAAGACCGCATCAGCGGTCTTTTGAGTGAATGCTTGCGTTAGCTCAATAGAAAGCTTGCAGACCCGTTTGAGCGCGACCCAAAATGAGCGCGTGAACATCGTGTGTGCCTTCGTAGGTGTTGACGGTTTCCAAGTTGATCATGTGGCGAATGACATGGTATTCGTCGTGAATGCCATTGCCGCCGTGCATGTCGCGCGCCATGCGGGCCACGTCCAAGGCTTTACCGCAGCTGTTGCGCTTGATCAGGCTGATCATCTCGGGCACTGATTTGCCTTCGTCCATCAAACGGCCCACGCGCAAGCAGCCCTGCAAGCCCAAAGTGATTTCGGTTTGCATGTCGGCCAATTTCTTTTGGATCAATTGGTTTTGCGCCAAGGGGCGGCCAAACTGAACGCGGTCCATGGTGTATTGGCGGGCACGGTGCCAGCAGTCTTCTGCGGCACCCAAAGCGCCCCAGGCAATGCCGTAACGGGCTTTGTTTAAGCAACCAAAGGGGCCTTTCAAACCAGACACGTTGGGCAACATGTTTTCTTCGGGCACAAACACATCGTCCATGACAATTTCGCCAGTGATGCTGGCGCGCAAGCTCATCTTGCCTTCAATTTTTGGGGCCGTGAGGCCTTTCATGCCTTTTTCCAAAATGAAACCACGAATGGCAGACTGGCCGTCGCCTTCGCCTTCCAACTTGGCCCAGACCACAAACACATCGGCGATGGGCGCGTTGGTAATCCACATTTTGGCGCCCTTCATGATGAAGCCGCCATCGACAGGCTTGGCGCGTGTGAGCATGCTGGCTGGATCGGAGCCGTGGTTGGGTTCGGTCAGACCGAAGCAACCCACCCATTCGCCAGTGGCCAATTTGGGCAAGTACTTTTGGCGCTGCGCTTCAGAGCCATATTCGTTGATGGGGTGCATCACCAAAGAACTTTGCACGCTCATGGCGCTGCGGTAGCCGCTGTCAACGCGTTCTACTTCGCGGGCCACCAAGCCGTAACTGACGTAGTTCAAACCCGCGCAACCGTAACCATCGATGGTGGAGCCCAAGAAGCCCATGCTGCCAAACTCGTTCATGATTTCGCGATCGAATTTTTCATGACGTGCGGCCATCAAGACGCGTGTTTGTAACTTCTCTTGGCAGAAGTTGTGAGCGGCATCAACGATGGCTCGTTCATCTTCGCTCAGTTGTTCGTTCAGCAAAAAGGCGTCGTCCCATTGAAAGCTAGGCTTCATGATGTAAATCCATCCAAATTAAAGATGCTGACATTTTATCGCCATGCGAAATGTTCTATGGGCTTGTCCTATCAAGAACCCTGTCTGACAGGTGACATGTGCCCTGTGCGTCTGGGGCTTTTCTTTGTCAGTGCCATTCTGGGTCAAAATAGTCGAATGCAATTTCCATCTCATGCTCAAACTTTGGTGCTCGGCGGCGGCTGTTTCTGGTGTACTGAGGCGGTGTTTGTGCAGGTGAAGGGCGTCTTGGATGTTGAGTCTGGCTACTCCAACGGCAAAGCGCTCAATCCTACTTACGAACAAGTCTGCTCAGGCACAACCGGCCACAACGAAGTGATCAAGCTGGTCTACGACCCGCATGTGATTAGCACCAGGGTGTTGTTAGAAATCTTTTTCGTCATTCACGACCCCACCACCCTGAACCGTCAAGGCAATGATCGCGGTACTCAATACCGAAGCGGCATTTATTTCACAACCGAAGAGCAAGCTGAGTCTGCAAAATCCATCATTGCTGAAATTGAAGCAGATGGCGTTTTTGAATCGCCTCTCGTGACCGAGGTGTTGGCTTTGCAAAACTACAGCGCTGCAGAAGACTATCACCAAGATTTTTTTGAACGCAACCCAACACAAGGTTACTGCTTAGCCGTCGCAGCGCCCAAAGTTTGGAAGTTCAAGAAAACTTTTTCTGGGTGGATCAAAACCAATTGAGTTGTTGATAATCGGTGATCTATGAATTTCGATCACCCCGTTTTATCATCCCTGCTGCCAGTTGTCTTTTTGATCTTGGTAGGCTTTGTAGCCGGCCGTGCCAAATTGGTTCGGCAAGAAGCCGTTCGCGACCTGTCGAACTTGGTTTTCCTGGTGCTCACACAAGCATTGCTGTTCAGAACCATGAGTTCTGTGCATCTTGAAAAGTTGGACATGCGTCCGGTTTTTCAATATTTTGTGGTGGCGGGTGGTTTGTTCTTCGTGATGCTCATGGTCTATGGGCGTGACTCGCGCGCTTCAGTTCTAGCGCTTGCCAGTATCTTCAGCAACACCCTCATGATTGGTGTGCCCCTCATTGGTTTGGCATATGGTGAGTCTGGTCAGGTCTTGTTGTTCACCCTCATTTCTTTGCATGCGCTGGTGCTGCTCACCATGGCCACTTTGGTGCTGGAGTTGCAGATGGCGCATGAACAAGCTTCTGCAACGGGTGAACCACGTCACATGCTCAAAACAATTGGCTTGGCCATTAAAAGTGCTGTTCTGCACCCAGTGCCATTGCCAATTTTGATCGGTTTAATTTATGCGCAAACGGGTCTGGGTTTGCATCCCATTGTGGACAAACCACTGCAATTGTTAGGCGCCTCATTTGGCCCCGTTGCACTGGTGTTGGTGGGCATTACTTTGTCGCAAACTCCCATAGGCGATAACTTCAAAGGTGCTCTGAAATTATCTGTGGTCAAAACTTTTGTGCATCCATTATTAATGGCTGCAGCAGGTTATGCCCTTGGTATGCGCGGCCTGCCGTTGGCCGTAATGGTTGTGGCGGCTGCCTTGCCCATTGGCGCCAATGTGTTTTTGTTTTCGCAGCGCTACCAAAAAGAAGAAGATGTGGTGACAGCAGCTGTGGCGGTCTCTACCGTTTTTGCCATGATCAGCATCAGTTTGGTGATGGCCTTGTTGCCTTTGTTGCCAGCTTAAAACTCAAGGTGCCAAGCGTTCGCGCAGCCATTGACCTTCATCCAAGCGATATCGAAGACGATCGTGCAGACGGCTTTTGCGGCCTTGCCAAAATTGCCACTCATCGGGCACCAATCTGTAGCCGCCCCAGTGTGGGGGGCGAGGCGGGTTCAGCATAAACTGCGCTGCGTACTTGGCGGCATTGGTGACCAACACGGTACGGCCATCGATGACTTGGCTTTGCGGAGATGCCCATGCGCCAATGCGCGAGTCGAGTGGTCGACTGTGAAAGTAGGCGTCGCTTTCTTCGTCGCTGACTTTTTCCATGCGGCCCTCGATGCGCACCACACGCTCCAACTCTACCCAATGGAACTGCAAGGCAGCAAATGGGTTGCCTGCCAATTCACGACCTTTGCGGCTGTCATAGTTGGTGTACCAAACAATGCCGCGTTCGTCGTAGCCCTTGATCAGCACCACACGCGTGCTGGGGCGCAAGTTGCTGGCCACTGTGGCCACTGTCATGGCATTGGGTTCGGGCACTTCCGAGTGGATGGCCTCATTCAGCCAACGTTCGAATTGTTTGAGAGGGTTGGCGTCAGACGCATCTTCATTCAGTTCGGCTTTTTCGTAACTCTTGCGCAAATCGGCGATGTTCATGGTCAGTCCTTGGCGTGTTTCAACAAGGCCTCTAGGGCTTTGTCGTGAATGCCTTGATGTTTCAAGCTGTTCAGTGTTTCTTGTGCGTAGTCTAAGGTGGTGCCGTAGCGGCCTTTGGCATGCTGAAAGATGTGCTTGTATTGCGAAGGGGATAGGTTGCCTGTGTAGCTTGGGCTGCTGCGCGGTAACGTAAAGGCCAATGCATTGACGGGGCCATTGGGGGTTGGGCATTGCAACCAACGTGTGGTGTAAACGTTGTTGGGCATTTCTCTGAACCACAATTTCTCGATGGTTTGCTTGACGTCTGCGGCAGGCGTTCTGAACACCATGCCTTGGCAACTACCGCCCGAGAGAAGTGCAAATACCAAACCAGGACATTCTGGCGAGCCACGGTTTAATCGACTCCACATTTTCAGGGCTCGATGCCAGCCTTGAACTTTGGTGAGGTGTTGTTCGAGTACGTCGAACTCGGGTCGCCAGATGAGAGAGGCATAGCCGAAGATCCAGAGATCTTGGTCCGCAGGCCATTGAGACAAAAAGGCCTCTTTTGTGGGCTCGCACATCGCTTGGTCGGGTCTTGTGCCGATAGGAGGGGATAGAGATTTCAAAGTATTTGAATGATTGCAATAGGCTTATTTTGAGGGTAAACCAGAGTGCGCGACACATTGAAACTAGAAAATTCGTAACCTGTCTGTAACTCTGAGTGCACCAAAGAGGGGGTTGTCGAGTTACCATCCGCCTTGTAACAAAGTTACAAGCTGAATCACATCTCAAAGATATCTCTTATGACCCTGAATGCCACCGTTGCCAAAGTGACCGCCCGGATTGCACTGCGCAGCCAAGCGACACGCTCGGCCTATCTCCAGCAAGTCGATGACGCAGCGGCCAGAAAGCCTGGCGCAGACCGTCTAGGTTGCGCCAATGTGGCGCATGCTTTTGCAGCCATGCCGCCAGCAGACAAATCACGTGCTTCTGGCCTGGCTGCCATACCGGTGGTAAGCGCCACAGAGCGTGGCCCCAACATTGGTGTGGTGACGGCCTACAACGATTTGTTGTCCGCGCATGCGCCTTTGCAGCATTATCCCGATTTGGTCAAAGACGAAGCACGCAAATGGGGTGCAACCGCTCAAGTGGCTGGTGGTGTGCCAGCCATGTGCGATGGTGTGACGCAAGGCACACCTGGCATGGAACTCAGTTTGTTCAGCCGTGACGTAATTGCAATGTCTACTGCTGTGTCTTTGAGTCATGACGTGTTTGATGCCGCACTGATGCTAGGCGTGTGCGACAAAATCGTACCTGGCTTGCTAATTGGTGCGCTGCAATTTGGTCACTTACCAACGGTGTTTGTGCCCGCTGGCCCCATGGGCAGCGGTTTGTCAAACAACGAAAAATCCAAGGTGCGCGAACAAGCAGCACAAGGTTTGGTGGGCCGCGAAGAACTGCTCAAAGCAGAATCTGCGGCCTATCACGGCGAAGGCACTTGTACGTTTTATGGCACTGCCAACAGCAACCAGATGTTGCTGGAAGCCATGGGCCTGCATGTGCCTGGTACGGCGTTTGTCAATCCGGGTGATGGCCTTCGACAAGAACTGACGCGTGAATCTGTGCGTACTGTTTTGCAGTTGGTCAAAGCCAAAAACTTCACACCCATTGGTCGACTGGTTGATGAGCGTTGCATCGTCAATGCCATGGTGGCTTTGTTGGCCACAGGTGGCTCTACCAATCATCTAATTCACTGGGTGGCCGTGGCGCGCGCGGCAGGCTTGATCATTGATTGGGATGATTTTTCTGCGCTGTCGGATGTGGTGCCTTTGCTCACACGCGTGTATCCCAATGGCAGTGCCGATGTGAACCAATTCCAAGCAGCGGGTGGCCCAGGCTATGTCATTCGTGAGTTGTTAGATGCGGGCTTCATGCACGCTGATGTGCGAACCGTTCGTGAGGGTGGCCTTCGCGACTTTACGCAAAAGCCAGTAGGTGTGAATGGCCAGTTGGCTTGGGAAGACATCGGTGCCTCCAAAGATGAAACGGTTGTTCGTCCAGCGACTGCACCTTTCAGTGCCACAGGTGGTTTGCGTTTGCTCCAAGGTAACTTGGGACGCAGTGTGATCAAGGTGTCGGCAGTGCCTGAAGAGCGCCATGTGATCGAGGCGCCTGCTCAGGTGTTCAGTTCACAAGAGGAATTGTTGGATGCCTTCCAAGCTGGCACCATGAACAAAGATGTCGTGTGTGTGGTGCGCTGGCAAGGCCCACAAGCCAACGGCATGCCCGAGCTGCACAAGCTCACACCGCCCTTGGCTGTGTTGCAAGGGCAGGGCTTTAAAGTGGCTTTGGTCACGGATGGCCGCATGAGTGGTGCTTCAGGCAAAGTACCTGCCGCCATTCATGTGTCTCCAGAGGCCGCTTCTGGCGGGCCTTTGGCGCGCGTTTTAGATGGCGACATGATTCGCATGGATGCTGTGGCCGGTACCCTGCAAGTGTTGGTCGATCCTGAAACTTGGAATGCCCGAATTCCCGCTACCATGCCCCCAGAACTGCAAGCGGCCAACAGCCGCGGCATGGGAAGAGAGCTGTTTACCAATTTGCGCAAGCATGCGCTGAAAGCTGAAGAAGGCGCCTGCACATGGCTTTGAACAATATGAACCAACCACCCTTCACCGCCTTGCAGGTCATGCAAGACGCCCCCGTCATTCCCGTCATCGTCTTGAACGACGTGGCCCATGCCGTGCCCATGGCGCGGGCCTTGGTGGCCGGTGGCATTCGCATGTTGGAGGTGACCTTGCGTACCCCTCAGGCGCTGTCCTGCATGGAAGCCATTGCCAAGGAAGTGCCCGATGCCGTGGTAGGCGCTGGTACAGTGCGCAGTGCAGCGGATGCCAAAGCAGCCGCCAATGCAGGGGCCAAATTTGCGATCAGTCCAGGTTACACCTCGGCAGTGGGCCAAGCGTGTCGTGATCAAGGTTTGTCTTTGTTGCCCGGCGTGGCCACAGGCAGCGAAATCATGATGGCGCAAGAAGACGGTTACACCGAATTGAAATTCTTCCCGGCCATGCAAGCGGGTGGTCCTGCCATGCTGAAAGCCTGGGGCGGCCCCTTCTTTGACGTGCGCTTTTGCCCTACCGGTGGCGTCACACCACAAAATGCTTCAGAGTTCTTGAGCTTGTCCAATGTAGCTTGCGTAGGGGGCTCTTGGTTGGTGCCTGCCGATGCGTTGGCCAAAGGTGATTGGTCTCGCATCGAGCAGTTGGCGAGAGAAGCCTGTCAGCTGAAGTTGCGCTGAATCAACTCGACCTTGTAACCGTCGGGGTCGGTGATGAAGGCAATGACCGTGGTGCCGCCTTTGACCGGACCCGCTTCACGCGTAACCTTGCCACCTGCATTGCGAATCTTGTCGCAAGCTTCGTAGGCATCGGGTACTGCTATGGCCAAGTGACCGTAGGCGGTTCCCATGTCGTAAGACTCTACGCCCCAGTTGTAGGTGAGCTCTAGCTCTGCATGGTCTGGGTTGGCGCCATAGCCTACAAAAGCCAAAGAGTATTTGTACTCGGGATTCTCAGACGTTTTGAGTAATTTCATGCCCATCACGTTGGTGTAGAAGTCGATCGAGCGTTGAAGGTTGCCAACGCGAAGCATGGTGTGAAGTAGTCTCATAAAGGTGATTGTGTCTGATTGAAAAAACCCAGTGGGACGAGGTGTTATGTGTCAATGTCAGGCGCTGAAGACTTGATGTTTACGCAACCTTCCAAGCCTGCACAAATGCCGCTGCCGATTCACCCACCGCCTGTGCCGATTTGCCAGGCGCAAATAACGCCGAACCAATGCCAAAGCCCGAGGCGCCACTCTTGCGGTAATCGGTCATGTTGTGCGTGCCAATGCCACCCACAGGGATGAGCCGGATCTGCTTTGGCAAGACAGCCCGCATGGACTTGACAACCGCAGGGCTGATCATTTCGGCCGGAAATAATTTAAGGCCATGCGCGCCCAGCGCAATGGCTCTGAAGGCTTCAGAGGGCGTGGCCACGCCAGGCAAAGAAATTAATCCAAGGTTGACAGCTTCGCACACCACGTTGTCATCGAGATGGGGCGAAATAATGAGTTGCCCACCTGCGGCTTTGATGTCGCGAACTTGTTGTGCCGTGGTCACGGTACCTGCACCCACCAAGGCATGGGGAAATGCGGCTGCCAAGATTTGAATGCTTTGAAGAGGGTCGGGCGAATTGAGCGGCACTTCCAAAATATGAAACCCCGCGTTCACAATGGCTTGTCCCACGTCTAAAGCTTCTTCAGGTTTCAAACCGCGCAGAATAGCCACCAAAGGCAGGCTGTCCATGTGCGCGTGAAATTGAGAAAGCAGTTGTGTCATGCGCTGAGCTTAAGTGAAATCTTGGGGGAATAAATGATGCGCCAGGGCCCAAAGGCCTGACCACGTGACTTCATCGGGCAGTGCTGTGGCACTGAGCCCCAAGGCTTCCATGGCAAAGCCATAGCGTTGCGTCAGTTGGCCGTTGCCCAAGATGAACAAAGGCGTGCTGTCATCATATCGGTCAGCTTTGACCGACTTGATTTCCTCCCCAATGAGCAAGCCCGAGATGTAACTGCTCGATTGTGCAGGATTGAGTTTTTCAAACAAGGCCAAGCTTCTGGCAGAGAACGCGTGGTGCAACAGCCCCCCCGATTTTTGACTTTGCATTACGCCGTCAATGAACACTTCTTTTTTGAGCGGTGCATCGGGCAAACAAGTTTTGGCCAAAATGGAATGCTGGCTGAGCAAGGCGTAAAACTCGCCCGTCATGAAAGTTTTGAAGGCAGATATTTTGCCGTCTAAAACCTGGGCCCACTTGCTGTGCGTACCTGGCAATACAAACTGCGCAGTTTGAATTTGCTGCGCTGCCAATGCGCCAAAGATTTGAATTTCTTCCCCGCGCATCACATCGGGTGTGTCGTCATTCCAAGTCGACAAGCCCGGCACAATGCCAATGCGGTCTTTCTCAATCCACTGCAGGTGTTGGGCAATATCATCAAAGCCGCTAGCGCACGGGCAGTAGGGGGCTTCACGCCATCCTTGTCGGCTGCCGGCCATGCCTGAGATGAGGCACAAGGTACCGGCACCCATCCAATCGCCAAACCGCTGCTCAAAGACATGTTGAAACTGACCATGGGCCACTTGCAAAATGCCTTGAGGAAAGGCGCGCTTCTCAAGTACCACGCCTTCGCGGTTGATGAGTGCGCCTCTTAAAGAAGAGGTGCCCCAATCGACAGCGACCAGCTTGCGTTGCATGCTTACTTCTTCAAACCATCCAAAGCGTGGGATGGGTAGTAGGGCAGTTTGCAGTCGTCAATGTATTGTTGAATGATGTCTTTGAAGGAGTTGTCGGGCTTGAGGCCCAAGGCTGCAGCGCGCTCTGCCGAGCCACCTTTGGCCCAGTTGGCCACAATGCCGGCAATTTGTTCATTGCGCACAAAAGTGACGTGCTTGCGAACTTCAGGGCCAGCCACATCTTCAAGGGCTTTCAACATTTCTTTGACGGTCACATTGAGGCCCGGCAAGTTCAAAGCCAAACGGCCTTGCATGGCTTCGCGGCTGGCTTCAAAGATGGTGATTAAACACTTGATGGTGTTGTTAGGCGAAGACACAGAGTGCGACACGTTTTCGTCCACTGGGCAAACAGAGGGCATGCCTGCCAAGGGCTCACGAATGATGCCGCTGAAGAAAGAAGATGCAGCGCCATTGGGTCTGCCAGGACGCACGGTGACCGTCATCAAGCGGGCTGCACGGCCATCGATGTAGCCCTTGCGTGTGAAGTCAGCCAACAAATATTCCAGCATCAGCTTGTGAGTGCCGTATGAGGTTTGGGGTGAGGGCAGCGTGCTGTCGGTCACGATGTCGGGCATGGGGTTGCTGGGGTCGGGACCAAACACAGCCACCGAGCTGGCAAACACCATGCGAGGCACGTTGCCCGCTTTACGCAAACCTTCTAGCAACAAGCGGGTGCTGTCGAGGTTGGAGCGCATGCCTAAATCAAAGTCTTGCTCGCATTCGCCAGATACGGCAGACGCCAAATGGAACACGCCATCAAAGCCGCTTTCAAACAAAGGGCCTTGTTCTAGCATGGGGCCTGCATGGCCTTTGACGCGAGGATCGGCCAACAAATCGGCGGGGGCGGGAAACAAATCGGCAATGTGCAACTCTGTGACTTTTTTGCCGTTGAGTTCGCCTTTTTTCAGAATCTCACGGGCCAAGCGTGCGCCTAAGAAACCTGCGCCACCGGTAACGAGAATTTTCATGATGAATGCTTTCTAAAAATAGAGTTTCGTTGATCAGTGGTTGTCTTTGGGCACAAAGGCGCCGCGCTTGCCCACCAAGAAGTCGAGGTCGCAACCTTCGTCGGCTTGCAGCACAGTGTCCACATACAGCTTCCAGTAGCCTGACTTGAGCGGTGGCTCAGGGCGAACCCACTTGGCCAAACGCGCTTTAAGTTCTTCATCGCTGATGAGCAGCTGCATGCGACGCTCGGGCACATTCAACTCAATCACGTCACCATTTTGAACCACCGCCAAGGGGCCACCATCGGCCGCTTCAGGGGTGGTGTGCAGCACCACTGTGCCGTAAGCAGTGCCGCTCATGCGGGCATCGCTGATGCGAACCATGTCGGTAATGCCTTTGCGCAACACTTTGGGCGGCAAAGGCATGTTGCCCACTTCGGCCATGCCGGGGTAGCCTTTGGGGCCGCAGTTTTTCAGCACCAAGATGCAGGTTTCATCCACATCGAGGTTTTCGTCGTCAATGCGTTTGTGAAAGTCATCGCTGTCTTCAAACACCACCGCACGTCCAGTGTGTGTCATCAACTCGGGTGTGGCAGCGCTTGGTTTGATGACCGCACCACGCGGCGCCAAGTTGCCACGCAACACCGCAATGCCGGCTTTGTCTTTGAACGGTTGTTTGAATGGCTTGATGACGTCCGCGTTGTAGTTCTCTGCGCTTGAAATGTTTTCGCCCACGGTTTTGCCGTTGGCGGTGATGATGTCGGTGTGCAGCAGGTGGCCAATTTCTTTCATCACCGCAGGCAAGCCGCCGGCGTAACAAAAGTCTTCCATCAAATATTGGCCCGACGGTTGCAAGTTGACCAAGCAAGGCAACTCGCTGGCCAAGCGATCGAAATCGTCAATGCTCAACGGCACGCCCAAGCGACCGGCAATGGCCACCAGGTGAATCACGGCATTTGTGCTGCCACCGATCGCTGCCAAAGTGCGAATCGCATTTTCAAATGCTTCGCGGGTGAGAATTTGCGACAGCTTGATGTCGTCTTTCACCATTTGCACAATGCGTCGACCTGCTTCACGCGCGAGCACATTGCGACGACCATCCACCGCTGGATACGCTGCGTTGCCAGGCAAACCCACACCCAGCGCTTCGACCATGCTGGCCATGGTGCTGGCGGTGCCCATGGTCATGCAGTGGCCGTGGCTGCGGTGCATGCAGCTTTCGGCTTCAAAGAAGTCTTGGAGTTTGAGGGTGCCTGCGCGCACTTGTTCGCTCATGCTCCACAAGCCAGTGCCCGATCCCAATTCTTGACCGCGCCATTTGCCGTTCAGCATGGGGCCGCCCGAAACGCCGATGGTAGGCAAATCGACACTGGAGGCACCCATCAACAGTGAAGGGGTGGTTTTGTCGCAGCCCATCAAGAGCACCACGCCGTCAACAGGATTGCCGCGAATGCTTTCTTCCACGTCCATGGAGGCCAAGTTGCGATACAGCATGGCGGTGGGGCGTAGCAAAGTTTCGCCCAAAGACATGACCGGGAATTCAAGAGGGAAGCCGCCGGCTTCGTAGACACCAATCTTCACTTGCTCGGCCAAAGTGCGGAAGTGCGAGTTGCAAGGCGTGAGTTCGCTGAAAGTGTTGCAAATGCCAATGACCGGACGGCCATCGAATTGATCGTGCGGTACGCCTTTGCCTTTGACCCAGCTGCGATAGGCAAAGCCGTCGCGGTCTTGACGACCAAACCATTGTTGGCTACGCAGGTCTTCGGGTTTTTTCTTGGGACTTTGTGACATAGGATTTCTTGGTTGAAAAGATTGAAATGAACAGAAGCAAAAATATTATCGTATGATGATAAGGCAATTGAGATTTTTTGGGTTGCTTTGAATACTCGTGCAAACCCTCAATCCCGGCACCCTTTGGGTGTCTTTATTTGGAGTCTTTCATCATGACCTTGGCCCGAGCTGAAGTTGTTGTCACATCACGCATCCCACCCTTTTTGATGACGGGGTTACAAGAAAAGTATGTTGTTCACGAACGCGAACACATTCGAGACCCGCAAGTTCTGGGGCGAGTCAAAGCCTTGGTCGGTGGCGGCGAATCCAAAATTGACGCAGGCTATATGGCGCTTTTCCCGGCTCTCCAGATGATTTCTGTGTGTGGCGTGGGTTATGACGGCATCGATGTGGCGGCTGCCAAAAAACGCGGCATCATGGTGACGCACACCCCCGATGTTTTAAACGATGACGTGGCCGACTTGGCTTTGGGCTTGTTGTTGGCTGTAGCCCGCAAAATTCCAGCCGCCGATAAATTCACGCGCAATGCCGATTGGTTAGACGGTCCCTTTCAGCTCACCCGAAAACTGACTGGAGCCAAACTTGGCATGGTAGGTATGGGCCGCATTGGTCAAGCCATTGCCAAGCGCGCTGCAGCGTTTGACATGGACATTGCCTACACCTCGCGCAATCCGCGCACGGATGTCAGCTATCGCTATGTTGCCACCCCCACCGCTTTGGCTGCAGAAGTTGATTTTTTGGTCATCATCACGCCCGGTGGCGCAGGTACCAAAAACCTCATCAATGCCGACGTTCTGAAAGCGCTCGGCCCGCAAGGTTTCTTGGTCAATGTTGCGAGGGGTTCTGTCGTAGATCAAGCCGCGCTTATTGAAGCATTGCAAAAGAAAATGATTGCAGGCGCTGGCTTGGATGTGTTTGTCGATGAGCCCAATGTGCCAGCCGAGCTTCGCAAATTAGACAACGTGGTGCTGACGCCTCACATTGCCAGCGGCACCGTAGAAACGCGAAAAGCCATGTCTGCTTTGGCACTTGCCAATCTGGATGCATTTACCGAAGGTCAGCCTGTTTTAACGCCCGTGCCAGAGTGCCGGGTCTGATGCCTCTTTTGCATGATCAAAAACGTCCACGGCAATACCGTTGATTATTTAGGCGCGGCCATCGTTGCGGGCCATTATCCGGTGGGCACCAGTTTGCCGCCAGAGCCAATGTTGTGCGAGCAGCTAGGTGTCAGTCGCACAGTCATTCGGGAGTCAGTCAAGTCCTTGGTTGCCAAAGGCCTGATTTTCACTGGCCCCAAGGTGGGAACGCGCGTATTGCCCGAAGAGCAATGGAATTGGTTTGACCCAGATGTCATTGCATGGCAGGCCAAGTCGGGGCTAACGCCAGAATTTTTAAGAGATTTGCAGGAGCTGCGTCAGGTGGTTGAACCTGCTGCTGTGCGTTTGGCCGCATTGCGTGCCACACCTGCCGACATTCAAGGCCTGACGGCTGCCTACACAGGCATGAAAAAGGCCATAGAAGAGGGCGGTGATTATGTGACACATGACATGCACTTTCACACGGGCATGTTGGTGGCTTCGCACAACCGCATGATGGTGCAAATGAGCAAAGCCTTGGGCGCATTGCTGCGCACCAGCTTTGAAATTTCAACCACCCGCAAAGACGCTCCCAAGGCGGCCTTGCCCTTGCACAAAGCCGTGCTAGATGCCGTGATTGCCAAAAATCCAGACAAGGCCGAAAAAGCCATTCGCGTGTTGATTGAAGGCGCACACCAGGACATGGAGCATGTCTTAACATCACGTCGTAAATTACCCAGCCTCTCGGGACCCGCCAAATTGATCAAAGCATCATGACAAATTTCACCAAAGTTGTTTTATTCACGGACATCGATGGCAAAGCCAGATTCAAAGAAGAGTCCATTGACATGGCGCAGGGAAGTCCGCAAAGCCAATTGACTGAAATCTTTTCAGCAGAGGGTTATCAACTGCGTTACAGCCCTGTGGGATTTAGAAGTCAATTTCACGTGACCGGCAAACCACAATGGGTGTTTATCTTGTCGGGCCAAATGGAAATTGGTTTGCA
Organism: uncultured Limnohabitans sp.; assembly: GCA_964544175.1. Classification (GTDB taxonomy): domain Bacteria; phylum Pseudomonadota; class Gammaproteobacteria; order Burkholderiales; family Burkholderiaceae_C; genus Limnohabitans_A. The sequence continues at coordinate 31,580 of CAZJAL010000019.1, forward strand.
GGATGGCACATCGCGTGTATTCTCTGCGGGCGAGCATTTTTATTCTGCAGATACCTTGCCCGAGGGGGCGACTTTTGACCCAGCGGTGCACGGGCATTGGAGTCGCCAAGTAGGCGATGAGCCTTTGAGGACCTTGTTCTTGAAGGATTGAAATTAATAGAAGGTCTTGGGCACCAACAGAGGAGACCAACTTGACCAGAAGTTATGTTGCTTTGAATGCGCAGGGTGAGCGTGTTGTTTACCGCGACCAAAAGCGACTGTTCTGGCTTTTGTCTTTGTCTTATCCTCTCTTGCCTCTCTTAGGGCTTGCACTGCATGCCTGGACAAGCTATGAAATCATGTTGGGTGTGCCCCTGTTACTCAGTCACGGCTTGATCCCTTTGTTAGATTGGCTGGTGGGTGAAGATGTCAACAACCCGCCTGAAGACGTGGTGCCACAGCTTGAGCAAGATCGTTATTACCGATGGCTCACTTGGGCCACCGTGCCACTTCATTTTGTGGCTTTGATTGGCTGCGCATGGTGGGTTGGGACACAGTCCTTGTCTTGGGGAGCCCTGCTCTTATTGGCTTATGTGGCAGGCGCTGGCTCAGGTTTGGGTTTGAACACTGGCCATGAGCTGGGTCACAAATACACGGCCATTGAGCAATGGTTGGCGCGGCTTGTTTTGGCGGTGCCGGTCTATGGTCACTTTACGGTAGAGCATGGCCAGGGCCACCATCGATGGGTGGCAACACCTGAAGACCACGCCAGTGCACGAATGGGTGAGAGCATTTATCGATTTGCACTACGCGAATTGCCTGGCGGTGTGACCAGAGCATGGGCCATTGAAAAAACGCGACTTCAAAAGGCGGGCAAGTCGACATGGAGCTGGCACAACACCATGCTTCAGTCTTATGCCATTGCAGCCGTCTTGCAAGTTGGGTTGATGGTGGCTTTTGGCTGGTTGATGGTGCCATTTTTGGCTGTTCACAACATCATTGCTTGGTGGCAATTGACGTCTGCCAATTATGTGGAGCACTATGGCTTGCTGCGCGACAAGCTGCCCAGTGGCAAATACGAAACGCCCAAGCCACACCATTCATGGAACGCCAATCATGTGATCTCCAATTTGGCAACCTTTCATTTGCAGCGTCATTCCGATCACCATGCGTATCCGTCTAGGCGCTACCAGTCGCTCAGAAATTTTGAAGACTTGCCTCAACTGCCCAGCGGTTACTCGGGCATGTTTCCCTTGGCCTATGTGCCACCTTTGTGGTTCAAGGTGATGGACCCACGCTTGTTGGCTTTGCCCCATGTGCGAGGTGACATGCGTAAGATCAACATCGACCCCGTGGCCAGGGAGGACATCCTCAAGCGCTATGCGCTAGCGCCTCAGTCTCTGGGCCTGTAAATTTTGAACAACTGTTCAGGCCCAATGCTGAAGTAATCGGCAGGGCCACCACCACGAACCACGTGCTGTGCGTTTGCGGTGTCGTAAATGCCATCGCTGATCAAACGTTCTTCAATGTGAATACCGATCACCTCGCCAAACACCATCCACGTTTCAATCGATTCACCTTGCAGGTTCTTCATCTGCAATATTTGCGTGCAGCGGCATTCAAAGCTAACAGGGCTTTGTGCCACACGAGGCACTTTGATCAAACGGGACGGGGCCGTGGTCAATCCGGCAATGTCGAACTCATTCACCTCTGGTGCCACCGCCTTGCAAGTTTGGTTCATGGCCTCCACTTGCGGCTGCGTCACCAAGTTCCAAACAAACTCACCGGTGGCTTCGATGTTGTTCAAGGAGTCTTTACGGCCAATGCTAGAAAAGCCAATGAGCGGCGGCACATAGTTGAAGGCATTGAAAAAGCTGTAAGGCGCCAAATTCAAAACGCCGTCTGCACTTTGTGATGAGATCCATCCAATGGGGCGCGGACCCACAATGGCGTTGAACGGATCGTGCTTGAAAGGATGGCCCAGTCGGGGTTCGTAAAAATGTGTCATGAATTTCCTCTAGGCAGAATTTTTAATCATGTTGGCTTGGCTGGCAATTTCTTCACGTGCCTCCGGTGACAAGCGATTCAAATTCTTCAATTGCATCAGCATGCGTGGGTTTTTGGCCAACACATCAACGTGTCTGTTCAGGTAATCCCAATACAGCGTGGTGAAGGGGCAGGCTGTGTCGCCCGTAGTCAAAGCAGGGTTGAAGCGGCAGCCTTTGCAGTGGTTGCTCATGCGGTCGATGTACTTGCCACTGGCCACATAAGGTTTGCTGGCCATCACGCCACCATCGGCAAATTGGCTCATGCCCAAGGTGTTGGGTAACTCTACCCATTCCACCGCATCGACATAAACGCCCAAGTACCACGCATGCACTTCCTTGGGGTCAACGCCCAACAACAAGGCATACAAGCCCGTCACCATCAAGCGCTGAATGTGATGCGCGTAGCCATGGTTCAGAGTTTGGGTGATGGCATCGCGCAGGCAAGCCATGTCGGTGTTGCCGGTCCAATAAAACGCAGGCAGAGGGGCGTTGGCCTGCATCTGGTTGCGCTCTAAATATTCCGGCATTTGGGTCCAGTAGATGCCACGCACGTATTCGCGCCATCCCAATATTTGCCTAATGAAACCCTCTGCAGCAGGCAAGGGCACATGACCGTCTTGATAGGCTTTCTCTGCGGCACTGACCACTTCTCTGGGGTTGAGCAGTTTCAAATTGAGGGCGCTGGCAATGTGCGAGTGATACAGCCACACTTCGCCTTCCCACATGGCATCTTGGTACAAACCAAAGGAAGGCAAGCGATGATGAATAAAACTGTCCAGCGCTTCAAGCGCTTGGTTGCGTGTAACGGGCCAACCAAAGCTGTGCAAGTTGCCAGGGTGCTTGACCATCTTGTCATTCACCAACTGCATCACTTCTAAGGTGATGGCATCGGGCTCAAATCGGGTGGGGGGCGGCAAGATGCCTGGGCCTGCTTTACCAAAACTGCCGCGGTTGTCTTCGTCAAAGTTCCATTGGTCACCAATGGGTTTTTTGCCATCCATCAAGATGCCTGTTTTTTGTCGAAGCTCTCGATAGAAAAATTCTTGACGCAGTTGCTTGCGACCCTTGGCATGTTCTGCAAATTCACGCACGGTGCTGAAGAAGTGGGTGTCGTCGCGCACTTCCAAAGGCAGATTGTGTTTCTTCGCAATGCTCCGCAAGCTTTGCAACACGCGCCATTCACCAGGCGCGGTCATCACCAGTTGTTGCGGGTGAAGGGCTTGGATGGCTTTGTCTAATTCGTCGGCCAAAGTGCCCGCGTTGTGGGCATCGTCTAAACGCGTGTAATAAAGGGGCCAGTACTGAGCTTTGAGGGTCTCTGCAAAATGGCGCATGGCACTCAGGAACAAGGTGCTGCGTTGTTTGGAAGAGGTGACGTGCTTCGATTCTTCCATCACCTCCGCCATCCAAATGGCATCTTGCGCAGGATCAAAATCTGCCAAGGCGCTGGCATCGAGGTTCAGTTGATCGCCCAAGACCACGACCAAATTGCGAAGAGATTTAGCCATGCTGTTGAGATGCTTGTGCTTTGTTGGATTTGTTTTTGCGGCAGGCCTCAGAGCAATACAGCACTTGATCCCAGTTTTTGGCCCAAGCTTTGCGCCAGGTCATGTCGCGCCCGCACACGGTGCAGGGCTTGCTGGGAAGGCTTTGTTTGTTGCCCTTGAACGTGGTCTTCATGGGGCTATTTTGACTTGAACCTGCAAGCCAGTGCCGGTCAACTAGATAATGTCCCTAGTTAGATCGACATTCAAACTTAAGTTAAATGCAGCATGCCCAAATCGCTTGAATCTTCCACACCCTTGAGCCCCGGCGACATTTCGGCGGTCATTCAAATGGCTTGGGAAGATCGAACCACGTTCGAAACGATCTACGAAAGAACGGGCGTGACAGAACCCGGCGTGATCAAAATCATGCGGGCCGAACTCACGGCCAGTTCATTCAAGATGTGGCGCACCAGAATGCGGGGCAGGGTGACCAAGCACCGCGAATTGCGGAGCGCCGAGATGAAGTTCGATGATCGGGCCATTGCCGACCATCGAAGGGCTAATTGCTAATGAAGCGTTGAGCCGCGGTTGATCAACGGCCGAACGAACGGCCACCGCCGCCACCATAGCCGCCGCCACCGCCGCCAGAGCGACCACCACGGCCGCCACCGCCGCCAAATCCACCGCCGCCACCACCGCCACCACCGCCCCCATGGCGGCGCGGACCCCCACGGCCACCGCCCGCCCACCTGTCGATGCTGGTGCGTGTTGGATCGGGTTGACCGCCGCCACCACCGCTGTTGCGGCGGGGTGCACCTTGACGTGCAAATTGGTTGGTCATGAGCGGATCAATGTGACGTGGCAATTCGTCGCCACGAGGGCCACGGTCATTGCGTCGGTCGTTGTTGCGGTCATTGCGGTCGTTGAAACGATCGGAAGGCGCGCCATCAAAACTTCTCTCGGGACGATCTTGACGATCACCGCGTGGGCCTTGCGCGGGGCCGCCGCGACGTGAGGGGGGAGGACCATTGCGTGAGCGTCCTGCTGCGCCTTCGGGGCGAGCCTGACCACCACCACCGCCTTGGCCACCAGCGCGACCCCCACGGCCACCGCCACCACCTTCACCGGCAGGGCCTTTAGATTCACGAATGCGTTGCATCATGTCGGAGCGCGCTGCTTTAGCCGCAGCTTGCATCACGTCACGGCTTGGGGGACGGCCTGCACCGCCCCACAATGTTTGACGGCCCATGGCAATGGGTTCGGCTTTTTCGCCGGCTTCGGGGCCAAAACCTTCCAAAATTTGGACGGGAATTTCTTGCTTGGTGAAGCGTTCGATTTCCATCATGAAACCTTCTTCGTCCAAGCACACCAAACTCACGGCTTCGCCACTGGCGCCTGCACGGCCGGTACGGCCAATGCGGTGCACATAGTCTTCAGAGACGTTGGGAATTTCGTAATTGACCACATGGGGCAAGTCTTCAATGTCAATGCCGCGGGCTGCAATGTCGGTGGCCACCAAGGCGCGAATGTCGCCGCTCTTGAAGCCCGCCAAGGCTTGCGTGCGAGCGGTTTGGCTTTTGTTGCCGTGCAAGGCCATGGCCTTGATGCCATTCTTGGTGAGGTAATCGGCCACATTGTTGGCGCCAAACTTGGTGCGCGTAAACACCAGCACTTGGCTCCAATTGTGTTGGTTAATGATGTGCACCAGAACTTCTTTTTTCTTGCCGCGGCCCACGGGGTGGATCACTTGGGAAATGCGTTGCACAGTCGTATTGCTGGGTGTGACTTGAATGCTTTGTGGGTTCTTCAAGAGCGTCGCAGCCAAGTCGCGAATTTCATCGCTGAACGTAGCAGAGAACAACAAGCTTTGTTTGTCTTTGGGCACCAAGGCCAATACTTTTTTCACGTCGTGGATAAAACCCATGTCGAGCATGCGGTCGGCTTCGTCCAAGACCAAAATCTCAATGCTGGACAAGTCGAGCAGGCCTTGGCCTTGTAAGTCAAGCAAGCGTCCTGGGGTGGCCACCAACACGTCGACGCCGCGCTTGACGCGATCGACTTGGGGTTTCATGCCCACACCACCAAACACCACGGTGGATTGGAGACTTAGGTATTTGCCGTAATCTTTAACAGACTCTTCAACTTGAGCGGCCAGTTCGCGGGTAGGCGTCAGGACCAAAGCGCGAATGGCTTTACCGCCAAACTTGTTGCGACCCGCTTCAGACAAACTGAGCTTGTGCAGCATGGGCAGCGTGAACGCAGCAGTTTTGCCTGTGCCGGTTTGGGCGCCGGCCAGCAGGTCATGCCCTGCCAAAACGATAGGAATCGCTTGGGCCTGGATGGGCGTAGGGGTGTCGTAGCCTTGCTCTTGCACGGCTTGCAGAATGGCCGGAGCCAAATTCAATTCTTCAAATTTCATGATGGCGCGCCTAAATTGGCGCATGGCATCGGTTTGTCAGGCTGTTGGGTAACAGCCGCCAGTCAAAGACCGATGGGATTCACAGGTGGGCATGGAAACCACAGGCGAGAGCCTGGGTCAAACCCCAGCAGAAGTGCTGATGTTGCGGCAACTGGAGGCGGCAACAGGCAGATTGTCGCATGAAACGGTAAACTCACAAATTAATCCAAAAGAATGAATAAACGACATGGATAGAATTTTTTGGTGTTTAATTTAAAGTTGATACTCAAACCATTGAATTCTTCTACATGAACAACACGCTTTATCGAGCCTTTTGGGCGTCTGCCACTTTGATAGGCTTTCAAGGCTTGACGCAGGTCATGCTTTGTATAGGACTTTTGTTCGGCGCTTTCAATGCTGCAGCACAGTCCAATCGCTTGGACAAGGTCTTGCAAAGCAAAGAACTGCGTGCGTGCATATGGCCCGAGTATTACAGCATCACATACCGCAATCCCAAAACACGTGAGCTTAGCGGCATCGACATTGCCTTAACCCAAGAACTGGCCAAGGAATTGGGTGTCAAGGTGCGCTACATCGACAGCAATTTTTCGCAGCTGTTTGAATCTTTAGAACAAGACCGCTGTGATGTGGCAACGCATGCCATTGGTATCACCGCCGATCGTTTAAATCGGTTGCAGTTTTCACAAGCCTATTTAAAGAGTGGCTTGTTTGCAGTGACGCAAAAAAACAGAGAGGGTTTGCAATCGTGGGAGAGCTTAGACCAACCCGGCAGAATCATTGCTGTGGCAGCCGGCACTCTGATGGAAGGCGTCATGTCACAATCTTTGAAAAAAGCCAGATTGGTCAGAGTACAAGCACCTGGCACACGCGAGCAAGAGGTTTTGTCGGGCAGGGCCGATGCGTTCATGACAGACTACCCCTACAGTTTGCGGATGATTGAGCTCACTGATTGGGCTGCCGTCATACCAGCGCCTAATTACATGCCCAGCACCGAATATGCCTATGCCTTTGCCAAAGGCGATAACAGTTTGTTGTTGCGAGTCGACGGATTTTTAAGCAGTGTCAAAAAAGACGGTCGCTTGTTGCAATTTGCAAAACAACACAATCTAGACCCTATTGTGGTTTTGAAATAAAGCATTTCGCAAGCCAAGTCGTTCATGGGACCCGAAAACAATTCCAACACGCCAAGCTCATTGGCCGCTGCGGGCGTCTACCGCTTTGGCGCGTCCGTAGCATTGTTCATTGTGATGGTGGCTTCTGTCTATTTGTGGCAAGACAGAGCGAGTACCTTAGAACGCGAACAGGCCCGTGGCGAGTTACTCGCTCGCATCTTGTTCAACCATGTCAGCCGTACCTTAGAGACCACCACCACCTTGATCACTGTGGCCAATCAATGGTCAGAAGCTGATTTTCGCGATCAAAACAAGCTGCAAAGGGCGATAGAAAAATCAAGCTATATCCGCTCTTTGTCCATGGTTGCTGAAAACGGCAAAGTACTTGCCAGTTCTGAACAAGGCGTAGTCGATCAAACTGTAAATTGGTCGTCGATTGGGCTTGATCGCGATGTCGGCAATGATCTGGCTGCTGGGCGCTGGCAGCCAGTTCGAAACTTGGCTGACTTCAACATGGCGCAAACCAGTTTGCGCCAAATTGCCACATTGCCTTTGTCGATGCGAATGCAAAGGTACGATGGTCAGTCGGTGCGATGGTTGGCCTTGATCAATCCAAACGACTTGATCGATGGCTTTTCACAATTGGTCGATGCCAATTGCGATGCTGTGTATGTCTTTGACTATGCAGGACGTATTTTGGCCAGTAGTTCTGAGCGTTGGTTTCCCAATGATCAAATTTTCAAGAGCATGCCTGCTGTGCAGAGGGTGGCCAATAACCAAGACTTTGGCAGATATGTTCAAACTCAAACCGACGCACTCAACAAGACTGAAAATTTAGAAGTTCATTTTAGAACTTCTGCCAATTTGCCAGTCACGGTGGCTGTGGCCATGTCTCGAAATCGCGCAGAGGCTCAGTGGTGGTTAGATTCCAAAGGCATCATTGCATTGTCGGTTTTCATGCTCTTGGCCACCTACTTGCTAACGCGCCAAATTGCAGGCATTTGGGTTCGCCGAGAAAAAGACAGCTTGGCCATGTCTCATGCGCTGAACGCCGCTGAAGCTGCCAACCAAGCCAAATCCTCATTCTTGGCGCAAATGAGCCATGAAATTAGAACGCCCATCAATAGCATGGTGGGGATGACCGAGTTGGCACTGGGGACGCCATTGAATCCTGAGCAAAAAGGCTATTTGGAAATGTCGCGAACTGCGTCCAAAAGTCTGCTTCGACTCATTGACGATATTTTGGATTTCACCCGTTTAGGTGCCAATCGATTGATCTTGGACCGAACGGCTTTCGATCTGCACACAGCATGCCAGCAAGCCATGAAAGGCTTTGCGTTCCAGGCAGAACAAAAAAACATTGATTTGTATTTGGTCATTGAACCCGAGGTGCCGCAGAAGGTGATGGGCGATCCCTTGCGTCTGGGTCAAGTCTTGCAAAATTTGTTGGGCAATGCGCTCAAATTCAGCGACACCGGCTGGGTCAAGCTGCGGGTTCAACACCTCTCACAAGCCGATGCAAAAGTCAGATGTTCATTCGAAGTGAGTGACACAGGAATTGGCATACCCGAAGATAAAATTCAAATGATCTTCTCGCCCTTCAGCCAAGCCGATGCATCTGTGAATCGGAAATTTGGCGGCAGTGGCTTGGGCCTCTCGATTGCTAAAAACTTGGTCAATTTGATGGCCGGTCACATCAAAGTCAAAGCCAGAGAGGGGGGCGGCAGTGTTTTTACATTCACAGCCGAATTTGAGGTGGTGAAGGATTCAGTTCTAGCCCTGAATGCCCCCTCTACATCAGCCAACAGCCCTGGATTTGAGGCCCTCTCACATGCCGTTGATGTGGTGCTTGTCGATTCCAATCCGTTTGCACGTGAAATTCTCAGAAATCTGCTGGTGGCGCAGCAAATTACCCCCCAAGAAATTGTGACGCCTTCTGCTTTGCAAGGCTGTCTGGATGAGTGGCTTCGGCAGGGTATCGCTCGTCAAACCTTGTGGGTCATTGATCACAGCATGCTTGCCTTCATTGAACCGGCATTCATGTTGGCTCAATCGCAAGGCAAGTGGCGACACATGTCGTGGTTGGTTTTGTCCGACTTTGGCTTGAACCATGATGTTCAGAATTTAAGTGCACTGGCCAGAACGCTGGGCGTCAAAGTGACCAACTTGCACAAACCTGTCACGTCGCTTGAATTGCACACGGCACTGGTCAAGTTGACGCAGCGCGACGAAGTGGGTGAGCTTATTTCAAAAGCACAGCCAGCCAAGGCGCAACATGCTGGACATGTGTTGGTTGTTGAAGACACACCCATGAATCAGCAACTGGCGCAGTGGACGCTCCAAAAATTGGGATGTACCGTTGACATAGCCGAAAACGGTGACATTGCATTGCAAAAAATTCGTTCAAGCAACTACGATTTGATTTTGATGGACCTCCAAATGCCCGGTATGGATGGCCTCACTGCGACCTATGAAATCAGGCGCATTGAAATTACCGAAGCCTTGAAGATGACGCCTATCGTGGCCATGACGGCGCACGTCTTGGACGAGGACCGTGCGTCGGCAGAAAAAGCCGGCATGCAAGACTTTTTGATCAAACCAGTTTCTGCCGATGAATTCCAGCGGGTTTTGAAGCGTTTTTTATAAGCTGGCTCAGGCTATGAGCCTGTGCTCGGTCGATAATTCAGATCTGATTCACATTCAAACCATCCAGACGCTTTAATGGCCCACGCATTTCAACCAGGATTCATGGTGTTCCATGGCAACCGCCTGGAAGACTTGCGCGATCTGACGGTAGGTTTGCTGCAAAACAACCCCTTGCCACCTTTGGTGCCCGAAACCCTCTTGGTGCAAAGTAATGGCATGAAGCACTGGCTCGAGATGGCATTGGCGGATGACGCCGCCATGGGCATCTGTGCTGCCACCCAAACAGAGTTGCCATCCAGTTTTATTTGGCGCATGTACCGCTTGGTTTTGGGCGCCAACCTGGTGCCTGCTTCGATGCCCTTCGACAAGCAAGCCCTGGTCTGGCGACTTTGGCGCTTATTGCCCGAGTTTGCAAAGTCGCATCAAGTTGAACCCCTGCTGGCCTATGTCAAAAATGACCCACTGGGCAGGCAGCGCTATCAGTTGGCCCAGCAAGTAGCCGATGTCTTTGACGGCTATCAAAGCTACCGGGCCGATTGGTTGAGCGATTGGGCCAATGGCCATTTTGTATTGCACCACCAAGGGGTGCGAAAAGCCTTGGCGTCAGATCAAGTATGGCAAGCCCAACTGTGGCAATTGTTACAACAAGATGTTCGGCAAACACAAGCACCCGAATTGGCCACGCAATGTCAATCACGGGCCGATGTGCATGATCTATTCATGCGCAAGGTTCAGCAAACTGGTGCCATTCAACCAGATGGCTTACCGCAGCGCATTGTGGTGTTTGGTATTTCCAATTTGCCCATGCAAGTGGTCGAGGCCTTGGCCGCTTTGGGTCGGTGGTCGCAAGTCATCATGATGGTGCAAAACCCTTGCCAAGAATATTGGGGCCATGACATGGACTTGGTGGCCCAGCAGCATTCATTGCTAGCTTCGTGGGGTCAGCAAGGTCGAGATTATTTACACGCCCTCGAGCGCTTTGACCAGCCCGAAAATGCTTTGAGCTTGATGAGCAAACAAAGCTTCTTTGTGGATCCCGCAGATTTGTCAAGCAACGCGCAGCCCACAAGACTTCAGATCATTCAGTCTGACATCTTGACTTTGAATTCCATGCCGGATGAGCCGCTTCAAGTGGCGGACGATGGCAGCATTCAGATGGTGCAAGCCCATTCGGCGCAGCGCGAAGTGGAGATATTGCACGACTGGCTTTGGGACTGGTTTGACCACAACCCCACTTGGAAGCCTACCGATGTGATGGTCATGGTGCCCGACATGGCCACCTTTGCCTCGCACATTCAAGCGGTCTTTGGCCGCTTTCCGCCCAAGCATCCCCGGCACATTCCATTTTCTGTGGCCGACACCACGCCCAGGCAAGTCCCCTTGGTTCAAGCGCTTGAGTTTTTGCTGAATTTGCCCGAGGCGCGCGTCACTTTGTCTGAGTGGCTCAGCTTATTTGAAGTATCGGCGGTGCGCGCCAAGTTTCAAATGGACGAGGCCGATGTGCAAACCCTCAAAAGCTGGTTGCAGTCTGCGGCTGTGCGTTGGGGCCTAGACCCAGTACACCGACAAAAGTGGGGCGTACCAACCGACATGCCCCATGCACAACAAAACACCTGGGCATATGGCCTGCAGCGATTGCTGTTGGGGTATGCGGCCGGGCAGGCCGAGGGCAATGCGCCTTGGCAGGGCGTCATGCCTTTGCCGCAAGTGGCGGGTTTGAGTGCCCTCAAGGTGGGGCATTTGGCTACTTGGATTGATGCTGTCGCCATCACTCTTGCAAAACTGAGTGCGCCGCACACGCCTGACGAATGGTCAGCGGTCATGCATGATTTGATGGCCAGATTTTTTGAAGCCGACAATGAAGCCGACGAGCGCATGCTGTTGCGCTTGAAGCAAGAACTCACGCAATGGCAGTCGCTTTGCGAACAAGCCGGACTGAGTGAGCCTTTGCCTCTTACCGTGGTTCGAGAACACTGGCTTTCTGGCCTAGAGTCAGCCGGACTGCAGCAACGCTTCTTTGGTGGCGGCGTGCAGTTTTCCACACTCATGCCCATGCGTGCCATTCCCTTCAAGGGCCTTTGCTTGTTGGGCATGAACGACGGTTCGTATCCGCGTCAAAGCACGCCACGCGATTTTGATTTAATGACCGAGCATTGGCGCGCTGGCGATCGCTCGCGTCGCGAAGACGATCGTTATTTGTTTTTAGAAGCTTTTCTGTCGGCGCGTGACAAGCTCTACATCAGTTGGCAAGGCCGCAGGTCAACCGACAATCAAGCCATGCCGCCCTCGGTGTTGGTTTCTCAATTGCTTGACACGCTCAAGGCAAAATTCACACCAGAAATCGAAGCCAAGTTACAACCCTTACAAGCGTTTTCTGCCAAATACTTTCAAGCCAACCCTGAATTTTTTACCTACGCAGACGATTGGGAAAAAGCACAGCGTGGTCCCTCAATGGATCTTGAGTCAGCCGCAACCGCTTCACAGAACGAAGTAAGCCTGACCAACATGTCTGAATGGCCCCTGACGGAGTGCATGCGCCTGCTCAAGCAGCCCGTCGAGGTTTATTGGCGAAGCCGCTTGGGCGTGCAATTGAGCGGCCCAGAAGACGCACTGCAAGACGATGAAAACTTTGTACTTTCAGGTCTCGATCGGTATGCCTTAGGCCGCGCCTTGTTGGAGGCCCCTGACATAGACCAACAAAGAGACGCAGAGACATTGATGGGCTATTTGCCCATGGGCGCAGCAGGGCAAGGCGTTTTGAATCAGCAATACGCCGCAGCGCTGCGTGTCAAAGACCGTGCCGCAGATTATTTGGAACGCTACGACACAGCCTTGCCCACGCAAACCATCGAAACTACCTTGGCCATGCCTTGGGGTGACGTACGCGTCAGCGCCGAAATTGCCAACTTGCGGCAAAGCGATTCAGGATGTTTGCAAATGACCACTCGCCCTGGCGCTGTGGCCACGGGGCAAAAAGACCAGCAGACTGCGCGTGCCGATGTGTTGGTTAACTTGTGGCCTAACCATGTGTTGTTGTGTGCTGCAGGTTGGCAAACGCATTCGGTGGCCGTGGGCCTTGATGGCGTGGCTGTGTTGCCAACACTGACAGCAGATACTGCCAAGCAATTGCTTGCTAAATGGTTGAATGTTTACACGCAGGCTTGGTCAAGCCCTTTGCCGGTTACCTTCAAGGCTGGTTTGGCATTTGTTGCGGAGCATTCCAAGCTCATTCAGTCGGACAAAAAGCTGGATGCCGATCAAATCACAGAGCTAGCCTTGGACAAAGCCAGCAAGGCTTTCAGTGACAGCTTTGCAGATGACACCGACCATGGCCGATCTCTGTACGTGCAGCGATCTTTTGAAAATTTTGAACCCCTGCGAACGAGCCTACCTGAATGGGCCAAGCTCTTGTATGAAGACTTGCACAATGCAGCCGCCATGGAAGGGGCTGCAACATGAGCGCATTGCCCACGCACAAGCTCAATGTTTTGACATTGCCATTGAATGGTATTCAACTGATTGAAGCCAGCGCAGGCACTGGCAAAACTTGGACCCTGGCTGCACTTTATGTGAGGTTGGTGTTGGGTCATGGCTGGCAAGGTGAGGGGCTCATGCCGCCTCAAATTTTGGTCATGACCTTTACGGAGGCTGCTACGGCGGAGCTCAGAGATCGCATCCGTGCACGATTAACCCAAGCCGCCCAATTCTTCAGCGGCAAGGTGCAAGACGCCGATGATTTTCTGCAGCACCTACAAGCATCCCTTGGCACCGACAACAACAAGCAGCATGCAGCCCGCCTTGAAGAGGCTGCGCAGTGGATGGACGAAGCGGCCATCTACACCATTCACAGCTGGTCCAGTCGCATGCTCCGGCAGCATGCCTTTGACAGCCAAAGCTTGTTTGACCAAAAACGTTTAGACGATGCCCCCGCTTTAAAACTGAAACTGGTCAAAGATTACTGGCGTGAATTTGTCTATCCCCTTCAGGGCAAACAACTGGGCGCAATGAAAGACTTAGGCGCTACGCCCGAGGCCTTGCTGAAAAACATTCAACCGCTGTGGCAGAAGTTTGAAAAATCGCCGGGTGGTTTTCCAGATGTATCGCTTGATCCAAATCCCAAGGCTTCTTTCGATGCCTGGGCGCAGTGGCAAGAAACCTGTGAGCAGTTCGAGATAAGCGCTAGGCAATTATTGGCATCGAACATGCAAATTGCATTGCATCAAATGGTTCATGCGCTGGCCAATAATTTGCGAGGCAACATCTACCTTGCCAGAAGACATGGCTATTTCATTTCGCATCTGTCGGAATGGGCCTCTGGCGAAGAAGCCGACATCGATACCCTGAAAAAATTCACATTCGAAAAACTCAATGGCAGTTTGAAGAAAGATGCCGATCCCATTGAAGATCCGCACGGCATTTGGAGCGCCATTGGTCAATGGATGAGTTGCATAGACGCAGAGCCCAAAGTGGGCGTTGAGTTGCTTCAGCATGCAGCCGTCAAAGTAGGGCGCGCATATTCCCATCAAAAGAAAAATTTGGCCAGTTTCGATTTTTCTGATTTGCTACAGCGCTTGCATGCAGCGCTTCATGTGCCCGGCAGTCGTTTGCCCGAGATCATTCGTGCGCAGTTTCCTGTTGCCTTGGTGGATGAGTTTCAAGATACCGATCCTTGGCAATATGAATCTTTGTCTCGAATTTATGGTCATCAGACATCGACCGCACAAGCCCAAGATGTGCCTTCCAGTGCTTTCTTGATGATTGGCGATCCCAAGCAGGCTATTTACAGTTTTCGCGGTGCCGACCTGCAAACTTATTTGAATGCACGCCATGCCGCGCAAGCCATTTGGACCTTGACAGAAAATTTCCGTTCTAGCCAAGAGGTGGTCAATGCGGTCAATCATTTGTTTGGTTCAGCAAAGGCCCCGTTTGGTGAAGTACCCTTTGAACAGGTTCAAACCCCAACACCCGCCAAGTCCCAAAGCCTAAGTTTTGCCAACGGCCAAAAAGTGCCCGCCCTCACTGTGTGGCACTTGAATGCTGAAAAGCCCCTCAGTGGCACGCACTACGGCGACGAAATGGCGCATATTTGCGCCACACAAATGGTCGACCTGCTCAATCAGCAGCTTTCAAAACCAGGCGACATGGCCGTCTTGGTTCGAGATGGCAATGAGGCCAAAAAGATTCGGCAAGCCTTGGCGGCGCGTGGTGTGCGAAGTGTGTATCTGTCAGACCGCGACAGTGTTTATGCCACCCGCGAAGCGCTAGATTTGGCGTGTATCCTGGAAGCGGTGTTGCAAGCACGCAATGCCAAGTTGCTGCGTGCAGCGCTCACCACGCGTACGCTGTGTCTCAGCCTTGCCGAGATCGAGCAAGTCTTCAATTCTGAAGATGCGTGGGACATGTGGGTGGAGCGCTTCAATGCATGGCGTACCACTTGGCAGCGCCAAGGCTTTTTGCCCATGCTCTACAGAATGGTACACGAACAAGACATCGGCCGGCGCATGCAGCTGCAAGGCGATTCGGCTGAAAGGCGTTTAACCAATCTCTTGCATTTGGGAGAGTTGTTGCAATCTGCCAGCCTCAGTTTGCAAGGCGAGACAAGCTTGCTTCGATTCCTGACCGATCAATTGGCCAATCCGCAAGCCCAAGGCGAGGCGGCGCAAATGCGACTTGAAACCGATGCCCAATTGGTGCAGGTGATCACCTTTCACAAGGCCAAAGGTTTGCAATACCCCTTGGTGTTTTTGCCCTTTGTGTCCAACTTCAGGGAAGACAAAGACGAGTCGCTCAGAACCCCTGAAGAACGTCTTCAAGAAGACATCCGTTTAATGTATGTAGCGCTTACTCGCGCGCAGCAAGCCATGTGGATGGGCGTTGCCAAACGCAAAGACGACTTCAAAGCCAAAGAGTCCACGCCCCAAAGCGCTATCAGCGTTTTGTTAGGTCGATCATCGGCCGAAGACTTGCAAGAAAAGTTGCAGCAGTGGGCAACATGCAACGACATCGCGGTAGTGTCTGCACCAGATGCCAATGACATCCAATATGTGCCGACTCAGTTGGCGCAACAAAATGCACCAACGGCTGCACGACAACCCACGCGTACTCTGCCACGCGCCGGCTGGACCGCCAGCTTCAGTGCACTGACACGCAATTTGTCAGACACCCAACTGCCTTCCTCAGATTCTGGTTTGGCCCGAGAAGATCGCTGGTTAGATTCTCAAATCGACAACCCAGCTGCAAAGCCAGACGACATGCTAGACGTTGACGCAAATACAAAAGCAGACGCTGCGCAACCTGCCTTCAACGCTTTTCCCGCAGGCAGTGCTTACGGTACCTTGTTGCACGACATCTTCGAGTGGCAACTCAAAGAAGGCTGGCCTTTGTTACAAGACGACCTATCAGTCTCTGCCGAAACGCAACTCCGTTGGCAGCGCTGGTGGCAAACCCAAGCCGACAGCTTGCAACTCAACCCCGAGCACCAAGCCCTCTGCCTGCAACTCATCCGCCACTGCGCCACCGAGCCATTGAATCCATTGAGGTCAAGTCAATTGGGGTCAGATCAACATTGTTTGAGCCTCTCGCAACTCAATGCACAAAATGCCTGGCCTGAAATGGGCTTCACGTTTAAAACGCATGGTGTGTCGACGCCGGAAATTGATCGCCTCATCAGCCAAACGCTTCACCCAGATCAAACCCGCCCAAGCTTGCAAGCGCAGCAGTTGAATGGTTTGCTCACGGGTTTCATGGACATCGTGTTTGAGCTTCAAGGGCGGTATTACGTGCTCGATTACAAATCGAACAAGTTGCCCGAGTACACCCCCGACAGCATCATGGGCAGCTTGCTCAGCCACCGCTACGACGTGCAATACACTTTGTACATCTTGGCTGTGCATCGACTCTTAAAGTCGCGACTGAAACATTACGATTACGAACAGCACATGGGCGGCGCCATTTACCTTTACCTGCGCGGTATCGATCAACTGGGGCAGGGTGTGTATTTCAACAAGCCGCCCTTTGCACTGATTCAAGCACTGGACGATGCCTTCAAAGCCCATCATTCAACCGCTTTGCTTGGGGTGATGGCATGACCAAGCAAGCCGCTCAAACTAGGCCAGTGCCGAACGTACCTCAGCCCTTATCGGACACTGCTGCTTGGCCATGGACTGCATTGGATGTGGCGTGGTTGCAATTTTTAAAATCGCATCAAGCCAGTACCGAGCCCTTGCATGATTTGTTGGCCTTGTTGGTCAGCCATCAGATGGGACGTGGCCATGCGTGCTTAGACCTAGAGGTCTTATGGCAAGACGCAAAGCAGTTGCTAGACTGGTCCGATGCGCAAGCCAATGCACTGAAGCACTATGCGGCGCCATCAAATCAAGCACCTGTCGATTTGTTTTCAGAGGCAGCCAATCCTTGGGTTGAAGCAGCCAATACATTGCCTTGGGCCATGGGTGAGCATTCGCCCATTGTGTTGTCTACACACGTGGATGGCAAACCGCATCGCGTTTATCTGAGGCGCGCGTGGCAAGCCGAGCAATCAATTCAAGCCGCCATTCAATTGCGTTTGGCCACGCCATTTGACGTGCCACAAGATGCCCATCACAAGTTGGATGCATTGTTTGGCCCTTTGACAACAGAAACTGATTGGCAGCGCATTGCTTGCGCCAAAGCCTTGCGAGCGGGTCTTACGCTCATTACGGGGGGACCAGGCACAGGCAAAACCACCACGGTGGTTCGTTTGCTTTCTTTGCTTCAACGTGCCGCCAACGACCGTCAGCAAGTGCTTCGAATTCATTTGGCCGCACCCACAGGCAAGGCGGCCAGCCGCTTAAGCGCTTCGATTCAATCGGCCTTGGCCGGTTTGCCAGATGGCTGGGCCGAAGGCATTCCTTCGCATGCCGTCACCTTGCATCAATTGTTGCAATACAACCCAGACGCTGCAGCCAGGCCTGCGCCCATCTTGGCAACCGACTTGGTGGTGGTGGACGAAGCATCCATGATTGATCTCGAACTGATGGCCCGTTTGATGAAATGTGTGCCGCCTCATGCGCGCTTGGTTTTATTGGGCGACAAGGATCAATTGGCTTCGGTGGAGGCAGGGGCCGTATGGGCGCAATTGTGTGAGGGTGCTTCACAGTCAGATGAAAACACCCAAGCGCACAACGCCCAGCCCTATGCCTTGCCAGAGCAAACAGCGGTATTGCATGTGAGCCGTCGTTTTGATGCCAACAGCGCCATCGGCCAATGGGCCAAACTGATCAATGAGGGCCAGCAGCAAGCACTCAAGGCGCAGTGGCAAGCATTGCCCACTGCAGATGCCTTGCTGTCCAATGCCCATCCTGAAATGCAGCGCTGGCCCGATGCCTGGCGAGGCAGATTGCAAGGCCAGTTGCAATCTGAAGTGGTCAACGCACTTCAACAAGGCTGGTCACATTGGCTGACTTTGTTGCGTCCTCTGCAGCAAATTGATGCGGTTTGCGACAACGCACAAGCACTTCAGTTGCTGAGCAGTTTCAGTCAATTTCAAGTGCTGTGTGCACTTCGCCAAGGGGCATGGGGTGTGCAAGCGCTGAACGAGCGCATTGCTGTGGCGCTGGGTTTAACTGCCAACCATGATAAAAATTTTCAACAGGCTTCAGCGCAAGAGGCTTGGTATGTGGGGCGTCCCATCATGGTGACGCGCAACGACTATCACTTGAACCTGATGAATGGCGATGTAGGACAATGTTTGCCAACACCCAATGGTTTGCGTGTGGCTTTCCCAGATGGCAAGTGCGGCGTGAGATGGGTCTTGCCCTCTAGGCTAGATGCTGTTGAAACTGTGTGGGCCATGACCGTTCACAAATCCCAAGGCTCTGAATACGACCATGTGCTAATGGTGCTGCCCGATCGGGAGGCGCCTGTACTGACTCGCGAGTTGCTGTACACAGGTGTCACCCGTGCTAAATCTCGGCTAACTTGGTGGGTGCCGAATCCAGCTGTTTTGTTTTCTGCGGTGACGCAACGCGTCTCCCGAAGCGGCGGTTTGTCGGATGGCCTGTTTCATCGGTCAAAATAAGCGCATTAACAGATCAAGCGAGTGAGAGATGAATTTTGACGACATGGCCGACCAACTTTCGGCGCACCCCGATTACAAAGTCAAACGACGCTTGGTGCCAATCCTGAATTTTGGGCAGGGCACAGGTGGGCCAACCAAGCGCGTCTTGATTTTGGACACCGAAACCACAGGCCTTGATTGGCGCGCCGAACGCATCATTGAGTTGGCCATGCTGGCTGTCGATGTCGACATGCAAACGGGCTTGCCTGTGGGTGAAGTCGAGGTCTACGAAGACTTTGAAGATCCAGGTTGTTCCATTCCACCCGAAATTGTCAAACTCACCGGCATTACCGATCAAGACGTCAAAGGTCAGTCACTGAACGAAGCCAAAATCAAAGACATGGTGTCGCGTGCAGACCTCATCGTTGCGCACAACGCAGGCTTTGATCGCCCTTTCGTAGAAAACCGACTGGACGTGTTTGAACACAAAGCGTGGGCTTGTTCTTTTCAAGGCATTAATTGGAAAGCACAAGGCTTAGGCTCTGCCAAGCTCGAGTTTTTGTGCAGTGAGTTTGGCTGGTTTTACGACGCTCACCGTGCGCAAGTCGACTGCCATGCCTTGCTGCGTGTTTTGTCATCACCCTTGCAATCTGACAAGCCCGATGGCATCAGCACCGGCCTTCTACAGCTTTTCAAAGCTGCAGAAAATGCGCGCACGGTGGTCAAAGCCTTCGGATCGCCGTTTGAAACCAAGGACAAACTCAAGGCGCGTGGCTACCGTTGGGATGCCGAGAACAGGGTTTGGTACACCGCCGTGAAATCGGACGATGCTCTGAATGCAGAGGCAGAGTGGCTCAAATCTGAGGTTTACAGCGGGCGATCAGCCCGAATTGGGCTAGAAACGCAGGACGCGTGGGTCCAATTTTCTAACCGAAGTGGCAAATCAGGCGATCGAGTCTTGTAATTTGAAAAATTTCAGGGGTCAAAGGGGTAGAGGGAAGCCCCAAAGACTGGGATAATCGTGGGTTCGGGAAAATGAATTTTTCCCTTTCGGAAAGTTAGCTTTCCCCTCCCTTTTGAAGAGCATCCCAGCCATGGCCCAATACGTTTTTTCCATGAACCGCGTCGGCAAGATCGTGCCGCCGAAGCGTCAAATTCTCAAAGACATTTCTCTGAGCTTCTTCCCAGGCGCCAAAATTGGCGTGCTTGGCTTGAACGGTTCCGGCAAGTCAACCTTGCTGAAAATCATGGCCGGCATCGACAAGGAAATTGAAGGCGAAGCCATTCCCATGGCTGGCCTCAAAATTGGGTATCTGCCCCAAGAGCCCCAAATGGACCCCAACGAAACCGTGCGCGAAGCGGTTGAAGGTGGCATGGGCGAAGTGAAGGCCGCGCAAGCCCGACTCGAAGAAGTCTATGCAGCCTACGCCGAAGAAGACGCCGACTTTGATGCACTCGCAGCCGAGCAAGCCAAATTGGAAGCCATCATTTCCACAGCCGGCGACGCTTCCGATCACCAACTCGAAATTGCTGCTGACGCATTGCGTTTGCCCCCATGGGATGCTGTCATTGGCAAGCTCTCCGGTGGTGAAAAACGCCGCGTGGCCTTGTGCCGCTTGTTGCTCAGCCGCCCCGACATGTTGTTGCTAGACGAACCCACCAACCACTTGGACGCAGAAAGTGTTGACTGGCTTGAGTTGTTCTTGCAGCGCTTCCCTGGCACCGTGGTGGCCATTACCCACGACCGTTACTTCCTAGATAACGCGGCCGAGTGGATTTTGGAGCTTGACCGTGGTCACGGCATTCCCTACAAAGGCAACTACT
>CAZJAL010000020.1:0-2102 GCA_964544175.1 uncultured Limnohabitans sp.
GGCGCAATGGCCACGTCGAGCATCGAGAAGTTGTCACCCAACATGAACTTGTTTTTCAAGAAGACCGGGGCCAACTGGGTCAAACGGTCACGGATGTGTGAGCGTGCTTTTTCCAAGGCTTTGTCGTTACCCTTGAGCGTACGGTTTTCCAAAGTGGCCACATGGGTGAACAACTCTTTTTCGAAGTTGAGCAAGAACAAGCGGACACGTGCGCGGTCGACGGGGTCGCCAGGCATCAGTTGGGGATGTGGGAAGCGCTCATCAATGTATTCGTTGATGATGTTGGATTCGTACAAAATCAAATCACGCTCGACCAAGATAGGCACTTGGCCATAGGGATTCATGACATTGATGTCTTCTGGTTTGTTGTACAGATCGACATCACGAATTTCAAAATCCATGCCCTTCTCAAACAGCACAAAGCGGCAACGATGAGAAAAGGGGCAGGTTGTTCCTGAGTAAAGCACCATCATGGTGAAGGCTCCTAAAAATCAAAAAGAGTGGGAAGCCACCGGGTTGGCGGGCCTGCCCACTCCATCAATTCGGGCAAGGCCCGAATCACGAGTTCTTACTTGATGTCTTTCCAGTAAGCATTGTTCAAGCGCCATGCGACATAAGTGAAGCCAGCCAAGAACAGCAAGACCCAGATGCCCAAGCGAACACGGTTGTTTTGTGCGGGCTCGGCCATCCAGTGCATGTAGTTGACCAAGTCGCCAACGGCTTTGTCGTATTGCTTGGGTGACATGGTGCCTGGTGTAACTTGCTTCCAACCCACAAAGACGTGCTCGGTTTGACCCTTAACTTTGCGATCTTCGTAGACGGGCTCGCGCTCGCCTTGCAACTGCCACAAAGGATTGGGCATGCCCACGTTGGGGAAAGCCAAATTGTTCCAACCGGTAGGCTTGGTTTCGTCGCGATAGTAGGTACGCAGGTAGGTGTAGAGGTAATCTGCACCTGTGCCGCCATGACCAGAACGTGAACGCGCGACCAACGTTAAGTCGGGTGGCACAGCGCCAAACCATTCCTTGGCTTGCTTGGGATCAATGTTGGCCTTCATGGTGTCGCCCACTTTGTCAGTGGCAAACAAAAGGTTGTCTTTGATCTGCTGATTGGTCAAGCCGATGTCTTGCAAGCGGTTGTAACGCATGAATGCAGCGGAGTGGCAGTTCAGGCAATAGTTCACAAACAACTTGGCGCCGTTTTGGAGAGAACCCAAATCAGTGGTGTTGACGGGCGCTTTGTCCCAAGCGATGGTGTTGCCACCAGCCGCTTGCACGCCTGTGAGTGAAGCAAATGCAAGGCACAAACCCAACGCAAATTTTTGAATTTTTTTCATTTTCAAATACTCCTGGGCTTAGTGCGCAACGAAAGTAACGCGGTCAGGTACAGGCTTGGGTGTACCCAGCTTGCTCCACCAAGGCATCAACAAGAAGAAGCCAAAATAGAACAGTGTGCCCACTTGTGAAACACGCTCACCAATGGGTGAAGGTGGTTGCACGCCTAAGTAGCCCAAGATCAAGAAGTTGATCACGAACACGGCATACACATACTTGTGCCAGTCGGGACGGTAGCGAATGGACTTGACAGGGCTGTTGTCGAGCCAAGGCAGGAAGAACATGATGACAACCGCGCCGCCCATGACCACCACACCCCAGAACTTGGCATCAATGGCCAACATCATGGCGGAGATGACCACAGCACCACCCACAATGCCAGCCTTCAGGATGCTGGGCAATGCGTTTTTGCGCACGGCCAAAACTGCACCCAAGATGACACAGATGATCAGGACATACATCATCTCGCTGGTGATGGCACGCAGCATTGAATAATAAGGCGTGAAGTACCAAACTGGTGCAATGTGCAAAGGTGTCTTCAGAGGATCGGCTGGAATAAAGTTGTTGTATTCCAAAAAGTAGCCACCGAACTCGGGCGCAAAGAAGATGATGGCAGAGAAGACCATCAAGAACATGCTGACAGAGAAGATGTCATGCACGGTGTAGTAAGGGTGGAAAGGAATGCCATCTAAGGGGTGGCCATTTGCATCTTTGGGTGCGCCAGCCGCCTTAATTTCGACACCATCTGGGTTGTTAGAGCCCACTTCG
>CAZJAL010000020.1:2112-50317 GCA_964544175.1 uncultured Limnohabitans sp.
CACAACCAGACCCAACAAAACCAAAGGCACCGCAATAACGTGGAAGCTGAAGAAGCGGTTCAGGGTGGCATCGCCCACCACGAAGTCACCGCGAATCAGCAGTGCCAAATCGGGACCAATGAATGGAATAGCGGAGAACAAGTTCACGATCACTTGGGCGCCCCAGTAGGACATTTGGCCCCAAGGCAACAAATAACCCATGAAAGCTTCAGCCATCAAGCACAAGAAGATGGCACAACCAAAGATCCAAACCAACTCACGTGGCTTGCGGTAGCTGCCATACATGAGGCCGCGGAACATATGCAAATAAACCACGACAAAGAAAGCAGAAGCGCCCGTGGAGTGCATGTAACGAATGAGCCAACCCCATGGCACATCGCGCATGATGTATTCAACGGAGGCAAAGGCGAGGTTGGCATCGGGTTTGTAATGCATCACCAAGAAAATACCGGTGACGATTTGAATGACCAGAACCAACAGCGACAAAGCGCCAAACACATACCAAAAATTCAAATTTTTGGATGCGTAATATTCGCTCATGTGAGCTTTAAAAAGCTCTGTCGCTGGGAATCGGTTGTCGACCCAGTTCATGAGTTTTTCGCCAGCAGAGGCGTTGGGGGAGATTTCCTTGAATTCAGCCATGGTGGTTTGCCTCAAGCCTTCTTGTCTTCACCGATCAGCAATTTGCTGTCGGACAGGTACATGTGCGGTGGCACTTCCAAGTTGTCGGGCGCAGGTTTGTTTTTGAACACGCGACCGGCCAAATCGAAGGTAGAGCCGTGGCAGGCACACAAGAAACCGCCTTGCCAATCGTCGGGCAATGAGGGCTGAGCGCCTGTTTGGAATTTGTCGCCAGGCGAGCAACCCAAATGGGTGCAAATGCCAACAGCCACCATGAACTCTGGTTTGATAGAGCGATGGGTGTTTTTAGCGTATTCGGGGGTTGGATAAGCCTGACGTTCTGACGCAGGATCGGCCAACTGGCCGTCGAGCTTTTTCAAAGCCTCAACTTGCTCAGTGGTACGTCGCATGATCCAGACGGGTTTGCCGCGCCACTCGACGGTGAGCTTTTCACCGGGCTTGACGTCAGAAATATCAACTTCTACAGCGGCTCCGGCGGCTTTGGCGCGCTCAGAAGGCTGAAAGGAGCTAACGAAGGGGGTGGCGACGAAGCCTGCGCCTACGGCGCCAGCGCAAGTAGAGGCAATCAGCCACGTCCTTTTGCTGCTGTCGACTGGGGTATCACTCATGAGAATCCTCTAGCGAATCGGTATCAGGGTTAACCGCAGATTGTAGCCGACTGCGAGGGGCTTTTAAAGTTCCCTTAATCGGACAGTTGTCTTGCCATGCGAATGGCAGATTGCAGGCTGGAAGCATCGGCCAGCCCTTTTCCGGCAATGTCAAAGGCGGTGCCATGATCTGGGCTGGTTCTGACCAAGGGCAAGCCCAAGGTGACGTTGACGCCCTGATCGAGGCCCATGTATTTGACGGGAATGAGCCCTTGGTCGTGGTACATGGCCAAAACCACGTCGAATTCAGAGCCACCATCCAACTTTTTGCGAGCACGCATGAACACAGTGTCTGGGGCATAAGGGCCCATGGCCAAAATGCCCTCAGCCCGCGCCGCCTGCATTGCGGGCTCGATGATTTCAATTTCTTCACGGCCAAACAAACCACCCTCACCCGCATGGGGATTGAGGCCCGCCACCCCAATTTTTGGGGGTCGACCCAGCAACAAACTGAGAGATTGGTGGGTGATTCGCAAACTTTCAAGCACATTGTTGTAGGTCACGGCATCTAGCGCCTGACGTAAAGAGATGTGAATACTGACCAACACGGTGCGCAATTCGTCGTTGGCCAACATCATGCGCACGGGCATTTGCGCAACAGGCACCCCCACATGACGGGCAGCCTCTGCTTGCAACAACTCTGTGTGCCCAGGAAATGCACTGAATGGCTCACCCGCTGCAGACAAAGCCTCTTTGTGAAGTGGCGCCGTGACAAAAGCTGCAATCTGTTTTTGCAACGCAGCTTGGGCCGCCCACATGACACACTCGCCTGCAAAACGCCCCGCCCTTGCATCAATTTGACCCCAAGGCAGGTTGCCATCTAAGCGGGCAACTTGCAAAACAGGCATCACACCTGGCGCCTGCATCCAAGCGTCGGAAGCTTGCGCAATAGCCACCACTTTCAGGTGATGACACTCAGGATCGACCAACATGGCCGCTTTTTGCATGAGGCCGATATCACCCGCTACAAAACAATGGCGGGTAATTTGTGGTGCTGTATGCGGCGCTGTATGGGCTGCGGATGACGCCTTCGATGCGTCCAGCGCATCCTTTAAAAATGCACGTGCAATGATTTCTGGACCAATGCCGCAAGGATCACCTGGCGTAATGGCAATGACTTTAGGCTGAGACATCAAGAAAATTTTGTTGTGGATGGGTTAAGCAGGGTTGTCGATGTCGATGAACTCGTGCACCAAACCCAAAGAGGCCGCCACATGGGCAGCCACAGCAGGCGCGCCATAACGCTCGGTAGCATGATGACCACAGGCCAAAAATGCCACACCCATTTCTTTGGCAATGTGCGCTTGAGGTTCTGAAATTTCGCCTGTGATGAATGCGTCGACTCCGTGCGCAATGGCCGATTCAAAATAGGACTGCGCACCGCCACTGCACCAAGCGATGCGTTTCAAGGGTCGGTCTTGCGGTGCGATGCAAGTCACGGCCCTGCCCAAACAAGCTTCGACATGTGCTGACAAGGCTGCAGCGTTTGAAAATGCGAGCGTGCTTTGTGGCCGCCCCACACATACCAAGTTTTGATCGCCGCACCAAGCATCGGCTTGCAAACCCAGCACCTTGCCCAATTGCGCGTTATTGCCCAATTGAGGATGGGCATCTAGGGGCAAGTGGTAGGCATACACATTAATCTCATTTGCCAACAGCCTTTGTAAGCGCTCTTTCATCCAGCCCACCACGCGGCCATCTTGGCCACGCCAAAACAAACCGTGGTGTACAAAAATCGCATCGGCCTTGGCTTGAATGGCGGCGTCAATCAGTTCACGACTGGCCGTAACACCTGAAACAATTTTTTGAATTGACTGCCGCCCTTCAACTTGCAGCCCATTGGGGCCGTAATCTTTGAACTTTTCGGGCTGCAGCAACTGGTCAAACGCCTGTAGCAGCGTCTTGAAATCTGTCATAGCAATCTCATTTGTAGATGACGCTATTGTCAACCATCTCATGGTCTTGTGTTAATTTTGCACAGCATTGAAACGAATACGCCACAATAGAAAGCATGAAAAAAATCTGGCTTCTTTTTTCCCAAACTGTGACCGTGCTTTTGGCGGCATGGTTTGTCGTGACCACCCTTCAACCCACCTGGTTAAAGGGCCCTGGCAATGCGCAAAAGGTTTCATTTACTCAGGCTATCTTGGATGGCAATGCAGGGGGCGCCCCTGGCGGTAGCTTCAGGCAAGCCGCGCTCAAAGCATCGCCAGCTGTGGTCAGCATCACGGTGCAACAAAAAGCCCGCGCCAAGGCCAGGCGCGTCGATCCCTGGTTTCGTTTTTTTGAAGAGCCCGAAGATGACGCCCAAAGCGGTGGCATGGGCAGCGGCGTCATCGTCAGTCCTGAAGGCTACATTCTCACCAACCACCACGTCATTGAAGGCGCAGAAGCCATCGAAGTCAATCTCCACGATGGCCGCAACGGCTTGGCCAAGGTCATAGGCACCGACCCCGACACCGATTTGGCGCTGCTCAAAATTGACCTGCCCAATTTGCCCGTCATCGTTTTGGGTCAAATGGAAAGCTTACAAGTAGGCGATGCTGTTTTGGCCATTGGCAACCCATTCGGCGTCGGTCAAACGGTCACATCGGGCATCGTGAGCGCTTTAGGCCGTAAACAGTTAGGCATCAACACCTTCGAAAATTTCATTCAAACCGATGCTGCCATCAACCCCGGAAATTCAGGCGGTGCGTTGGTCGATGCCAATGGTTTTCTCATGGGCATCAACACAGCCATTTACTCCCGCTCTGGCGGCAACATGGGCATTGGCTTTGCGGTGCCTGTGTCCACGGCCACTCAAATCATGGCCGCGCTCATCAAAGACGGTAAGGTAACGCGGGGATGGATTGGTGTTGAACCCAGGCCCTTGAATGCCGAGTTGGCCGAAAGCTTTGGCATTGCCAAAGACAAGACAACGGGCGCATTGCCCCAAGGCGTTTTAATTCATGGCGTGTTGCAAAACAGCCCAGCAGCCAAAGCCGGTATTCAGCCAGGCGACTTGATCATGAAAGTTGCGGGCCAGGGTGTGTCGGATGTGCCCGACATGCTGTCCACTGTGGCAGCCCTGAAGCCAGGTGAAGCCGCCACCCTGTCGATTTTGCGCAAAGGCAAAACGCTGGAACTTCAAGTCAGCCCTGGCGTTAGGCCGGTTAGACCATGAAGTCGTCTTAAGCCGATTTAGAAGCTTCTTCATCAGAAGAGGCTTCCTTGGGCGCTTGGGTGTGCTTGATGAAAATTTGAGCCGCCCAAATACCCAATTCGTACAACAGGCACATGGGAATGGCCAAAGCCAACTGTGAAACCACATCGGGAGGTGTCACGATGGCCGCAATGACGAATGCCAGCACCACAAAGTAGCCACGGAAATCTTTGAGCTTTTCAATGGTGACCACGCCTAATCGCGCCAACACCACCACCGCAATGGGCACTTCGAAGGCCAGACCAAAGGCCAAGAACATGTTGAGCACAAAGCCTAAATAGGCCTCAATGTCTGGTGCAGCCGTGATGCTTTTGGGCGCAAAACTTTGGATGAATGCAAAGACTTGGCCAAACACAAAGAAATAACAAAACGCCACGCCAATGAAAAACAGCAAGGTGCTAGAGACCACCAGCGGCATGACCAAGCGCTTTTCGTGGGTGTACAAACCTGGGGCAATGAAGGCCCAAACTTGGTACAAAACCACAGGCAACGCCAACAAAAACGCAGCCATCAACAAAATTTTGAGCGGCACCATGAATGGTGAAATAACCGATGTGGCTATGAGGGTGGTACCGGCAGGCAAATGCGAAACCAAGGGCGCTGCCAACAGATCATAGAGTTCGGCAGGTCCTGGAAAGAGGGCCAAGATACCAGCAGCAATGCCCACTGCCGCCAAGGCGCGAACCAACCTGTCGCGCAGCTCCATCAGGTGCGTGACAAACGGTTGTTCAGTGCCGGCCAATTCGTCTTCGGGCTTTGAGGAAGGATCGGACACTTAATAACTACCTAATTTGGTGGGGCGATAACGGGCCACTCTGGCGGCACCCGACAATGTTTTGGTTCGAACGCCAGCCCGAGATTTGTACCACTGAGGCACAGCCGCTTGCTTCAGGCGAAACTTTTTGCCTGGATGTTTGTAGACGGGGGGTGGGGGCTCCCACCTGGGAACGTTGGTGTCGGCGGTAAGACCGGCCGTACTCTCATCCCATTGCTTTTCAAAGTCGATGGCGGTGGTCTGGACAGAGTTTTCAACATCTCTGGCAGCACCTTCCATCGTTTCTTTCATTTTCTTGAGCTCGTCCAAATCCATGGTGCGGTTGACCTCAGCCTTGACATCAGAGATGTAACGCTGTGCTTTGCCGAACAGGTTGCCCAAGGTCCGCGCGACACGCGGCAACTTCTCGGGGCCGATGACGATCAGCGCCACCACCCCAATGAGGGCTATTTTGGAAATGCCAAGATCGATCAAATCAGGACTTTGTCTTAGCTTCCACGTCGATCGTGGTTTTTTCGGCTGTGGCCGAGGCCGCTACTTGACCGGCTGGCTTTTCTTCGGTGGTGGGATTGCCGTTGGCGTCTTTCATGCCATCTTTAAATCCTTTGACTGCGCCGCCCAAGTCTGAACCCATGTTTTTCAGCTTTTTGGTGCCAAAAACCATGACCACGATGAGCAAAACGATCAACCAATGCCAAATTGAGAATGAACCCATGGATGTCTCCTAACAATTAAATGAGATTCTAAGCGTTTAACCACGCAGCCAAGGACGAGGACCGCCCATGACATGGAAATGCAAATGGTGTATTTCTTGACCACCTTCTGCACCGGTGTTGGTGACAATTCTGTAGCCACCTTCAGGATAAGGGCGACAACCCTGCTCTAAAGCCAGTTTAGGCGCTAAGGACATTAGATGGCCGATTAAAGCCGAGTGTTCTGGGGTGATTTGCGCCATCGAGGGGATGTGCAGCTTGGGAACCATCAAAAAATGGACCGGTGCCCAAGGTGCAATGTCATGAAAAGCGAACACGTGCTCGTCTTCGTAAACCTTGTTGGAAGGGATTTTTCCGGCAATGATTTTGCAAAAGAGACAATTTAGATCGTGCATCATTCACCTGTTTTTTCACGCTGTTCGGCTTTGCGGAGGGCTTTTTCCTCCAAACCACTGAGACCTTCACGGCGGCTGAGTTCGGCCACCACATCGGCAGGCGACAGACCATAGTGGGCCAAGGCAATCATGCTGTGAAACCACAAATCGGCCACTTCGCCCACCAGTTTGTGCGCCTCGCCACCATGGTCCAGGTCTTTGGCCGCCATGACGGTTTCGGTGGCTTCTTCGCCAATTTTTTTCAAAAAGGCGTCCGGCCCTTTGTGCAGCAGACGGGCCACATAGCTTTTTTCGGGGTCGCCACCATTGGCGGGCTTGCGACTTTCAATTACGGCCGCTAAGCGGGCCAAAGCATCGGTTGAACTCATGATCTTGGCAACGAGTGCTCACTTGTAAATTGATTCGGGGGCTTTGAGGACCGGCTCGGTGGCAGTCCACTCACCATTTTGATACTGCTGGAAGAAACAACTGTGACGGCCGGTGTGACAAGCAATGCCAGGTTCATGACCCAGCTGCGTTACTTTGAGCAGCACCACGTCGTTGTCGCAATCGAGGCGCATGTCGTGCACAGTTTGAACATGGCCCGACTCTTCGCCCTTGAACCAAAGCTTGTTGCGCGAGCGGCTGAAGTAAACCGCACGCTTGAGTTCAGCCGTCATGGCCAAAGCCTCTCGGTTCATCCAAGCGAACATCAGCACATCACCGGTGCTGGCTTCTTGCGCAATCACGGGCACCAAGCCCTGCGCGTCCCATTTGATTTGATCAAGCCATGTCATGCGTTGAATCTACCACTTGCTGATGACGGTTTTTACAAACGAACAGGAATGCCCCGCTCACGCATGCGCTGCTTGGCTTCTTTAACGGTGTACTCGCCATAGTGAAAGATACTGGCCGCCAGCACGGCATCGGCCCCGCCCTGCTGAACGCCGTCGGCAAGGTGGTCTAAATTGCCCACTCCCCCTGAGGCAATGACGGGGACTTGCACCGCGTCACTGACCGCTTTGGTCAGGGCCAAGTCAAAGCCGGATTTGGTGCCGTCTCGGTCCATACTGGTGAGCAAAATTTCGCCCGCGCCAAACTCGGCCATTTGGGCAGCCCATTTGACGGCATCGAGCCCTGTGTTTTGTCGGCCACCGTGGCTGTAAACATCCCAGCCTTCACCTC
Organism: uncultured Limnohabitans sp.; assembly: GCA_964544175.1. Lineage (GTDB taxonomy): Bacteria > Pseudomonadota > Gammaproteobacteria > Burkholderiales > Burkholderiaceae_C > Limnohabitans_A. The sequence continues at coordinate 9,651 of CAZJAL010000020.1, forward strand.
GCAAAGCAAGGTCTTCACCTTTGCGGCGCTTGGCATCGATGGCCACCACAATGCACTGTGCGCCGTACTTCTGAGACGCATCTCGAATGACTTGCGGGTTGGCAATGGCCGCCGAGTTGAAACTGGTTTTGTCGGCGCCTGCATTGAGCAAGCGGCGCACATCGTCGACGGTGCGAACACCGCCGCCGACCGTCAGGGGAATGAAAACTTGCGAGGCCACCGCTTCAATGATGTGCAAGATGAGGTCGCGACCGTCGCTGGTGGCCGTGATGTCTAAAAAAGTAAGTTCGTCAGCCCCTTGCTCGTTGTAACGCGCAGCAATTTCGACAGGATCGCCGGCATCTCTCAGTTCAACAAAATTGACGCCTTTGACCACACGGCCGCCGGTGACGTCTAGGCAAGGAATGATGCGTTTGGCTAGCATGGTGTCTTAGAGCTTGAATTGTTGCCATGCTTCCCAAGATTGGAAAGCAGGGACTTCGATGGGCGTGTTCACGCGGGCCGCTTCAACGCAAAGCATGTGCTGAAAACCATTGGCGGGCATGTCTTTAAGTTGGGCGGTTTTTTCGGGGCCTGGGTTCCAGACCACACTTTGGCCCCATGCGTTGCTTTGTGAAATGCTCAAAGTCTGCGCACCCTCTTGCAGAATCCAGGTGGGCACCGCTTGCTCAGATTTCGCGTCTGTGGATGGGGTGCTTGGGGTAGTTGCGACATCGTAAACACGGTCAAATTCTGCATCGAATTGCAATTGGCCACTGCAGGTTTGATGGGTGTCTTGCACCGCATCCCATTCGGCTTGCTTGGCCTGACCTTGTAAACAAACTTGGTCGATGGCGCTCACGGCCAAATAAGTGTGCAAAGCGCCCGTGAATGTCAGCGGTTTGTCGCCGAGATTTTCAACACGCAAAGAAATCTTCAATTGATGAACTTGCAAATCGACAGTCAGCAAGACCCGAAAATCGACAGGCCAAATGCTGCGCGTGGCGTCGTTTGCTTTTAGCTCAAAAACTTGAGATGTGGCATGCGCATCGTTGCCTAGCAATTGCCACGGCATGTTGCGAACAAAGCCATGCTTGGGCAAGGTGCCGCGCATGTTGAATTGCGGGAAGCAAACAGGCACACCGCCACGAATGGCTGTATGGCCATCGCATGCTGATGCAGGGCTGAGGTACAGGCGCTCTGCGCCCGCAACTTGCCACGACAAAACTTGCGCACCTTGCTGTGCCACAAACACGCTATCGCCATTGGGCAAGGACCAGCGCCAGCCAGTGTGGCCTTGAAAGGTATCAGCCGTTAAGTTCATCGGCCCTGGCCTGGGCTGCTTGGAAATCAAGGTCGCCAGAATAAACTGCACGTCCGCAAATGACGCCTTCTACGCCTTCATCTTCTACCGCACACAGCTGCTCAATGTCGGCCATGTTAGACAAGCCGCCGGAAGCGATAACGGGAATGGTGAGGGCTTGTGCCAGCTTCACGGTGGCGTCGATGTTGATGCCACTGAGCATGCCGTCACGGCCAATGTCGGTGTAAATGATGGACTCAACGCCCCAGTCTTCAAACTTCTTGGCCAGGTCGACCACTTCGTGGCCAGTGAGCTTGCTCCAACCGTCGGTGGCCACTTTGCCGTCTTTGGCATCGAGGCCCACAATGATGTGGCCGCCAAAAGCGCTGCAGGCATCGCGCAAAAAGCCTGGGTTTTTGACAGCCGCAGTACCAATGATGACGTAACGCAAGCCACCGTCGATGTACTTCTCGATGGTGTCGAGATCGCGAATACCGCCGCCCAATTGAACGGGAATGTCGTCGCCCACTTCTTTGAGGATGGACTTGATGGCCGCAAAGTTTTGCGGTTTGCCAGCAAAGGCACCATTCAAATCGACCAGATGCAAACGACGTGCGCCTTTTTCGAGCCATGTTCTGGCCATGGCAGCGGGGTCCTCACCGAAAGTGGTGGCTTGGTCCATGTCGCCTTGTTTGAGGCGAACGCAGTGGCCGTCTTTGAGATCAATCGCGGGTATCAGAATCATGGCGAATTGGTAGCGCTAGAGTGAATCGGAAAAAAAATGAAAAGGAAATCAAGGTTGCCAGTGTAAGAAATTTCTGTAAAGCGCCAATCCTTGGGCAGCGCTTTTTTCGGGGTGAAACTGTGTGGCAAACAAATTATCGCGCGCAATGGCACAAGCGAAGGTGCCACCGTAGTCAGTCTCCCCAGTCACATGGGCAGAATTTTCGGGCTTGGCGTAAAAACTGTGAACAAAATAGAAATAGCTGCCGCTGGGAATATCACCCCAAACAGGGTGTTGCGAGCCTTGATGGTGGCTGAAATTGACTTGATTCCAGCCCATTTGTGGCACTTTGAAGCGGCTGCCATCGGCTTGAAGTTTGCCTGCCAAATCGAACTTGATCACGTTGCCATGAATCAGGCCCAAGCCGGGCGTGTTGCCTTCATCGCTGTGGTCGAGCAGCATTTGCATGCCCACACAAACGCCAAACAATGGTTTGTTGGCGGCGGCTTCTAACACAGCCTCCATCAAACCCGATTCGCGCAATTCACGCATGCAATCGGGCATGGCACCTTGGCCTGGCAACACAACACGAGATGCATCGCGAACATCTTGTGGGTTGGAGGTGATTTTGACGTCAACCCCAGTGTCTTGCGCAGCATGAATGACCGCTTGCGCCACCGAGCGCAAATTGCCCATGCCGTAATCGACCACCGCCACTGAATTGGGTGACATGCTTAGAGCGAACCTTTGGTGGAAGGAATGATGCCCGCAGCACGAGGGTCAATTTCGAGAGCAGCACGCAAAGCGCGCGCAAAAGCTTTGAAAACGGTTTCGGCTTGGTGGTGCGCGTTGTCGCCGCGCAAGTTGTCGATGTGCAAAGTAACCAATGCGTGGTTGACAAAGCCTTGGAAGAATTCATGCATGAGCTGCGTGTCAAAGCCGCCAACCATGCCGCTGGTGAAAGGCACATGGTTGACCAGCCCAGGACGGCCAGAGAAATCGATGACGACGCGGGACAGCGCTTCGTCGAGCGGCACATAGGCATGACCATAACGGCGCAAACCTTTTTTGTCGCCCACAGCTTGGGCCACGGCTTGACCTAAGGTAATGCCTACGTCTTCAACGGTGTGGTGACCATCGATGTGCAAATCGCCTTTGGCGTCGATTTCTAGATCGATGAGGCCGTGGCGGGCAATTTGGTCCAACATGTGGTCAAAGAAACCAATGCCAGTGGACAGGCTGGCTTGGCCAGTACCGTCCAAATTCACCTTGACGCGAATTTGGGTTTCTGCAGTTTTGCGCGTGACTTCTGCAACGCGGGGTGTGCTCATAAAGATTCCTTGAGTGCTGCCAACATGCGCACGTTTTCTTCGGGGGTTCCGACGGTAAGACGCAAACAATTGATCAGCAATGGATGCATTTTAGAAACGTTCTTCACCAAAATGCCTTTCGATTTCATACCTTCGAAGCACTTTGTGGCGTCTGGCATACGAACCAGCAGCATATTGGCCTGACTTGGGAAAACTTGGACACCTGGCAACTCAGCCAAGGACCGGGTAAGTTTTTCACGTTCTTGGCGAATTTGCACTGCTTGTTCGGCAAATACAGCCGCATGTTCCAGCGCAAACAAAGCACATTCGCAATTCAAAACGCTGATGTTGTACGGTGGGCGGACTTTGTCAATTTCGGCAATCAAAGCCTTTGGCCCCACCATGTAACCCAGACGCACACCGGCCAAACCAAATTTGGACAGGGTGCGCATCAGCAGCACATGGCCATGTTTCGCAACGCGGTCCATGTACGTTTGACTGGCAAAGGGCTGGTAAGCCTCGTCCATCACCACCAGGCCGCCTTGTTGACCTTGGGCCACAACAATGCGCTCAATGACATTGGCATCCCACAAAGTACCCGTGGGGTTGTTGGGATAAGCCAGATACACCACAGCGGGTTTGTGCGTTGCAATGGCAGTCAGCATGGCGGCTTCGTCCAGTTCGAAGTTGGCACTGAGCGGCACGCCATGAAACTGAACGCCTTGCAATTGCGCACTCATGGCGTACATCACAAAGCCAGGAAGCGGCGACAAGATGCTGGCGCCTGGCACGTCACAGGCCACTGACAACAGGGTGATCAGTTCGTCGGAGCCATTGCCCAAGATGATGTCAAAGCCATCTGGCATTTGCGCATACTTGGCCAACTCAGCGCGCAACACATTGATGCGGTCGCCCGGATAACGGTTGAGGGCCAAGGCACCCAAACGCTCGCCCAATTGCTTTTGCAATGCGGGCGGCAAGCTGAAAGGATTTTCCATGGCATCGAGTTTGACCATGCCAGTTGAGTCTTGAATGGCATAGGCGTGCATTGACTGCACATCTTGACGAATGTGTTTTAGCCAAGAGGCTGAATTTTGAGGGGTGCTCATGGTGTTTCTCTCTGGGGCGGCACAGGATTCAAGCGCAACTCAGCGGCTCGGGCGTGAGCTTGCAAGCCTTCGCCATAAGCCAACTCGGCCGCAATCAGACCCAAGCTTTGCGCGCCCTTTTCGCTCACCTCGATGAGGCTAGAGCGCTTCTGAAAATCGTACACACCCAAAGGCGAAGAAAATCTTGCTGTGCCGCTGGTGGGCAGCACATGGTTGGGGCCAGCGCAGTAATCACCCAACGACTCGCTGGTGAACGCACCCATGAAAATGGCGCCGGCATGTTTGAGCAACGGCTCCCAAGCATGTGGGTTGCGACTGGACACTTCCAAGTGCTCGGGTGCAATGCGGTTGCTGATGTTGCAAGCCTCTTCCATGCTGCGCGTTTGAATGAGGGCACCGCGATCGTTCATGGATTTGGCAATGATTTCGGCACGTGGCAAGGTGGGCAACAACTGATCGATGGCCGCTTGAACTTTGTCGATGTAGGCCGCATCGGGGCACAGCAAAATGCTTTGCGCCAACTCGTCGTGCTCTGCTTGCGAGAACAAATCCATGGCCACCCATTCGGGCGGTGTGCTGCCATCGGCCAACACCAAAATTTCGGAGGGGCCTGCAATCATGTCAATGCCCACGGTGCCAAAGACGCGCTTTTTGGCGCTGGCCACATAGGCGTTGCCAGGACCCGTGATTTTGTCGACCTTGGGCACCGTGGCTGTGCCAAAAGCAAGTGCTGCAACGGCTTGCGCGCCACCGATGGTGAAGGCACGCGAGACGCCCGCCACATAAGCGGCCGCCAAGACCAATGGATTCTTCACGCCTTGAGGCGTTGGCACCACCATGATGATTTCTTCAACGCCAGCCACATGTGCTGGGATGGCGTTCATCAAGACAGACGATGGATAAGCCGCTTTGCCGCCCGGCACATAAATGCCCACGCGATCGAGTGGGGTGACCTTTTGGCCTAGCAGGGTGCCGTCTTCGTCTTTGTAAGACCAACTTTCGCCTGAAGCCTTTTTTTGCGCTTCGTGGTAAGTGCGCACACGCTTGGCAGCAGCTTGCAAAGCGTCTTTTTGCGCTACGGGCAAGCCATCAAAAGCCGCCTTCAGTTCTGCCTGCGTCAACATCAGCGCTTGCATGTCTTTGGCATTCAGGCCATCGAAGCGCTGGGTGTATTCGAGCACTGCTGCGTCGCCGCGCTGTTGCACGTCGGCCAGAATTTCAGCCACGCGAGACTCGATGGCTGCGTCGGCGTCGGCGGACCAATGCAAGCGCTTTTGAAACAAGGCTTCAAAATCGGCATCGGTGGTGCTTAAACGCAGAGCTTTGGCAACAAGCGCAGTCATGGTTGTTCTCTTTGGTCTTTAATTGATTAGGCGGCTTTGGAGGCTTTTACCATTTGACCCGCAGCCACAGCGCCCGCAAAGGCTTCAATGATGGCGCGGATAGGTTCTTGCTTGAGTTTGAGCGACGCTTGGTTCACCACCAAACGCGAGCTGATGTCCATGATGCGCTCAACTTCAATGAGGTGATTGGCCTTGAGGGTGCTGCCGGTAGAGACCAAGTCGACGATGGCATCGGCCAAGCCCGTGAGGGGCGCCAACTCCATGCTGCCATAGAGCTTGATCAAGTCGACGTGCACGCCTTTTTGCGCAAAAAATTCACGCGCAATGTTGGTGTACTTGGTGGCCACTTTCAAACGTGAGCCCGAGCGGACTGCCGTCGCGTAGTCGTAGTCTGCACGAACTGCCACACTCATGCGGCATTTGGCAATTTGCAAATCGAGGGGTTGGTACAAGCCATGCCCGCCATGCTCGATCAGAGTGTCTTTGCCGGTTACGCCCAAATCAGCACCACCATATTCAACGTAGGTGGGCACATCGGTAGCGCGCACCAAGACCACGCGCACGCCAGTTTGGTTGGTGGGCAAAATCAGTTTGCGCGAGGTTTCGGGGTCTTCCAAAACCTCAATGCCAGCCGCCTTGAGCAGCGGCAATGTTTCATCAAAAATGCGTCCTTTGGACAAGGCCAAGGTGATCATGTCAATTCCTGTTGTGATGAGCGTTCACTTAAACCGGTCTTGAAACCGTTCACTTCGCTCGCTCAATTTGCGCGCCCACTTTGCGCAATTTAGCTTCCATGCGGTCATATCCACGGTCTAGGTGATAAATGCGGTCGACAATGGTTTCGCCTTCTGCCACCAAACCCGCAATGACCAAGCTGGCAGATGCACGCAAGTCTGTGGCCATGACGGTAGCGCCAGAGAGCTGCGGCACACCTTGCACAACCGACACTTTGCCATCGATTTGAATGTTGGCGCCCAAACGCACCAACTCATTGACGTGCATGAAGCGGTTTTCAAAGATGGTCTCAGTGACTTTGCTGGTGCCGTCGGCAATGCAATTGAGCGCCATGAATTGGGCCTGCATGTCAGTTGGGAAACCAGGGTATTCAGTGGTTCTAAAGCTCTGTGCCTTCATGCGGCCAGTGGCTTTGACACGAACAAAACCTGCACCCACTTCAATGTGGGTTCCTGCATCACGCAATTTATCGATGACGGCGTCCATGTGATCGCCACGTGCGTTCTTGAGCACCACATCGCCACCTGCTGCTGCGACTGCGCACAAAAAAGTTCCGGCTTCAATGCGATCGGCCACGACGGCATGGTCGCAACCTTTCAAGGACTCAACACCCTGAATGTAAATTCGGCTGCTGCCATGGCCTTCAATTTTGGCGCCCATGCGAATCAGCATTTCGGCCAAGTCAGGAATTTCGGGTTCTTGCGCGGCGTTTTCGAGCACCGTTTCACCTTCTGCCAACGCAGCTGCCATCAAAAAGTTTTCGGTTCCTGTGACGGTGACCATGTCGGTGGCAATGCGTGCGCCTTTGAGGCGCGTTCGGCCATTGGCCAAACTGGCCACCATGTAGCCATGCTCAACGGCAATTTGGGCGCCCATGGCTTGCAATCCCTTGATGTGCTGATCGACAGGGCGTGAACCAATGGCGCAACCGCCTGGCAAAGACACACGTGCTTCACCAAAGCGGGCCAGCAATGGACCCAAAGCCAGCACAGAAGCGCGCATGGTTTTGACCATTTCGTAGGGTGCTTCTGGGTTGTTCAATGCCCCTGCATCCAAGTGCACGGTGCCATCTTCGCCATGCGTGCAAGTGACGCCCATGTTGCGAATGAGCTTCAGCATGGTGCTGACGTCTTGCAATTTGGGCACATTGCGCAATACCACGGGCTGGGCCGTGAGCAAGGCTGCGCAAAGTTCCGGCAAGGCTGCGTTTTTGGCGCCCGAGATTTCGATCTCGCCATTCAAAGAATGACCACCTTGGATGATGAGTTTGTCCATTTTGAGAGGTTTGTAGGGTGTTGAAAGCGCTAAATCAGGCAGAAGTCTGCGCTTTGGCCCACTCGGCGGGCGTGAAAGTTTTCATCGACAAAGCATGAACCTCGTCGTTGTGCATTTTGTTGCCCAAGGTGGCATACACTTTTTGATGGCGCGCAATGAGGCGCAGGCCGTCAAATTGTTCTGAAACCACCACGGCTTGCCAATGACGGCCATCGCCACTGACGTCGAGGTGCTGGCAGATCAGGCCAGCGGCAATCATGTTTTGAATTTGTTCAGCTGTCATGGTGAATGCACACGGTAATTTGAATTAACCTCGGATCTTGTAGCCAGTTTTTAGCAATTGAATTGCCAAAGTTCCCACGCCCAACAAGGCCACAGAGACCACAGCCAAGCTGACCCAAGGCGAAACATCGCTTTGGCCAAAGAAGCCATATCGGAACCCGTCAATCATGTAAAAGAACGGGTTTAAATGACTCAAGCCTTGCCAAAAAGCAGGCAAGGAATGAATGGAATAAAAGACACCCGACAAAAATGTCATGGGCATGATGACAAAGCTCTGGAAGGCTGCCATTTGGTCAAATTTCTCTGACCACAAACCTGCTACCAAACCCAAAGTGCCCAACAAAGCAGCACCCAGGAACGCAAAGACCAAAATCCAAATGGGTGCTTGGTATTGCAAAGGCGCAAACCACACCGTCACAGCAAACACGCCAAATCCAACCGCCAAACCACGCAACATGGCCGAGCCTACGTAGGCCACAAACCAATGCCAGTGCGACAAGGGAGTGAGCAACAAAAACACCAGATTGCCCATGATCTTGCTCTGGACCAAACTGGACGAGCTGTTGGCAAATGCATTTTGCAAAACACTCATCATGATGAGGCCGGGCAACAAAAATGCTGTGTAAGGCACGCTGTCGTAAACCTTGACGTGGTCTTCGAGCACATGCCCAAAAATCATCATGTACAAAACAGAGGTCAGAACAGGTGCCGCAATGGTCTGAAAAGCAACTTTCCAAAAGCGCAGCACTTCTTTGTAAAACAACATGCGCCAGCCGTTCATGATTGACCCTCTGCCATCACATCCAAAAACACGTCTTCCAAATCGGCTTTGCGAATTTCGACGTCTTCGGCCACCAAGCCAGCTTGTCTCACGGCGGCCAGATAAGTTTCAATGTCAACGGCATCGTGCGCAGGGAACTGAACGATGCGGCCCGTGATGCGAGCCTTGGCAGCCAAATCGGCTGGCAACTGACCATCAATCTTGAAGCGCAACACATTGCTAGAAGCAGACTTGAGCAACTCTGATGTTGTGGCCAAAGCCAACACACGGCCTTGCTTGAGCATGGCCAAGCGGCCACACAAAGCTTCTGCTTCTTCCAAATAATGCGTGGTGAGCAACACGGTGCTGCCCTCACGGTTGAGCTTGGCCACAAACTGCCAAAGCGTTTGACGCAACTCTACGTCAACACCGGCAGTGGGCTCGTCCAACACGATGACCCGAGGTTTGTGCACCAAGGCCTGCGCCACCAAAACACGACGCTTCATGCCGCCGGACAACTGGCGCATGTTGGCATTGGCTTTATCGGCCAGGCCCAAGCTGTCTAACAATTCATCGATCCAAGCGTCGTTGTTTTTGACACCGAAATAACCCGATTGGAAACGCAAGGCCTCGCGGACAGAGAAAAAAGGATCGAACACCAATTCTTGGGGCACCACACCTAAAAGGCGTCTGCTGTTGGCGTAATCGGTTTGCACATCGTGACCGTGCACCAAGACGCGGCCCTCTGAGGCTTTGGCAAGGCCAGCCAGAATGCTGATGAGCGTTGTTTTGCCGGCGCCATTGGGCCCCAGCAGACCAAAGAACTCCCCCTCTTCAATGTCAAAGCTGACGTTGTTGAGCGCCTTGAACGGCTGACTGCCAGCAGATTTGGCAGGGAATGTTTTGGAAACGGATTGAAAAGAGATGGCGGGCATGAGCCCTCTATTTTACGGCTATGCGCTTTCGACCAAGAGCTCGGAGACGCCATAAAGCGTGGCCAATTCGCGTAATTTGGGCGGGAACTGCTTGAATTTCAAGGTTTTGCTCAAAGTTTGGGCTTCTCGCCGACATCCCAGCAAGACAGCCAAGGCGGAAGAATCGAAATCTGCCAACTGCCCAGCTTCAATTTCGACCTCTTTGTTGGGGCTGCTACGAATTTGCGCCTGCAACTGTGCCAAGCAATGAGCGGCCGTGCTGTGACGCAAATCTGCTGGAAGAATGAGGCGAGCCGTAGACATGGGTTCAGAAGCTTAGCTTGAATCGGTTTAAGATTTTTTGGCGTTGGACTTGTTGCGCTCAGACAAGCTCTTGATCAAACCATCGACGCCACCCGCATTGATTTCTTTGGAAAACTGAGAGCGGTAGTTTTCGACCAACCAAATGCCCAAGACGTTGAGGTCAAAAATTTTCCAACCAGCGCCTTCACCAGGTGTTTTTTCCAAACGGTAATCGAGCTGAATGGGTTCGCCTTTGCCCCTGACTTCAGTTTGCACAACCAAGTTTTTGTCGTCACTGGCGCCTCGCAGCGGCTTGACCTCAATCACTTGGTCATTGATTTGGCTGAGCGCACCCGAGTAAGTGCGAATGAGCAAGAGCTTGAACTCTTCTTGCAGACGCTCTTGTTGGTCGGGGGTGGCTTTGCGCCAACCAGGGCCAGTGGCCAAGGCGGTCATGCGGCGAAAATTGACGTGCTGCATCAACTTGCTGTCGACCAATTGCATGATCTTGTTGATGTCGCCGCCCTTGATGCTTTTGTCGCTGCGAACCGCATCCAAAGTTTCGTTAGAAATGCGTTTGACAAAAGCATCGGGTGCCTCATCGGCAGACCATGCACTGCCAGCACCAGCCATCAGGCCAAGTGCCATGAAAAAATGGGCGAAAAGTGTCAGAAATTTGCGAGTCATAGGTTTACATCATAAAGAGCGTCTTGCCCTTTAACGCGCCAAGTGGCAAAAAGTTGATTAAACCACTGTCAGGAATCCAAATGATGACCAAGGTTTTAGGGGGCGGGCTGATTGGGCGCCACCATGGGGGCGGGCTTATCAGGATCCTCAAAATCATCCACCATGGGTGGATTGCCGTCGTAAATGTCATTTAAACGCTTCTGAAGAAAGGCGTCGCGCGTAAAGGTGTACGGATCCAAAGAGGCTTGTTTAACGGCGTCAGACAAAGACAAATAACGCTCACGTTTGTCGGTGAGACGCAGCAGCGTGAGCGTATTGCGCGCGCCAATGTCAGAAACTTGCTGATTCACGTCGGTCTTGTTGTCGACCCACTGACCAAAGCTGTCGCGCACCGTAGACGGGCCAAAGAAGGGCAACACGACATAAGGACCAGAAGACACACCCCAAAAAGCCATGGTCTGACCAAAATCTTCTTTTTGTTTGTCTATCTTGAATTCAGAGGCCAAATCGATGATGCCGCCCACACCCAAGGTGGTGTTGATGGCCACCCGCATGGCATTGCGCGATGCGGCGTCCAACTTCAGTTGGGCCAAGCTGTTGAAGACGGACATCACGTCGCTTTGGTTGCTGAAAAAATTGCTGATGCCTTTTCGAACCACGCTGGGCAAGGCCTGACCATAAATGACCGCAACAGGACGCAGCACCAAATCGTCTGCGACATCATTGAAGGCGGTCACCTTGCGGTTGAAGGGCTCAAGTGGGTCTGAGGGGTCGGGGCCATGCAGGGACGCACAACCCTGCAGCAGCACTAAAAACACCAAGCCTAACGCATGACGCCAATTCAAAAACATCATTTGCTTCCAGCGGCAGGCGCAGCAGGATCGGCAGCCTTGCTGTACAAGAACTGGCTGATCAAATTCTCGAGCACCACGGCAGATTGGGTAGAGCCGATGTTGTCGCCCGCCACCAAATTCTTTTCATCTGCACCGGGCAGAATGCCCACATATTGCTCGCCCAGCAAACCACTGGTGAGAATTTTCAAAGAACTGTCTTTGGGAAATGCGTATTTGTTTTGCAGCGCCAAACTGACCTTGGCTTGGTAGCTTTCGTCGTCAAATTGAATGTTCTCGACACGGCCCACCACCACGCCTGCACTCTTCACGGCGGCCCCTTTTTTAAGCCCACCAATGTTGTCAAACTTGGCGGTGACGGTGTAGTCCTTGCTCCAATTGAATTGCAACAAATTGGCCGACTTGAGTGCCAAGAAAAGCACAGCAGCCAGGCCGATCAACACAAACAAACCTACCCACACATCATTTTTTGAACGTTGCATCACGTCCTCCTTAAATGCTGAACATCATCACAGTGAGGATGAAATCCAGTCCCAAAACTGACAACGAAGAAATCACAACACTGCGGGTGGTGGCCGATGCCACGCCCTCGGGGGTGGGCTGCGCCACATACCCTTGAAGCAATGCAATGAACGTCACCGCCACCCCAAACACCACACTTTTAATCATGCCATTGCCAACGTCTTTGAACACGTCAACACCGCTTTGCATTTGGCTCCAAAACGCGCCGGCGTCTACACCAATCAGCAACACACCCACTGCATAACCGCCCAAAATGCCGACGGCACTGAACACAGCCGTCAAAAGTGGCAAAGCAATGATGCCGCCCCACAAGCGGGGGGCCAAAATACGCAACTTGGGATCGACCGCCATCATCTCTAGCGCAGTCAATTGCTCACCTGCACGCATCAGGCCAATTTCGGCCGTGATAGAGGCGCCTGCACGGCCCGCAAACAACAAGGCTGCCACCACGGGGCCCAACTCACGCACCAAACTGAGCGCCACGAGCAAACCCAATGCATCTGCTGCACCGTAACGTTGCAAGGTGTAGTACCCCTGCAAACCCAACACAAAGCCGACAAACAAACCTGAGACCGTGATGATGGCCAAGGAGTAGTTGCCCAAGAAATGAACTTGGTCTCTGACCAAGCCAAAACGTTTGAGGCAGGCACCCGACAACATGATGAGCTGCGCAAACAAACGCGCGCCGAAGCCCCAATTGGCCAAGGCCTTGCGGACCGCAAAACCAAACTCAGCGGGATGAAAAATTATCATTTGGCCACGCCTCCAAAGTCTTCTGCGACCGTCGAGGCAGGGTAATGGAAGTGCACAGGACCATCGCTCAATCCATTCACAAATTGGTGAATGAGTGGATCAGAGGTTTGTCGCAGCTCGGCGGGGGTGCCTTGCGCGGCCACTTTGCCATTGGCCAAAATGACCACATGGTCTGAAATTTGAAAGGTTTCATCGACATCATGCGACACCACCACGCTGGTGATGCCCAAGCTGTCGTTGAGTCTTCGGATGAGGCGCGCCGCTGTTCCCAAAGAAATAGGATCAAGACCCGCAAAGGGTTCGTCGTACATCATGAGGTCGGGGTCTAGTGCAATGGCACGTGCCAAGGCCACACGGCGGCCCATGCCCCCTGAAATTTCGGAAGGCTTTAAATTTCTGGCACCGCGCAAGCCCACGGCATCGAGTTTCATGAGCACAATGTCGCGAATCATCTGCTCAGACATTTGGGTGTGCTCTCTTAAAGGGAACGCCACGTTGTCAAACACATTCATGTCTGTGAACAAGGCACCAAACTGAAACAACATGCCCATGCGTCTGCGTGCTGCATAGAGTTGTTCAGTGTTCATTTGACCGACATCCTGGCCATCAAATGTGAGCTGCCCCTGTTGAGCCGTGTATTGACCGCCAATCAAACGCAGAACAGTGGTCTTGCCACCGCCAGATACCCCCATGAGGGCTGTCACTTTACCGCGCGGAATGCCAAAGGAAATGTCGTTCAAGATGACCCGATCCCCGTAGCCGAAGCTGAGGTTTTTGAGTTCAACCAGCAGTGGAGAGTTAGGCAGGGTCATGTTTGAAATAACAAAAGCCGGGGTCGCCGGCTTTTGTAGGATAAGGCCTTCAGGTTAAGTTTGTGTGAAGCGTTGCCGTTTCAATCACAAAACCTGTCTGCAGCCATTTTAACGGGGTAAGTCGCTGGTTCCCATTAAGAACTCGTCAATTGAGCGTGCGGCCTGACGGCCTTCACGGATGGCCCACACCACCAAAGATTGGCCGCGGCGCATGTCGCCTGCCGCAAACACCTTGGGCACGTTGGTGGCATAGCCGCCTGTGAAGTCCGTGGTGGCTTTGGCGTTGCCGCGGTTGTCTTTGTCCACACCAAAGGCGTCCAAGATGGTGGCCACGGGGTTCACAAAGCCCATGGCCAAGAAGACCATGTCGGCGGGGTAAGTTTTTTCAGTGCCGGGCACATTGACCAGTTTGCCGTCTTTGAATTCAACTTCAACGGTTTTGAGACCCGTCACTTTGCCTTTTTCGCCAATGAATTCTTGGGTGGAAATGGCAAATTCGCGGGTGCAACCTTCTTCGTGGCTAGAGCTGGTGCGCAACTTCAGAGGCCAGTAGGGCCATGTCAAAGGACGGTTTTCTTCTTCGGGGGGCTGGGGCATCACTTCGAATTGAGTGACGCTCTTGGCGCCGTGGCGGTTAGAAGTTCCTACGCAATCGCTGCCGGTGTCGCCACCACCAATCACGATGACGTGCTTGCCGTCAGCGCGCAACTGGTCTTTGAGCTTGTCGCCCGCGTTCACCTTGTTTTGCTGGGGCAAGAATTCCATCGCAAAGTGAATGCCTGCCAAATCGCGGCCGGGCACGTTCAAGTCACGTGATTGCTCTGAGCCACCGGTCAACAACACAGCGTCAAAGTCTTTTTGGAGTTGCTTGGGGCTGATGGTTTCTTGCGACCAGTTGGTCACTTTAGAGCCTGCAGGCAACTCACCCACCATGACACCGGTTTTGATGGTCACGCCTTCGGCGATCAACTGCTCAGCACGGCGGTCGATGTGCGACTTTTCCATTTTGAAGTCGGGAATGCCATAGCGCAGCAAGCCACCAATGCGGTCGTTCTTTTCGAACAAGGTCACATCGTGACCCACACGTGCCAACTGCTGTGCAGCAGCCATGCCCGCAGGGCCTGACCCCACCACGGCCACTTTTTTGCCAGTCTTGTGAGCAGCAGGACGGGGCTTGACCCAACCCTCTTGCCAAGCACGGTCAATGATGGCGTGCTCAATGGACTTGATGCCCACGGCATCGTCAGCCACATTCAGTGTGCAAGCAGCTTCGCAAGGTGCGGGGCAAATACGGCCCGTGAACTCTGGGAAGTTGTTGGTGCTGTGCAGCACGTCAATGGCGTTTTTCCAATCGCCTTGGTATACCAACTCGTTGAAGTCGGGGATGATGTTGTTGACAGGGCAGCCGTTGTTGCAAAACGGTGTGCCGCAGTCCATGCAGCGCGCGCTTTGCACTTTGGCTTTTGAATCGTCCAAACCGATGACGAATTCTTTGTAGTTTTTGACGCGTTCTGCGACGGGTTTGTAGCCCTCTTCGACGCGCTCAAATTCCATGAAACCAGTGATTTTTCCCATGATCAATCCTTGTTATGTCTTGTCGGTGCTTAGCTAGCGGCCACAGAATCTGTGGACTTGGCTGCGGCTTTGCGTGCGTTGATTTCACCCAAGGCGCGCTTGTACTCGTTCGGGAACACTTTCACGAACTTCAAGCGAGCTTGCGCCCAGTTGTCGAGCAACTCACGTGCACGCTGGCTGCCGGTCCACTTGTGGTGGTCTTCCAGCAACTTCTTCAGCTGTGTTTCGTCGGCTTGATCGCGGTGCCAGACTTTGCGGTCCACGGCAGCTTCTTGCTCGGCCACAGTCAACACTTTTTCCATGCTGACCATGGCGGTGTTGCAGCGCGATGCAAACTGGCCGTCTTCGTCGTACACATAGGCAATGCCGCCGCTCATGCCCGCTGCAAAGTTGCGACCTGTTTTGCCCAGCACGGCCACGGTACCGCCGGTCATGTATTCACAACCGTGGTCGCCCGTGCCTTCCACCACCGCCGTAGCGCCTGACAAACGAACAGCGAAACGCTCACCGCCCACACCTGCGAAGAAAGCTTCGCCCGTGGTGGCACCGTACATCACGGTGTTGCCCACAATGATGTTTTGGCTGGCCACGCCGCGGAATTCGAGGCTAGGACGAACCACAATGCGGCCGCCTGACAAGCCTTTGCCTGTGTAATCGTTGGCTTCACCAATCAGGTACAAGGTAATGCCCTTGGCCACAAACGCGCCAAAGGATTGACCGCCCGTGCCTTCCAATTGAATGCGGATGGTGTCGTCTGGCAAACCTTCGGGATGCACTTTGGTGACCGCACCTGAGAGCATGGCGCCCACAGAACGGTTGACGTTGCGCGCCACTTCCATGAACTGCACCTTCTCACCTTTGTCGATGGCGGCGCGGCTCTTGGCAATGAGCACATTGTCCAAAGCTTTTTCCAAACCGTGGTCTTGCACATCGATGTGACGACGGGGCACGTCGGCAGGCACATCGGGCACAGCCAACAAACGGCTGAAATCAAGGCCGCTGGATTTCCAGTGCTCAATGCCTTTGCGGGTGTCGAGCAAATCGGCACGGCCCACCATGTCGTCAAACTTCTTGATGCCCAACTGCGCCATGATTTGACGCACTTCTTCGGCAATGAAGAAGAAGTAATTCACCACGTGCTCTGGCTTGCCAGAGAACTTCTTACGCAACGTAGGATCTTGCGTAGCCACGCCCACTGGGCAAGTGTTCAGGTGGCATTTGCGCATCATGATGCAGCCCTCCACCACCAGCGGTGCCGTGGCAAAACCAAACTCGTCTGCGCCCAGCAACGCGCCAATGGCCACGTCACGGCCGGTCTTCATTTGGCCGTCGGCTTGTACACGGATGCGACCGCGCAAGCGGTTCAGCACCAAAGTTTGTTGTGTTTCTGCCAGACCAATTTCCCATGGGCTGCCAGCGTGTTTGATGGAAGACCAAGGTGATGCACCGGTACCGCCATCGTGGCCAGCAATCACCAAGTGATCGCTCTTGCACTTGGCCACGCCTGCTGCAATGGTACCCACACCAATTTCAGACACCAACTTGACGCTGATGTCGCTGTGAGGCGCCACGTTTTTCAAGTCGTGAATGAGTTGGGCCAAATCTTCAATGGAGTAGATGTCGTGGTGAGGCGGGGGTGAAATCAAACCCACGCCTGGTACAGAGTGACGCAACTTGCCGATGTAATCAGACACTTTGCCGCCTGGCAATTGACCGCCTTCACCAGGCTTGGCACCTTGCGCCATCTTGATCTGAATTTGATCGGCACTGTGCAAGTACTCGGCGGTGACACCGAAGCGGCCCGAAGCCACTTGCTTGATCTTGGAGCGCAGAGAATCGCCAGCCTCTAAGGGCATGTCCACTTCCACCTCTTTGGCACCAATGACGCTCTTCAAAGACTCACCCTTTTTAATCGGGATGCCTTTGAGTTCGTTGCGATAACGCGCAGAGTCTTCGCCGCCTTCACCGGTGTTGCTCTTGCCGCCAATGCGGTTCATGGCAACAGCCAATGTGGCGTGTGCTTCAGTGGAAATCGAGCCCAAAGACATGGCACCTGTGGCAAAACGTTTGACGATTTCGCTGGCGGGTTCCACTTCTTCCACGGGAATGGCTTTGGCAGGGTCGATCTTGAATTCGAACAAACCGCGCAAGGTCATCTGACGCTTGGTTTGGTCGTTGATGATCTGTGCGTATTCTTTGTACGTGTTCCAGTTGTTGGCACGCGTGCTGTGCTGCAACTTGGCAATGGCGTCAGGCGTCCACATGTGCTCTTCACCGCGGGCGCGCCAGGCGTATTCACCGCCAGCATCGAGCATGTTGGCCAACACGGGGTCGTTGCCAAACGCTGCCTTGTGCATGCGCAAAGCTTCTTCAGCAATTTCAAAAATGCCAATACCTTGCACGCGGCTTGGGGTGCCTGTGAAGTACTTGTTCACAGTCTCAGTGTTGACGCCAATGGCTTCAAACAACTGCGCGCCGCAATACGACATGTAAGTGCTGACACCCATCTTGGACATGATCTTGGACAGGCCTTTGCCCACCGCTTTGATGTAGTTGTAGATGGCTTTGTCGGCAGACAAATCGCCTGGCAACTCTTTGTGCAAAGCTTGCAAAGTTTCCATCGCAAGATAGGGGTGAACGGCTTCTGCGCCGTAACCTGCCAACACGGCAAAGTGATGCACTTCGCGGGCGGTGCCTGTTTCTACCACCAAGCCTGCTGTGGTGCGCAAACCTTCGCGCACCAAGTGCTGGTGAATCGCGGACAAAGCCAACAAAGCGGGAATGGCCACTTGCGTGGGCGATACACCGCGATCGCTGATGATCAAAATGTTGTTGCCGCCTTTGATGGCGTCAACGGCTTCGGCGCACAGTGATGCGAGTTTGGCTTCAACACCTTCACGGCCCCAGGCTGCGGGGTAGGTGATGTCCAAAGTAGCGCTCTTGAACTTGCCCTGTGTGGACTGCTCAATGTTGCGCAACTTGGCCATGTCAGCAAAGTCGAGCACCGGCTGGCTCACTTCCAAGCGCATCGGTGGGTTGACTTGGTTGATGTCGAGCAAGTTGGGCTTGGGACCAATGAAGGACACCAAAGACATCACGATGGCTTCGCGAATAGGGTCGATCGGTGGGTTGGTCACCTGTGCAAACAACTGCTTGAAGTAGTTGTACAAAGGCTTGTTACGGTCGGACAACACAGCCAAGGGGCTGTCGTTGCCCATCGAGCCCAAGGCTTCTTCACCGGCTTGTGCCATAGGGGCCAACAAGAACTTGATGTCTTCTTGGGTGGTGCCGAAGGCTTGTTGCAAGTCGAGCAAAGATTCTTTGGACACAGGTGCGTTGGCCGTAGTGGCTTTCACATCGTCCAACTTGATGCGCAAGTTTTCAATCCACTGTTTGTAGGGTTTGCTGCTGGCCAGGTTCGACTTGAGTTCTTCGTCGTCGATCATGCGGCCTTGTTCCAAATCGATCAGGAACATCTTGCCGGGCTGGAGGCGCCACTTGCGAACAATTTTGCTTTCGGGGATGGGCAACACACCGGTCTCAGAACCCATGATGACCATGTCGTCATCGGTGATGCAATAACGTGAAGGACGCAAGCCATTGCGGTCCAAGGTGGCGCCAATTTGACGGCCATCGGTGAACACAATGGAGGCAGGGCCGTCCCATGGCTCGAGCATGGCGGCGTGGTATTCGTAGAAGGCCTTGCGGCGCTCGTCCATGGTGTTGTGGTTTTCCCATGGCTCGGGAATCATCATCATCACGGCTTGGCTGATGGGGTAGCCGGCCATGGTGAGCAACTCTAAGCAGTTGTCAAAAGTAGCGGTATCAGATTGGCCTGCAAAGCTGATGGGGTAGAGCTTTTGCAAATCGGGGCCGAGTACGGGAGAAGACATCACGCCTTCGCGGGCCTTCATCCAGTTGTAGTTGCCCTTGACGGTGTTGATCTCACCGTTGTGTGCCACATAGCGGTAAGGGTGAGCCAAGGGCCACTCTGGGAAAGTGTTGGTGGAGAAACGTTGGTGCACCAAGCCCAAAGCCGAGACGCAGCGTTCGTCTTCCAAATCACGGAAGTAGGTACCAACTTGATCAGCCAAGAGCAAGCCTTTGTAAACCACGGTACGGCTAGACATGCTGGGGATGTAGTACTCGTCGCTGTGCTTGAGTTGGAGGTTTTGAATGGCGGCGCTGGCTGTTTTGCGAATGACATACAGCTTGCGCTCCAAGGCGTCTTGCACGATGACATCGGCACCGCGGCCAATGAAGATCTGCTTCAGGATAGGTTCTTTTTCGCGAACGGTGGGTGACATGGGCATGTCACGGTTGACCGGCACATCGCGCCAGCCCAACAACACTTGACCTTCGGCTTTGACAGCGCGCTCAAGTTCTTGTTCGCAGGCCATGCGTGAAGCGTGTTCTTTGGGCAAGAACACCATGCCCACACCGTACTCACCTTGTGCAGGCAAGGTCACGCCTTGCTTGGCCATCTCTTCTCTATAGAGTGCATCGGGCAACTGAATCAAGATACCAGCGCCATCACCCATCAACTTGTCGGCACCCACAGCACCCCGGTGATCCAAGTTCTCAAGAATCTTCAACGCTTGCGTCACGATGGCATGCGTCTTCGCGCCTTTGATATGGGCCACAAAGCCCACACCACAAGCGTCGTGCTCTTGAGTTGGGTCGTAAAGACCGGTTTGTTGCAAAGATGATTTTTCGGCAGCCGAAGTCATGGCGCACTCCTAAAGATATTTCGCGGGAAAGAGAGCATATTGCATTGCAACAAAAATGCCAAGAAAAATAATTGGGGTCAGATGAACATTAATTTCTTCTTTTTGGTGAAGCCAATTAATTGGGGACAGATCAAAATTGAGTTGAAAAGAATTCATATTGGTGAGATTTTTCACCTATTTAAGGCTTCAAAGTGGTTTTTTGAACGGCCTGCCTGCCTTTTTGGGCAGGATGGGTGTCTGAGTTGTCTTCTGTAAAGACTTCAAAAACTCGGGTCGACCCACAACTCGGCTCTTCAAAACCGACTCAGTGAGGTCTTTTTGGATGGAAGCCGAAAGTCCACCCGCTACAAATTCTGCATAAGCAGCTTCTCTAGAGAAAGGCGTGTTACCCAAGCCCCAATAAAGGGCATGCGGCGTCACCAATTTGTCGATTTTTTGACCAATCAGGTGCTTGTGGCTGGACCAATTGAAGTCTTCAGCCGACTCCGCCAGGCCTGCCCTGACGGGATTTAAATCAATATATGCCATGCAAGTCAGAAGATAGGCCTCCGAATCAAGTACCGAAGATTTGTAGCGCCCCTCCCACAAGGTGCCACTGCGCTTGTGACGTTGATTGAAGTAACGCACATAAGTTCTGCCAACCGCCTGCATCATCAAAGACATGGCTTCATCGCTGGGCGGCGTAAGCAACATGTGAAAGTGATTGTCGAGCAACACATATGCATTAACGGCCACTTTGTGTCGCTGCGACTCTTCTAACCACAGGCTGTAGAGCATCTTTCGATCGGCCTCGTCGAGCACGATGGGCTGGCGGTTGTTCCCCCGCTGAATGACGTGATGCGGGTAACCAGGAAGGGCTAAACGAGGATGACGGGCCATGCGTGAATGCTAACCCGAAAGGAATTAATGTTGATCTGACCCCAATTAAGGGTAACGCGATGCAAGGGATTCGGTGAGGCCAAATTCGGTCAGGAGGGCTTGGAGGCGGTCGGCGGCACCGGCTTTTGGGCGCCCAGTGAAGCGGGCCAGGATGAGTTCGTTTTTCATACTGTGTTCCCAGCCCACCAGTTCGGTGACCGTGACGGTGTAGCCTTTGGACTCTAGGTACAAGCAGCGCAAGACGTTGGTCAGTTGACTTCCGATTTCGCGGGTGTGCAGGGGATGCCGCCAGAGTTCGGCCAAGGGGGTACGAGACAAATTCAGGGCTTTGTTTTGGCGCAGCTTGGCGGCCACTTCGGCTTGGCAACAGGGCACCAAAACCATGGCGCGCGCTTTTTTCAGCAAACCAAAAGCGATGGCGTCGTCGGTGGCGGTGTCGCAGGCATGCAATGCGGTGACCACATCGATTTGCGAGGGGATTTGATCAGACTGTGATGACTCGGCCACCGAGGTGTTCAAAAAGACCATGCGCTTGAAGTCCAAGCGCTGTGCCAATGCGCGCGAGGCCTCAACCAATTCGGCCCGAGTTTCAATGCCGTAAATGTGACCTTCAGACAATGCCTTGAAAAACAAGTCGTAGACAATAAAACCTAAATAGGACTTGCCAGCGCCATGATCGGCCAGGGTCAAGCCATGCATTTGCGCAGCACCGGCAACGACGTCACCAGCGCGCCCTGAATCACCTAATTTTGAGGCCTTGGCAGCATCTTCCTCAGAAAGCTCCTTCAGGATTTTTTCAATGAACTGGAACAAGTGCAAAACCTGCTTGAGCTTGCGACGCGAATCTTGGTTCAGCTTGCCTTCTCGCGTCAGGATGTGCAGTTCTTTCAGCAATTCGATCGATTGCCCTGGACGCAACTCAAGGTCCAAAGGTTTGGCGACATCGGGCTTGGCATTATTTTTTTTCATTGTTCTCATTCTGAGGCAATGATGGCCCCACATTCAAATCTTGCCACCCCTGAACACCCAATCGGGTCATGGTGGCCATGTTGGCTTCAAAGATATCTTCTGCATCGGGAAATGCAGCCACCGCACGGTCTATGCTGGCTTCGCGAATTAAATGCAAAGTGGGGTAAGGCGAACGGTTGGTAAAGTTGGTGATGTCGTCTTCATCGGTTCCAGCAAATTGGTAAAGCGGATGAAAACTGGCAATTTGAATCACGCCTTCCAAATCAAGTGCCACCAGGCAATCGTCGGCCACATTCAAGAAATCGTTGTAATCGTAAAAGTCTTTTAGCAAATTTTGAATCACCAACACGGTAGTGTCGCGCACCGAAGCATCAAGTGCCACCAATTCGCGCAACTCGCGCAGCAAATCATCTCGCAAAGCTTCCAAATCATCAGCAGCACTGACCACGCAGTGCACTTGTCCTTTGACATACACCGATTTGGCAAACGGACACAAATTCAAACCGATCACCGCGCGCTCCAACCAGCGCAAGGTGTCTTGCACCATCACTTCTGCACTGACTTTGTTCATCCTGCTTCCTTTTGAAAACGCAATGACTTGGCGATCAAGAATGACAAGAGCCAACCTCCGACACAACATAAACCGGTTGCCATCCAAGTCCACTGCCAACCGCCTACTTGCGAGGCCAACCATGCCACAGCGGGTGGCCCTGCGAATTGACCTGCTGCCGAGCATTGTTGCATCCAACCCACCGTGGTCGACACATTGCGCTCATGCGGTGCCAAGCGCACCGCCAATGAGAACAAAGTACCCGGCACCAAGCCACCACAGCCAGAAAATATCAACACACCAAGGTAACGCAACCAAGGTGCAGAAGACGTCAAATCAGAAAATGCCAAGAAAGACCCCAAAGCCATGGCACCAAATCCCATGCTCAGCAAGACACTGGGATGCAGGCCCTTTTGCAACAAGCGCCCAGAAGACATGTTGCCCGCCATGTTGACAGCAGCAGCCAGGGCAGTGAGTACCCCCAAAGCAAGCCCAGTTAAACCTGCTTGTGTGTAAATCGAAGGCAAAAAACCCACCACAGCCAACCACTGACCCGAATACATGGCAAAACTCAAAGCCACCAGCCAAGGGCCAGATGCCGTTAAAGTTTCACGCAGGCGTTGTGGCCACGCAATTTGCAAGACACTTGAAGAAGAATGCGCGGGGTGTTGCAATGCCAACACCGAATCTGCGGGTACCACGCGCCACAACACCAAGGCCATGACCCAAGAAAGCACAGCAAACACACACCACCAAGTTTGCCAACCCCAGACCGGTAACCACAAGGGCCCTACCAACAAGGTCAATGCCGTGCCAGCAGGCATGTAAGCACCCCAATAGCCCAATAGTTTGCGCACCTGCTGTTCGCTGACCAATTTTCGAATGAGGCCTGGTGCAGGCAAAGTGACCCACAAGAAACCAAGGCCTTCAAGCGCGCGCCACAGCATCAAGCTGGCAGCACTTTGCGCAAACGAACCCATGGCACTGGCCACCCCCAATACCAACAAGCCCATCAACATGCTGCGTCGCAGGCCGATGCCATCGGCCGACAAACCGACCGCCAATGCCAAACTCATGCCCGCCAACTGCACCAAGGACAACAAAAAACCGGCCTGCGTCAAGCTCATGCCCAAGCTGGCACTTAATTCAGGCAAGGCTGGCGGCAGTTTGCCAATTTGCAATGCCGCCACCACACCCGCAAAAATCACAATCAGTGCAGCAGACTGAGACGTCTTCGCAGCTGGCGAATGCATTGCGCTCATGCCAACAACCGACGCCCCGTCAAGCGTTCATGCTCTTTGGCGGCATAACGATCTGTCATGCCTGCAATGTAATCGGCTACAGCACGAGGCGTTTCTTGGCGTGCAGAAAAATCGGGGGACATTTCTTTCGGGCTGGCAAGGTAGGCCTCAAACAACTCACGCACCACCACCTGCGCTTGCGCCGTGGTTTCCATCACTTGCGGATGACGGTAAAGGTGTTTGAACAAAAACGATTTCATAACTTGAACCTGCTGCGCCATGGCCTCGCCAAAGGCCACCACGGGTCCTAGCAAACGCGCCTCATCTGCACTTTGGGGTTGCTGCAACTGCAAGGCCGCACGCGTGGTGTCAATCACGTCGTAAACCTGATCACTCAGCATGCGGCGAATGGTCTCGTAGAGCAGTCGACGCGATTTGCTAGGTTCGGCCAAATTGGCATGGGCTTTTAGCGTGATGTGTTTGTAGTGCGCAAACAAAGGCACTTCGTCCATTTGAGACAAGGTGAGCAATCCAGAACGCACGCCATCGTCGATGTCGTGTGCGTTGTACGCAATGGCGTCGGCCAAGTTGCACAGTTGAGCCTCAAGGCTGGGCTGCGTGCCCTTCAAGAAACGATGCGCCACACCTTCAGGTTCTTGCGCTTCAATCAACAGGGCGTTGCGCCGAGCGCAGTGTTTCAAAATGCCCTCGCGCGTTTCAAAGCTGAGGTTCAAGCCATCAAAATCGGGGTAGCGCTCTTCCAAATGGTCCACCACGCGCAAACTTTGCAAGTTATGCTCAAAGCCACCATGGTCTTGCATGCATTCGTTCAAAGTGTCTTGACCCGCATGACCGAAAGGCGTGTGCCCCAAATCGTGTGCCAGCGCAATTGCTTCCACCAAGTCTTCGTTCAAACCCAATGAACGCGCAATAGACCGACCCAGTTGCGCCACTTCCAAAGAGTGCGTGAGCCGTGTGCGAAACAAATCACCTTCGTGATTTAGAAAAACTTGGGTCTTGTAAACCAAGCGCCGAAAGGCTGTCGAATGGACGATGCGATCGCGGTCGCGTTGAAAATCATTGCGCGTGGGCGCTGGCACCTCAGGGTGCCGCCGACCACGCGATTGATCGGCATGACAAGCGAACAGTTCAAGCACAGCAACGATCGATGACAGCGCGCACCATGGACTCTGGCGCAGCACTTACGCGCGCTTTGCCGGGTCCTTCAATCAGAACAAACTGTATATCGCCTGCCACAGATTTTTTGTCATGCAACATCAGCGCCAAGTATTGCCCAGCATTGTCTTGCGCACTCAAAACAGGACCCTTGATAGGCAGGCCTGCTTGGGCAATCAGATTTGTTAAACGCGCCACAAATGCGGCATCAATCAAACCCAGTGCTTCCGACAAATGTGCCGCCATCACCATGCCACAGCCTACGGCTTCGCCGTGCAACCATTCGCCATATCCCAGGCCCGCTTCAATGGCATGGCCAAAGGTATGGCCAAAATTGAGTATGGCGCGCAAGCCTGCTTCACGCTCATCTTGCCCCACCACATGTGCTTTGATCTCGCAACTGCGCTTGACCGCATGCGCCATGACCGAAGGATCACAGGCTTTCAAAGATTCGACATTGGCTTCGATCCATTCAAAAAACGCCATGTCGGCAATGGGGCCATATTTGATGATTTCGGCCAAACCCGCGCTCAACTCGCGGGCAGGCAAGGTTTGCAAAACCGCCAAATCGCAGACCACCCTTTGGGGTTGGTAAAAAGCGCCAATCATGTTTTTGCCCAGCGGGTGATTGATGGCTGTTTTGCCGCCCACCGATGAATCAACTTGCGCCAACAAAGTGGTGGGCACTTGCACAAAGGGCACACCGCGCATGAAACTGGCCGCTGCAAATCCGGTCATGTCGCCCACAACACCACCGCCCAAGGCAAACAACACCGTTTTGCGATCACACGCTTGCCCCAGCAAGGTGTCAAAAATAGTGTTCAAAGTAACCCAGTCTTTGTGGGCCTCACCATCGGGCAAATGCACCGTGTGAATGACTTTGTAATGAGTCGACAAAGCTTGTTTAAGCGCAGCTTCGTACAAAGGTGCTACTGTGGTGTTGCTCACAATCAGCGCAGCTGCAGCCTTAGGCAAATGCGCATAGCTTTCGGCCTGCGCCAACAATTTTTCGCCAATGAGAATGTCGTAACTGCGGTCTGCCAAATCGATGCGGACCACCTCCGGCTGCTGCGTTGTGCTGTTCATAAATGGCGTCAAGGATGGTGAGGTGTGTGGGTGTCAAAACCTTGAAGGTCTAACTCTGCAATGATGGCATTGAGCAATCGGTTGATGCTAGGACGGCCTGTGTCAAAGACATAGTGTGCAGTCTCTTTGTAAAACGGATCGCGGATTTGGAACAGATTGCGCAATTTTTCAAGCGGGTCATTGACCTGCAAGAGTGGCCTCTGAAGGTCATGCTTGAGCCGTCTGAACACCTCTTCGGGCGTGGACCTTAAATAAACCACCTTGCCGCGCGTGCGCAAATTCTGCCGATTGGCCTCACGTAAGACCGAGCCCCCGCCAGTGGACAAAATGCCATGATGGTGTTTGCTTAAATCGTCGATGACGCTTTGCTCGATGTCGCGAAAGCGCTCCTCACCCTCGCGGTCAAAAAACTCGCGAATTGAGCACCCCAAACGTTGCTCAATGACATTGTCAGAATCTAAAAAAGGCAAGCCAAGGCGACGCCCCATCTGTCTGCCGATGGTCGTTTTGCCAGATCCCGGGAGGCCAACAAAAATAATGAGCAAAAGTAGAAATTCAAGGAACGATTGAGCCTCTAAGTGTATTCGAGGCGGCGGGAGGCAAATTGTCAGCCAGCACTCTTGGAGTGACAAAGATGAGCAACTCCGTTTTTCGCTGTGTGGTTTGCTCGTTTTGGAACAGGCGCCCTAGCACCGGAAGACTGGCCAAACCGGGTACCCGCGCCTCATCTTGCTTGTCGGCCGACTCCAAAATGCCACCAATGACCACCGTTCCCCCGTTGTCGACCAAAACTTGGGTTTTGACATGCTTGGTATTGATGGCAAAACCGGCTGACGTGGTCTGCCCAACGCTGTCCTTGGCAATGTCGAGTTCGAGCACCACCGCTCCTTCTGGGGTAATTTGCGGGGTAACTTCCAATTTGAGATTGGCCTTGCGAAAGGCAATGGACGCCGCACCGTTGCCATTGTTGACCTGGTAGGGCAGCTCGGTGCCTTGCTCGATGGAGGCTTTGGTTTGATTGGCTGTGACCACACGAGGGCTGGCAACGACTTTGCCTTTGCCATCGGCCTCTAAAGCCGAGATTTCCAAATTGATGAATTGATAGGCTGCGGCATTGAACAAAGACACCGCAAAATTGGCCGGCGGGTACAAGGCTTGGCCCGCTGGGCCCGCAGGCAAATTAAGCCAATAATCTGGCTGAACACCGCCTGCATTGGCCAAGCCCTGGCCACCAATTGCCACATTGACCGGCTTGGCTGAAGCCGACCATGGTGCAGCAAAGCTGCTGGCATAAGCCCCGCCTAGGCGAATGCCCAGGGACTTACCGAATTGCTCTTCGGCTTCCACAATTTTGGCTTCAATCATGACTTGCCGAACCGGAATATCGAGCCACTGAATGATCTCTTTGATTTGCTTGAGCGCACTGGGGGTGTCCAGAAAGAACAATTGATTGGTTCGGGGCTCGGCCATCACAGAGCCTCGCGCACTGAGCCAACGGGAGCCCGTTGAACCCACGCCGCCGCCAGAAGATTGCAAGCGCTGAGAAATGTCCAAGGCTTTGGCATATTTCAAAGTAACGCCCCAGGCTTGCAAGTTTTCAGTGACATCTGCGCGCGAACTGATCCACAACACGCCTTCTTTGGCCGTGAGCGCCAAACCTTTGGACTGCACCACCACCTCCATGGCTTCTCGCCACGTCATGTCTTTGAGATGTAAAGTGACGGGCCCGCCCACGCCATCGGCCACGATCAAATTGTGTTGCCCAATTTCAGCCAAAGTTTGCAGCAAGGCTTTGACCTCCATGTTTTGAAAGGTCCATTTCAATTTTTCATCGGCAGCTTGTGCTGGCCACGCAAAAGAGGCGGCGCACCCAAGCCGCAAGAGCATTTGAATTAAATTCTTTTGCATCAGGGGCGACCGCCTTCCCAGCTGAGGCGCACGTCTGGCAAGCCCTCTCCAGAACTAAGCCACAGACCTTGGGCATCGACATGACGCACCATGCTTTGCTCTTTGCCCAACAACTGTCCTGGCCGAATTAGGCGGATTTCGGTGCCTGCACGGATCCATGTCCAATCTGAATCGCCCCTTCCCGCCAACGCACTTTGCGCAGACCCTACCAAACGCATTTGAGCCTGGCTATGATTTGGCAAGACATGCCCCAAGGATGGCAAAACTTTGGCAATCGGCAAGGCTGTGTCGGCTTGTGATTGCAACGCCACCCCCGTGTCTGTGAACGCGTCTGGCGCATCCCATAGCAATGCAATGCGCCCTTCCAGTGCATATTGCCCATCGGGCAACAAGCGGTATGCCCAAGACACCCACTCGCCGTTTTGAAACAATTGGTTCAGCGCCTGCCAAAAGGCATGGGTGGCCCACTCAGAACCACGCACATTGAACTTGAGGGATGAGCTCTCGTAGCCATGCTGCTCAGAATCTGGTGTTGATTTCAATTGAAGTACATGCAAACCGCGTAGGTGCGCCATTTGTTGCAAACGATTGAGCAAAGTCAACCTGAGGGCTGAATTGGGCCAAGCCAATGTGAGATCGTCGATTTGCGCCTGCTGCTGCAAGGTGAGTGCGCGAAGTTGTGCCAGGCTGGTTTGCATGGCCATTGAACGCGTGTATTGCTGCACGCGCTGCATGGCTTCTTTTTGTGCAAGCGCTTGCTGTGCTTGCCATTGAAAAGAAGGGACTGACCAGGCAGTCCAAGGCACAAGGAATTGCCAACTCACCCAAACCACACCAAATGAACACAAGCCCAAGAGCAGGGCTCGAAAACAGCGTGCGAGTGGTGATGAAAAAAGTTTTTGATTTTGCCAACGCAATGTATGCGTGGGCATCAACCTACTGAAAATGTGAACCCACAGCGCCATGCGCCACAACTCATTTTGCGATAAGGTCATAAGCCACCCCCTGATGGCGCTTGCGATTGGGGCTGCAGTGGGGTCTGCTGTTGTGCCTGCAGGTGGGCTTGCAGTTGAAAAACAAGCCCTTTGCGCTGACCCGAACTTTTGTCTGTCGATTCAGATTGCATTTGCATCACGACAGGTGCTCGGTGCCAGCGGCCAAAACGATTTAAGCTGTGCAACAAGTTATCGAGGTCGATGGGCTGGCCTGCAAGCCCCTCCCATGAAAATTGACCTTGTAACCATTGCTGCGATTGCAACGTGACCATGCTGGGTGTACTGCCCAAACGACTTAACAGCCACATTTCCTGAACCTCCGTGACATCTTCGCGCTGAGACTGCCGACGTTCTAAAAATGCAAGGCGTGGCAAATTGGCAGCGGAGGTTTTTTGAGCTTGCGCTAGCTCGTCAGGGCTTGCTGCCGGCAGCTTGAGCACGGAGTGGCTTGTAAGTGCTGACTCAGTGACGGGCACAACCGAAAATGCGTGGGCCATTGCTTGGGATGAATCATTTTCCAAGGATAAAACGCCTAGCAAGCCCCACAACAATCCCAGCCCCACAGCAAGCAACACTTCTTGGGTTGAACTTAGCTTGGCATTGTGCGTGCTTGAGATTAAATTCAGCATGTCATAACGCCTTGTTCTAAACAGGCAGTTGCTTCTGTAACAATGTGCTGATGCAGTTGATGCTGTGCTTGCACGCTGCGTTTGAAAAACGACGCCAACTCATCCAGTTGACCTAAACTCGTGACAACTTTCAATTGCCAACCCTGGGCCTGCACCTGTGCCACGCAAGCATCGACTTGCGTTTGCTGACACATCCAAACCTTGACCCACAACTGTCCCTCAGGGGAACGCTGAGCTTCGTAATCGAGGGCCAATTGGGACGCTGGAACTTGCATGCGTGAGCTGGCCTCTAAGCGACATTCAGCTTCAATGTCTTGCGGCCCCCAACTGTTAGAGCATGGCCATTCAAAACTTTCAAGGTGCTCATTGGGCATGACCCAGGCAGCGACCGGCTCAACTTGTCTAGCCCACTTGCCAGCAGATGGGTTGTCCCATTCAGCTTGAACACATGCCTTGAGCAACTTGGCTTGCACAGACAGGTCTATGCCTGTTTGGGTGAGCACGTGCTGGCCGCGAACAGCGACAACGGAGTACAAATTTGGCAATGCCGTGTGCGTGTAAATACCCCAGCGAGGCACCTGGGGCCATGGAAAGGCAGGTAAATCAAACAAAGCAGGACTTTCTGAGGTTGGCAGCAATCACTCATTGAACCCCTTCTGGGCTCTGAAAAGACTACAATTCCTGCCATTCCAGTTGCTTTGCGCAACATTCAAATACCGCCATCTGCCCACCCTTTTTTATAATGCGGTCAGCGGTTTTTTCCGCCTCCAACATGTCTAAAAAAAGCAACGACTCTTCGCCCGAACAACTCGACTTGAAAGAGACACCGCGCCTGCACTGGGCTTTGCGGGTTTGCTTGTGGGCAGCTGGTTTGGTTGTCGCGGGTTTCTTGTCGCTTTTGATGGTGATCGGTGTGGCCATGGTGATGGCCTACCCCCAATTGCCCGACACTTCCGATTTGGCCGAATACCGACCCAAACTGCCCTTGCGCATTTACACAGCCGATGGTGCACTGATGGGTGAGTTTGGTGAAGAGCGCCGCAATCTGACCCCTATCAAAGAAATTCCACAGGTGATGAAAGACGCGGTGTTGTCAATTGAAGACGCGCGCTTCTATCAACACGGTGGCTTGGACTATTTGGGCTTGATCCGTGCCGGCATTGCCAACTTGGGCAAGCGCAAAAGTCAAGGCGCATCGACCATCACCATGCAGGTGGCGCGCAACGTGTACCTGTCTACGGAAAAAACCTACACCCGCAAAATTTATGAAGTGCTGCTGACCTTCAAGCTAGAACACTTGCTCACCAAAGACCAGATTCTTGAAATTTACATGAATCAAATTTTCTTGGGCAACCGTGCTTATGGTTTTGCATCAGCCGCAGAAACCTACTTTGGCAAACCTTTGAAAGACATCAGCATTGCCGAAGCGGCCATGTTGGCCGGCTTGCCCAAAGCACCCTCAGCTTATAACCCCATCAGCAATCCCAAACGCGCTCGTTCGCGCCAGCTGTACATCATTGAGCGCATGGAAGAAAACGGCTTTATCACAGCCAAACAAGCACAAGAAGCCAAGGCCGAGCCCCTCAAAATTCGACCCACCGTCGACAAAAATCGCATTCATGCAGAGTACGTTGCAGAGACAGTTCGTCAACTTATGTTTGCGCAATATGGTCAAGAAACTTACACACGTGGCTTGAACGTTTACACCACGCTGCAATCGTCAGAACAAAATGCAGCCTACCGCGCACTGCGTCAAGGCATCATGGACTTTGAGCGTCGCCAGGTTTACCGTGGCCCCGAAAAATTCATCGATTTACCGTCCAAACCCAAAGAGATGGAAGATGCCATCGATGACGTGCTAGACGACCATCCCGACAATGGCGATGTCATGTCGGCTGTGGTGCTTGAGGCCACACCCAAGAAGATCGTGGCGGTTCGCCAAAACGCCGAGCAATTGGAAATTACCGGCGACGGTTTGAAGCCCGCACAATCAGGCTTGTCTGACAAAGCTGGCCCCAACATCAAGATCAAACGCGGTGCCGTCATTCGTGTGGTGCAAACACCCAAGGGCACCTGGGAAATTACACAACTGCCAGAAGTTGAAGGTGCCTTTGTGGCCATCAATCCACAAGATGGCTCGGTCCGCGCGTTGGTCGGCGGGTTTGACTTTGCCAAGAACAAGTTCAACCACGTCATTCAAGCATGGCGCCAACCTGGCTCCAGCTTCAAGCCCTTCATTTATTCTGCCGCTTTGGAAAAAGGCTTCACGCCATCCACCATCATCAATGACTCACCATTGTTTTTTGACGCAGGCGTAACAGGCGGCCAACCGTGGGAGCCCAAAAACTACGACGGCACCTTTGAAGGCCCCATGACCATGCGCAAGGGTTTGGCCAAGTCAAAGAACATGATTTCGATCCGAATTTTGCAAGCCGTTGGCACACGCAATGCGCAAGAATGGGTCACCAAATTTGGTTTCGATGAAGAAAAACACCCCGCGTACCTCACCATGGCACTGGGCGCAGGCTCGGTCACGCCCATGCAAATGGCAACGGGTTACTCGGTGTTTGCCAATGGCGGCATGCGAGTTCAACCCCACATGATCACGCGCATCACCGATCACAAAGGCAAGATTTTGGTCGACAGCCCAGCTCAACCCGTTGACGACACCCAACGCGCAATCTCCCCCAGAAACGCTTTTGTCATGACCAGTTTGCTGCAGGAAGTAACGCGCTCAGGCACCGCAGCCAAGGCCCGCGTCACCTTAAAGCGAGACGATATTTACGGCAAAACGGGCACCACCAACGACTCCATGGATGCATGGTTTGCGGGCTACCACCGCAATTTGGCCGCCGTGGTTTGGATTGGTTACGACACACCGCGCAAATTGGGCGACCGTGAAACCGGTGGCGGCTTGAGTTTGCCCGTCTGGATCAGCTTCATGGAAACCGCGCTTAAAACGCTGCCCGTTTCAGACGCCATAGCGCCCGAGGGCGTGCTGAACGTCAATGGCGATTGGTACTTTGATGAATATGCCAAAGGTGGCGGTGTCACCAGCTTAGGTCTGGGCAACGACAAAGGCGGTGCGCTGCCTGAAGCAGACGAGCGCAAACGAATTTTGGACTTGTTCCGAAACTGATCAAAACTTCAAAGCAACACCCGATTGCTGGGTGCCAAAGCGCGACAGGTTTTCAAAAAACTCGCCCTCGCCCTTGGTGTCTTGCCACTGGCCTTCTTTGAACTTGTAGTGATAACCGCCCGATTTGGCGGCCAGCCACACTTCGTGCAGTGGTTTTTGTAAATTCACAATGATTTGGCTGCGGTTGCTAAACGTGATGGTGATCATGCCGCCCACCCGCTGGTTGTCGATGTCGGCATCGGTTTCATCGTTGATGCGATCGCAACTGGTCTCTATGCGTGACAAAAGGCTTTCAGCTGTATCCAGAAATTCAAGGTCGGTCATTACAATCCGTGACATGTTCAAAGTAATTCGAATTTTAGTCATTGCCCAAACCCTTGGGGTTTGTGCGGTGGCTTTCAGCGGCTGTGGCCAAAAAGGCCCGCTGGTTCACCCCCAAGACCCCTTGGCGGCCGACCGTGCCACTCTGCTACAAACTTTGATTCCCCAGACACCTAGCAAATCTGAACCATGACAGACAACGTACTTCCAGGCCAACCCCACATTGCATACCAAGGCGAGGCCTTGCACATGGAAGGCGTGGCCCTTGCCAGCGTTGCCGCTCAATTTGGCACCCCCGTGTTTGCCTATTCCAAAGCTGCCATGTTGTCTGCCTTGGCAGCCTACCAGCGTGGTTTTGCAGGTCGCAAAGCGCAAATTTGCTATGCCATGAAGGCCAACTCCAATTTGGCAGTGCTGCAAGTCTTTGCCCAAGCAGGTTGCGGTTTTGACATCGTCTCTGGCGGCGAATTGGCGCGTGTTTTGGCGGCCGGCGGCCAACCGCAAAAAATCATTTTCTCGGGCGTCGGCAAAACGCGCGCCGAGATGAAGGAAGCACTGCAAATTGGCATTGGCTGCTTCAACGTCGAAAGCGAAGCAGAGCTAGAAGTTTTGAACGATGTGGCTTTGTCACTCCATCAAATTGCACCCGTGAGCCTTCGCGTCAACCCCAACGTCGACCCCAAAACGCACCCCTATATTTCGACTGGCCTGAAAGGCAACAAGTTTGGCGTGGCGCATGAGCACGCTTTAAAAACTTACCAACGCGCAGCCTCTTTGCCTGGCTTGAAAGTGGTGGGCATTGACTGCCACATTGGCTCGCAAATCACAGAAGCCACGCCCTATTTAGACGCCATGGACCGCATCTTGGATTTGGTGACCGAAGTGGAAGCGGCAGGCATTCCCATTCATCACATCGACTTTGGTGGTGGCTTGGGCATCAACTACAACGGCGACACACCGCCAGCAGCCGATGCGCTCTGGCATGCGTTGCTGGCCAAGCTCGATGCCCGCGGCTTTGGCAATCGTCAGCTGATGATCGAGCCTGGCCGCTCGTTGGTGGGCAATGCCGGCGTGTGTTTGACCGACGTGGTCTTCATGAAACCCGGCGAGCAAAAAAACTTTTGCATCATCGATGCGGCCATGAACGACTTGCCTCGCCCAGCCATGTACCAAGCGTTTCACCAAATCGTGCCTGTCACACCCCGTGCCGGCGCCACCACCCTGGTCGATGTGGTGGGCCCCGTGTGCGAAAGCGGTGATTGGATTGGCCGCGATCGTGAATTGAATGTTCAAGCGGGCGACACACTGGCCGTGCTGTCTGCAGGCGCTTACTGCATGAGCATGTCAAGCAACTACAACACTCGGGGCCGTGCCGCTGAAGTGTTGATCGACGGCGACGCCGTTCATTTGATTCGCGAACGCGAAACGCTTCAAGATACTTTCAAGGGCGAACGTTTGGTGAAGTGATAAACGCGCCAAGCCAACAGCGCACCCAAAATGCCGGCATAAAGCCACACTTCATCAAAATTTCTTTTGCCTGCACGCATCCAGAAGAAGTGCAGGATGGCCAACACCGCAATGCCATACACAGCGCGGTGCAATTGGCGCCACCTGGCCACGCCCATGGCTTTGACAGCCGCATTGAAAGACGTGGCAGCCAGCACAGCCAACAGCACAAAGCCCGCAACACCCACAGCAATGAAGGGGCGCTTGACGATGTCTTCGGCAATCTCTTGCCATTCCCACGACATGTCAAACAGGCTGTAACAAAGCGCGTGAAGACACGCATAGAAAAATGTCAGAAGGCCCAGGCTGCGCCGAAACAACATGAACTCAGGCCATTGGCTGATGACTCTCAAGGGCGTGATCAACAAGGTGATGCACAAAAAGCGCAAAGTCCAGTCTCCGCTGTCGCGAATCAAAGTTTCAGCCGGGTTGGGGCCTAAACTTTCTGTGTACACGCCCACACACAGATAAACAAACGGAATGAGCGACAAGCCAAGCAAGGCCCACTTGGCCAGCGGTCGGCGCAAGTGAGTTCGACTCATCAGAAGTTTTTGACCAAGTCCATGCCTGCGTACAAAGAAGCCACTTGGGCTTCATAGCCATTGAACATGAGGGTCTTGCGTTTTTTGTCCAACAAACCGCCTTCGCCGATGCGTCGCTCCGAGGCTTGGCTCCAACGTGGGTGGTCGACTTTGGGATTGACGTTGGAATAAAAGCCGTATTCCTGGGGCGCAGCTTTTTCCCATGACACCACAGGTTGCTTTTCTACAAAGCGAATTTTGACAATGCTCTTGCCGCTTTTGAAACCGTATTTCCATGGCACGACCAATCGCACTGGCGCGCCATTTTGTTTGGGCATCACCTCGCCATACATGCCAAAGCTGAGCAGGGTTAGGGGGTGCATCGCCTCGTCCATGCGCAAACCTTCGGTGTAAGGCCAGTCGATGTAGCCACCGCGCAGGCCCGGCATGGTTTGAGGGTCGGCTTGTGTGATGAACTCAACAAATTTGGCGCCTGGCAAGGGCTCGACACGGCGAATCAAATCAGACAAGGAATAACCAATCCAAGGGATCACCATAGACCAGCCTTCGACACAGCGCAGGCGGTAAATGCGCTCTTGCATGGCGCCCCACTTCATCACATCTTCGAGGTTAAAACGGGTCGGCTTTTTAACCAAGCCTTCGACCTCAATCGACCACGGTGTCGTTTTCAGGGTGTGGGATGTGCGCGCGGGGTCGGACTTGTCTACGCCAAACTCATAAAAGTTGTTGTACGTGGTGGCATCTCGCTGAGAAGTCAGTTTCTCTACAGTCATGGCGCCTTGAACTTGCGATTGCGTGGCAGGCAAAGCCGCCAACTTTGTCGCAGCACCGCCCTGAGCAAATGCCTCACGCTGCGCCCAGCCGGCCATGCCAACCGCGGCTGCGCCAGCACTCCATTGGCGCAGCAATTGTCTGCGGGTGGCATAGGCCTCAGGCGAGGTGATTTCGCTGCTGAGAGGGTGTATGAATCCATCGGAATGTGAGCGAATGAGCATGACGAGCTTTCAATTGGATTGAATGCATTGGAAAACTTCAGCCATAACCCCGCATTCGCAAGGGTTAAAAGCCCTTCAGTGATCAAAAAAAAATGGGCCCAGAGGGCCCATGGTGTGATGCGTCGGCGCCAGCACCGAACGTATCGAATGCTTAA
Organism: uncultured Limnohabitans sp.; assembly: GCA_964544175.1. Taxonomy (GTDB): domain Bacteria; phylum Pseudomonadota; class Gammaproteobacteria; order Burkholderiales; family Burkholderiaceae_C; genus Limnohabitans_A. The sequence goes on from CAZJAL010000020.1 coordinate 45,709, forward strand.
CGCAATCCAGCGATATAGTCAGCGACCGCCTTGATTTCGCGATCGTTCATCTTGGATGCGACTTGGGTCATTTGCAAATTGTTTTTGCGAACGCCATCACGGAACTGCGTCAATTGGCTGACGGTGTAGTCGGCATGTTGGCCAGACAAACGTGGGTATTGTGAAGGCATGCCAACGCCATTGGGGCCGTGGCAACCTGCACAGGCTGCAATTTGTCGATCGGCAATGCCACCGCGGTAGATCTTCTCACCCAAACCCACAGTTTCTTTTTCTTTGGCAAAACCAGGCGATGCGGGTTTGCTGGCCAAGAAATAAGCCACATTGCGCATGTCATCGTCGCTAAGCTGTGACGCAAAACCCATCATGACCGCGTTGGCACGCTTGCCAGATTTGAATTCTTGCAGCTGCTTCATTGTGTATTCGGGGTGCTGTTGGGCCAACTTGGGGTTGGCTGGCGACAAGGAATTGCCGTCGGCTGCGTGGCAGGCAGCGCAAACACCGCCAACGATGGCCTCACCCTTGGCCACATCGGGCTTTGGAGCTTTGGGGGCAGCATCAGCAGCAAAAACAGAACCAACCATCAAAACTGATGCGAAGGTGGCGATCAAAAATTTAGTCATTGACTTCATGGACAACATCCGAAATAGTGGGCACTAAACCGTGGGATTCTACAATGCCTGCTAGCGTCATTCCTGACGCCCCTAAAGTTTGACCCTAATGGCCACTAAAACAAGCCCCGATTCAGCCTCCCAAGACGCCCCTGTCAAGGTTAGAAAACCTTCTACCAAGGTAGCTGCAGCCCCATCAACGCCTGAAATCAAGGCGATCACCCCCATGGGTTGGATGCACACTGCGCGATTTTTGACCACAGCCGCTGAATTGTTCCATTTGCCCGAACTGGACATTCCCGAAATTGCATTCGTGGGACGCTCCAATGCTGGCAAATCGACCTGCATCAACACCCTGACCCAGCAAAAACAACTGGCTTTTGCCTCAAAAAAGCCTGGCCGAACCCAGCACATCAACCTGTTTGCCCTTGGCAAACAAGGCGTCACCGATGCTGTTTTGGCCGATTTGCCGGGCTATGGCTATGCCGCTGTGCCCAAGCAAGACAAGCTGCGTTGGCAAAAAGTCATGGCCAACTACCTGGTCACACGCGAAAACCTCAAAGGCATTGTGCTGCTGTGCGACCCCCGCCTTGGCATGACCGAACTCGACGAGGTGCTGCTGGAAGTCATTCGCCCACGCGTCGAAGAAGGTCTGAATTTTTTGGTGTTGCTCACCAAAGCAGACAAGCTGACTCGCTCAGAAGGCGCCAAAGCGCTGTCCATTGCCAAGCTGCAGGCAGGCGGCGGCCAAGCCAAATTATTTTCTGCCCTTAAAAAACAAGGCGTTGAAGACTTGGCCCAACTGATGTGGGATTGGACACACACCGATGATTGAAACTTGGCAGCAAGACCTTCCGCACGGCATTCAACTGAGTTGCCGTGCCGCTGGAGCCAAAGGCCAGCCCGTGCTGATGTTTTTGCACGGTTTTCCCGAAGCCGCTTTTGTGTGGGACCAGATGCTGCTGCATTTTTCCAAACCAGAAAACGGCGGCTATCGCTGCGTTGCACCCAATTTGCGAGGTTACGAAAAATCAAGTCAGCCTCAAGACGTGGCCTCTTATCGCGCTAAATTCTTGGTGCAAGACATTGCCTCTCTGATTCAAATTGAAGCGGGCTCAGCCCCTTTAAAGGCCTTGGTGGCACACGATTGGGGCGGGGGTGTGGCTTGGAACTTGGCCAATCAATTGCCGCAACTCATGCACAAATTGGTCATCATCAACTCGCCGCATCCTGGCACTTTCTTGCGCGATTTAAAAAGCAATCCAGCTCAAATTGCAGCCAGCGAGTACATGAATTATTTTTGTGAGCCGCAAGCTGCCGCAGAACTGAGCGCCAATCAATTTGAAATGCTGTTTGGTTTTTTAGAAAAAGGCGTCAAACCCACTTGGCTCACACCCGAATTAAAAGCGCATTACATTGCGGCTTGGTCGGAAGGTTTGCAAGGCGGCCTCAACTACTATTGCGCCTCCCCTTTAAAACCTAGCAAGCCTGGCGAAAACACTTTGCAAAATTTAGAGTTGCCTGACAGCATGCTTTGCATTAACGTGCCAACCTTGCTGCTGTGGGGCTTGAAAGATGTGGCCTTGTTGCCCAGCTTGAATGAAGGCTTGTCGCAGTTCATCCCCCAACTCACCTATGTAACCATCGAGAATGGCTCGCATTGGGTGGTGCACGAACACCCCGGCGTTGTTCAGCGAGAGATGGCCGCGTTTATATAAACGGAGGTTTCGCCTTTGGGCCTCGTTTTAAAGCGTTTGTGCACCCAGTAATACTGATCGGGTGAGCGGTCAATGGCCCTTGCCAGTTCGTCGTTCATGCGCTGTGTATCGGCTTGCACATCGGCGCTTGGGAAGTCTTGCCACATTTCGGACACTTCCATTTCATAGCCTTGTGGCGTCATGCGCGTCACCAAGCTCATCACGGGCGCCCGGCCCAATCGCGCAAAGCGTGACAGCGAAGGCACCGTCGCTGCGGTGACGCCCATGAAATTAACAAACACGGACTCTTCAGGCCCAAAGTCCATGTCGGGTGACAAGTGCAAGATCTCGCCTTGGCGCAGGCCGCTCATAATTTGCTTCACACCTTCGTGGCGAAAGTAGGGCTTGACCATGCCAGTTCTTTGGCGTCCTTTATTGACCCATGCGTCCATGACTTTGTTGTGCTGCGGCACAAAAATAAAAGCCACTGGTTTGCTTGCTTTCAAAGTCAGCGCCAAGCCTCCTGCGTCCAAGCCTACAAAATGGGGCGCAAACACAATCTTGGGCCCTGCTTGCGCCAACTGCGCCATGGCTTTGTCAGAGCCAACCCATTTCAAACGGGTTGACACTTTGACCAAAGGGGCATGCCACAACCATGCACGGTCTAACAAGGACTGGGCAAATTGCACAAAATGCGCGCGCGCCATGGCCTTGATTTGCAACTCAGTTTTGTTTGGGAAACACAGGCGCAAATTGGTCTGAACAATGCGTCGACGGTTTGGCACCACGGTCCACAAAAGCCAGCCAACTGCGTGCCCCAAGGCCCTGACCCATGACAAGGGCAACAAGGCTACAAAGCGCATGAAACCAATCAACAACACACTCATGCCTGCGATTCCTGGCGCGGTTGTTTGTAGCGCGCATAGCCCCACAAATATTGTTCGGGGCGCGTCAGAATCAAGCGCTCCATGGCTTGGTTAATTTGCAAAACCAGCCCATCCACATCGCTGGCCAAGTTCTCTTGCAAGGTACTGGCATGAACGCGATAACCCAAACCCCAAGGCAAACGCTCGCCCCAGATCAGCACCAACTTAGCGCCCGTTTGCAGCGTCAGTCTGGCCGCCAGAGTCATGGTGTACGCAGGTTTGCCAAAAAATGGTACCCATTGGCCCATGCCTTCAGGTGGTACCTGATCGGGCAGCAAACCCACAGAGCGACCTGCGCGCAAAGCCTTGATCATTTGCCGAACGCCAGCCAAGGTGGTGGGCGCTGTTTCAAGGCCAGGCCGGGCTCGCGAAGCTTCCATCACTTGAGCCAGTCCGGCTTGTCGAGAGGGCCGATAAAGCACGGTCAATGGACCCTGTTTGGCACTGAAAGCATCGGCCAAGGCTTGGGCAGATATTTCAAAACAACCCAAGTGAGGCGTTAAAAACAAGACGCCTTGTTTGGCTTCGTACGCTTCTTGGACCAATGGCAATGCACCGTCGGCCCATACCACCTTGGGCTGTTTGCCCAGCCACAAGCGCGGCAACTCGGTCGACATGCAACCCGCTTGACCCACAGCGCCCATCACCTGCCAGCCACTCAAACCTGCGGTTTTGACATTGGCCAAAAACCGACGCCGGTAGGTGGGCGACAACAGCCAAGCCAACCATCCCACCAGTTGGCCAACGGCATGCAAGGCCCACAAAGGCCAATGAGAAAAAAATCGGAACCAAAAAATCATCTTGTATTTGGTAAACTATTTGGGTCGCTGAGTTAAATAGAGCAACTTGCAGGGCGACACGCACAGTTTGAACCGCATGCAACCCATGCCTCGGATTGTGCCTTGTCTTCGGACAAATCTGCTAAAGCGTTCGCCGAGGCCCCAAAGCTCCTGGCAGCGCAGATCAACATGCATGCCAAACTTTAGGAGACCCCTCATGGCGAATGACTATCTTTTCACTTCAGAATCTGTGTCCGAAGGCCACCCCGACAAGGTTGCCGATCAAATTTCCGACGCCATTCTCGACGCAATTTTTGAACAAGACCCCCGCAGCCGCGTTGCCGCTGAGACCCTGACCAACACCGGCCTGGTTGTTTTGGCTGGTGAAATCACCACCAATGCGCACGTCGACTACATTCAAGTGGCCCGCGACACCATCCAGCGCATTGGCTACGACAACACCGAGTACGGCATCGACTACAAAGGCTGTGCTGTCATGGTTTGCTACGACAAGCAGTCCAACGACATTGCCCAAGGTGTCGATCACGCGTCTGACGACCACCTCAACATCGGCGCGGGCGACCAAGGCCTGATGTTTG
>CAZJAL010000021.1:0-47173 GCA_964544175.1 uncultured Limnohabitans sp.
GCTTGCACTTGGCCAAGACCTTGATCGAAGGCGGCAACGTGTTGCTGCTGGACGAACCCTCCAACGACTTGGACGTGGAAACATTGCGCGCCTTGGAAGATGCCTTGCTCGAGTTTGCGGGCTCGGTCATGGTCATCAGCCACGATCGTTGGTTCCTCGACCGTATCGCGACGCACATCTTGGCCGCCGAAGGCGACAGCCAATGGGTGTTCTTCGATGGCAACTACCAAGAGTACGAAGCCGACAAGAAGAAACGTTTGGGCGAAGAGGGTGCCAAGCCCAAGCGCGTGCGTTTCAAGGCTTTGAAGTAATTCCTTGTTTCTAGAAGTTTTGCGCGGACCTGTGCCATGAAACCCATGCGCTTAGAAGACATCCTCTTCAGCCAAGGTTTCGGCACCCGCCGCGTATGCGCAGGTTTGGTGCAACAGGGCTACGTCAGTGTCAACGGCGATGTCCAAGAAGACCCTGGCGTTTTCTTCGATCCCGAAAACCTCAAGTTCAAAGTGCAGGGCAACGAGTGGCCTTACTTTGACCGTGCTTACCTCATGTTGCACAAACCCACGGGCACCGAGTGTTCACAAAAGCCGTCGACTTGGCCCAGCATTTACACACTGTTGCCTTCACCCTTAAGGTTGCGCCCTCAAAAGGCCGCAGTGCAAGGCGTTCAAGCCGTGGGCCGTTTAGACCAAGACACCACCGGTTTGTTGTTGCTCACCGATGATGGCAAATTCATCCACCGCATGAGCTCCCCCAAGCACCACATGCCCAAGGTGTACGAAGTCACCACCAAGCATGAGATTGCCGACAGCCAAGTGGAAAAATTATTGGCGGGTGTGGTGTTGGACGACAGCCCGAAACCGGTCAAAGCGGCCGCCTGTGAAAGGGTGTCAGAAACGCATTTGAAGCTGACCCTCACCGAAGGCAAATACCACCAAGTCAAGCGCATGTTGGCCTCAGTGGGCAATCGGGTTGAAGGCTTGCACCGCAGTGCCATTGGCAATTTGCAATTGCCCGCAGATTTGGCGCCCGGTCAGTGGCGCTGGATCTTGCCGAGCGAACTCGAAAAATACTTCAAAGCCTGAAGCACTTCTTCAGGTTTGTCTTTGTGCGGGCTGTGTCCGCAGTTCTCAAGTTTGACCAATTGGGCGTGCGGCACCTGCGCCGCAATCTCATCGATCTGCGCCATTGTTCCGTAAGGATCACTAACACCCTGTATGGCCATCAAAGGCGATTTGATGTTGTGCAGCATGGGCCGAATGTCAAAGCTTCTAAATGCTTCACTCAGCCACACATCATTCCATTGCCAAAAGGCGACATCGACATCCTTGTGAAATGCTGCCAGTCGGGGTCGCAGTTTTTCAAAGTTGTCGCGAGCTTGTGCAATGGCTTGAACCGAAATGTCCTCCACCATGACATGCGGTGCCATGACCACGCAGCCTGCAATCGAATGCTGGCTGGCATGAATCAAGGCAATGGTGCCGCCATCTGAGTGCCCGATCAACAGGGGATTGTGGATGTTCAAAGCCTGAATGAATGCGGGCAATACTTCGAGGGCTTCGCGGTGCATGTAATCTGCGTTCAGACGGCCAACGCCGCGCACCTCCGCAATGCCCTCGGATTGTCCATACCCTTTGCGCGAATAGACCCAACCCTCACAGTTCAAGACTTGACAAACTTGTTGGGGCCAATCTTTCCAAAGGGCAACACTGCCCAATCCTTCGTGCAGAAAGATGCAAGTTGCTTGCGGCTTGAGAAGCTCTTGGGCGCTGGTTAGAGGAATGTGAAGAACCTCTAATTCAACACCCTTGATGAACATCAATTGGGGCGTCGTCATAGGCGCATTTTGACACTAGAAAAGGCTTCATTTGTCAAACTTAGAAGCAACTCACGCAAGTGCCACCTCAATACCCCATTACACTAAGGGCATGATCATTCGCGCCCTGACTTTGACCCTCAGCTTGGCAACTTTCAGCGTGGCCTTTGCCATGTCTGGAACGCCTCAACCAGCGCCTGTTGTGCCTGCGGCCCAAGCGCCTGCTCCCATCTTTGTATTGAATTCGCTGGAAGGTAATGTCAGCGTCATTGATCCAGTGACCTGGACCGAAACCAAGCGCATTCCAACGGGCAAAGAACCTCACCATTTGTACCTCACGCCCGATGAAAAATCAGTCATTGTGGCCAATGCCTTGTCCGACTCGCTGACCTTCATTGACCCCCGCACCGCCGAAGTTCAGCGTGTGGTTCCAGGTATTTTGGACCCCTACCATCTGCGATTCTCGCCCGACATGAAGTGGTTTGTGACCGTGGCCAATCGACTCAATCACATTGACATCTACAAGTGGGATGGCCAAACCCCAACACTGGTCAAGCGCATTGCCTCGTCTAAAACACCTAGCCACATGTGGATTGACAGCAAGAGCACCACGGTCTGGGCCACCATGCAAGACAGCAATGAATTGGTGGCTGTCGACTTGGCCACCCAAACGATCAAGTGGCGCGTCAAAACAGGTCCTATGCCTGCCGATGTGTTTGGCACGCCCGACGACAAAACCATCTTGGTCGGTTTGACGGGAGGTGATGGTGTCGAGGTGTATGACGTCTCCAACGGACCCGGCAAAAAAATCAAAAAAATTCAAACAGGCAAGGGCGCTCATGCATTTCGTGCTGTAGGAGACAAACAGCATGTATTGGTCAGCAACCGTGTGGCCAACACCATCAGCAAAATTGATTACAAAAGCTTCTCTGTGGTCGATCAATTTCCTGGCCCTTCTGGTCCAGATTGCATGGACATCACCGCTGACGGCCAAACCATTTTGTTGGCATCGCGTTGGGCGCAAAAGCTAAGCGTGATCGACATGGCAACTCGCAAAGTCATTCGACAAATCAAAGTGGGCAAGTCGCCTCACGGGGTCTGGACCTTGGACCATGCGCCGCGTCAATGACGCTTGCTTGAAATGGGGCCTTGCCTGCCTTTGGCTGGCCAGCATGGCTTGCGCAGCAGGGGCACAAAGTGCACAGCGCAATGTGCCAAGCTGCAAACAAGCGGTGTACCTGACCTTTGACACAGGTCACATGGGCGTTGCTCCCTTGATCTCACAGGTATTGAGCAAACACCAAGTGCCCGTCACGTACTTTGCAGCCAACGAAAAAACACAAGAGGGCGACGGCAGCATGGGCACGCATTGGGCGCCTTGGTGGAAAGCGCAAGCTGACAACGGGCATGAATTTGCCTCCCACACCTTTGACCATGCTTATTGGCGTGCCGATTTGGACGCAGGGTATTTCAAAATTCGTCCAAGTGCGGGAGACTCGGCAGGCAAAGATTTGACTTGGCGTGCGGCAGATTACTGTGCCAATTTGAAAAAAGCGGCCGATCGGCTTGAGGCCATGACCGGGCGCAAAACCTTGCCCTTGTTTCGCGCACCAGGCGGCAAAACATCCCCCAAACTGCTGGAAGCGGCCAAGTCATGTGGTTACACCCATGTCGGCTGGTCTCCTGCCGGATTTTTGGGAGATGAGCTTTCGAGTCAAACCCACAGCAATTCAAAATTGTTGCAAAGCGCACTGAAGAATATTCGAAACGGCGATATTTTGGTGGCGCATTTGGGTATCTGGTCGCGGCAAGACCCCTGGGCGCCAGCCGTTTTAGAACCATTGATCTTGGGCTTGAAAGAAAAGGGTTTTTGCTTTGCAAGCTTGCGCCAGCACCCGCAATATTCGAAACTCTTGACAGATCTTCCGCGGTAATACACCTTCTGGCTTGTTTCAACATCATGCTTTCTAACGTGCTTGATTTTTTCACAGAAGCTTTTGCGCAGTCGCAGACATTGCTCTTCGAACAAGTGGTTCAGCCACTTGCCTTCAACTTGGGAGCCGGCAACTTGCTCGATGTCGCCTTCGAAGGCACCGGATGGCTGTTGGTTGGTTTGCTTCAAATTCTCGTGATGGTGTGCGTCATTGCACCCTTAGAAAGATGGCGTCCCATTGAGCTCGCAAGCAATCCTGCAGCCGTTCGTGTTGACATTGTCTATACCCTCATTCATCGCCTAGGCCTGTTCAAGCTGGTCATGTTTTTTACCTTTGAAAATGCCGTAGAAACAGTCTTTGGCATGCTGCGCGTAGAAGGTTTTCCAACCTTGAACATTGATGCCTTGTGGCCAAACGTCACCGATCATGCCATCGTGAGTTTTGTCATTTACCTGATTGTTTTTGATTTTGTAAATTACCTGATTCACCGCGGTCAGCATCAGTTCAATGCTTGGTGGGCTTTGCATTCCTTGCACCACTCACAGCGCCACATGACCCTTTGGACAGACAATCGAAATCACGTGTTAGACGACGTCATGACAGCTTTGATTTTGTCGGTTGTTGCCAAGTTGATCGGTGTTGGCCCCGGTCAATTTGTGGCCTTGATTGCCATCAGCCAGCTGAGTGAGAATTTTCAGCATGCCAATTTCAGGTGCAGCTTTGGTTGGTTGGGTGATCGCTTGTGGGTCAGCCCGCGTTTTCACCGTTTGCATCACAGCATCGGCATTGGCCATGAATCAGCGGGGCGCAAAACTTTGGGCGGCCACAATTTTGGTGTTTTGTTTCCTTGGTGGGACATGCTCTTCCAAACTGCTGATTTTTCTGATCGCTACGATCCGACCGGTGTTCGTGACCAAATCGAAGAAGGACGTGACTATGGTCATGGCTTTTGGGCTCAGCAAAAGTTGGGTTTGATGCGACTTTTGAAGCAAAGCACGCACGCATGAAAAACATGGTCGATTCATTTTGGCGGGCTCTGGCTTATTGCTTTCACCCCAAAGTCATTTTGTTAACCCTGCTGCCATTGTTTTTGATGCTGATCATCGTGATGGGCTTGGGCATGGTTTATTGGGATGCTGCGTTAGAGAGCATTCGAGCCTGGATCGACACCAGCAGCGCCATGAACTGGACGTGGGTTTGGTTGGAGCGAGTTGGCTTGATGAGCTTGAAAGCTGTTGTGGCACCTTTGATCATCATTGTGGCGGTGACGCCCTTGGTGGTGGTCATGTCCTTGCTGGCGGTGTCTTTCATGATGACCCCTGCATTGGTCAATTTGGTGGCCGAGCGAAGGTTTGCAAACCTTGAGCGCAGACAAGGTGGCTCGATGCTGCAAAGCGTAGCTTGGACAGTTTTCTCCGTCGTATTGGCTTTGGGTGCCTTGGTTTTAACTTTGCCGCTGTGGTGGCTGCCGCCCTTGGCCGTGATCTTGCCTGCATTGATTTGGGGCTGGCTGACTTACCGCGTCATGACCTATGACGTGCTCTCTGAGCATGCCTCTCGCATTGAACGCATTGAGTTGATGCGCCGTCACAGATTTCAATTGCTGGCCATGGGTGTTGTCACCGGCATGATGGGCGCCGCACCTAGTTTGGTTTGGGCTTCTGGCGCCTTATTTGTCGCCGCTTTTGTGGTCCTGATTCCAATTGCTGTTTGGATTTACACCTTGGTGTTTGTTTTTTCTGCACTCTGGTTTGGCCACTTTTTGCTTAACGCATTGGCCCAACTGCGCAACGAGCCGCCATCGGTTGCAACTCCCAATGTGCATCCCACCGATCATGTGGTTGATGTGGAAGCCAAAATCTCAAATGCCTGAAAGCAGGCCTTTTTCAACCCTTTAAAACATGACCATGACACCCGTCAGCCCTTCGGCTTCTGAGGCCGCGCCAGCCATTGGCATCATCATCATTGGCGATGAAATTTTGTCGGGCAAGCGTGCCGACAAGCACCTGCCTAAGTTCATCCAATTGCTGACCGAGCGAGGCTTGCAATTGTCTTGGGCCGAGTATGTGGGCGATTCACCCGATCGCATCACGGCAGTGCTTTCACGTGCCTTTCAGTCGGGCGATGTTGTGTTCTCATGCGGCGGCATTGGCGCAACGCCCGACGATCACACACGTCAATGTGCCGCCAAAGCTTTGGGCCTGCCATTGGCCTTGCAGCCTGAGGCCAAGGCGCTTATTTTGGAGCGCATGCAAGATGTGGCCAAAGAACAAGGTTTGCCTTACGAGCCCCTTCGAGAAGACAACCTCCACCGTTTGAACATGGGCACGTTTCCAGAGGGCGCAGACATCATTCGGAACCCCTATAACAAGATTCCAGGCTTTACATGCAAAGGCAAAGGGCAGGGCGTGGTTCATTTTGTACCGGGCTTTCCGGTGATGGCTTGGCCCATGATGGAAGACAAATTGAACGCGTATTGCCAAACTTGGGGCTCGGCCCCTCCACGTACAGAACGCTCAGTCATTGTGCTCGGTGCCATGGAAGCCACGTTAACCCCTTTGATGGAGGCCATAGAAGCCCAATTCCCTGGCGTGAAAGTGTTCAGCTTGCCCAGCGTAGACCATCCCGAGTGGGGAAAGCACATTGAGCTGGGCGTGAAGGGCGAGGAGGCGCTTTCAATGTTGGCTTATGCGGCTCTCAAAGAAGGCTTGAAACCTTTTAAAGTTAATTTAGGCCCCGAAATGGTGCGTTAACCTGTGTTGCACTATAATGGTGCAATTGATGCGTGCTGGTGGTGCATGGTATTTGAGAAAAATTCACCCGCCAAGCTCGGGTCCAACCCTATCCTCGGGGCACAATAGCGGTCTTGGGAAATTGTGGCGTCTTGCCTTAGTTGGCATAAAACCTGCAAGCCCGAAGAACCAATTATCAACACCCATCCTTAGGAGATTCTGATGGCAAAGACCGTCGCAGACGTGATGAAGATGGTGAAAGACAACGAAGTCAAATTTGTTGACTTCCGCTTCACCGATACCCGTGGCAAAGAGCAGCACGTTTCCGTGCCAATTTCCCACTTTGACGAAAGCAAGTTCACTGACGGCCACGCGTTTGATGGTTCTTCTATCGCTGGTTGGAAAGGCATCGAAGCCTCCGACATGTTGTTGATGCCCGATCCCAACACCGCCAACCTCGACCCCTTCTTCGAAGAAACAACTTTGATCTTGGGTTGCGACGTGTTGGAACCCGGTGATGGCAAAGCCTACGACCGCGACCCACGTTCTATCGCCAAGCGCGCTGAAGCCTATTTGAAGGCTTCTGGTTTGGGCGACACAGCTTACTTTGGACCCGAGCCAGAATTCTTCTTGTTCGACGACGTTCGTTACGGCAGCGACATGTCTGGTACGTTCTTCAAGATCGACGACTACGAAGCACCTTGGAACAGCGGCACCAAAATGGAAGGCGGCAACCGCGGTCACCGTCCAACCGTCAAAGGTGGCTACTTCCCAGTACCTCCCGTTGACAGCACACAAGACATGCGTGCAGAAATGTCCCTGATCCTCGAACAGATGGGCATTCCCGTTGAAGTGTTCCACCACGAAGTGGCTGGCGCAGGTCAAAACGAAATCGGCACACGCTTCAGCACTTTGGTTGAGCGCGCTGACTGGACTCAAACATTGAAGTATGTGGTTTGGAACGTGGCCAATGCCTACGGCAAAACAGCCACTTTCATGCCCAAGCCTTTGGTCGGTGACAACGGTTCCGGTATGCACGTTCATCAGTCCATCTGGAAAGACGGCAAGAACTTGTTCGCTGGCAACGGCTACGCAGGTTTGTCAGACTACGCGCTGTTCTACATCGGCGGCATCATCAAGCACGCTCGTGCCTTGAACGCCATCACCAACCCAACAACAAACAGCTACAAGCGTTTGGTGCCAGGTTTTGAAGCCCCCGTGAAGTTGGCTTACTCTAGCCGCAACCGTTCTGCTTCTATCCGTATTCCTCACGTTGCATCTGACAAAGGTCGCCGCATTGAAGCGCGCTTCCCAGATCCAATGGCCAACCCTTACCTGTGCTTCGCAGCATTGATGATGGCTGGTTTGGACGGCGTGGAAAACAAGATCCATCCCGGCGAAGCTGCTACCAAAGATTTGTACCATTTGCCTCCCGAAGAAGATGCATTGGTGCCAACCGTTTGCCACAGCCTGGACCAAGCCCTCGAGTATTTGGACAAAGACCGTGCCTTCTTGACCAAAGGTGGCGTGTTCACAGACTCCATGATCGACGCTTACATTGAATTGAAAATGGGTGAAGTCACACGCTTCCGTCAAGCCGTGCACCCCATTGAATACGAAATGTATTACTCACTGTAATTTGCAGCGAGTTGGGCACCTGAGCCCTACCCTCGAAAGGACGGCTCAGGCCGTCCTTTTTCATTTGGCGATTGAAAGACATGCAAACCTTGGCGCAGCAACACAAGTTCAGCTCAAACATTCGGCCTCGCTTCATTGCTTGCGCCGTGTGGGGCATTGTGTTCAGTGTTTCTGCCCATCAGGCAGTTTACAAATGCGGCCAAGAAATTACAAACCAGCCTACAGATCCACAACGCTGTGAGCGTTTGAGCCTTTCTCAGCCCACTCAAATTGAAGGCACACGCGTTCAACAAATGGCACCTGTGCAATCGACGCGAACCAACAATGGCCCAGCGGAGGTTTTGCCTACATCTCGGTCACAAGATGCCGTGCTTCAACCCTCGCTTTCGCAAGACCTGAACAACCGAAAAGTGCAGGCTCGCACCATCTTGGAGGATGAATGGCAAAAGCTAAGCGCAAAATACGCCGAGTTGGTGCAAGCCATCAACCAAGCTAGACTCGGCACCTTGCCAGGAGGCGCCACTCAAAGTGCAGACGACCTGTTGCGTGCAAATGAATTGAAAGTTCAGCTACAAAGAGTTGAGCGAGACATGCAAGCTCTTCAACGTGAACTCAGCCGCCACGGCAAGCACTCCCTTGCTGTTCAAACCCAATGAGCATCTCATGACGGCAATACCCACACCTGCATCTACCAATCGTTTTCAAGCGTTTGACTTGCTGGCCACGCCCATTGCGGTGCTCAACAGCAGCGGTTTGGTGGTCTTTGTGAACTCGGAGCTTGAGGATGTGATGGGGCAATCTCGCCGAAGCTTAGACGGCCAGTCGTTTTTGCAATTTTTCTCCGATCCACAGCCTCTTCTTCATGCCCTGACAGGCGCCAAAGCCAATGAATTTGCGGCTTTGCGCTACGACGCCGAGTTGTTGCGAATCAATCCAGAAGATGCTTTGCCTGTGCATGTCATCGTGGCGCAGTCGGATGACGCTGACGAGGTCATTGTTGAATTGTTGCCCATTCAACAACAAACGCGACAAGACAGAGAGGAACGGTTGTTTGACCAAGCGCAGGCCAACAAAGAATTGATTCGCAATTTGGCGCACGAAATCAAGAATCCCTTGGGCGGTATTCGTGGTGCAGCACAATTGCTTGAAATGGAAATGGAATCCAAGGAGTTGACGGAATACACCCAAGTCATCATTCGTGAGGCCGATCGCTTGCAGATCCTGGTCGACCGGCTTCTGGCACCCCATCGACGCCCCCATGTGGTGGGCGATGTCAACATACATGAGGTGTGTGAACGAGTTCGCTCACTCATTGTTTCTGAGTTTCCAAAGGGAATCCGTGTCATCCGAGATTACGATATTTCCATTCCAGAGTTTCGAGGTGACAAAGAGCAGCTTATCCAAGCGGTCTTGAACATCTCGCACAATGCCGCACAAGCTTTGTCGGATCGAATCGCGGAAGGCGATGCCGTGCTGACATTTAAGACACGCATTACTCGGCAAACAACTTTTGGCAAGCAACGCTACAGACTGGCATTGGAATTGCATGTCATCGACAACGGGCCTGGTGTTCCAGACTCGCTCAAGGATCGTATTTTCTTTCCACTCATTTCGGGAAGAGAAGGCGGCTCAGGCTTAGGTCTTACGTTAGCGCAGACTTTTGTCCAGCAGCATCATGGCTTGATCGAGTGTGAAAGCGTACCAGGCCGGACTGATTTCAAAATTTTGATACCGTTGCCCTGATCTGTTCTTAGTTTGGTGCATGCCACTTAGAGAAAGTTAAGACCCATGAAGCCTATCTGGATCGTTGACGATGACCAATCTATCCGATTCGTCATGGAGAAGGCCTTGCTGCGGGAGGGCTTGGCGACGCGCAGCTTTACCAATCCCCGTGAAGTCTTGGCCGCACTGAACACCGATGAAGGGCGCGAAGGTCCGCAAGTCTTGGTCAGTGACATCCGCATGCCTGGTGGCTCGGGTTTAGATTTGCTGACAGAAGTGAAGCAACGGTTGCCAGCTTTGCCCGTCATCATCATGACCGCATTTTCCGATTTGGACAGTGCCGTATCGGCCTTTCAAAACGGTGCCTTTGAGTATCTGCCTAAGCCCTTTGATTTACCCAAAGCCATCGAGTTGATCAGGCGTGCTTTGGCCGAAAGTCAACGCGAAGATGTGGCCGAAGAAATGATGGCCGCCACACCAGAAATGCTGGGCCAAGCGCCTGCCATGCAAGATGTGTTTCGCGCCATTGGTCGTTTGTCTCAAAGCAACGTCACGGTCATGATCACCGGTGAATCGGGCTCTGGCAAAGAATTGGTTGCCCGCGCGTTGCACAAGCATTCGCCTCGTGCCAATGGTCCTTTTGTGGCCATCAACACCGCTGCCATTCCCAAAGATTTGCTAGAGAGTGAATTGTTCGGCCATGAACGCGGTGCATTTACGGGTGCTCAAACTTCGAGGCGTGGTCGTTTTGAACAAGCCGAAGGCGGCACCTTGTTCTTGGACGAAATTGGTGACATGCCTTTTGATTTGCAAACGCGTTTGCTGCGTGTTTTGTCCGATGGTCATTTCTACCGTGTAGGCGGACACAGCGCCGTCAAAGCCAATGTGCGCGTCATTGCTGCCACCCATCAAGACCTTGAGCAACGTGTCAAAGAAGGCGTGTTTCGCGAGGACTTGTTTCACCGTTTGAATGTGATTCGTTTGCGCTTGCCGGCCTTGCGCGAGCGGCGTGAGGATGTTCAGGTTTTGACCAAGCATTTCTTGCTGCAAAGCGCGCAGCAATTGGGTGTTGAGGCTAAGCGTATTTCAGAACAAGCCCTAGAAATCTTGAGCCAATTCAATTTCCCTGGCAACGTGCGTCAATTGGAAAACATTTGTCATTGGCTGACCGTGATGGCGCCCGCACAAATGATTGAATCCAAAGATTTGCCACCGGAAGTGTTGGCACCTGCTGCAATTGACTCTTCTGCGCCCATTGCACTTCAGGCGGCCGAATCTGGACCTGCCTCCGACAATTTAAGCGCCTCGAGTGGTGGCTCACAAGCCTTGGTCAACTTGGGTGCACATGCTGGTTGGGAAAGTGCTTTGGAAGTAGAGGCCCTGCAATTGCTCGGTACCGATCGACAAGACGTCTGGGACGTGCTGACGCGACGTTTTGAGTCTTTGCTAATTCAGGCAGCCTTGGCCACTACGCGCGGTCGCAGAATTGAGGCGGCAGTCAAATTAGGCATTGGTCGCAACACCATTACCCGAAAAATTCAAGAGCTGCACATCGAAGGGTGAGCTTAAGTCAGCAGACAAAAAAGGCCTTCAAGTGAAGGCCTTTTTTGTGGGTGCATGCGTCATGCCTCATGAGCTTGGGCATGCAGTAAGTCAATTTACTTGGAGAAGAGAATTCCGCCTGTTGTATTGACTGCAAGGTACTGATTTTCGGCTCTCAACAAAGTTTTGAGATCACTGCTTGAGTTGCTGGTTTGAGGTGTCCAAATGGCGCCATCTGTGCTGGTCAGGATGGTACCGTTGGCACCTACCACCAAGAACTGATTGACAGATGTGATGGCATTCAATGCTGCTGTGGTATTGGCACTTTGTGCCGTCCAGGTGATGGCATCAGGACTTGAAAGAATACTGCCGTTGGCACCTACCACCACAAAGCGATAACTTGTGGTGCCATTGAGGGTGGTGGCCAAAGCACCAGCCGAGCGCAATGTGGCGCTGGTGCCAGAAGTTTGAGCAGTCCATGTGTTGCCGTCTGGACTGGTCAGGAGGGTGCCAGAAGCGCCTACAGCCAACCAGTTGCCGGCCACGGTGTAAGTTACGCCATACAAATGGGCCGTGCTTGGAACGCCAGAAACGGCTGTCCAAGTGACGGCGTCCTTGCTGGTCAAGATGGTGCCGTTGTCGCCTACGGCAATTGCAACGCTGCCATTGGCGGCCAGCGCATTCAAGTTTTGGTTGGTGACGCTGGTGGCTTGCTTCCAAGTTTGGGCGTCTGTGCTGTAAATGATTTTGCCTTGCGCGCCTGCTGCAATGAATTTGGCAAAACCAAACTCGGCAGCGTTCAGATCTGTGGTGAGGCCAGAGGCAATGGGTTTCCAAGTGTCAATTTGGGTTGCACTGAACATACTGCCACCATTGCCCACCGCTACATATGCAAATTTGTAGGTATTGGTGGCCAAGTCTGTGTAGCTGCCGTAGGTCAATCCAGTGGTGTTGCCTGTATTCAAGTTGGTACCGGTGGTCCAGACATTGCCTGCCAAGCGCGGCGTAGCTGAAACTGTGGGGGTTGCATCACCGCCTGGTCCGCTGTTGACCCGGCCGGTCATGAAAAAGGAATAAGTGGTGCCGTTGCTGAGTCCAGTGACCATGAAGGGTGATGTGACTTTGAGACGGTAGGTAGAACCTGAGGTGGCCAACCAGTTGGCCAGGGTGAGGTTAGGGCTGTTGGGTGCTGCAAAAATCCAGTATTCGACACCGGGCGTTTCTTTCCAACTGACTGTCACTTGGCTGTCGCCAGGTACAACATTGATGCCGCCAACAGGTGGCGTTGGCACATTGGAGGTGGACGAGCCACCACAGGCAGCTACCAAAATGGCAGAAACCAAGGCCAGCAATGAGGCGCGAATTGAATGCAAAAACATGAATATTTCCTGTGCGGAAGCGGTTAGACCCCAAATTCTAAGTGAGCAGACTGGGGATAGTGCCAATGTCTGAGTTTAGAGCTTCGTGCATACTCTTTTCAAGTTCAACGCAAAGGAAATGACATGGACCGTCGAAATTTCTTTCAAGGCACTGCTTTGATGTCAACAGGCGCAATTTTGGGCTGTGCTACGCCCGGTATTGCACAGCAAAAAGTTAAAACGCCCTTTGATGTGCCACAGACCTATATTCCTGTGGTCGGCTCTGACGAAATGTTTCCTGTACGCCGCATTTACTGTATTGGCCGCAATTACGCAGCGCATGCCCGTGAAATGGGTTCCGACCCTACGCGTGAGCCACCTTTTTTCTTTCAAAAGCCAACAGATGCCATCCAGTACGTGGCGGCTGGAACAGTTGCCAACCACCCGTATCCACCCTTGACCAAAAACTACCACTACGAAGCTGAGTTGGTTGCTGCATTGGGCAAAGGCGGGCGCAATATTCCGGTGGACAAAGCTTTGGAATTGGTTTGGGGGTATACCTTGGGCTTGGACATGACGCGCCGCGATTTGCAGCGGGCCATGGGCGATGAAAAGAAGCCTTGGGAAATAGGCAAGAGCTTCGACAAGTCCGCGCCTATTGGGGCACTGCACAAATTGGCCAGCATTGGCCATTTCACAGAGGGCAATATTTGGTTAAAGGTCAATGGCCAAATTAAACAAAACTCCAATTTGAAAAACATGATTTGGTCGGTTGCTGAGCAAATCAGCAGATTGTCTGAAGCGTTTGAATTGTTCCCTGGCGACATCATTTACTCGGGCACACCGGAAAATGTGGGGCCTGTGGTGCGCGGGGATGTGATTGAAATGCACATCGACCGCTTGCCCAATTTGAGCGTTAAGATTGTCTAACGCTTTTATATAGGAACACCATGAATCTCCCCATTGCCGCTGTCTTGCTCGCTGGCGCCATGCCTTGGATTTGCGCCGGCATTGCCAAAGCAGGCAAACGGAGTTATGACAACCAAAACCCTCGGGCGTGGTTGGCGCAGCAGACGGGTTACCGTGCGCGCGCGAATGCCGCGCAAGCCAATTGCTTTGAGGCCTTTCCTCTGTTTGCCGCTGGTATTTTGCTAGCGTTGTTCACAGACGTGCCCAACGAGGAAGTGGAGTTGTACGCAGGCATTTTCATTGTGGCCCGCATTGCCTACATTGCGTTTTATCTTAGCGACAAAGACAAGTTGCGTTCGTTGGCGTGGCTGGTGGGAGTGGGCAGCTCGGTTGCTTTGCTGCTTGCCAGCATGGTGGATTGAAACCCATCGCACGGCCCCCGTTTGTCTCTGGGGGCGTGCTTTTTCTTATTTGCTCCAGGTGTCTTTCAAGCCGGTGCTGCGGTTGAAGACCAACTTGCCACCTGCATGATCTGCACGGTCGGCCACAAAATAGCCATGCCGTTCAAACTGAAACTTGGCATCAGCTTGACTGCTGGCCAGTGCAGGCTCGACATAGGCCGTGATCACTTTGAGGCTGTCCGGATTGAGGCTGGCCAAGAAATCCTTGCCACCTGAGTCGGGGTTGGCTTCGGTAAACAGACGATCGTACAAACGAACTTCGGCGGCCGCAGCATCTGCTTGGGCTACCCACGTGATCACGCCCTTGACCTTGACACTGTCAGAGCCGGGGGTGCCGCTCTTTGTATCGGGAATCAGCTGTGCCAAAACTTCTGTCACATGGCCGTTGACGTCTTTGATGGCGCCCGTGCATTCAATCACGTGGCCATATTTGAGGCGTACTTTGTTGCCAGGGAACAAACGGAAGAAGCCTTTGGGCGGTGTTTCTTCGTAGTCAGTGCGTTCTATCCAAAGCGATTTGCCAAACTTAAAGTGACGGTGTCCCAGCTCGGGGTGATGAGGGTGCACTGGCGCTTGGCAATTGTCTAAGGTGCCCGCGCCCATCAATTCATCCCAATTGGTAATGGTGAGGGCAATGGGGTCTAGCACGGCCATGGCGCGCGCTGCTTTGGGGTCGAGGTCGTCGCGCAAGCAGCCTTCGAGTGTGCTGTAGTCAATCCATGAATCGCTCTTGGTGACGCCAATGCGCTCTGCAAAAAGCTGCAAGCTTTCTGGGGTGTAGCCGCGGCGGCGTAAGCCTACGATGGTCGGCATGCGGGGATCGTCCCAGCCATCGACCTTGCCTTCATTGACCAGTTGGGCCAACTTGCGCTTACTGGTGATGACGTACGTGAGGTTGAGGCGTGCAAATTCGTATTGCTTGGGGTTGGGCAGTGCCAACAAAGCTGGCAAGGCCGAACCATCGGGCAACTTGTGTGATTCACTTAGGCGCGCCATCAGCCAATCGTAGAAGGGCCGCTGGTCTTCAAATTCCAAGGTGCAAATGCTGTGTGTGATTTGCTCTAGGGCATCTTCAATGGGGTGCGCAAAGGTGTACATCGGGTAGATGCACCAAGTGTCGCCAGTGTTGTGATGCGTGGCTCTGCGAATGCGGTAGATGGCCGGATCGCGCAAATTGATGTTGGGCGAAGCCATGTCAATTTTGGCGCGCAACACAGCAGCCCCATCGGCCAGTTGTCCGTCGCGCATTTCGCGAAAACGTGCAAGATTCTGTTCGCGTGAGCGTGCTCGGAAGGGACTGTCCGTGCCTGGTGTATTAAAGTCACCTCGGTTCAGGCGCATATCTTCTGCAGATTGCTCGTCTACATACGCCAAACCGGCTTGAATGAGGAACTCGGCTGCGCGGTACATGAAGTCAAAGTAGTCGCTGGCCTGGTACAAATGTGAGGTGCCGTGCGCATCCCAATTGAAGCCCAACCACTTGACCGCATCCAAAATGGAGTTGACGTATTCAGTGTCTTCTTTTTCGGGGTTGGTGTCGTCAAAGCGCATGTGGCACACGCCGCCGTAGTCGCGAGCCAAACCGAAATTCAAACAGATGCTTTTGGCGTGGCCCACATGCAAGTAGCCGTTGGGTTCAGGCGGAAAGCGTGTTCGAATTTTGGCGGGATCGGTTGTGCCTTTGGCATGGTGTTCGGCATCGCCGGGTGAGCCTGCCCATTGGCGCTGAGCGTAAGTGCCTTGGGCCAGATCAGCTTCAATGATCTGGCGCAAAAAGTTACTGACCTTGTGGCCTTCTGGGGGGGCGTCTGTCGTTTTGACTTTGTCGTTGGCTGTGCTCATCCCCTGATTTTAGAGGCAGACGGACGATGTGAGGCCTATGAAGAGCGATAATTCAGAGATACCAAAGGAGTACCTGTGGATTTAATGTTGTTGGCCAAAGCTGCTGTCATGGGCGTGGTGGAGGGCTTGACCGAATTTTTGCCCATTTCGTCTACGGGCCATTTGATTTTGGCAGGCGCCTTGCTCGGATTTGACGACGACAAGGCCAAGGTCTTTGACATCGCCATTCAAACGGGAGCCATTTTTGCGGTCATCTTGGTTTATTGGGAAAAAATCCGCAGCACCCTCAAAGCATTGCCTTACCAAGTAGAGGCGCAGCGATTTGTGCTCAATGTTTTCATTGGATTTTTACCGGCCGTTATTTTGGGTTTGTTGTTTGGCAAGTTCATCAAGGCGCATTTGTTCACGCCTTGGGTCGTGGCCACGACCTTCATTGTGGGTGGCTTCATCATTTTGTGGGCTGAAAGACGACCGCCCTCGAGTGTGCGCATTCGCGCAGTTGAAGACATGCGCGGACGTGATGCGTTGATGGTGGGTTTGGTGCAATGTTTAGCCATGGTGCCAGGTACAAGTCGCAGTGGCGCCACCATCATTGGCGGCATGCTGCTGGGCCTGTCGCGCAAGGCAGCCACTGATTTTTCATTCTTCTTGGCCATTCCGACACTCATCGGTGCGGGGGCCTACAGCTTGTACAAAGAGCGTGCGCTGTTGTCGGTTGAGGACATCCCGATGTTTGCCACGGGCTTGGTCGTGTCATTTGTCAGTGCATGGATTTGCGTGCGGTGGCTCTTGAAATACATTGCCAGCCATAGCTTTGAAGTCTTCGCTTGGTACCGAATTGCCTTTGGCTTGGTGGTGCTGGGCACCGCTTGGACTGGTGTGGTTAATTGGGCGCCTTGAATTGAACGCCCATGTTGCGCAGCGCAGCTTCAATGGCCGCAGCCGTAGCAATGGGTTTTTCCATTGGAAACAAGTGTGAGCCGTCTAGCCACATCACTCGTCCCTTGGAGATTTTGTGCGTCATTTCACTGCCCACCACTTTCATCTCCCGTGAGTGCGTTCCGCCAATGAATGCCACAGGGCATTTGGGCGGATGGCGTTTGAGCATAGACGACAAGTTGTGTGGCAGGGTGTTGTAAATCAATGTTTCAACTTCACGATCAAAACTCAATACCCGCTCGCCATTGTCATCTTGGGTGCCATGCATTGCATAATCGCGCAGCACTTCTGGGTGCCAATGCGCAAATGCGCGTTTGTGTTGAAAGTGCGTCATCACGGCGTCCACATCGGGCCAGTGCTTTCGGCGTGATTTGCTGATTCGCCCCGGACTGACCGAGCCAATCCAGTTGGTGGTTTTGGCCAATTGCAATGCACTGGCTTTCCAGCCACTGACCACGGGTGAGTCTAAAAGCACAACGCCAGCAGCCAGTTCTGGGTGTTGCGACGCGCACATCAGGCTGAGCATGCCGCCTAAAGAATGGCCCACTAAATATGGTTTTTCGCCAGCATGTGCAATTGTCGACTTTGCAAATTCAGCCAATTCTTGGACCAAGTGGGGCCAGTTGCTGGTGACGGGAAATTGCGGGTTGTGCCCCAACTTTTCGATGGCACTGACTTGAAAGCCGCGAGACTCTAAGTCCTTGTTGAGAACGCGGTAAGTGCTGGCGGGAAAACTGTTGCCATGAGAGAAAACAATCGAAGCCATCAGATGAGTTTTTCTTCAGGCGTTGAAATCTTTTTCAGAGGCGCATTTCGGCTCATGGTTTTCAGCGGAATGGTGGTGGCTTCACCGTTCCAAACAGGATCTTCCAGGCTGTCAAACATGGCCCTGAGTTTTTGGCCCCAGTTGTCGCGCAGCATGTTGAAGTAGGGATTGTTCTCGTCGATGCAAACTACGCGATCACTTTGCAATTTGTCAGCCTCATAAACCACCATGTCGAGAGGCAAACCCACCGATAGATTGGATTTGAGGGTGGAGTCCATTGACACCAATGCGCATTTGGCGGCTTCGTCCAACGGTGTATCGGGTGTGATGACGCGGTCAAGCACAGGCTTGCCGTATTTGGATTCGCCAATTTGGAAATAAGGCGTTTCTGCCGTGGCTTCAATGAAGTTGCCAGGTGAGTAGACCTGGAACAGTCGCATGCCTTCGCCTGCAATTTGGCCACCAAAAATCATGGACACATTGAAATCAACACCGCCGGCTTTCAGGGCAGTGGCATCTCGCTCGTGCACATGGCGAACGGCAGCACCCAGAACACGGGCTGCATCGAACATGCTTTTGGCATTCCAAATGGTGATGGGTTCTGCATCGGGGTGGTCAATGATTTTTTCTACCTGCAGCATCTCGCGGACTGATTGCGAAATACTCAAATTGCCAGCTGACAACAGCACCATGAAACGGTCGCCTGCTTTTTCATAGATGATCATCTTGCGGTAGGTGCTGATCATGTCGAGGCCTGCATTGGTGCGTGAGTCTGACAAGAAGACTAGACCCGCACGGGATTTAATGGCGACGCAATAAGTCATTGAACTTCCTTGTGTAGGCGTGTCATGGTACGGAGCGCTTCATGACGCGCTGCAAACTGTAGAGGGCTTCGAGAGCCTCGCGTGGGCTGAGGGTGTCTGGATCAATTTGGCTCAGAGCCGCTTCAAGGGCAGAAGGGCCGGTGTGTACTGCTTCGGGGGGCGGGGCAAACAAATCCACTTGAACGCGATTCTCATTGGCACCTGCTTCAAGGGCTGAGAGTGTGTGGCGTGCATGGTTAAGAACCCCCGTTGGCATGCCCGCCAGCTTGGCCACTTGAACACCATAACTCTTGCTGGCTGGGCCCGCTTGAAGCTCATGCAAGAACACAATGTCGTTGCCCGATTCTGTGGCGCCGACGTGCATGTTCAAGGCACTATGGTGTGTGGCCGGAAACTCTGTGAGCTCGAAATAGTGAGTTGCAAACAAGGTGAAGGCTTGTGTTTTGTCGTGCAGGTGCGAGGCAATGCCGCTGGCCAAGGCCAAGCCGTCAAAGGTGGAGGTGCCGCGGCCAATTTCGTCCATGAGTACCAAGGAGTATGGCGTGGCACTGTGCAAAATTTGAGCGGCTTCAGTCATCTCTAGCATGAAGGTTGATTGGGCATTGGCCAGGTCATCGGCGGCACCGATGCGCGTGTGAATGGCGTCAATGGGACCCAACCTGCAACTGCTGGCGGGCACATGACTGCCAATGCTGGCTAAAAGCACAATCAATGCCACCTGGCGCATGTAAGTTGACTTGCCGCCCATGTTGGGGCCGGTGATGATTTGCAAGCGTTGCTTGCTGTGCATCAGGCAATCGTTGGCAATGAAACTACCGCCAGAGGTTTCGGCCAGGCGCGCTTCTACCACGGGGTGACGACCTTGCCTGATTTCTATGCAGGGCTCTTTGGCAAATTGCGGTGCGCACCAATTGAGTGTGGTGGCACGTTCGGCGAGGGTGCACAGTGCATCCAATTGCGCCATGGCTTGCGCCAACTTGGTGAGCACTTGAATATGGTTTTGCAATTGGTCAAGCAAAAGCTCGTACAAATATTTTTCACGCGCCAATGCACGCTCTTGTGCCGACAAGGCTTTGTCCTCGAACGCTTTGAGCTCGGGTGTGATGAAACGCTCTGCGTTTTTCAAAGTTTGCCGGCGTCGGTAGTCGTCTGGCACTTTGTCTATTTGACCTTGCGTCACTTCGATGTAAAAGCCATGCACCTTGTTGAATTGGACACGCAAATTTGCAATGCCCGTGCGTGCTTTTTCACGGGTTTCCAATTCGAGCAGAAAGTCGTCGCAATTGGTTTGAATGGCGCGAAGTTCGTCCAACTCTGCATCTAAGCCATGGGCCATGACACCGCCATCGCGAATCAAATTGGCAGGCTCTTCTAAAAGTGCTTGCTGCAAAATTTCTGTGAGGCCAGCAGGAGGCTGCAAATCGAAATGGATGTCATGCAACAACTTGGTCGGCGACAAGTGACCCAAGGTTTCTTGCAAGTGCAGCGCCAAATTGGCCGAGCGGAGAAGTGCATTTTTAAGCGCCACCAGTTCACGCGGGCGCACTTGTCTGAGCGCAATGCGCGCAGTGATGCGCTCGACGTCACTGGCGCCTTTGAGTTGTTCTCTTAAGCGCGACCATATGGCAATACCGCTTTGTGCGGCTGCACTGTTGTCATTCAACTGATCGATGGCGGCCAATCGTTCCACGGCAACTTGACGATCTCGGGGGGGATTCAAAAGCCATTGTTTGAGTTGCCGGCTGCCCATGCCTGTCATGCAGCTGTCGAGCAAAGAGAACAACGTGGGCGAGTCTTCGCCACGCAATGTTTGTGTCAGCTCTAGATTGCGTCGTGTTGTGCTTGGCAAGTCAATGAGGTCGTTGGCCTTTTGCACCTTGAGCTGCGATACATGCGGCAGTGCTCTGCCTTGGGTGTGTTCTGCGTAAGTTAGCAAGGCGCCGGCAGCTGCATGCGCATGCCCCAGCTTGTCGGCATCCCAGGCAGCCAAGCTGGCCACATTGAGTTGTTTGATGAGCTTGCTGTAGCCCAAGCCTGCTTCGTATTGAAAATTGGGGCGCAAAGTGAGCGACAGCGGAAGGCCGCGTTGACCCAGGCGCATGGCCTGAAGTTGCTGTTCCCATTTGGGTGTGATGCTGGCACTGACCAACAACTCGCTGGGCGAAATGCGCTCTAGCCAATCGGCCAATTCATCGTGCGCGCATTCAGCCAAATGCAAAACGCCCTGTGTGACGCTAAGCCAGGCCAAGCCACATGCATTGCGCGGGGCAATGTGCAGTGACAACAAAATGGCTTCACTTTTGTCAGACAACAATTCAGTGTCGGTAAGCGTGCCAGGGGTGACGACCCTCACGACTTTGCGTTCGACGGGCCCTTTGCTGGTGGCCACATCGCCCACTTGCTCGCAGATGGCCACTGATTCGCCCAGCTTGATGAGCTTGGCCAGATAGTTTTCAACGGAATGAAACGGCACACCTGCCATGGCGATGGGTTTGCCAGCGGTTTGACCACGGTGGGTGAGGGTGATGTCCATAAGACCAGCCGCACGCTCGGCGTCTTCAAAGAACATTTCGTAAAAGTCACCCATCCGGTAAAAAACCAGGGTGTCAGGAAACTCCGCCTTGATGCGCAGATACTGCTGCATCATGGGCGTGTGGGCACTCAGGTCGAGCGCGTCAGTCATGGCTTAGAAGGGGCTGTCCGTTGCGTCTGGATCGGCTTTTTTTGCTTCTGCATCTTTGGCATCGGCAGCGCGCACAGACGCTTTCTCACCAGCACTGGCAAATTTGCTGTACTTGCTAAGAATGGGCACCAGTTGACCGTAAATTTTGGGTGTGCCAGCCAAGCATTCTTTTTGTTCCAAGAAATCTGCTTCGCCTGTGAAGTTGCCCACCAAGCCGCCTGCTTCTGTGACCAGCAACGCACCCGCTGCCACATCCCATGGCTGTAAACCTGTTTCAAAGAATGCATCGGTGAAACCTGCCGCAACATAGGCCAAGTCCAAAGCAGCGGCGCCTGGACGGCGCAGGCCCGCCGTGCGTTGCATCACGTCGCCCATCATGCGCAAGTACTGGTTGAAGTTGTCGCCTGGGCGGAATGGAAAGCCTGTGGAAATAAGGCACTCGTGCATTTGGGTGCGTTTGCTGGTGCGCAAACGGCGGTCGTTCATGTAAGCGCCTCGACCTTTGGTGGCAGTGAACAAATCGTTGCGTGAGGGGTCGTACACCACGGCTTGTTCAACTTTGCCATTGACGGCCAGTGCAATGCTGACGCAATAAACAGGGAAGCCATGGATGAAGTTGGTGGTGCCATCGAGCGGGTCGATGATCCACACATGATCTGCGTCGGGGTTGCCGTGGGTTTTGCCAGACTCTTCTGCCAAGATGCCGTGGTGGGGGTAGGCGGTGAGCAGGGTTTCGATGATGGCGTTTTCGCTGGCCAAGTCGACTTCGGTCACAAAGTCATTGACCTGTTTTTGCGAAATTCGAACAGCCTCCACGTCCAAGGCGGCGCGGTTGATGATGGCGCCTGCGGCGCGAGCAGCCTTGACGGCTACGTTGAGCATGGGGTGGAGATTGGTCGACATGAATTTTTAAGAACAAAACAGAGGTCCTCTGTGCGATGACAGAGGCGAATGGCGCATTTTCCCATGAAATTGGCTGATCGGCAGGGCTTGGCGGCCCAATTTGGACATTTTGAGGCGGTCGGAACTGGGACAATGTCGCTTATGCGAACCCGATTTATCTTGATTGAAACCAGCCACCCCGGCAACGTGGGCGCGGCGGCCCGTGCTTTGAAAGTGATGGGCTTTGACGAAATGGTGCTGGTGGCACCTCGTTATACCAATGTGCTACGCAAGGAAGAAACCATTCAAAGGGCCAGTGGTGCCAACGATGTGCTCGACAAAACGCGCATTGTGGACACCTTGGAAGAGGCACTTGATGGCATTTCGCACTTGTGCGCCACAGCCATGACGCCACGAGATTTTGGGCCGCCCACGCGATCGCCCAGAGAGCACTTTGAGTCGCTGCTGGGGCGATCTCAAGCCCACTCTGCCACCGACGCCTCGAACACGAACGAGTCCATTTCTTCCATTGGTTTCTTATTTGGCTCCGAACGCTTCGGCATGAAAAACGAGGACGTCTACAAATGCCATGTGGCCTTGTCGATTCCGACCAATCCGCAATTTGGTTCCTTGAATTTGGCGGCAGCCTTGCAACTGGTGGCCTATGAATGGCGCTTGGCATTGGGCGGTTTTCCGGTAGCTTCCCCAGTGGCTGAATCTTCTTTGGCGGATGCCGAACAGGTCGCGGGCATGTTGGGACACTTTGAGAAAGCCTTGGTCGAGATTGGTTTTCTGGACCCTGCAGCACCCAAAAAGCTCATGCCGCGCTTGAATCAACTTTTTAACCGTGCCAATTTAACGCCCGAAGAAATCCATATTCTGCGAGGTGTTGCTAAGGCCATGATCGAAACGGCGCAGGCAAAACGCTAGACTCAGCATATTCCAAAGAAGCTTATGTTTGCACGTTTACATTCCGACATCCAATGCATCCTCGACCGTGATCCTGCTGCGCGCAGTGCATGGGAGGTACTGACGTGTTACCCCGGTTTGCACGCAGTGGTTTTGCATCGTTGGGCCAACGCGTGCTGGCGCGCGGGCTTCAAGTGGTTAGGTCGGTTTATTTCTAACTTTTCACGCTGGATTACCGGCATTGAAATTCACCCTGGTGCTACTTTGGGTGAGCGCGTTTTCTTTGATCACGGCATGGGCATTGTGATTGGTGAAACAGCTGAAATTGGCGATGGTTGCACCATCTATCACGGCGTCACCTTAGGGGGAACCTCTTTGTACAAAGGTGCCAAGCGCCACCCCACCTTGGGCAAAGATGTGGTGGTGGGCGCGGGTGCAAAAGTGCTGGGTGGGTTTACCGTAGGCGATGGCGCCAAAGTGGGCTCCAACGCCGTGGTAACCAAGCCGGTACCAGCCGGCGCCACCGCTGTGGGCAATCCTGCCCGCATCATTCAAGAAGACCAAGATGTGCAACGAGAAGCCGTCGCGTCCAAGATGGGCTTTTCTGCATATGGGGTGACGCAAAATGACGACCCCTTGTCACAAGCCATGCGCGGTTTGATTGACAACGCTGCCAGCCAAGAGCATCAAATTGCCATGCTTTGGCAAGCCTTAGAAAAGATGAACGCCAACCAAGGCAACACAGAGGGCATTCAAATGCCTGGCGATGCGGCCAAACATCAAACCTTTGAAGCTGAAAAACTGAATCAGTTGGTTGGCAAATAACGCCTGTTCAATGCGCTTCGGAAATAGTCAAGCGCTGATGGTGAGCCGATTAAGCTTTGGGTGTTCGAATGGCCGTCTTGGGTCTGAAGGCTTTGCAGACTTCGTCATTGGTTTCAAGGTAGGGGCCGCCGATCAAATCAATGCAATAAGGCACAGCCGCAAAAATGCCGTGCACCACGCTTTGGCCTTGGCTGTCTTTCAAGCCTTCTAAGGTTTCGGCAATGGACTTGGGTTGACCGGGCAAGTTGATGATCAAACTTTGTCCGCGAATCACAGCCACTTGTCGCGACAAAATGGCTGTGGGCACAAACTTCAAACTGATTTGACGCATCTGCTCACCAAAGCCTGGCATCTCTTTATCGGCAATGGCCAGTGTGGCTTCGGGCGTGACATCGCGAATGGCGGGGCCTGTGCCACCTGTGGTGAGCACCAAACTGCAACCAGCATCGACCAACTCGACCAGCGTGTCGCTAATGCGCTCTTTTTCATCGGGGATGAGTCGAGCTTCAAATTGAAGAGGGTTTTTTAAAGCAAGTGTGAGCCATGCTTGCAGTGCGGGCAGGCCCTTGTCTTCATAGACGCCCGTGCTGGCGCGGTCACTGATCGAAACGATGCCAATTTTGACGGGGTCGTGAAGCGTAGACATGGTGCAGTTGCTTGAGTGATGTTGATTTTGATTTGTGGGTCAATCAGTTGTCGTCGTCTTGGTCTGTAGCGTCGTCGGTTTGAACTTCTGCATGGCTCATTTCGGCGCGCACCAATTGAAAAATTTCACGGTAGGCGCGGCTTTGACGGGGCGCCAAACCTTGTGAAACAGTGGCTGCCGACGCCGCGGGCGCATCTTTGCGAGCTTGCCGAATAAGTGCACGCAATTGTTGGCTGTCGGTGCCAGGAAAGCTTTGCAGCCATTCACCGCATGCATCGTCGTCTTTGATAAGTCGGTCACGCCATTGCTCGGCCAAATGAAGTTGCAAAGTTTCTTGTGCCGAACCCTGGCTTTGCTCAAGCAGGGCAGCACGCACGCCCTCTACGGCATCTTCGTCTAATTTGCGCATGAGCTTGCCAATGAACTGCATTTGACGGCGTTTGCCTTCAAAATTGGTGATGCGTTTTGCTTCTGCCACGGCCTCCACCAGTTTTTCTGGCAAGTCCACTTTGGCCATCAAGTCGGCCCGCAAAGTGAGCAAGTTTTCGCCCAGCTTTTGCAGCTCGTCACTTTCCCGCTTCAACTCTGTGCGGCTAGGCTCATCGGTGCCGCCTTTGAGTTCGCGTTTGAGCTCAAGGTCTAACTCGCTGCCTTCGGCAACAAATTGACCTTGAACGAAATAACCTTTTTTGAATTTACGGGACATGTGAGCGCTGAAGCCTTTGTACGGGACGGCAAGTATCATAGCCGTCACTTAGAATTTTAATGAATTGACCGTTTTGAAGAATCCGACCCCCATGACGAAAAAAACCAAGGCATCCACCCAAGCATTGAACGCACAGGCAAATGACGGTTTCAGCTACAGCCGAGACTATTTCGAGGGATTGGTTGATTCTGCCCTGAAACACGCCAAAAAGATCGGCGCTACCGATGCTGGTGCAGAAGCTTCTGAAGGTTGCGGCCTCAGTGTCAGTGTGCGCAAGGGGGAACTGGAGACGGTTGAGCGCAATCGCGACAAGTCTTTGGGCGTCACTGTCTATGTGGGTCATCGCCGTGGTAATGCCAGCACGTCTGACTTTTCTGAGGCGGCCATCCAGCAAACGGTGCAGGCGGCCTTTGACATTGCTCGGTTTACAGCCGAAGACCCCACAGCTGGTTTGCCCGATGAAGAAGACATTGCCATAGAGCAGCCTGAGTTGGATTTGTTCCATCCTTGGGCCATCAACAGCGAAGAGGCGGTCAAACTGGCTTTAGCCTGTGAAGCTGCCGCCTTGAAAACCAGCCGCAGAGTTACCAACAGCGAAGGTGCTGGCGTTTCAGCGCAGCAAAGTCATTTTTTCAGTGCGCACACCCATGGCTTCAGGGGCGGCTATGCCAGCTCTAGGCACAGCATGTCAGTGGCGCCCATTGCGTCCTTGCCTGGCAAAAACGCTGAGATGCAGCGCGATGCTTGGTACACATCCATGCGTGCGGCCGATCAAATGGCGTCGCCAGAAGCGGTAGGCCGTTATGCCGCAGAGCGGGCCCTAAGCCGTCTTGGTAGCCGCAAAATTCCAACGATTGAATGTCCTGTATTGTTCGAGTCGCCCGTGGCAGCGGGCCTTTTGGGTGGTTTTGTACAAGCCGTCAGTGGCGGTTCTTTGTATCGCAAAACCAGCTTCTTGGTGGACTCGATGGGCAAGCAAGTATTTCCAAAGCACATTGACATTTTGGAAGACCCCCATGTGTTGCGCGGCAAAGGCAGCTCGCCCTTTGACGATGAAGGTGTGCGCGGCTTGAAGCGCAAAGTGGTGGCCGGAGGTCGTGTTGAAGGGTACTTCTTGAGTAGCTACTCTGCGCGCAAGTTGGGCATGAAAACCACCGGCAATGCAGGTGGCTCGCACAATTTGGTGCTGTCATCTAAACTGACGCGTTCCTCTGATGATTTAAAAGCCATGCTCCAAAAATTGGGCACTGGATTGTTTGTCATTGAGTTGATGGGTCAGGGCGTGAACTACGTCACAGGCGACTATTCACGTGGCGCTTCGGGCTTCTGGGTAGAGAATGGCGAGATTGCTTTTCCCGTGCACGAAATTACCATTGCAGGCAATTTAAAAACCATGTTCAAAGGCATTGAAGCCGTCGGTGCCGATGCCTACAACTACGGTGCCAAAACCATTGGCTCCGTGCTGATCAATCGCATGAAGGTTGCGGGCAGTTAATGCTGGCACCTGAATTGTTGGCGGCCATGGCCTCTGGCTGTTGGGCCGTGGGAGCTTTGTTTTCGGCTGGTGCGTCTACTACGATGGGCGCGTTTGCATTCACGCGCTGGCGCTTGTTTTTTGCCATGTGCATGCTGTGGTTAGCGGCTTTGTATGTGGGGCGCTGGTCTGAACTCACTCTTCAAAGCATTGCTTGGTTGTCTGTTTCTAGTTGGATAGGTATCCTCATCGGAGACACAGCCTTGTTTGTGTGCATGAACCGACTTGGGCCTCGCAGATCGGGTGTGCTATTTGCCACGCATGCGCTTTTCTCTGCACTGTTCGCATGGTTGTTTTTGGGTGAAACCCTTTGGGGCATGACGCTGATGGGCAGTGGGGTATTGGTGTCTGGCGTGATGGTGGCCATTGTGTGGGGCCGTCGTGAAGAAGAGACGCATTCTTGGGAAAACACCCAAGGCACCCTGTTGATGGGAGTTGCCATGGGTTTGCTGGCCGCTTTGGGGCAGGCTGTTGCAACACTCATGATCAAGCCCTTGATGAGCACCGGCATAGACGCGGTCTCGGCTTCTGCCGTCAGAGCCACGGCCAGTTTTTTGGCGCATTTGCTGTTGCTTTGGGCCGGTTTGAGCGTGTCGAAATTGGTCAGCCCCTTGAGTTGGAAAACCTTGCTGAACACTGCGCTGAGTGCCGCGGTGTCTATGGTGATTGGCATGACCTTGATTTTGCAAGCCTTGAAAACAGGTCAAGCCAATTTGGTCGCCATCTTCTCGTCCATCGCGCCTGTGCTGTTACTTCCCTTGCTATGGGCTGTCTATCGCAGAAAACCCGCCGCTGGCGCCTGGTGGGGCGGCGCCATGACCGTGGTCGGCAGCGCCATGATCATGAGCTCGAAGATTTAATTAAATGCTTAGCCGGCGAGGGCGGCTTTGACGGCGGCGGAGACTTGGCCCATGTCGGCTTTGCCGGCCAACTGGGTTTTGACGGCGCCCATCACTTTGCCCATGTCGCCGGGGCCCTTGGCGCCCAAGGAGGCCACGATGGCTTGGACAGCAGCAGTGACTTCTTCGGCAGACATACGGGCGGGCAAGTAGGCTTGCAACACCACCATCTCGGCTTGTTCAATGTCAACCAAATCTTGGCGAGCTGCTTGCTCAAACGCCGCAATAGAGTCTTTGCGCTGCTTGACCAACTTGTCAACAATGGCAATCACTGCTGCATCGTCCAACACCACACGCTCATCCACTTCTTTTTGCTTCATGGCTGACAGCAACAATCGAATGGTGCCCAAGCGCGCCGTGTCTTTGGCGCGCATGGCTGTTTTCATGTCTTCGGTGATTTGGTCTTTGAGGCTCATGGTGACTCCTGAAGGGTAGGCTGCTGGTAGCGCCAACGATGCTTAAAAAAAAACCCGCTTGAGCGTCCTCCAGCGGGCTTGCTTGGTCCTCATGATGCATGAGGACTTCGCGATTTCAAAGCCTGATTAAAAGCTTTGAATGAAGCGATGTACTTAGTACAGCTTCTTGGGCAATTGCATGCTGCGCACGCGCTTGTAGTGGCGCTTGACGGCTGCCGCTTTTTTGCGCTTACGTTCTGTGGTGGGTTTTTCATAAAACTCACGGGCACGCAAGTCGGTCAACAGACCGAGTTTTTCAATGGTGCGCTTGAAGCGGCGAAGTGCTACGTCAAACGGCTCGTTTTCTTTCACGCGAATGGTGGTCATGGATTTCAGTGTTTCCAAATTATGCCGACTGACATTGAGAGGGAAGATCGAGCCCTTACAAGCAGTTTCGGCGGGGTCCCCGTCACGAACTAGTATTTGGCAGACGGAGGATTGCCAGCAAAGCCTGAGATTATAGCCCTAAGTTCTGAGCCCCAAAAGGCAAACTAAGCGGCAATTTCGTGTTTTTGTTTCAAGGCATGGGCGCAGGCAAAGGCGCTGGCCCAAGCCCATTGGAAGTTGTAGCCACCCAGCCAGCCCGTCACATCCACCACTTCCCCAATGAAATAAAGGCCTGGCTGCTTCGATTCCATGGTTTGGGACGATAAATCGCGGGTGTCCACCCCTCCCAGAGTGACCTCGGCTTTTTTATAGCCTTCGCTGCCATTGGGCGTGAGGGGCCAATGGCTGAGTTTTTGGGCCAACTGCGTCAAAGCTTTGTCGCTGGCCTCGGCTACGGGGCGCTGCCATTGGCTGTCTTGGGCCACCCAGGCATCGGCCAATCGGTTGGGCACCCACGCACCAAGTTCGTTGGCAATGAGTTTTTTGGACCGGACCTTGGCTTGCATCAGCGAGCCTTCGATGTCTGCTTGGGGGGCCAAGTTCAAATGCAGGGGCTGTCCCTCGTGCCAATAGCTGGAAATTTGTAAAACCGCCGGGCCCGACAAACCCCGGTGCGTGAAAAGCAGGTCTTCGTCAAAACTCATGCGGTTTTTTTTTGCGCCAGTCTCGATGCTGACGGGTAAGGACAGGCCTGCCAAACTTGCATAAGGTGCCCACTCTTTGTCGTCAAAGGTGAGGGGGACCAAGCCTGGCCTTCTTGTGACCAATCGCAAGCCAAATTGTTGGGCGATGCGATAGCCAAAATCGGTAGCGCCAATTTTGGGGATGGACAAACCGCCAGTGGCAATCACCATGGCGCCGGCTTCAACAAGCCCTTGATCGGTTTGGAGATGATAGCCCTTGCCGGTTTGCGAAATGGCTTTCACGCCGCACCCTTGCCAGCGCAAGACGCCGCCTTTGTCGCACTCCTTCAAAAGCATTTGAATCAAGTCTTCTGCTGAGCGATCGCAAAATAACTGCCCTTTGTGCTTTTCGTGAAAAGGGATGTCATAAGACTGCATCAAGTCAATGAAGTCTTGCGCGGTGTAGCGAGACAAAGCGCTTCGGCAGAAGTGGGGGTTCTCGCTTAAGAAATGTTTGGGGGGCGCACTGGCATCGATGAGTCGGTTGGTGAAGTTGCACCTGCCGCCACCAGAAATGCGTATTTTTTCAGCCACTTTGGGGCTGTGATCAATGAGTAGCACAGACAAACCCAACTGGCCGGCCACGCCCGCACAAAAAAGGCCGGCAGCCCCGGCACCCACAATCACCACATCACATGTTTGCATGCAGTGGGAGTGTAGGGGCAGTTTGCTGATTTTGATCTGCTTGGAAAATTTGAGCGCAAGCTTGGACCACGTCGCCCACCACCAAGATGCTGGGGCTTTTGAGGCCTGTTTTTTGGAGAGTAAGGGCTAGGCTGCCTAGCTGCGTCAGGGCTTGGCGCTGGTGTGGCAAAGAAGCGTTTTCGATGATGGCCACAGGTGTGCCTTCAGGCAATCCCGTCAGTAACTCGTTTTGAATATGTTCAGCGCCACTCACGCCCATGTAAATGACCAGTGTCAGTTTGGCATCACGCGCCGTGGCGGCCAATTGACGCCAGTCGGTGCCGTTGTCACCAGGCTTGGCATGGCCCGTGACAAACACAACACCATGCGCGTGTTCACGATGAGTGAGAGGCGCGCCTAGGCTGGTGATGGCCGCCAGTCCAGATGTGATGCCGTTGATGATGTTGACTTCGATGCCAACTTTGCGCAGGTGCTCAACTTCTTCGCCACCTCGGCCAAAAATGAAGGGATCGCCGCCTTTTAAACGCACCACGGTTTCACCTTCGTGAACCGCATTGATCATGAGTTTTTCAATGAAGGCTTGCGGTGTACTTTTGCAACCGCCGCGTTTGCCTACATTGACAATCCGCGCAGAGGCGGACGCATGCGTTAAAACTTCTTCGTTGACCAAATCGTCAACGAACAAGACGGTAGCAGCTTGAATGGCCTTTACGGCTTTGACTGTGAGTAGTTCAGGGTCGCCTGGGCCTGCGCCAACCAAAGTGCAAGTACCTAGACTTTTGCAAGATGCGTTGGTGAATGAAGAATCGTTGTGGCTCATAGTGATTTCAAGGCTTGCAAAATGTGCTGCACTTGAAGTGCAATGGGTGCGGGAACTGCGCGCTGTTGGTTCAAAACTTCCTGAATGAATGTGGCGGTGGCTTCTGCACTGGCTGCAGGCAAGTCGGGTATGATTTGCAATGCACCAGCTTGTGCAATTTGAACAGTCTGCGCAGAGCCATTGTTGAAAAAATCCATTTGAGGCGCACGGCGCGGATCTGCCACAGGTTCGCCCTCTGTGCCTCGCAGCAAGAATGCGTTGGTCTGTGTCAGCTGAAAGGTTTGCGCCATCGAAAGAGCGTATTCGGGATGCGTGTAACTGCTGACGATCAAAGCGGGGCCTTGGCAAGGGTTCATGAGTTTGACCAAGCTGTGGGCTGGGTTACGCAAATTCACCACGCGTCGCACATCGAGAAGATTTTTAAGGGCCGGGCTTAAAACTTCGGTGGCAATCAAATTTAAGCCGTCATGCGCATCCGCTGCGTGGGCCATGGACTTGTGACCCATGGCTTCAAATACTTCGAAGGATGTGGTGCGACTGCTTTCAGTGGGCGTGCCGTGCACGCAAACGCGAACACCTTGTTGCACGAGTAGCAAAGCGAGCAAAGGGGCCAAAGCCGGTAACTTTCGTGCACCGTTGTAGCAAGGGATCACCACGGTTGCTTTCGATTGGAGGTTGGGCAGGGTGTTCAACCGGGCATGGGCTGCATCCAAAAAGCCGGCCATTTCTTCGGACGTTTCACCTTTGATGCGCATCGCCAAACAGAAGGCGCCGATTTCAAGATCAGTCACCTTTTGGTCTAAAACTTGGCCTAGTAAATCTGCCGCTTGTTCGCGAGTAAGCGAACGCGCGCCATCTTTACCGCGGCCTATTTCTTTGATGTAGTGTCCAATGCCCATGTGCGTATTGTCGCAAAGCTTAGATAACTGTTGGCTATAAGGTCAATGAAGGCAGGGCTGGATTTTTCAGCCCAACTTCCTTGCTAGCCATTATTCGCCTCAATTGCGGGACGCAAGAGCCGCATTGGGTGCCGCACTTTAGGTTAGTTTTGAGACCTTCTAGCTGCAAATCTGCGCTACCTGGGTTTGCTTGCAGCCATGCTTCAATGGCCACATCTTTCACACCTAAACACGTGCAGATGGTTTGTCCAACTGCCTTTATTGCCACAGGCGGTTTTTGACCCGTCATGAGCAAGCGGCGGCCATAGCTTTCAGTGCTTTGTTGGGTTTGAAGCAGTGTTTTCAGCCAAGCTTCGGCCGATGTGTCGCCCGCCATCACGAAAGCTTCCATCTGGGGAAACGCCTTACTTCTGTCCAGTTTGATGCTTCGGAGATGACTGCGCTTGGGGTCGACGTAGCGAAGTCCTGATTGGGTGTCCAGTCGTAACAAAGATTCGATGGCGTTGACAAGGCGCATGTCCGGGGCTTCAGAACTGGCCGCCCTGAAAAGGATGCCTTGGCGTGCTGCTTTCGCACTATCTTCTGCAAAAGGAACACAACTTGCAAACTCAAACTTGACCATCAGTTCTCTGAGAGATTGCAAAATGGTCAGTGATTGATCACAAGGCAGCCAAGCCATGGCCAGCAACTTCCACTGCAACTCGGCCTTGAGAATTTTGACAGCTGCATGCTTGAGTTCAGGTTGCTTTGAAGTAGGGCAATACGCTGATGTCGTGATGGCGTTGACGCCGGCCAACGCCTTATTTTGATGGTCTCGCCCACTGATGAAATTGGGTCCCCAATGCATGGCCATAAAGGCTTGCTTGATACCCAATTCATCTGAAGATTGTGCTGGCGCCACAATCGATCCACGTTTGCTAGTAAGGTGAACCAAATCGCCATTTTCCAGACCCAATGACAGCATGTCTTGCGGATGAAGTTGAACCTTGGGTTCGGGGACGTGGCCAAACAATTTGGCAATGGTCCCTGTGCGGGTCATGCCATGCCATTGATCTCTAAGTCGGCCCGTGTTGAAAGAAAATGGAAAACGTGATTCGCAGGGTTCAGCCAATGGCACGTAATCTAGGGCGACAAATTTGGCTTTGCCATTGGCTGTTGGAAATTGACCGTTTTCGTACAAGCGTTGCCGTCCCGATTTGGCGCCTTCAGGCATAGGCCATTGTTCAGGCTGAATGTCCAATTGTGCGTAACTCAAACCAGTGATGTCCAGGTCTCTGCCGCGCGTGCTTTCGCGGTGTTCATTCCAAATGGCTTCAGGATTGGGATAAACAAAGTTCATCACTTGTGCGCGCTGCTTGAAAATGTCTTGTTGATTCAGATAAGCAGCCAAGTCCAACGCAATTTGCCAATCGTGGCGAGCCAGACCCGAGGGCGGTACAGCCGCTCTGACGCGGGTAATGCGACGCTCGCTGTTGGTGACAGTCCCTTCTTTTTCGCCCCAAGTGGTGGCGGGTAACAAAATGTCGGCAAAGGCACAAGTTTCTGCTGATGCGAAGGCCTCCTGCACAACCACCAATTCTGCGCGCTCCAAGGCTTTTCGCACCGTTCGTTGGTCGGGCATCGATTGCGCTGGGTTGGTGCATGCAATCCACAAAACTTTGATCTCACCGTCGGCAGCGGCTTGAAACATTTCGACAGCAGTCTTGCCAGGTTTTGAAGGAACGTCTTGAAGTCCCCAAAGGCTTGCTACTTCGGCGCGATGCACAGGATTCGAAAGGTCACGGTGTGCACTCAGTAAATTGGCCAGACCACCCACTTCGCGGCCGCCCATGGCATTGGGTTGGCCCGTCAAGGAAAATGGACCTGCGCCAGGTTTGCCAATGTGGCCCGTGGCCAAATGCAAATGCACCAGCGATGCATTTTTGGCGGTACCACTGCTGGACTGGTTCAAGCCTTGGCAATACATGCTCAATGTGGCTCGGGAGTTGGAAAACCATTCGGCGGCTTGATGTAACTGTTCTGGGGCTATGCCGCAGATGTCTTGCACCTTGTCTGGGGTGCACAGCATGACCTTTGTGACCAAGGCTTCAAAGTCATCGGTGTGGCGTTCGATGTAATTCGGATCGGTCCAGCCGTTCAATATCATGACTCTGAGCATGCCGTGAAACAGCATGACATCAGTGCCTGGTTTCAATGATAAATGCAAGTCAGCCGCGCTGGCAGTATCGGTTTTTCGAGGATCGGCAACGATGATTTTGAGTTCAGGATTTTTGGCACGTGCATCTTCAATGCGTCTGAACAAGATGGGATGTGCAAAGGCGGCATTGCTACCGGCAATGAAGAGGCAGTCGGTTGACGCAATGTCGTCATAACAAGCGGGTGGGGCATCTGCACCCAAAGTGATTTTGTACCCAGCCACCGCACTGCTCATGCACAGGCGTGAGTTGGTGTCAATGTTGTTGGTGCCAATCAGTCCTTTGACCAGCTTGTTGAAAACGTAATAATCCTCAGTGAGCAACTGACCCGACACATAAAACCCCACAGCATCAGGACCATGCTGAGCCACAACTTGCGTTATTTTTTGTGCTGCTTTTTCAATGGCAGTAGACCAATTGGTTTCTGAAAAAGATTCATGTCGTGCAGATCTCAACTGGGGTGTGACCAAGCGCGTTTGCTGTGCCACCCCCACTTCTGCCGACAAGTGCAATGTGGCGCCTTTGCTGCACAGTCTGCCAAAGTTTGCGGGATGCAACGGATCGCCCCGCACGCCTGTGATCTGACTTCCTTGTGACTCAATGATCACACCGCAACCTACGCCGCAGTAAGGGCAAGTCGATTGGGTTTCTCTCATCACTCGAACTTTTTAGGAGAAAGTTAAATTTGGACGCTTAGGCATCAATGCCTAGCGTATTGACTTCTTCAAAATCTAGGGCAACGTCACCATTCTCAACCTTGACAGAGAACTTGGTGGCACAACCCACATCCGGTGCTTGGGCCATGCCATCGACCAATTTGATTTGCCAGTTGTGCAGGGGGCAAGCCACACTTTCACCATAGACGATACCCTGACTTAAAGGGCCGCCCTTGTGTGGACATTTGTCTAACAAGGCAAACACCTTGTCACCCTGAGTCCTAAAAATTGCAATTTCAGGGCCTTGTTTTCTAGCAACGCGTCTTGCGCCCATGGCAGGGATGTCTTCTACCCTGCAAATGACTTTCCAGTTAGCCATGTTTGTTCCTACACGCTCAAGGCGTTAAATTGGCGTGTGTCCACACCGGCTTTGTCAAATTCAAACCAAGGATCGGGTTCGCCTTCTAGAGCGAATTGCAATTTGGCCCAAAGTGCTTTACGACCGGCCTCGTCTTCCAAGATTTTTTTCTTGACATAGTCCATGCCGACTCTTTTCACGTAGTGAACCGTGCGTTCCAAGTACCAGCCTTCTTCGCGGTAGAGTTGCATGAAAGCGCCGGTGTACTCCATCACTTCTTCAGATGTTTTGACCTTCGTAAAGAACTCGGCCACCTCTGTTTTGATACCGCCGTTACCAGCGATGTACATTTCCCAGCCACTGTCGACGCCAATGATGCCAACGTCTTTGATGCCGGCTTCTGCACAGTTGCGTGGACAACCCGATACTGCGAATTTCACTTTATGGGGTGCATACATGCGCCACATGGCGCGTTCTAAGTCTTTGCCCATCTGGGTACTGTCTTGGGTGCCCATACGGCACCATTCGCTGCCCACACAAGTTTTAACGGTGCGCAATGCTTTGGCATAGGCATGGCCTGAGGGCATGCCTATGTCTTTCCAAACATTCACCAGGTCTTCCTTTTTGACACCCAGCAAATCGATGCGTTGACCACCTGTGACCTTGACGGTGGGTATCTTGTATTTGTCAACCACGTCTGCAATGCGGCGCAATTCATCTGCGGTTGTTTCACCACCCCACATGCGAGGGATGACGCTGTAAGTGCCATCTTTTTGGATATTGGCGTGACTCCGCTCATTGATGTAACGGCTTTGCGTGTCGTCTTGCGCTTCTTTGGGCCAGCTGCTCAGGCGGTAATAATTGATAGCCGGTCTGCAAGTGGGGCAGCCATCTGCTGTGCGCCAATTCAAAAATTTAAAAACGGCTGATTGAGTGAGCAGTTTCTCGTCGCGAATAGCATCGCGCACCTCTTGGTGGCTGTGATCGGTACAGCCACACACCGCTTTTTTCTTTGGGGTAGCAGAGTAGTCGCCACCGGCTGTGAACATCAATATTTGTTCCACCAAACCTGTACAAGAGCCGCAGGATGCACTGGCTTTGGTTTGCTTGCGCACTTCGTCCAGTGTGAACAAACCTTTTTCTTGGATCGCTTTGCAGATGGCGCCTTTGGTCACACCATTGCAACCACATACCTCGGCATCGTTTGGCATGCTGGCAGCTTTGCTGTGACCTTCGTGACCCACATCACCAATATTAGATTCGCCAAACATGAGCTTGTCTCGAATATCGGCCACATTGCGGCCTTCGCGCAGCAATTTGAAATACCAACTGCCGTCGACCGTGTCGCCAAACAAGCATGCGCCCACCAATTGATCGTTGCGAATGACCAGTTTTTTGTAAACACCGTCATGTGGATCGCTCAGAATGATTTCTTCGGTGTCGTCTGCTAAACCTGGTGCAGCTGTGCCGTTGTTGCCCATGAAGTCACCTGCAGAGAACAAGTCGATGCCCGTTACCTTGAGTTTGGTGGAAGTGAGTGAGCCTGTATAACGACCAATGCCAATTTGTGCCAAATGCGTAGCCAATACTTTGCCTTGTTCAAACAAGGGCGCCACCAAACCGTAAGCAATACCGCGGTGGCTGGCGCATTCGCCAACAGCATAGATGCGGGGATCGGTGACGGTTTGTAAGGTATCACTGACCACAATGCCGCGATCACAATGCAGACGCATGCTTTCGGCCAGTGTGGTGTTAGGCCGGATGCCAACAGCCATGACCACCAGTTGCGCATTCACATGAGAGCCATCTTTGAAACAAACTGCGCTGACACGGCCGTCTGCATCCGCTTTGAGTTCTTGCGTTTGGGCGCGCATTAAAAATTTCATGCCACGTGCTTCAAGCGACTCTTGCAGCAATCCGCCTGCCACTTTGTCGAGTTGACGCTCCATTAGCCATTCGGCGCCATGCACCACCGTCACTTGCATGCCACGCTTCATGAGGCCATTGGCCGCCTCCAAGCCCAGTAATCCACCACCAATGACGACAGCCTCTTTGTATTGCTTGGCTGCATCAATCATGGCTTGAGTATCTGCAATGTCGCGATAAGCCAATACGCCTTTCAAGTCTTTACCTGGAATGGGCAACATGAAAGGGTTGGAGCCTGTGGCCAAAAGCAGGCGGTCGTAAGGTTTTACCACCTGGGTGCCATCTAAGTTTTGCGCATGAACTTCGCGTTTAACGCGGTCAACTTGCGTCACCGTCGTGCCCGTGTGCAATTCGATGCCATTTTCCTGATACCAGGTTAGCGGGTTCAGAATAATTTCATCCAAAGTTTGTTCTCCCGCCAAAACGGGGGACAGCAAAATCCGGTTGTAATTGGGATGGATTTCACTGCCAAATACAGTGATGTCAAACAAGTCGGGGGCAAGTTTGAGCAGCTCTTCTAAAGTGCGGACACCCGCCATGCCATTGCCCACCATGACCAATTTCATTTTGTTCATGCTTTCTCCACGTGTGCTTGTCTTGTATAGAGGAAGTCGATCACTGCTTTGCGATAACCCAAATAGCGAGGGTCATCAGCCAACATGACCCTTGAACGAGGCCGCGGCAAATCCACTAGCAACACTTCGCCAATGGTGGCTGCAGGACCGTTGGTCATCATGACAATTTTGTCGGACAACAACACGGCTTCGTCCACATCGTGGGTCACCATGACCACAGTACTTTGCGTATTGGCCACGATGGCCAGCAACTCATCTTGCAGTTTGGCGCGGGTTAATGCGTCCAAGGCGCCAAAGGGTTCATCCATTAGCAATACCTGCGGTTCCATGGCCAGTGCGCGTGCAATGCCTACGCGTTGCTTCATGCCGCCAGAGATTTCACCTGGACGTTTTTGTGCCGCATGGGTTAAGCCCACCATGTCCAAAGCGGCATCCGTTCTGGCTTTCAACTGGGCTGCATTCTCTTTGGTCTTGCCGTCTACTCGGCTGGTGTTCCCAAAAACGCGCTCTACGCCCAATAAAACATTTTCAAAGCAGGTGAGCCAAGGCAGCAGGGAGTGGTTTTGAAATACAACCGCACGTTCTGGTCCTGGTCCAGAAATTTCACGGTTAGCGCAAATTAGATTGCCCTTGGTGGGTGTTGTTAAGCCTGCAATTAAGTTCAGCAGGGTAGATTTTCCGCAACCTGAGTGACCAATCAATGCCACAAA
The DNA here is from genome assembly GCA_964544175.1 of uncultured Limnohabitans sp. Classification (GTDB taxonomy): domain Bacteria; phylum Pseudomonadota; class Gammaproteobacteria; order Burkholderiales; family Burkholderiaceae_C; genus Limnohabitans_A. Next base: position 37,874 of record CAZJAL010000021.1, read on the forward strand.
TTCGCCCTTGGCAACCGTCAGGTCAATGTCTCGCAAAGCAGGGAAATCACCCTTGGCTGTTTTGAAGGTTTGCGCAACACCTTGAATTTCTAGGTATTTGGAGGTGAGGTTGAGGTTCATGTGCGGACCTCTTCAAAGGTAAATGCAGTGGCCAATTTGATCAGCGCGTATTCAAGAATAAGTCCAACCAAACCAATGACAAAAATGGCGATGATGATGTTCTTGACGTTCAAGTTGTTCCATTCATCCCAGACCCAAAATCCAATGCCCACGCCACCCGTCAGCATCTCGGCTGCCACAATCACAAGCCAAGCTGTACCAACGGCCAAACGTACACCTGTGAGCATGTAGGGCAACACCGCAGGGAATAAAATTTTGGTCACAATCTTCCATTCAGACAGGTTCAGAACCCGCGCCACATTCATGTAGTCCTGAGGTACGCGCTGCACGCCCACTGCGGTGTTAATCACCATGGGCCAAATAGAGCAAATGAAGATGGTCCAAATGGCGGCAGGATTGGCGCCTTTGAAAACCAACAAACCAATGGGCAGCCATGCCAGTGGTGACACAGGCCGGAGCAGACTGATCAGAGGATTGAACATGTTCGACAGAAATTCAAAACGACCAATCATGAAGCCAAATGGAATGCCCACAATGGCGGCCAAACCAAAACCCATGGCCACACGCTTTAGAGAACTCAAGATGTTCCACCCTACACCCTGATCGTTGGGGCCATTGCTGTAGAAAGGGTCACTGAATACTTGAATGGCCTGAATCAAGGTTTCTTTGGGAGAAGGAAAGTTGTTGGTGCTACTGAACGAGACCAAGCCCCAAATGCCGACGAGAAATGCGAGACCTAAAATGGGCGGCAAGACGCGAAGCACGATGGTTTTGATGTTGAAGGAGGCCATTCAAAGTCCTTAAGCTTTAACTTTGAAACTGTCTGCGTATTTTTTGGGATCCTTGCCGTCCCACACTACACCGTCCATGAATTTGCTGCTACGCATTGCGTCTTTCGGTACGGGTGTTTTGCTGGCGGTGGCTGCTTGTTTGTAAATGTCGATGTGGTTAATTTGTTTAGCCACATTCAAGTAGTCAGGATGATCTTTCAGCAAGCCCCAGCGTTTGTGCTGTGTCAAGAACCACATGCCATCTGACAAATAGGGGAAGGTGGCGTTACCGTCGGCATAAAACTTCATGTGGTTTTTGTCGTCCCATGTTTTACCCAAGCCGTTTTGATAGCGACCCAAAATGCGTTGGTTGATGACATCTACGCTGGTGTTCACGTAAGCTTTGTCTGCAATGGTTTCAGCCATCTTCATTTTGTTTTGCAGACCGGCATCAATCCATTTGCCGGCTTCCAAAATAGCGGCGGTCACGGCGCGCGCTGTGTTGGGATATTTTTTTGCAAATTCTGCTGTTGTACCCAATACCTTCTCAGGGTGATCAGCCCAAATGTCTTGCGTGGTGGTGGCGGTGATGCCAATGCCATCTGCAATAGCGCGGTGGCCCCAGGGTTCGCCCACGCAATAGCCGTCCATGTTGCCAACACGCATGTTGGCCACCATTTGTGGTGGCGGTACGGTGATGACTTTGGCATCTTTCAAAGGGTTGACGCCTACACTGGCCAACCAGTAATAAAGCCACATGGCGTGAGTGCCTGTAGGAAAGGTTTGTGCAAAGGTGTACTCGCGTTTGTCGCTGGCCATCAGTTTTGCCAAGCTTGCGGCGTCCACTACGCCTTTGTCTGCCAATTTCTTGGACAAGGTGATCGCCTGACCGTTTTGATTCAATGTCATCAAAATGGCCATGTCTTTTTTCGGGCCTGAGGTACCTAAATGGACACCATAAATCAAGCCATACAACACGTGCGCAAAATCCAGTTCGCCATTGACCAACTTGTCGCGGACGCCGGCCCAACTGGCTTCCTTGGTGGGAATAATTTTGACGCCGTACTTTTTGTCGATGCCCAGTACCGAAGCCATCACCACGCTTGCGCAATCGGTCAAAGGAATGAACCCAATTTTGACTTCTTCTTTTTCGGGTTTGTCGGACCCTTGTGCATAAACAGCTGCGCGCAAAGCAGGGGCAATGGTGAGTGCACCGGCTGTCGCGGCTTGCAAGACGTTGCGACGGCTCATAGGGGTCTCCAAAATGTCAGTCATGGCAAAGCTCCTCAAACAAGTTAATGAATCGTTGAAATGACAAAGGCGTCCTCACCGCGTCCAATGTGATTGAACGGGTGGGGACGCCTTTGTCCTGAACTTTTAGGTTCTTGGTGACACCATCTGCAATTGCTGTGCCATGTGGAAAGGCTCACTTAAATTCAAGGGATTGCCCCAAGCTAGGGAATTGAGTGCTTTGCCATCCTCAAAATGCACCAAAGAAATGCACGTCATGGTGCGTGCTTGGTGCTCAACATTCAAGTCAGCAGGTCGGCCATGTCCAACATTCTTTGGGCTACCTCACCCAATTTGAGGCCTTTGTCCATGGCCACCTTTCTCAATTTAGAGAAAGCTTCATCTTCAGTGAGCCCTTGCCTTTTCATCAGCAAGGCTTTGGCCCTGTCAAGGGTGGTTCGGTCTTGCAGGTCGCTTCTGGCTTGGTCACGCTCGGTTCTTAAGCGTTCCTCGTATTCAAAGCGGGCCATGGCCACATCCAAGATGGGTTTGATCCTTGAGCTGGCCAACCCGTCCACAATGTAGGCTGAAACGCCCACAGCCACGGCGTCTTTGACGTGGCTGGTGTCGTTGTCGTCAGTGAACATCACGATGGGCCGGCGAGCATCCCTGGTCGCAAATACGACGTGTTCTAGTGCATCGCGGGCCTCGGACTCGGCGTCCACAATGATCAAGTCTGGTTGGAGTTGATGAATGCGATCGGACAAAAAGACATCGCCTGGAAGAGTGGCAATCAAATTAAAGCCGTTTTCTAAAAGTCCAATTCTCAAGGCTCTTGATCTTGCGGCTTGTGATTTGGCATGTTCATCATCTGGATCGGAGATGACCAAGTCAGGCGCCACCACCACGATGCGGAGCGCTTCTGGGGCTTTGCTTTTTGTTGACTTTGGCGAGCGCATTCTGATAAAGCTCAATGTGAATGTATTTTTTCACTGCAATTTGCGGGCCACGTTAAATTGAGTGGATTCAAAAATCAAGGGCGGTTCGCATAAACTCTGACCCTATGATTTTTCTTGGAATTGAGTCTTCGTGCGATGAAACTGGCGTGGCTTTGGTACAAACCCAAGCGACAGGGGCGCCGCGTTTGCTCTCCCACGCGCTGTTCAGTCAAATTGACATGCACCAGGCTTATGGCGGCGTAGTGCCTGAGTTGGCCAGTCGTGATCACATCAAGCGGGTGATCCCTTTAACGCGTGAGGTCTTGAAAAATGCCCAAATTGATTTAAACCAAGTGGATGTGGTGGCCTATACGCGCGGCCCAGGCCTGGCCGGCGCTTTGCTGGTGGGGGCAGGTGTTGGCTGTGCCTTAGGGGCAGCTCTGAACAAACCCGTATTAGGCGTTCATCATTTGGAAGGCCACTTACTCTCGCCATTTTTAAGTGACGATCCTCCCAAGTTTCCGTTTGTGGCTTTGCTGGTTTCGGGTGGCCACACGCAACTGATGCGTGTAGAGGCTGTTGGCGCTTACGAAATTTTGGGTGAGACAGTCGACGATGCCGCTGGTGAGGCTTTTGACAAATCGGCCAAGCTGATGGGACTGGGTTACCCTGGTGGACCTGCTTTGTCCAAGTGTGCTGAAGCTGGAAATCCTTTGGCGTTCAAATTGCCGCGACCTTTGTTGCACAGCGGAGATTTGGATTTTTCGTTTGCCGGCTTGAAGACATCGGTACTGACGCAGGCCAACAAGTTGGGTGATAGCTTGCACGACACCACCACGACACACAAAGCAGACTTGGCGGCATCCACCGAAGCGGCCATTGTTGAGGTGCTGTTGAAGAAGTCAATGTCTGCGCTTAAATTGACGGGCATGCGTCGCTTGGTGGTAGCTGGTGGCGTAGGCGCAAATCGCTTGCTTAGAAAACAACTCAATCAAGCATGTGACAAAGAAGGCATTCGAGTCCATTACCCAGAGCTGCATCTGTGCACAGATAACGGCGCCATGATTGCCATGGCAGCAGCCATGCGCGTGCAAGCAGGGCAGCAAGCGCCGCAATTTGATTACGGATTTGACGTGAAGCCACGATGGCCACTGTCACACATTCTGGTTGCCAGCCATTAAATTTTCTTGAGGAAGTTATTTTGATTCAAACGATTCGATTCGTGATGCGAAGCTTTGTTTGCTTCGCGCTCTGTTCCTGTTTGTTGGCACAAGCCCAGAAGGGCCCCATTCAGTTGGCCATGATCGAAGGCATGAGTGGCCCTTTTGCCAATACAGGCGAAGCGGTCCTGCGCAATTTGGTGTGGGCTGTGGAGCGTGTCAATGCACGTGGCGGCGTGGCTACAGCGGATGGCAAGAGGCTTCTTGTTTTGAACCGCTACGACAGCAAAGGACAAAACGAAGAGGCATTGACATCACTGCGAGCTGCCATTGATGCTGGGGCGCAATATGTGTTTCAGGGCAACTCTTCGGCCAATGCAGCTGTGCTGATGGATGCCATTCAAAAGCACAACGAGCGTGAGCCCAACAAACGTGTGTTGTTTCTCAATTATTCAGCCGTTGACCCTGCACTGACGCAAGACAAATGCAACTTTTGGCATTTCAGATTTGATGCGCATGCCGACATGCGCATGACTGCCTTGATGCAAGTCTTGAAGCAAGACAACAAGTTGAAGTCGGTTTATTTGATTGGCCAAGACTACAGTTTTGGCCAAGCTGTCCTGCGCGAAGCTAAACAACAATTGGCCAGCTTACGACCCGACATTCAGATCTCGGGTGACGAACTGCATCCCATGGGTCGCGTTAAAGACTTCTTGCCGTATGCCTCCAAAATCAAGGCCTCGGGTGCACAAGCAGTGATCACAGGGAATTGGGGCAACGACCTGACGCTGTTGGTGAAAGCTGCCAAAGAGGTGGGGTTTGATGGCAAGTTTTACACTTTTTATGGCAACGCTTTGGGAGCGCCTGCTGCCATGGGCGATGCCGGTGTGGGCAAAGTGCTGGCAGTGGCTGAATGGATGCCCAATGTGGCGGGGGCAGAGAGTGTGAAGTTTTATCAAGCCTTCAAGCAACGCTTTGACAAACCTTCAGAAGATTATGTGCATCTCAGAATGCAATTGATGATGGAGGCATTGGTTCAAGCCATCGAAAGAGCTGGAAGTTCCGAGCCCTTGGCAGTTGCTTTACAACTTGAAAAAGCCGAGGTCAGTATGGGTGGGCAGCGCGGCAAAATGCGCGCGCAAGACCATCAGTTCCAACAACCCTTGGTGGTGGGCATCATGGCCAAGCAGGGCGGGGCAGAGGTGCCCTTTGATGTGGAAGGATCTGGCTATGGTTTTAAAACGGTAAAACAATTTAAAGCCAATGAAGTGGAGATGCCGAGCAGCTGCAAAATGGTTCGGCCTGCTTCGTAATTGGATGCCATCATCCATGAAAAAAGCCCAGAAAATCTGGGCTTTTTTGTAAGTGCTTTAAGCAGGTTTGGCCAAGCCTAGTTTGTCAATGATGGCTTTTTCTTTTTGGTAGTTGTCGCGCGCAAACTTGGTGTACTCCTCGGTGTTCATATAAATCACCGACTGGTCAAATTTTTCGAATGTGGCCAAAACTTGCGGATCCTCCAAAGTTTTCTTGAAAGTGTCGTGCAACTTTTTAGTCACTGCAGGGTCCATGCCCTTGGGGCCGCCAATGCCAAATGGTGAGTCTGATACGGTGTCGTAACCCAACTCTGTCAAGGTGGGTACATTGGGCCAACGCTTGGTGCGTTTGCTACCGTAGGTTGCCAACAAACGGCAGGTGCCAGCGTCCACATGCGGCGCCCAACCTGTGGCGTCGCTGTGCGACATCACGTGGCCACCTAAGACAGAGGCCATGCCATCTGCACTGCCTTTGAAGGGGACGTGCTGCAACTGGATGCCGGCTTTCATTGCAAATTCTTCCACGGCCAAATGCGGTGTGGTGCCATTACCTGTTGAACCAAATGTGAATTTGCCAGGGTTGGCTTTGGCATAGTCCACCAAATCTTTAATGGATTTAATGGGAGAGTCAGAGCGCACCACAATGCCGAAGGTATAGCCCGTGAGGCAAGCAATGAATGTGAAGTCTTGCAGAGGGTTGAATTGCATCTTTTGCATGTGTGGCAAACGCAAAATGCCAATGGTCAATTGCGACAAGGTATAGCCATCAGGTTTGGCACTGACCAATTCATTGGGGCCTAACATGCCGCTGGCGCCGGCTTTGTTTTCAATCACCACGGGACTGCCCAAAATGCGAGAGGCACTTTCTGCCAAAGCACGCATCACGCCATCGGTGGAGCCACCCGCTGGCCAAGGGCAAATAAGCTTGATGGGTTTGGAAGGAAATGCGCCTTGTGCCATGGCTGGCATGGCAATGCTGACTGCGCCTGCCAGGCCAGCTTGCAGGACGTCGCGGCGGTTGATATCAATCGTCATAAATAAATCCAATGAAGACAGGTTGAAAAAATTATTCGGCTTTGGCGCCAGATTCTTTGACCACTTTGGCCCATTTCACAATTTCGCTGGCTTGGTATTTGCCCAGTTCTTCGGAGGAAGACAAAACGGGATCCAAACCCAATGTCTTCAAACGCTCGGCCACTTCTGGCAATTTAAAAACGCGCAAGGCTTCTGCATTGAGTCTGTCGATGACCGCTTTGGGCGTGTTGGCAGGTGCAAACATGGCAAACCAAGTGGTGGCCTCAAAGCCAGGCAAAGATTCAGCCACTGTTGGGATATCGGGTGCGGCAGGTGAACGCTTGGCGGTTGTTTGCGCAATGGCTCTGATCTTGCCTTCTTTGGCCATCGGCAGTGCAGAAGGCATGTTGTCAAAGACCAGTTGAATGCTTCCGCCAATCAGGTCGGGAATGAAAAACTGACGACCTTTGTAGGGGACGTGCGTCATGTTGGTGCCCGTCATGGACTTGAACAACTCGCCTGACATGTGCACGGAGGTGCCAATGCCTGGTGAACCAAATGACAGCTTGTTGGGGTTGGCTTTCATGTAAGCAATAAGTTCAGGCACCGTTTTGACAGGCAAGTCATTGTTCACAACCAGCAAGTTGGGGGCGGATGCAATCAAGGAAATGGGTGTGAAGTTTTTCACCATGTCGTAGGGCATCTTTTCGTAAAGAGCGCCATTGATCGAGTGCGTACCAACCGTGCCCATGACGATTGTGTAACCGTCGCCTGCCGACTTGGCAACGATGTCACTGCCGATGTTGCCGCCCGCACCAGGCTTGTTGTCAACCACGATGGGTTGGCCCAGTTGGGCTTTTTCGCTGAACAAGCGAGCCAAGATGTCGGGCGCGCCACCGGTTGGAAAGGTGACGACCAAACGGATGGGCTTGTTGGGATAAGCGGCCTGCGCCATGGCAGCGTTGCTTGCCATCAAGCCCATGCCAAGGCTGCTCACCAAGCCGAGGGTGCCAAGAATGCTTAAACCAAAGCGGCGCTTGGCATTGGCTGAGTGTTTCGTGAACTTCAAGATAGTCTCCTCTGTGTTGCGATCAAGGCAGACTTTAGAGGGGAGCTTTGCGAAAGGGGAGGGTGAAAACCCCCGAATTGGTGCTGAACTGGCGCCTAAGTGTCAGTGCTCGTCCAAAGAAGCGCTCCAGCGATCATTCCAGCCTACTTCTTTGACCTTTTCCAATTCCCGGCGGTTTCGTTTGGTAGGTCGACCTTGCGCTATGCTGAGGGCTGGTTCTTTGGCCAGGCGCCTTTGGATGCTGGTTTTTTCTCTCAGGGCGATGCTCTCAGCAGTTTCCTCGTAGAGGGCTTGCGCTACAGGCGCCGGACCGCGCTGATCACTTAGGGCCAAAACTTGGAGGGTGCGAATAACATCGCCTTGCCGGGTGCTGACCATGTCGCCAACTTTGACTTCCCTTGAAGCCTTTGCTGTTTGGCCATTGATTTCGACCCGGCCTTTGCCAATTTCATCTGTGGCCAATGACCGAGTCTTGTAAAAACGGGCCGCCCAAAGCCATTTATCGATTCTGATTTTGTCCATAAGCCGACATTTTGAGGCGAAATTGAGGTGTTTGGCCTGTTTTTATGATCAGTCATACCTGAAGAGTAGGTTTGACAAGGCGCCTGTGGTTATAATTCCAAGGCTTTGCCAAGCAACATCCCTGTGGGTGCAGCTTGACCAAGATCGCACGCAGCAGTTGATTCCAAACCGCATGCGCAAGTTATAAAACCTCGGTTTTTTCACCTTCAGCTGGCTGAATGGGTGCTTTAAGCCGAAAAACAAGGAAGAAAAATGATTGCATCTTCAATCAAAGCAGAAGTCGTTAAGGCCAATGCCCGCGCTGCAAATGACACAGGCAGCCCCGAAGTCCAAGTGGCTTTGCTGACAGCTCGCATCAACGAGTTGACACCTCACTTCAAAACACACGCCAAAGACCATCACGGTCGCCGCGGTTTGTTGCGCATGGTGAGCCGCCGTCGTAAATTGTTGGACTACTTGAAGTCCAAAGACGCTGACCGCTACGTTGCACTGATCGCCAAACTTGGCCTGCGCAAATAAGCGTATCGAAAGATGACAAGCGCCTGAGTTAGCCCGCTAGCTCAGGCGCTTTCTACTTTAATTTTCTAAAAAGACGTTTTCAGACCGAACCCGCGCTGTGTCATTCCATCAATCATCTGTGTTTTAAGGCAGATCATTCATGGAATGGCATCGAGTTCAGACTGCAAATATCTAGGCTTTTCAGTGCAGCCGTTTGCACTGTGATTTTCTGGAGTTATTGAGCATGTCCATTTTTAACAAAGTGACAAAAACCTTCCAATGGGGCCAACACAAGGTCATCATGGAAACCGGCGAAATTGCACGCCAAGCTTCTGGCGCTGTGCTGGTCAACATCGAAGACACCGTGGTTCTGGCCACAGTGGTGGCTTCTAAAAATTCCAAAGCAGGTCAAGACTTTTTCCCCTTGACCGTGGATTACATCGAGAAAGCATACGCAGCCGGCAAAATCCCTGGCAGCTTTTTCAAGCGCGAAGCCAAGCCTAGCGAGTTGGAAACCCTCACCAGCCGTTTGATCGACCGTCCTATTCGCCCTCTGTTCCCAGAAGGCTTCTACAACGACGTGCATGTGGTGGTACACACCGTTTCTTTGAACCCTGAAGTCGATGCCGACATCGCAGCCTTGATCGCTGTGAGCGCTGCATTGTC
>CAZJAL010000021.1:47209-47603 GCA_964544175.1 uncultured Limnohabitans sp.
GAACCCCGGTCAAACACAACGCAAAGACAGTCAGATGGACTTGGTCGTAGCGGGTACAGAAGCCGCTGTGTTGATGGTGGAATCTGAAGCGCAACAATTGTCTGAAGAGATCATGTTGGGCGCTGTGGTCTTTGGCCACGAGCAAGGCAACATTGCAATCAACGCCATTCATGAATTGGTGCGTGACGCTGGCAAACCCGCCTGGGATTGGACTGCGCCTGCCAAAGACGAAGGCCTCATTGCCAAAGTCAAAGCACACGCTGAAGAAAAACTGCGCGCTGCTTACCAAATTCGCAACAAACAAAGCCGTACGCAAGCTTGCCGCGAAACCTACGCCGCCACCATGGAAGGCCTCAAGGCTGAAGGCGTTGAGTTTGACAGCGTCAAAGTTGAA
>CAZJAL010000021.1:47613-48002 GCA_964544175.1 uncultured Limnohabitans sp.
GTTTTACATCGAAGCCAACATCGTTCGCAGCCAAATTTTGGCAGGCGAGCCCCGCATCGATGGCCGCGACACACGCACCGTTCGTCCGATCGAAATCCGCAACTCAGTGTTGCCACGCACGCACGGTTCTACCTTGTTCACACGCGGCGAAACACAAGCTTTGGTGATTGCTACTTTGGGCACAGAGCGCGATGCACAACGCATTGACGCCTTGGCCGGTGAGTACGAAGACCGCTTCATGTTGCACTACAACATGCCTCCCTTTGCCACTGGCGAAGTGGGCCGCATGGGCTCTACAAAGCGCCGCGAAATCGGTCACGGCCGTTTGGCCAAGCGTGCTTTGGTGGCTGTGTTGCCAACCAAAGAAGAGTTCCCCTACACCATGCGCG
>CAZJAL010000022.1:0-47718 GCA_964544175.1 uncultured Limnohabitans sp.
GCCTTCCATGATGGCCACGCACGAGTTGGTGGTGCCCAAGTCAATGCCAATGATTCTTCCCATGTTCTTCTCCGGTAAATCTAAAAAATGCTTGAATGAATCAGAAGTAGGGGCTGTTTGGGCAATTTCAAGTCCGAAATGGCTGAATTTGCGTCTTTTTTGCCCTGAATTGCCTCAAAAGAGGCGCTTGACTACTTCTGTGAGGGTTTATTTAGGTGCGGTCACCGTGACCAATGCAGGTCGCAACACGCGATCTGCAATGAGGTAGCCTTTTTGCAAGACGGTCACCACGGTGTTGGCTTCTTGATCCGCAGGTACAACGCTAATGGCTTGGTGGTGATGGGGGTCAAACTTGATGCCTGCGGCAGGATTGATCTCAACCACTTTGTTGCGCTCAAGAGCGCTTTTCAATTGACGAAGCGTGGCCTCTGCGCCCTCGCGAATTTGTTCTGGGGTGACGTTTTGAATGGCCAGACCCGCCTCTAAGCTGTCCAAAACAGGCAACAAGCTGTCGGCAAAACCTTCCACCGCAAATTTACGAGCCTTGGAAATTTCCTCGTCAGCACGGCGACGCGCGTTTTGCACGTCGGCTTGGGCTCGCAAGTATTGGTCTGCCAATGTGGCGTTTTGAGCTTTGACATTGGCCAGCTCAGCTTGCGCATCGGCCAAAGGGTCTTGGGCTGTGGCAGCGTGAGGTGCTTGCGTGTCGGTGCCCATGGCCGCGGCAGCAGCGGCCAAAGCCTCGGCCGCAGGCATGACGTTTGTGGCGCCAGGGTTTTGAGTTTGATTTGGGGTGTTTTGTGAGCTGGAATCAGACATGAAATGCATCCGCAATAAATGACAACGCCCCAAACTTGGGGGCGTTTTGAAAGATTTCAAGACCCTTTGGACAAGCCGCCAAAGGGTCGTGCATCAGATCAAGACAGTTCGAGCAATTCGACGTCGAATTTGAGAGTGGCGTTCGGTGGAATCACACCGCCAGCGCCGCGCGAGCCGTAACCTAAATCAGAGGGAATGATCAGGGTGCGAGCGCCACCGATTTTCATGCCAGCCACGCCTTCGTCCCAACCCCGAATGACCATGCCTGCACCCAAAATAAATTGGAAGGGGTCGCGGCGGTCTTTGCTGGAGTCAAATTTGGCGCCTTGCTCGCCATCTTTGTACAGCCAGCCTGTGTAGTGAACAGTAACGGTTTGGCCTTTGGTGGCTTCGGCGCCATCGCCGACCACGGTGTCTTCGTATTGCAGGCCTGTGGCTGTGGTGATCATGGTGTGTCCTAGAAAAAAATCAAAGAAAGGCCGGTGCAAGACCGGCCAATGTCGCAATTATGCCAGTGGATGGGCACTGAAAGAGTCCAAGGGGTCACCGCGCTGAACGCTTGGCCAAGTCTTTCATAAGGGCTCGAATGCCATAAGTCCATGCGGGTGCTTGGTCCGAGGTGCTGACGCGGTTAAATAGCGTGCCCAATTGCGGCGTGGTGATGGCCACGCTGTCGCCGACCACGTGGGTAAAACCTTGTCCTGGGCCATGTCGGTCTTGGGTGGGCGCGAACATGGTGCCCAGAAAAAGCACCAAGCCGTCGGGGTACTGGTGACAGGGACCAATGGCTTGCGCGGCCAAGTCCAAGGGATCTCGGCTAATTTGGCTGAGTGAACTGCTGCCTTGCATGACAAAACCTTCAGGGCCATGCACGGCCATGCTGAGGTCTGTGCTTCGAACGCTGTCGATGGTGTATTGGCCATCAAACAAGCGAATGAAGGGACCGATGGCGCAGCTGGCATTGTTGTCCTTTGCCTTGCCCAAGAGCAGCGCGCTTCGGCCCTCAAAGTCGCGCAGGTTGACATCGTTGCCCATGGCGGCGCCCACCACATCCCCTTTGGAGTTGATGACCAAGACAATTTCGGGTTCGGGGTTGTTCCAAGAACTGCCAGGATGCAAGCCCACATCAAAGCCTGAGCCTACCGCGCTCATGGCTTGTGACTTGGTGAAAATTTCTGCATCAGGTCCAATGCCCACTTCTAGGTACTGCGACCAGACCCCTTGCGCCACCAAAACTTCTTTGAGTTTGACGGCTTGCGCTGAGCCTGGTTTGACGTTGCGCAGGTTGTCGCCCATGACGTCAATGACTGCCTTGCGAACACTCTCCGCTTTGGCGGCGTCACCGCGTGCTTGCTCTTCAATGACACGCTCGAGCATGCTGGCCACAAAGGTCACACCGGCGGCCTTGATGGCTTGCAAGTCTGTAGGTGCAAGGAACCATGCTTGCTGTTCATCGCGATTTTGTGGATCGGTGTTGGCCCACAAAGATTCTGTGGACCAAGTTTTGCCTTGGTGCTGTATGACATGTGCTGCGACGTTGTCAATTTCCATCAAGTCGCTGCTGGTCTGGGCCAAACCCGACAAGTCCGTGGTTTGAGTTGCGCTGACTTTGACCAGGTAGGGACCTTCTTCAGGTACCCAGATGCGGCCAATCAATATGGCGTTTGCAACATCTTGGGGCAGCGTTATTGCCAAAGAAGGAAAGCTTGAGTGTGACAAGGCCAGGTCTCCTGATGTGTGTCTCTTGAGCCCTGAAAGTCGGCGCCCTTAGAGGTAGATTTTTTGCAGCAAGGTCACCAAGGTTTGAACTTGGTTTGGCGTTAGTTTAGAGCCAATGTTCATTTCTAGCTCGGAGGCTGTAGCTTCGGCTTTGGCCATCAGATCTACGCCCTTGTCTGTTGGGTGCAGTCCCATGGCCCTTCCGTCGTGGGGGTGGGGCAAGCGTTCTAGCAAGCCCCTTGACTCGAGAGATTGCACCAAGCCCACCAAGTTAGGGGGCAAGATGTTCAAGGCGGCGCACAGCTGACGTGATGTGACGCCAGGGTTGTGCACCACCACCGACATCACGGAAAAATCAACAGGCTTCAAGTCGTAGACCGACATGCGTTCTAAAAATTGAGAAATCACGGCCAACGCAGCACGACGTGCGTTGTAACCAATTAAGGTTTCAAGGTAGCTTGTGTCGACGATGTCGACCGAAGGGGCAGGTGATTTCAGGCTGTTTGGCATTGTGTCTGAATGATATGACAACGCATGGCAAATTCAGGCAATACCCATTGACGAAAGGCTTTTGAAGGAGATTGCCAACGTTGTTTCAAGTCGGGCGTATCGTCGCTCAGCTGGTGGTCAATGCGCTGCCAGGCCCATTGCAACAAAACCAAAGCCAATGCGCGCAAGTAGTCGTCGGCAACGCGATGACCCAAACTCGGGTCTTGCTGAGCGGCTGCCAAGATGCTGCTCGTTAAGTTGCGAAGTTGGCCCGCTTCCGCTGTTTCTGAATTTGTTTCAGCCTTTATGTCGTCGAGCAATTGGTTCAAACCAAGGCCGCCATCGGCCATGATTTTGCGGACCAATAAATCGATAGCTTGAATTTCATTGGTGCCCTCATAGATCATGGCAACTCGTGCATCGCGCACGATTTGTTCGATGCCCCATTCGCGCACGTAACCATGGCCTCCCAAAACTTGCAAGCAGTCACTGCCGCCGTGAAAGGCCTGATGGGTGAATGCGGCTTTCATGACTGGCGTCACAAGCGCACACCAGCGTTGCGATTTGGCTGCAGTGTCTTTGTCTGCGTGTTTAATGCGGTCTAACTCAATGGCAGTTTGATAGGCCAATACACGACCGCCATCTACCCATGAACGCTGAGTGTCCAGGATTCGCTTGATGGCTGGGTGCTCGATGATGAAGTCTGCTTCGGCTGCAGATTTTGCTTTGCCCTCTCTGCCAAGTGGCGCGCGCATTTGGCGACGCTCTTTGGCGTATGCGTCTGCTTTTTGCCAAGCGGCGTCCAGAAGTCCAATGCCTTGCATGGCCACATGCAAACGTGCAGCGTTCATCATCACAAACATGGCATTCAAACCTTTGCCAGGTTCGCCAATGATTTCTGCGATCGCATCGTCAAACCGCATCACGCAAGTAGGGCTGCCGTGCAAACCCATCTTTTCTTCAATGCGGTCGCAATGCACGGCACTGCGATCGCCATTCGGATAAAACTTGGGGACCAAGAAAAGCGACAAACCTTTGGGTCCTGGCGGTGCGTCGGGCAAGCGAGCCAAGACCAAGTGCACGATGTTCTCGGTGAGGTCATGTTCGCCACCGGAAATGAAAATCTTGGTGCCATTCAAGGCGTAGCGACCATCTGCTTGAGGCGTTGCTTTTGTGCGTGACAGGCCTAAGTCGCTGCCAGCATGGGGTTCGGTAAGGCACATTGTTGCCAACCATTCGCCAGTGCCAACCTTGCCAAGGTAGGTTTCTTTGAGGGAGGGGCTGGCGTAGTGCTTGATGCATTCATAGGCGCCATGCAACAAGCCAGGTGCCATGGTCCAGCCATGGTTGGCACCCGACAGCATCTCATACAGCATGATCTCTAACACGGTGGGCAAGCCTTGGCCCCCATCTTCGATATCAGCCGAAAGTGCAGGCCAGCCTGCTTGCCAAAACATTTGGTAAGCCGCTTGAAAACCAGGGGGCATGGTGACTTTGCCGTTTTGCCATTGCGCACCGATTTCATCGCCGTCACGGTTTAAAGGCGCAACCACTTCGCCTACAAACTTACCAGCTTCTTCCAAGACTTGTTGAACCAATTCACCGTCTAACTCTTCAAACACTTGAAGTGTTTTGAGTTGGTTGGGTGCATTCAAGACACGGGACAAGACAAATTGCATGTCTTGGATATGGGGTTGGTAATGGCTCATGGCTGATAGAGACTTAAGTGGGGGGTGCCCAAAAACATCCGAGGGCATTTAGGCCCTCGGACAATGCAGTTTCAATTCACTGATTTAGGAATCGACTGTGAAGCCAATGCGCTTGATCAGGGGACCCCAGCGCTCCAACTCAACTTGTGAACTCTTCAGTTGGTCGGCAATGGTGCCGCCGAAAGGAATCAAACCAACCACGGTCAAAGCATCTTGAACGCCCTTGTCTTTGAGCGCTGCATTGATCGCTGCGTTGGCAGCTTGCAAAACATTGGCGGGCGTCTTGGCTGGGGCATAGAAACCAAACCATTCTTCAACGGTCAATTCTGGAAAGCCTTGCTCGGCAAAAGTGGCCACATCGGGCACAAAGGGCGAGCGTGTTTTGCCTGAAGTGGCCAAGATGCGCATCTTGCCGGCTTTGTGGTTGGCGATGAAGTCGCCATGAGGTGTGAACATGCAAGCAATTTGGCCGCCGACCACGTCGGTCACGCCGGGCACAGAACCGCGGTAAGGAGCGTGTTTGAATTCGAAGTTTTGATTCAATCCCAACAAGGCTCCAATGAAGTGAGGCGTTGAGCCTGCAGCTGGGGAGCCATAGCTGGCTTGTGCAGGATTGGCCTTGGCCCAAGCCACAAAGTCTTTCACGTTTTTAACGGAGGCGGGCACCATGGGGCCAACCGCAAAACCATGGTGAATCATGGAGCTGGTGCCTACGGGTGTGAAGTCTTCAAAAGGTTTGTATTGTAAATTCTTGAAGATGTGGGGGTACAAAGAAATGGCAGAAAAGGGCGTCATGGCCAAGACGGAACCGTCGGCTGGGGCACTCTTCAAAAGGTTCAAGGCAATTTGACCGCCTGCACCTGGACGGCTGTCGATAACGCCCGCATTTTTGCTGTAACCAGAGCCTGCAAATTTTTCAGCCACACGGCGCGCGCAAATGTCGCCAGAGCTACCTGGTGGAAAGCCGTAAAGAACTTTTACTTGTTCAATGGGCAGTCCGCTTTGGGCCCAAGCTTGTTGAAACGCAGTGCTGCCCATGATGGCTGCACCGATGGTGGTCTGCAAAAAATCACGACGATTGGTCATGCTGGTCTCCTTTGGTGTGGTTGAAAAAACGAAAATGAATTTGTTAGGTATTTGTCGGATCAACTGCACAGTGCTTTGATGTCCGCAGGCACAGGGATGGCTTTGATGCGATCTGGATCTTCAGGGTGCTTGATGCAGAAGGCACGTACTTCGGTGCCTTCACACAACACGGTGTCGCCGCGCATCACCACGTGTTTGTGGATGAATGTTTTGTCGCGCCACTCTTGCACACTGGTGTGAATTTGAAGCGTTTCTCCATAGGTGGCTGGACGGCCAAACTTGGTGTTGATTTCTAACAATGGCGTGCCAATGATGCCGGTGGTTTTGACCAACTCGCGCCAAGGTTGAACGCCACACTTCACAAAGAAGTTCAAGGACGATGCATCCATCCATTTGGAAAAATTAGGAAAGAAAACGATGCCTGCAGGGTCGCAGTCGCCGAACATCACTTGCACTTCGTAAACAACTGTTTTGCTCATTGAAAACTTTCTTTTGCTTAGCGCGGTGCCATGCGCAGTGCGCCGTCCAAGCGAATCACTTCGCCATTCATGTGGCCATTGCTCACAATATGCGCGGCCAATTGTGCAAACTCTTCAGGTTTGCCAAGGCGTGAAGGAAAGGGGATGCTGGCTGCTAGAGAGGCTTGCACGGGCTCAGGCAGTGTTTTCAACAAAGGCGTGGCAAAGATGCCAGGCGCGATGGTGCAAACACGAATGCCGTGCTGCGCCAAGTCGCGAGCCATGGGCAACGTCATACCGGCTACGCCAGCTTTGGACGCGCTGTAAGCTTGTTGTCCCACTTGGCCGTCGAAGGCAGCCACAGAAGCTGTGAACACCATTGCGCCGCGCTCTCCGTCTTCCATGGGGTCGAGCTTGGCACAGGCAGCCGCAAACACTCGCGCTGCGTTGTAGGTGCCAATCAAATTGACGTTGACCACTTTGGCAAAATCTTCCAAAGGCGCTGGGTTGCCATCTTTTCCGACAATGCGTTTGGCGGTGCCGATGCCGGCAATTTGCATCAGGATGCGTGCGACTCCGTGCACTTTGGCTGCTTCGGCCACTGCGCTTTCCATGCTGGCGGCGTTGGTGACATCGCACTGAATGGCAATGCCGCCAATGTCAGTTGCAACCTTTTGAGCGTTCTCGAGGTTCAGATCGAGCACAGCAACCTTGGCGCCCAAACGGGCGAGTTCGCTGGCGGTTGCTTCGCCCAAGCCAGAGCCACCGCCGGTGACCAATGCGCTCATGCCTTGAATGTTCATGATGTCCTCTTGATAAATGATGTTGTCTGAAATGGATGGCTTCAGGTGTTGGGGTTCTCGATCAGCAAGGCAATGCCTTGACCGCCGCCCACACATGCGCTGGAAATGCCATAGCGTTTGCCACTGCGCGCCAATTCGCGCGCTAGTGTGATGGTCAAGCGAACACCGGTTGCGGCCAGTGGATGACCCAAAGCAATGGCGCCGCCGTTGACATTGAGCAAGCTGAGGTCTAAATCCAACTCACGGCTAACAGCCAAAGTTTGTGCGCCTTGAGCCTCATTGATTTCAAAGCGACTGATGTCTGATAGTTTTAAACCAGTGCGAGCCAGTAATAAGCGAATGGCAGGTGCTGGGCCAATGCCCATGATTTCGGGGGGCACACCAGCCACAGCTGCAGCGACTACGCGGGCCAGTGGCTTCTTTCCGTTGGCTTTGGCGTAGGCACCCGAGGTGACCACGCATGCGGCTGCCGCATCGACCAAGGCTGAACTGTTGCCACCCGTTTGCACGCCGCCTTCGTAGACGGGGCGCAATTTAGCCAGCACGTCTGCAGGTGAAATGCGTGGGTGTGTGTCTTGTGTCACTTCAGTGATCTTGCCCTGTAACTTAATGCCGCGTGGCTTGTAACCATCGAGTTCAAATTTTTCTGTAATGACCGGAACTATTTCGCCCGCCAAGAAACCAGACTGCTGAGCAGCCACTGCCTTGGCAAAAGATTCAGATGCAAAGGCGTCTACTTCTTCTCGCGTGATACTGTATTTCTTGGCCAAGTTTTCGGCCGTTTGAATCATGTTGATGCCAGCAGCGGGATCTTTCAAAGCTTCCCACATGTAGTCTTTGAAACCGACAGGTGAGCCCAGTTTGAAACCTGTGCGGTGGTCAAACGCAGCAATTGGATTGCGCGTCATGCTTTCCGTACCGACCACCAACGCAGCTTCTGCCGCGCCAGATTGGATGTGCTCACCAGCTTGGCGGAACAACTCAAACCCCGTGCCGCAAATGCGCTGTGCCATCAGTGCAGGCACTTCAACAGGCACACCTGCATACAGACCAATGTGACGTGGCAAGAAGAATTGATCGAAGTCGCCAGGGGCCATGTTGCCTGTGATGACAGACCCGATGTCTTTGGCAGGAATGTCGGCGCGCTTGAGGGCTTCGCGTGCAGCCTTAATGCCCATGTCGGTAGGGGAGATGTGACCCAAAGCGCCACAGTAGTCCACCATGGGAGTGCGAACGCCTTCGTGCATCCACACGTCTTCAAAGGCATTGAAAAATCCGGCTTGAGTCATGATGCAACTTTCTAAATTAAAGAGTGGGCTTCAAGATGAAGTGCAAACGCTCTTCATGCAAAGCGGCCACTGTGTCTGCGCGGTGTGACAACACGGCCCGTTGATTAATCGAGCCTTTGTCTGTAATCTCGCCTTTGTCGATGGTGGGCGGCTCGGACAACAGACACATGCGCGCAATGCGATTGGCGCTACCAGTTGCTGTTTTGGCCAAGTCATTGAGAACTTTTTGGAAGTGCGCCAACACAGCTTCGCTGCCCAATACATCGGCCAAAGGCGCATCGGCCGCCATGCCACTCAGTGCGCGCACAGCAGGGGTTGGGAACACCATGGCGCCCACTTCTTTCAAGTTGATGCCCGTGAGCACCACGTCTTGAATGTAGGGCGCACCTGCGGCAATGATCTTGCCGCGCAAGGGTCCAACACTTACAAACGTACCGGTGGCCAACTTGAAATCTTCGGCAATACGGCCATCAAATTTCAAACCCAAGTGCACATCGGTTTCGTCGATCCACTTGACTGCATCGCCGGTGCAGAAGAAACCTTCGTCGTCAAAAGAGGCTTTGGTTTCTTCTTCGTTGCGCCAGTAGCCAGGCGTGATGTTGGGGCCGCGATAACGGACTTCTGTTTTGCCGCCCATGTCGACCAGCTTGAGTTCCAAACCGGGTGTAGGGACACCCAAATCGCCGGCATTCACGTAGGGGTTGGTCACAAAAATACCAAAGGGGCCAGACTCGGTCATGCCAAGGCCGGTGCCCATCACAATGCGTTCGCCCACTTCGCGCTCTTGAGACTCATACAAGCTGTCCCAAATGGGTTGTGCCAAAGCGGCGCCTGCATAGAAGAACATTTGCACGCGTGACAGCAAAGTCTTGCGCAGCAAATCGTCTGTTTTCATGGCGAGGGCAATGGCTTCAAAACCTGTAGGCACGTTGAAATAAACAGTCGGTGCAATTTCGCGCAGGTTGCGTAAAGTTTCATGCATGAGGGCCGGCGTGGGCTTGCCATCGTCGATGTACATCGTGCCACCATGAAACACCACCATGCCAAAGTTGTGATTGCCACCAAAGGTATGGTTCCATGGCAACCAGTCCACCAGCACCAGAGGCGACTCAGCCAACACAGGCATAGACTGCGCCATTTGTTGTTGATTGGCGCACCACAAACGCTGTGTGTTGATCACCGCTTTAGGCAACTTGGTGGAGCCGCTGGTGAACAAGAACTTTGCAATGGTGTCGGGGCCAGTGGCTGCGATGGCCGCATCGACTTGCGCTGTTGCAGGTGTGCTGCACAAGGCTTCAAATGTTGTAACTTGTTTGCCTTCTATGCCACCTTCGTTCATCACAATTTCCATGTCGCTGGAAACAGTGGCCGCAATGGCTTTGGTATAACGCGCGTCACTGGCAAAGACCAAGCCAGGCGTCACGGTGCGCAGCACGTGTTTGAGTTTGTCGTAGTCTTGGCTGATTAAGGAGTAGGGTGGTGAGGTAGGCACAAAGGGAACGCCTGCCACCATGCAACCCAATGCCAATAGGGCATGCTCCAAGCTGTTCTCACTCAAGATCACCACAGGGCGCTCTGCATTCAAGCCGCGGTTGATCAAACCCTGCGCAATGTTGCGTGCCGTGTTCCAGGCCTCTGCGTAAGTCACATGGCGCCAATCACCCAAGCTGCCATCGGCTAATTTAACGCGACGTGCAAACAGTGTTTGAGTGGGCTTGATTTGTGCCCAGTGTTGCAGACGGTCTGTCAGGCGATCTGGAAATGCCTGCAAATCTTGATCTGCTTTGAGGTAGTGCGTACCGGGCGCACCATCTTTCAAAGTGACACGTGTCACGCCAAAACGCAGGGGTCTAAATTTAGGTGCGCTCATGCTTAGCTCTCAGTAACGGGTGGCGATGTATTTTTTTGCGATTAATAATGGCTGATCAGCTCTTTTGAACTTTGGCAGCCTTGCCTTCCAAGAAAGCCCTGACGCGCGCTTTGGCTTCTGGCGCTGCTTGTGCAATGGAAGAGATCAGGGCTTCTGTCAGGTAACCGTGATCTGCAGGTTGTTCAGCAATGCGGGGCAGGGCATGCATCAAGGCGTAGTTGGTTAAAGGTGCGTTGGTTGCAATGCGTTGTGCCAGGTCCAAAGCCTTTTCCAAAGATGTTCCGGTTGGTACGTGGTACTGGGCCAAACCAATGCGCTCGCCATCGACTGCGTTGTAAACACGGCCAGTCAACATCATGTCTGTCATGCGTGCCACGCCAATTAGCTTGGGAATGCGAACAGAGCCGCCGCCGCCCACAAAGATACCGCGTGTGCCTTCAGGCAAAGCAAAGAATGTGCTGTCGTCTGCTACGCGGATGTGGCATGCGCTGGCCAATTCCAAACCGCCCCCCACAACGGCGCCATGCAAGGCGGCAATGACGGGAACACGGCCCAATTGAACCGCATCCAATGCCACGTGCCAGCTGCGTGAATGGTGTACGCCCTGACCTGCATCGCGTTCTTTCAGTTCAGACAAATCCAAGCCTGCGCAGAAATGGTCGCCTTCGCCATAAACCACGGCTGATTTGGCCTCTTCGGGCAAGTTTTGAAACACGTCGCGCAATGCTTCAATCAAACCATCATTGAGCGCATTGCGTTTGCTGGGACGGCTTAAACGCACCATGGCCACTGCGCCCTTCATCTCGAAATGAATGCCGTTGGTTTCTGCACGTTGCAACAAAGGATGAAGATTTTGAGTCATGATGGAGGGTCCAATAAGGCCTTGCATTGATGCAAGACTTTGCTAAAAAGGTTATTATCAATAACTATATTGTCTTTCCATGCGGCACTAAAAAACACAGGGTTTTCCCGTATTTTTGAAAGTTTTTATGAAACACCAAGACCTGATTGCCATCGACATTCACACTCATGCAGAAGTAAGTTGCTGGAATCCCTTCGACAATTACGGCGAGGAATACGACCGTGCTGCCGACAAATTTTTTGGCAGTGATCGCCGCCCTACCATTGACGAAACAGTTGCGTATTACCGAGAACGCAAAATTGGTTTGGTGATGTTCACAGTCGACAGCGAATCGCAGCTGGGTCGTCGCCGCATTCCCAACGAAGAAATTGCCAAAGCCGCACGCGACAACAGCGACATGATGATTGCATTTGCAAGTATCGATCCGCACAAAGGCAAGATGGGTGCACGCGAAGCCGAGCGACTCATCAAGGAAGAGGGCATCAAGGGCTTTAAATTTCACCCCACGGTACAGGGCTACCACCCTTACGACAAAATGGCCTGGCCCATTTACGAGGTCATCAACGAACACAAGATGCCGGCTATTTTTCACACGGGTCACAGCGGCATTGGTTCGGGCATGCGCTGCGGTGGTGGCTTGCGTTTGGCCTACAGCAACCCAATGCACTTAGACGATGTGGCGATTGACTTTCCTGACATGCAAATCGTAATGGCGCACCCCAGTTTCCCTTGGCAAGATGAAGCCCTCAGTGTGGCCACCCACAAGCCCAACGTATGGATTGATTTGTCGGGCTGGAGTCCTAAGTACTTTCCAAAGCAGTTGATTCAGTACGCCAATACCTTGCTGAAAGACCGCATCTTGTTTGGCAGCGACTACCCCCTCATCACACCCGAACGGTGGATGAAAGACTTTGAGGTGGCGGGTTTCAAACCCGAAGTCATGCCCGGGATTTTGAAAGACAACGCAATTCGATTGCTTGGTTTGAAATAAGTTATTTCAATGTCACGGAAGTTCTGACAGTGCCTGCACGTGCGGCATGCGCTGTCAGGTTTAGAACAGTGCCTGCTGGTGCTTCCACAATCCATTCGTTCAAAGCCCGATCGCCTGTAATGGTTTTGTTGGGCAAAAACGCTTGAAGTGAATTGCTGGCTGCGTGACCTTCAAGCTGAGGTCCCTCCATGCGAGGCTTGCCCATTCGCAATGTTGCGCCTTGAGGCAATTCAATTTCAAAGGTGCAGGGGCGTGCCGTTTTTCGTTCAAGCGCACGCTTGGTCACATAGCTGGGCAGATAGCCCGCATTGCCCACGGCCATCTGAACACGCCACTGAGCATTCCCTAAGTTTTCTACTTTTGAATGCAGCAATTCCAACTTGGGCAAGGTGAGCGCAATCTGATTCAACCACGCAGGGAACCTTGCGGCTTCTCGCTCGCGCAAATGCGCTGGTGGATTGCGCCAATAGTTCATGCGATCCCAACCCCCCAGCTCGACGGCACCTAAATCGGGGTGTTGGTAGGGATACCAATCGACGTGCGCATTGCCGCCACACACTTCATCACTCCACTTGAGCAACTTGATATCGTCTTCAGGCGGATGATCACGGTACCAATGGATCCAGTCGTAGTCTGTGATTCCCGCTTCTTTGTTAGGTGCCCAAATTTCAACAGTCCAAAACAAAGCGCCCAAGTGTTCGTAAACCCAGTCTTGTGTGCCTGTAATGACTTCTTTGGGATGGTATTTGAAGTCGTGAAAAATGCTGACCGCTGGATAGCCTGTGAGCTTGCTGCCAATGTCGGACATGCGTTTGATCATCCACAAGTCTTCTGGCGTCATGTCGGTGTCGCTTTGCGTGCCCATAGGGCGCAAGATAACGCCGGAGTGGGTATGAAAACTGACCGCTGCACCAATGTTGGGGTGCTTGGCAATGAATTCCACCATGGCGCGAACCTCGGGCTCGCTGGTGGGGAATGGGCCAGCGCCAACTTGTTCGTGCTCTTGGCGCCAGAACGCAGGAAAATTGCGGTTCAGGTCCAAGCCCTCGATGTCTCGATTGGGCTTGATGTTGACGCCGTCATAGTGCTGCAAACTTCCTTCAGGCATGACGCGGTAATACTGTCCACCAAACTCGCCAGGCAAACGGGGTGTGAGCAAGCGTGGTTCATCAGGGTTGACTTTCCAACCGCCGTGCGGGTCTGGAATGCGCATCATCAAAATGCGGCCATCGCCATCCATGTCTTCAATGGTCAAGCCGTCAACGTGAGGTTCGTCCCAAGGATAGGGTCGAGTGGAAGAGCGAATATGGCGCGGCTTGTCGGCCATTGCCAACTCTGCGCCATCCGGGTTCAGGCGCGGTACCAAATAGATCACTCGCGTGTTGAGCAGTTCAGTCACTTGAGCATCTTTGCCATCTTTGCTTAGCAATTGATGCAACCAATACAAACAAGCTGTACTGGCTGTCAGTTCTGCAGCGTGAATGTTGCCGTCGACCCAGAAGGCAGGTTTGTCAACGTCAGCGCCGGTGCTTTGCCGTGTGATGACCAAAATCCAAATGGGGCGATTTTCGTAGCTGCGGCCCAGTTCGTGCAACTCGACCAAGTCGGGTCTGGCGCTTGCAAAGTCTTGTAGTAATTGAGTCAGTTCGTCATGCTTGTAAAAGCGATCGAAATCTGGCTTGGGCAGCTTGGCGTTGCTAGGGGCAGCGTGTGTCATGTTGGCGTTCAGAAAAGCGTAGAACAAGCCATCAGCATACCAAGGCTTGCGCTATTTTTTTGCAAGCCCCCTTAGTGTTTAGCCTAGGGCTAAGGCAATGACACCTAGAGAGAATAGGAACAGTGCAACCAAAGTTCTCACCGCAAATAAGTTGATCAAGGGTTTGACCGGAAAGACATGGGTCTTTTCGATGGCCGCCCACTTGTGCATGAACTTGTCGGCTTGGTTGGCGCGGATGGCAAAGCGCACAAAGTCGCGTCGACTGCGGTAGCGCACCATGGCCACATAGTGCCAAGCATCAGCACCCTCTGGATTGACGAAATCGCCCGATTTTCGAGCGATGAAAATGAGCAAATTGCCATAGCGCAACAAGTCGCCAATGATGGATTTTCCATAACGCTTGTCGGCTTCACGCGGATCGTCGCTGTAAGTTGAGCCTTCCGGATAAAGTGCCTTGGCGCGATAGCGCACCAAGTTTTGCATCACAAATTCTTTGCCGTCGTCAGACGCCAGAAGTTGTCGGATGTCATCGACTTCGGCTGAATTGTTGTGCGCAGGATCGGTGCTGCGCAGTTTGTTCAGCGCCTCTTCAATTTCTTCTGTCGACATGGGCCGCCCATTGCCGCCGTACCACAGCCAAAAAGCCAAGTACAAAAGTACAAGTGGCCCAAAGGTGGCTAGCAAGTGAGAGCTCATGAGGCCGTCAAAGCTTAAGCGCTTTGACCGACGACCTTGAATTGATCTTGGTTTTGCGCCAACCAATCCTGTGACAAGCGGTCGTCCTGCTGGTTCGGATGGAAGTTGGCCGATTTGTATTCACGCCAGTGCGACACATTGCCTCGGAACAACCCATCTTTTGACAACAGAAATTGGTAGCCGCTTTTCCATGTGCTCAGTTTGAACAGCTGGCGGTCGTGCCAAAGGTTGCGAATGGTTTGCAGCATCACATCTGACAAAAATTGAACTGTGATGATGTGGAAAAGCCTGATGCGCCACTCTTCGTTGCCACCCAGTGATTTGTAGACGTCAAAGGCTGTGCAGCGGTGCTCTGATTCTTCGGCACTGTGCCAAAGCCACATGGTTTTGAGTCGTTCTTCCGTGCCGTCAAAGACTTCTGGGTGACGCAAGATCCACTCGGCAAATATGGCTGTGAAATGTTCAGTGGCGGCGGTGGCACCTAAATGCATTCGAACATTGAGATGCGCATTCTTTTTGACACGCGCTGCTGAATTTTGTGCGATGACGTTTTTGAAACCCATGGTTTCTAAATGCTCATTGAACAACGCATGAATTCGGCGATGGGTTGCCTCTTGTCCAATGAAACCTTGTACTTCGGATTTGTATTTGGCTTGCTCAACTTCGGGCAGGACTTTAAAACCATTGCGAACAGAGTCGATGAAAAACTGCTCTCCCACAGGAAAGCTCATTGACAAGGCATTGAAGAAAGCAGATTTGAACGCATCACCCCCACACCAATTGGCGGGAAAGGGGGCTGTGAGATCAATCAAAAGTTTGCGAACTAGCAATTGAGACATGAAGTTACCTGCTGGATGCTAAAGGTTTGCTTGAAAACCAAACAATGGGCAGATTTGACCATAAATGAGCTGCCCTGAGTCGTATCAGGGAAATACCTAGCCAAATAGGGCTTTTAGAGACTGCTTTAAGAGTCAATTCTCAGCACAATCCCCCCATCCCATGCGCGCTTCTTTGGAGGCCGCATTGTTTCCTTTTTTTCGTTTCTGTTCATTATTGTTTGAAAGCCCTCCAATGAGCCAAGTTAAATTGATTTTGGATCATGTCTACGCACATGAAAAAAACACGCCAGACCGTGTCTACATGACACAACCCACAGGACAAGGCCAAGTCATTGATTACACCTGGCGTGAAACCCTGCAGCAGGCCAGGTCGATGGCGGCTTACCTCAAAGCACAAAACTTGGCGCCTGGCGCCAGAGTGGCCATTCTTTCTAAGAATTGCGCGCATTTCATCATGGCTGAGTTGGCCATTTGGATGTCAGGGTGTACCACGGTCGCCATTTTCCCGACGGAGGCCGGTGAGACCATTCGGTATGTGCTGGACCACAGCGAGGCCAGCGTCTTGTTTGTCGGTAAATTGGACACATGGCCATTGCAGGCCCCCTTCGTGCCCACCAACATCCCTTGCATCGCATTCCCCTTGGCACCTCAAAACTCATTCACGAAATGGGATGACATCGTCAAGCAGACGGCGCCGTTGCAGGGCGACATTTCGCGGTCAACCACAGATTTGGCCATGATCATGTACACCTCTGGTTCAACGGGTCAGCCCAAAGGTGTCATGCACAACTTTGAGCGAATTTCTGCTGCCACCAATGGCATTGTGAAAACCCTCATTGAAACCATGGGCGACCGAGATGACGGACGCATCTTGTCTTATTTGCCTTTGGCACACGTGTTCGAGCGCGCTTGGGTTGGCGCCAGTTCCTTGGTGCATGGCAAAACCCATGTCTACTTTGCAGAGTCGCTTGACACTTTCATTCAAGATTTGAACCGTGCACGTCCCACCATGTTCATTTCGGTGCCACGACTTTGGTTGAAATTTCAACAAGGCGTTTTCAGCAAAATGCCGCCGGCCAAACTCAATGTGCTTTTGAGCATTCCGCTTTTGGGTGGATTGGTTCGCAAGAAAATTTTGAAAGGCCTGGGTTTGGATCAAGTCATTGTGGCAGGCAGTGGTTCGGCGCCCATTCCGGCAGAGTTAATTACCTGGTACCGCAAGTTAGGTCTGAACCTGCTTGAAGGCTACGCCATGACGGAAGATTTTGCTTATTCGCACAATTCCACCAATGAGGTCAATGCCCCCGGTTGTGTGGGCGTGCCTTTGGAAGGCGTGCTGGCGCGCATCAGCCCTGAGGGTGAAATTTTGGTCAAGTCACCTGGCCAAATGGTGGGTTATTACAAACGCCCCGATTTGGACGCTGAATCATTTACAGAAGATGGGTTCTTCAAAACAGGTGATCAAGGCCAACAACGTGCCGATGGTTTGCTGAAAATCACAGGCCGTGTCAAAGAGTTGTTCAAAACATCCAAAGGCAAATATGTTGCACCTGCGCCCATTGAGAACAAACTCAATGTGCACCCTCTCATTGAGATGAGCATTGTGTCGGGTGTGTCGCAGCCATCAGCTTATGCCTTGGTGGTTTTGGCTGAAGACATTCGTCCCAAAATGCATGAGCCTGAAGTGAAGGCACAAGTCGAGCGCGAACTGACGGAGCTGCTTGAGCGCGTCAATGCCGATTTGGCCGACTACGAAAAACTGCGCATGTTGGTCATTGCCAATGAAGCCTGGTCAATTGAAAATGGCTACCTGACGCCCACCATGAAAATCAAGCGCAATCGCATTGAAGCATCTGTTGAGAATCAAGTTGCTTCTTGGTACGAAAAATCCGGCAGCGTCTTTTGGGCCTGATTCAAAAGGAATTGGCATGAACCGCGTTTTGGCTCACACGGGTGCTAAGTACCCCATCTTGCAAGCCCCCATGGGCTGGATTGCCAGGACACAACTGGCATCTGCGGTGTCACGTGCGGGTGGTTTGGGCATCATCGAGACGTCTTCGGGCGAGACCGCCAACTGTCAGGCAGAAATTACCAAAATGCGCGAATTGAATTTGCCCTTTGGTGTCAATTTGCCCATTCGGTTTTTAAAAGACGATGCCATGCTCAAATTTGTTTGCACATCGGGCGTCAAGTTTGTGACGACCTCGGCTGGCAGTCCTGCCAAATTCATTCAACCCTTGAAGGATGCAGGCATTACCGTTTACCACGCCGTGCCTACAGTTGATGCGGCCATGAAGTGTGTCGATGCCGGCATCGATGGCTTGGTGGTGGAAGGATCTGAAGGCGGCGGTTTCAAAAATCCAGAAGATGTTTCTACCTTGGTCTTGTTGCAGGCCATTCGCGCCAAAGTCGATGTGCCTTTGATTGCTGCTGGCGGCATTTGCGACGGCCGGGGCATGGCTGCAGCCTTTGCGCTAGGGGCAGAGGCCATTCAGATGGGAACACGCTTTGTCAGTTGTGCAGAAAGCCCTGTTCACAACAATTTCAAAGACGCCATTGTGTCTTCTATAGAGACCGGAACTTGGATGTTGAACACCAAATCTACACCGTGCATTCGTGCCTTAAAGTCTGAAAGAACCGCGGCGATTCATGAACAGGGCGTGATGTCATTTGATGACATGAAAGGCATCTTGAATGTGTACTTTCAAGGCGACATGGAAGCGGCACCTGCATTGGCAGGGCAGTCAGCTGGATTGATCGAATCGGTCAAAACGGCCAAGGACATCATTGACGACACCGTGGCTCAGTTTTTTGAAATCAGCGCTCGCATGGGCGCGATGGCCCAGCAGCGCAGTTTCAGTTAAATGTGAGCGTTAAGCCGTCACATCATCTTCGATGGTGTTACGCAAAATGCCCACGGCATCTACCTCAATTTCCACCACATCGCCAGGTTTCATGAACACCTGAGGCGTGCGTTTGTTGCCTACCCCGCCAGGGGTTCCGCTGACAATCACATCACCCGGCTCTAGGGGCAGAAAAGTGGAGATATAAGCAATTTGACGTGGGATGCTGTGGATCATCATGTCTGTGGTGGCGCGTTGCAACTCGACGCCATTCAAGCGAGTGCTCAAGGTCAATGTTTGACCTGGTTTGATTTCATCAGAGGTCACCATCCAAGGTCCGAAGCCACCTGTGCGCCAAAAGTTTTTGCCTGCCGTCCATTGCGTTGTGAAATTTTGCCAATCACGAACAGAACCATCGTTGTAGCACGCGTAGCCTGCAATGTGATTCCAAGCATCGGTCTCTGAAATTCTACGACCACCTTGACCAATGATGATGGCAATCTCACCTTCGTAATCAAGGCGATGTGATTCGGGTGGTCGCATGATGGCCTGACCGTGACCGACTTGTGATGCACTGACACGCGAAAAAATAGCAGGTTTTTCTGTCAGGTCGCGGCCCGTTTCTTTCACATGATCGTGATAGTTCAAACCGACACACAAGATTTTTTCTGGATTCGGAATCACTGGCAGAAGGTGCAGTTCTTCAAACACCAAGTCAGGGGCATGGTGGTTCAACGCTTCTGCTGCTTGCGCTAACATTTTTTTAGCAATCAGTGTTTTCAGGTCTGGTGCGTCTGCGCCCAAAATGGGAGAGAGGTTTAACACCTTGTTGCCGTGAACTGCGCCGTAGCATGCCGTATTGTTGTGCATAAAGCTAATCAGTCTCATGATGATTCCTTCATTAAAATTTGAATCACTTGCAAATTAAAAAGAGCCACGCTTTGCCAAGGCGCTCAAGGGCTTACGTGCATTGGGAGCTTCGCGTTCACGCAATGCTTCTGATAACGATGCCGCATCGCCGCGCTTGCCCACAGTTGCGAGCATTTGCAAGGTGTGATCTGCTGGCAAATTCAAGACCTTTGCACCTGCTTCTTTGTTAAAACCACCAATGCCATGCAACGCGAAACCTTGCAAGTGTGCCTGCAGTGCCATGTAAGCCCATGCTGCACCGGTGTCAAAAGCGTGCATGCCATTGGGCACCAGATCGGGCGAGCCTGCTTTGGCCGCCAATTGATAAGAAGCAATCGCGATCAATGCGCCAGCCTTGTCTGCCCATGCTTGATTGACGGGGTTCAAGGTTGCAAAGAGACTGTCCCATTGCGGATCATTTCGCAACACAACTGCAAAACGCCAAGGTTGGGCGTTATTAGAGGAAGGTGCCCAGCGCGCAGCTTCCAACATGCTCATGATGTCTGCTTCTGCAATGACTTCGCCTGTGTAGGCGCGTGGCGACCACCGGTCTGTAAATTGAGCATCAATTGGAAAGTCGGCTTTGCGGTTGTTTTGTATTGGAGAAGCTTGGCTCATGTGGGAATTCCTATCAAGATTAAAAAAAGCAATATTTTGCTGCTTGCGTTGTGAGCTGAAGTACACGCTCAATCGCTACCCGCTCAAAACCGTCGCAGGTTTGGGAAAGTATCTGGGCGTATAAAATGAATTAAATCATTTTCCATTCAAGCTTGCTGATGGGTTCTTGACTTTGATAACAAGTTAGGCCCTGTCAACACTAAAGTAAGGGTCAACATGTTTCTCAAAAACACTTGGTATGTGGCCTGTCAGGCGCATGAGATCACCGACAAGCCCTTGGGCCGCAAGATTTGTAACGAGTCCATGGTTTTTTACAAAAATGCCGAAGGTCGCGTGTCTGCTGTCCAAGATTTTTGTCCTCACCGTGGCGCGCCTCTCTCATTGGGTCGTGTCTGCAACGGAAAATTGGTCTGCGGCTATCACGGCTTGGTCATGGGTTGCGACGGTCATGTCGTCAACATGCCTGGCCACCAGGTGCGCAATTTTGAACCCATCAAGCGTTATGCCGTCATTGAGCGATATGGCTTCGTCTGGGTCTGGCCAGGCGATCAAAGCAAAGTCGACCCAGCTCAAATGCCAGTATTTGATTGGTTTGACAATCCACAGTGGGCCTACGGTGGCGGGCTTTATCACATTGCTTGCGATTACCGCTTGATGATCGACAACCTGATGGACCTCACACACGAGACCTATGTTCACAGCACCAGCATTGGCCAACAAGAAATCGATGAAACACCTAGCCGTACTGTTACTGAAGGCAACAGTGTTGTGACCAGTCGTTTTATGGAGGGCATCAAAGCCCCACCTTTCTGGCAAATGGCCATGCGTGCCAATGACCTAGACGCTGAGGCCACAGTTGACCGTTGGCAAATTTGCAAATTTACGCCCCCCAGCCATGTGCTGATTGAGGTAGGTGTGGCCCTTGCGGGTAAAGGTGGTTACAACGCAGACCCCAAGGACAAGGCATACAGCGTGGTGGTCGATTTCATCACGCCCGAAACAGAAACTTCAATTCATTATTTCTGGGGCATGGTGCGGCAATTCAAACCAGAAGACGCAGAATTGACTGCCAAGATTCGCGAAGGGCAGGGCAAAATTTTCAGCGAAGATTTGCAGATGCTGGAGATGCAGCAAAAAAACCTGTTGGCATTCCCAGAGCGTCAACTCAAAATTTTGTCCATTGATGCGGGTGGCGTCATGTCACGTCGTGTCATCGATCGTCTGTTAGTTTCTGAAAAGGCCCTTTGACATGTTACGCATATCCCATGTTTTCAAATCTTTCGTTCTGATCTTTTGTGCGGCAACATGCACATGGGCCCTGGGTCAGCAGGCTTATCCTAACAAGCCCATCAAAATAGTGGTGCCCTTTGGTGCAGGCGGCGTTGCCGATTTAACGGCACGCACCGTAGCGCAAAAGTTGGGCGACAACATGGGGCAAAGCATCGTCATTGAGAACAAGCCTGGTGCTGGCGGTGTTGTGGCGACCGATGCAGTGGCCAAATCTGCGCCAGATGGTTACACCTTGCTGTTGATGTCCAATGCGACGGCTGTCAGTGCCGGCCTTTTCAAAAGTTTGCCCTACGATGCCGAAAAGGACCTCACGCCGCTGTCTATTTTGGGCACCTTTGACATTGCCATCGTGGTGCCACAAGAGTCCAAGTTTGCCAATTTGAGCGATCTGTTGAGCTTTGCCAAAGCCAACCCAGGCAAGCTCAACATTGGCAGTATCAATGTGGGCAGTACCCAGCACTTGGCTGCTGAGCTTTTCAAGTCTACCGCCGGCATCGATGCGCAAGTGGTTCCCTTCAATGGCACCCCCGCCGTGCTGACGGCTTTGCGGGGCGGCCAAATTGACGTGGGTGTTGAAATCCTGGCGCCCGTGTTGCCACAAATCAAAGGCCAAGCCTTACGTGCCTTGGCGGTTACAGGAGACAAACGTGCAGCAGCTTTGCCACAAGTACCAACCGCCAAAGAAGCCGGTGTCAGAAGCTTGTATGCAGCCTCTTGGAATGCATTGGCCGCGCCTTCTAAAACACCACGCGACATTGTTCAGCGATTGAATCAAGAAATTCAAAATGCGTTGAATGCGCCGGATGTTCGTAAGAAATTGATCGACATGAATGTAGAACCTCAGCCCAGTTCCTTGCAACAAGCAGCCGAGTTGTTGAGCAGCGAAACCAAGCGTTGGGGTGAAGTGATTCAGCGCGCAGGCATTCCCAAACAATGATGCTTTTGTCAACTCTGGTGAAGCCAGGTAGGTTCTAAATGTTTGACATATTGGCCATCACGGCGCCTATCTACATTGCCATTTCTTTAGGTTATGGCCTCACCCGTTGGGGCTTTTTTCAAAAGGCCGACATGCGTGCCTTTGGTACGTTTGTAGTCAAGGTGGCCATGCCTGCCTTGTTGTTCAATGCCTTGTCTCAACGAAAAGTTGCCGACATTTTGAATGGCGACTATGTTGGCGCTTATGCCTTGGCTTCTTTGCTAACCATCGGCATCAGTATTTTTTTTGCAGTGCGAATCAGCAAGACCAGCCGAAGCCTTAGCAGTTGCTTGGCCATGGGCATGAGTTGCCCTAACAGTGGCTTTGTGGGCTATCCCGTCATGCTGTTAAGTTTGGGGCCCTTGGCGTCTGTGGCGGGTGTCGCTTTGGCACTGAACATGATGGTCGAAAACTTGTTACTCATACCACTTCTATTAGCTTGGGCTGAGACGGGTCAGGGCCAAAGTCGCTGGCACACCATTCTTGTCCAAACGCTCAAAGGCATGTTTTACAACCCCATGATTTGGGGCATTGTGTTGGGCTTTGCGTTTTCTTGGTTTGAATGGCAACTAACGCCCAGCTTAAGTCGCACTGTCAATTTGTTTGCGCAGGCCAGTGGTGCCTTGTCTTTGTTTGTGATTGGGGGCAGTTTGGTTGGGCTGTCCGTGCAAGGGATGGGCACTCGCGTTGCGCAAATTGCTGCCGGTAAACTTCTGTTACACCCTTTGATGATGCTTGTGGTGCTTCTGTTCATTGTGCCCATCCATGACCCCGTCTTGTGGACGGCCGCCTTGCTTACTTGTGCCATGCCCATGTTTGGCATTTACCCCATTCTGACGCAAAAGCATGGTCACGATGGTTTGAGTGCTGCAGCCTTATTGATCACCACCATGGCATCGTTTGTCACCTTGAATCTATTGCTTTGGCAGTTGCAAAAAAATGGCTTGCTTTAAAGTGTTTCAAGCAACTCGTGCGCAATGTCACGAATTAAATTCAAGGTGGCTTGTTGCGTTAAGGTGCTTGGGCGCTGCGAACTGACAGCTGTACTCAGTTGAATGCTCAGGCGCGGTTCTGCAATAGGGCGCGTCACAAATGCCGAAGGTTTGATCGAACGCGTTACGGCATTGCGCGACAAAATGGCGCTG
Organism: uncultured Limnohabitans sp.; assembly: GCA_964544175.1. Taxonomy (GTDB): domain Bacteria; phylum Pseudomonadota; class Gammaproteobacteria; order Burkholderiales; family Burkholderiaceae_C; genus Limnohabitans_A. The sequence continues at coordinate 23,129 of CAZJAL010000022.1, forward strand.
CCAGCGCCATCGGCAACCAACTCCAAAATGGCAGTTACGCCATCAATTTCAAGCGCGACTTTGGGGCGGCAACCAACATCGGCCATCTGTGCTTCTACATGCATGCGAATGGCATTGGGTCGACTGGGTATGACCAAGGGCAAGCTTGCCACCTCTTTCAATGAAATGGCGGGTGGTGGAGGGTCTTCTTGAAGACCGGGCGGGCGAGCTTGAATCAGCCACAACTCTTCTCGGAGCAGCGGCGTAAGTTCTAGCCCTGGCGTGTTGTTGGGGTTGTAGAGCAGTGCAATGTCGATGCGGCCAGACAGCAGGCTTTCCTGCATGCCGGCAGACAAGTTTTCACTGATGGACAAATGTGCATCGGGCATTTTTTCACGAAAAGCGCGGGTGAGGGGTACTGTAAGAACACGTGCAACACTGGGAGGCAGTCCTAAAGCGACACGACCGGTTAAGCCGCTGCGCGCTTTGGCCAATTCTTCACGTGCTCTATCGACTTGATGCAAGATGCCTCTGCCGTGTTCAAGCAGCAATTGCCCGGCTTCGGTTGGCGTGGCGCCTCGGCCATTTCGTTTCAGTAAGTTTTGCCTCAATTCGACTTCCAAAAGTCGAATCTGCCGACTCAGTGCAGGCTGAGCCACATTGAGGGCAATGGCCGCGCGGGTGAAGCTGCCCATTTCTGCCACTCTGACGAAGTATTCAAGTTGCTTAAGGTCCATGCGAATATTTTGCCATAACCGACCTTAAGTTATGCATATTTGTTCTATCTGATAGTGCCCAGTGAGTCTTGGTGGTGCGCTCAAGAGGCTTGAAAATGTGAAGCACCTTGTCCACTTCTGGCGATAGAACTTGCACCATGAAAAATAGCGCACAAACCGCAATTCCCTGCCTGCTCATGCGAGGCGGTACGTCCAAAGGACCTTTTTTCAACGAGGCCGATTTGCCTGCCGATATTGCAACGCGCGACAAGGTTTTGCTGGCCGCTTTAGGCTCGCCCGACAAACGTCAAATTGATGGCCTAGGCGGTGCCCATCCACTCACCAGCAAAGTTGGGATTGTTCGAAAAAGCAATGTTCCTGGCGTGGACTTGGATTTCTTGTTTGCGCAGTTACAACCCGACAAAGACACCGTCGACACCACGCCCAATTGCGGCAACATGCTGGCTGCCGTCGTTCCCTTTGCGCTTGAGACAGGCATGCTAGAAGTGCAGGGTGATCAAAGCACTTTCCGAGTTTTAACTTTGAACACAGACATGCAGTGTGACATCACGGTCGACACGCGCGATGGCATGGTTCAGTACGAAGGCAATGCACGAATCGATGGCGCGCCAGGCACCTCTGCGCCCGTCACCATCAACTTCTTGGACACGGCGGGATCAGTTTGTTCTGGACTGTTGCCGACTGGCAAAGTTAAAGACACCTTGACAGTTTCCGGCGCTGGCTTTGAGCCCTTCACGCTAGACGTGACCTGTATCGACAATGGCATGCCCTTGGTCATGTTCAAGGCCACCGATGTGGGTCGAACAGGCTATGAGTCGGTTGCAGACATGAATGCCGATACCGAGCTAAAAACTAAAATTGAAGCCCTGCGTTTGCAAGTTTCGCTGTTGATGGGCCTGGGCGATGTGAGTCAAAAGAACTTTCCCAAGATGACCCTCATTGCGCCCCCTCAAAAAGGCGGTGCCATCAGTACACGCAGTTTCATTCCTCACGTCTGCCACGACGCCATTGGTGTTTTGGCAGCCGTTACGGTGGGCACAGCCTGTGTGTTGGAGGGCTCTGTCTGCGATGGCATTGCCGTGATGCCGACGGGTGCTGCCAAAAATGTATCTGTTGAACACCCAACTGGTGAATTCAGTGTGGCTTTACAAACAGAGCCTGCGCCGCAATTGCCGGGTGGTCAAAATGTGACGCAAGCCGCTTTATTAAGAACCGCCCGACTGCTGATGCGAGGCGAGGCCATGGTGCCAAGCGCCCTGTGGTCAGGTGCATCCGTTTAATTTTTTCTCAATTTATTTTTTCGATTGGACAACTTCATGAGTACCCAACAACCCTTGATCATCGATTGCCACGGTCACTACACCACGGCCCCCAAAGCTTTGGAAAACTGGCGCAATGCCCAAATCGCCAACTTGAACACGCCAGAGCTGGGCCCCAAAGTGGCCGATCTCAAGATCAGCGACGACGAATTGCGCGAGTCTATCGAGACCAATCAATTGCGTTTGATGAAAGAGCGCGGTTCAGACCTCACCTTGTTCAGCCCTCGCGCCAGTTTCATGGCCCACCACATCGGCGACTTCAATGTCTCTTCAACGTGGGCGGCCATTTGCAACGAGCTGTGCTACCGCGTGAGTCAATTGTTTCCAGACAATTTTGTGCCTGTGGCCATGTTGCCCCAGTCACCTGGCGTCGATCCCGCCACCTGCATTCCAGAGTTGGAGCGCTGTGTGAAAGAGTACGGCAATGTGGGCATCAACTTGAACCCCGACCCTTCAGGCGGTCACTGGACATCACCACCCTTGAGCGACAAACACTGGTATCCCATCTACGAAAAAATGGTGGAATATGATATCCCCGCCATGATCCATGTGAGCACCAGCTGCAACAGCTGCTTTCACACAACGGGCGCGCACTATTTGAATGCTGACACGACAGCTTTTATGCAGTGCCTGACTTCTGATCTGTTCAAAGATTTCCCCACTTTGAAATTCTTGATTCCTCATGGCGGTGGTGCGGTGCCTTATCACTGGGGCCGTTTCCGTGGCTTGGCCCAAGAATTGAAGAAGCCATTGTTGCAAGACCACTTGCTCAATAACATCTTCTTTGACACTTGCGTGTATCACCAGCCCGGCATTGATTTGCTGACCAAAGTGATCCCTGTTGACAACATCCTGTTTGCTTCTGAAATGATCGGCGCTGTGCGCGGCATTGACCCCGAAACAGGCCACTATTTCGACGACACCAAGCGTTACATCCAATCGTCTAGCATCCTGAACGAAGAGCAGCGCTACAAAATTTACGAAGGCAACACGCGCCGCGTGTTTCCTCGTTTGGATGCGCACTTAAAGGCTAAAGGCCTTTAAGTCCATTACCTCATCTTTGATAAATATTGATTGGAACTGTCATGACTGAACTCGGAATTGTGAAGCGCAACATCTCTCGCGCAGACAAATCAGCTGTTGAAAAATTAGGCCGTTTTGGTGTGGCGACTGTGCACGAAGCCATGGGCCGTGTTGGTTTGATGCAGCGTTATATGCGTCCCATCTACAGTGGCGCACCCGTATCAGGAACAGCCGTCACGGTGTTGCTGCACCCAGGTGACAACTGGATGATGCACGTGGTGGCTGAGCAAATTCAACCTGGCGACATCGTCATTGCCGCCCTCAGTGCAGACAACTGCGATGGATTCTTTGGCGACTTGTTGGCCACATCCTTCATGGCGCGGGGGGCCAAGGCTTTGGTGATTGATGCCGGTGTGCGTGATGTTCGTGAACTGACGGCCATGGGTTTCCCAGTCTGGAGCAAAGGCATCAGTGCCAAAGGCACGATCAAATCAACCTTGGGCTCTGTCAACATTCCCGTGGTGTGTGCTGGTGTCAATGTGAATCCTGGCGATGCAGTTGTGGCCGACGATGATGGTGTCGTGGTTGTGCCTGCAGCATGGGCGCAAAAAGTAGCAGATGCTGCTGAAGCCCGTGAAGCCAATGAGGGCGAGAAGCGCGCCAAATTGGCTGCAGGTGTTTTGGGCTTGGACATGTACAACATGCGTGAACCTTTGGCCAAGGCTGGCTTGAAATACATCGACTGAACTGAATCGAACCTCTCATGAAATCTATTCAACACATTTACTTTGCATGGCGTTTGGCCCTTGTACTTTGTTTGAGTGCAACGCTTGCGGCTTGCTTCAATTTAACGCTTGTCAATCCAAAGGCCGAAATTACGGCGGCTGTTAAAGCAGAAACTGCACCACCCGAAATACGTCAAGCCTTGGCTCCCACTGGGGTCTTGCGCGTGGGTGTTTACCCAGGCAGCCCAACATCTTGGGTCAAAGACCCTAAGACAGGTGAGAGCGTAGGCATTGCGTTAGACCTGGGCAAAGAGTTGGCCAAGCGTTTGAACGTGCCTGTTCAGGTGATGGAGTTTGACCGATTGGCGCTGGTATTAGAGGCCTTGAAAGCGGGCAAAGTTGACCTGACTTTCACCAATGCCACGGCAGTCCGTGCAAAAGACATGGACTTCACACTGCCCATGGTGAAATTAGAGTTGGGCTATTTGGTGGTGGGAGACAGCCCCCTGAAGTCAGTCAATCAGATCGATCAGGCAGGCATGCGTGTTGGTGTCAGTCAGGGGAGCTCTTCACAAGGCGCACTGACGCAACTCTACAAACAAGCCAAAGTGATACCCGCCGATTCCTTGACCAAGGCGCAGGCCATGTTGAAGGACAAACAGATTGATGCTTTTGCAACCAACAAAGGCATCTTGTTTGAGATGTCTGACACTTTGCCCAGTAGCCGCGTGATAGACGGTCGTTGGGGCTTAGAAAATCTGGCCATTGCCATCCCTAAAGGTCGAGATGTTGCTCGACCTTACGTTCAAAATTTTGCCAAAGAGCTCGAGACCAATGGGTTTTTAAGCAAGGCCATTCAACGTTCGGGCTTGCGCGGTACTGCGCGCGACTGAGATTCAACCCCTAAAACGATTTGTATATAACCTGATTGAGAGATGTGATGGAATTTCAAAAGACCCCTGGCTGGCTAGATTGGTATTCTGGCCCTAGCAAACCCAAGTTCAAATTGCCTGAAGGTGCTGTCGACGCGCATTGCCACGTGTTTGGTCCAGGCGCTGAATTCCCATATGCACCTGAGCGCAAATACACGCCTTGTGATGCCTCTAAGCAGCAACTTTATGCGCTTCGTGATCACTTGGGTTTTGCTCGAAACATTGTGGTGGGCGCAACTTGCCACGGCACAGACAACCGCGCCACAGTCGATGCTTTGCTGCATTCTGAAGGCAAAGCAAGGGGTGTGGGATGCGTCAAGCGCTCTGTCAGTGATGAAGAGTTGCAAGCTTTGCACGACGCTGGCATACGCGGCGTTCGCTTTAATTTCGTTAAGCGTCTTGTCGATTTCACACCCAAAGAAGAATTGATGGAAATTGCCGGCCGCATTGCCAAGTTGGGCTGGCATGTGGTGATTTACTTCGAGGCTGTCGATTTGCCCGAATTATGGGATTTCTTCACGGGTTTGCCCACCACGGTGGTGGTTGATCACATGGGCACGCCCGATGTGAAATTGCCGGTAGATGGACCTCAATTCCAATTGTTCTTGAAGTTCATGCGCGAGCACAACAATGTGTGGTGCAAAGTGACCTGTCCTGAGCGCTTGTCGGTCACGGGTGCGCCAGCCTTGAATGGCGAACAAAATGCTTACCAAGATGTGGTGCCATTTGCCAAAGCCATTGTGGACGAGTTTCCAGACCGCGTTTTGTGGGGCACCGATTGGCCGCACCCTAACCTGAAAAAACACATGCCAGACGATGGCTTGTTGGTTGATTTCATTCCCCACATTGCCACCACGCCCGAGAAACAAAAGAAATTGTTGGTCGACAATCCAATGCGTTTGTATTGGCCAGAGGAGAAAATTTAATGGCTCTAGAAAAACCTTATTTGGATGTGCCTGGCACCATCATTTTTGATGCCGAGCAAAGTCGCAAAGGTTATTGGATCAACCAGTTTTGCATGTCACTCATGAAGGCCGAAAATCGTGAACGTTTCAAAGCCGATGAGCGTGCCTACTTGGATGAGTGGCAAATGACCGAAGAACAAAAACAAGCGGTCATGGCGCGCGATTTGAACTGGTGCATGCGCACGGGCGGCAACATCTACTTCTTGGCCAAAATTGGTGCCACCGATGGCAAAAGCTTCCAGCAAATGGCGGGCTCTATGACGGGCATGACAGAAGAGGAATACCGCAACATGATGATCAACGGCGGCCGCTCCGTCGAAGGCAATCGTTTTGTGGGCGAGAACGGCGATGCACAAGCGCAAAACCAACCCCAAGGCTCAGCCGGTAAGAAAGTAAATTGACCATGGCCAAAATCACAGCCTCCGTTTTTACATCGCACGTGCCTGCCATTGGTGCGGCCCTGGATCTGGGTAAAACGCAAGAACCCTATTGGCAACCCGTTTTTAAAGGTTACGAGTACGGCAAGCAATGGATGAAGGACAACAAACCCGATGTGATCTTTTTGGTCTACAACGATCACGCAACAGCCTTTAGTCTGGACTTTATTCCAACGTTCGCGATTGGCACCGCCGCTGAATTTCAGCCGGCTGATGAGGGATGGGGTCCACGCCCTGTTCCCATGGTGAAAGGTCATCCGGAGTTGGCTTCACACATTGCCCAGTCTGTTATTCAGCAAGACTTTGACCTCACCATCGTCAACAAAATGGACGTGGACCATGGTTTAACCGTACCCTTGTCCTTGATGTGTGGTCAACCCCCGGCCGACAAATTTGAATGGCCATGTCCTGTCATTCCATTTGCTGTCAATGTGGTTCAGTACCCAGTGCCAAGTGGCCAACGTTGCTTCAACTTGGGCAAGGCCATTCGCAAAGCAATCGAAAGCTTCGACCAAGACATCAATGTGCACATTTGGGGAACTGGCGGTATGAGTCACCAATTGCAGGGTGCACGTGCAGGCCTCATCAATAAAGAATTTGACAACGCCTTCTTGGACAAACTCATCAGCAATCCTCAAGCCGCAGCCGATATCTCTCACATTGACTATGTGCGCGAAGCAGGTAGCGAAGGCATTGAATTGGTGATGTGGTTAATTGCTCGTGGCGCCATGAACGATGTAACGGGCGGCAAAGCACCTGAGCTCAAACAGCGCTTCTATCACGTGCCTGCTTCAAACACAGCAGTGGGCCATTTGATTCTAGAAAATAAATTTTGAACAGAGGAATACAACATGTCTAAAACCATCAAAGTTGCATTGGCTGGCGCCGGTGCTTTTGGTATCAAACACCTGGATGGCATCAAAAATATTGATGGCGTTGAAGTGGTGTCACTGATTGGCCGTGAATTCGACAAAACCAAAGAAGTAGCCGACAAATACGGCATCGCACACGTCACCACCAACCTGACCGATAGCTTGGCATTGCCAGAGGTCGATGCTGTGATCTTGTGTACGCCAACACAAATGCATGCCTCGCAGTCCATTGCTTGTTTGAAAGCGGGCAAGCATGTTCAAGTTGAAATCCCATTGGCAGACAGCTGGAAAGATGCAGAAGAAGTGGTGCGCTTGGCCAAAGAAACTGGTAAGGTGGCCATGTGCGGTCATACACGTCGCTTCAATCCAAGCCATCAGTGGGTGAACAAAAAGATCAAGGCGGGTGAATTCAACATCCAGCAAATGGATGTGCAGACCTACTTCTTCCGCCGTACCAATATGAATGCTTTGGGCCAAGCGCGCAGTTGGACCGATCACTTGCTATGGCACCATGCTGCGCATACTGTCGATTTGTTTGCCTATCAAGCGGGCAGTCCAATCGTTAAAGCCAATGCAGTTCAAGGTCCCATTCATCCAACGCTGGGCATTGCCATGGACATGAGCATTCAGTTGCAAGCAGCCAATGGCGCTATTTGTACATTGAGCTTGTCCTTTAACAACGACGGCCCGCTAGGCACATATTTCCGATACATCGGCGACACGGGCACCTACTTAGCACGCTACGATGACTTGTACACCGGCAAGGAAGAGCAAATTGATGTGTCTAAAGTGGACGTGTCAATGAATGGCATTGAACTCCAAGACCGTGAGTTCTTTGCCGCCATTCGAGAAGGCCGTGAACCCAACTCGAGCGTGGCGCAAGTACTGCCTTGCTATCAGGTGCTGCACAATCTCGAGCAACAATTGAACGCGTAAGCTTGTGCGCTTCACAAAATGGCTGTGATTTTCACAGCCATTTTTTTCGGTTGCCATTGAATTGACCATGAACTAAATGGTACATTTCGCGCATGGCGATCTCTGAAAAACAAACTGCCCGCAAGCAAAAGACCCGAACCAACGACCCTGAACGGACGATGGCTGAAATCTTGTCCGTGGCCACCAAAGAGTTTGCTGACAAAGGCCTGGCGGGGGCGCGAATTGATGAAATTGCGGCTGCGACGCGCACCAGCAAACGGATGATCTACTATTACTTTGCAAGCAAAGAAGGCTTGTACTTGGCGGTATTAGAGGCAGCCTATCGGGGCATGCGTCAAATCGAATCGGATTTGCATCTGCAAGACTTGCCGCCCGTCCAAGCCTTGAAAGCGCTGGTTGAGTTTACTTACGACCATCACCAACAGAACGAGAATTTCATTCGCTTGGTTATGAGCGAAAACATTCAGCGAGGCGTGTACATTGGTCAAAGCAAAGACATTCAACAGCTCAATGGCTCGGCCATTGAAACACTTCAAAATTTGTACGAAAGAGGTGTGAAGAGCGGTGATTTTCGGCCTGGACTGACACCCTTGGACATTCACTCTGCCATCTCGGCTTTGACATTTTTCAACGTTTCAAACCAACACACTTTTGGGCTCATTTTTAAAAAGAAAAGTGCACCAGGAAAAGCTCAGACGCTTCCACGTGCGAATGTGGTGAGTTTGATTTTGAATTTTGTTGCCAAGCCTGTGGGTTAGATCGTTTTGGCATAACAGGTAGCTTGTTATGTGGCTTAAATATAGGGTTTTTACTTATATTTACTAAACTAACTATTTTGTACATTTTACGCGGTCCTCCATTTTTTCAAAGGCTCCCATGAACAAGTTACTGGACATCTACTGCAAGTTTCTCAAGGTCATCATGGCTGCGTTTTTAGCTGTCATGGTGGTCTTGGTGTTTGGCAATGTGGTTTTGCGCTACGCCTTTAATTCTGGTCTGACCATTTCAGAAGAGCTGTCTCGTTGGTTGTTTGTATGGGTGACTTTTTTGGGCGCCATTGTGGCCATGAAGGAGGGGGCACATTTGGGTTCAGACACTTTGGTCTCTCGTTTGTCTGTGGCGAAGCAAAAAGTTTGTTTTGTGTTGGGCCATCTTTTGATGCTGGGTATTTGCTACTTGTTGTTCAAAGGATCATACGAACAAGTCATCATCAACTTGACCACCACCAGTGCAGTGATGGAAGTATCAATGGCCATGTTCTACGCTTGTGGCTTGGTCTTGGCTGTCTCTGGTGCCGTTATTTTGTTGAATCAATTGGTTCGATTGGCAAGAGGACAACTGGCAGATGGTGAGCTGATTGGTATTCGGGAATCTGAAGAAGAGCCCATTGATGCGCCCGCTCCCTTGAAATAAGAAAGAACACCATGACCATCGCTGTTTTCCTAGGGTCCTTGCTTGCCGCTATGGCGTTGGGCGTTCCGATCGCTTTTTCATTGCTCATTTGTGGTGCTGCTCTCATGTGGCACATGAACATGTTTGACGCGCAAATTTTGGCGCAAAACGTGATCGAAGGTGCCAACAGCTTCCCATTATTGGCGGTGCCATTTTTCATGCTCGCGGGTGAAATCATGAACACCGGCGGTCTTTCTCGTCGCATTGTCGACTTTGCTTTAGCACTAGTGGGCCATATCCGTGGCGGCTTGGGTTATGTGACGATTGTGGCCGCTATCTTGTTGTCTGCCTTGTCTGGCTCCGCAGTTGCCGATGCAGCTGCTCTAACTGCCTTGCTCTTGCCCATGATGGTCAAAGCAGGGCATGACAAATCAAGAAGCAGTGGTTTGATTGCGGCTTGTGGCGTCATTGGCCCCATCATTCCGCCTTCAATTGGCTTTGTGATTTTTGGCGTCGCAGCCAATGTGTCAATCAGCAAGTTATTTTTGGCTGGGATTTTTCCCGGGATCCTTTTGGCTGCAGGCTTATGGATTACATGGTGGTGGTTAACTCGCAAAGAGCATCTTGAGCCACCTCCCAGAAAAACAACTGCAGAAGTTTTGAAAGCCCTGAGAGATGCAGGATGGGCCCTCATGTTGCCATTGATCATTTTGGTGGGACTGCGCATGGGTGTATTTACCCCAACGGAGGCAGCAGTTGTGGCTGCTGTCTATGCGCTGTTCGTGGCCACTGTGATTTACAAAGAACTGAATTGGCGCCAGTTGTATCAAGTCTTTGAAACCGCTGCGCGCACCACGGCAGTGGTGATGTTCTTGGTGGCTGCTGCCATGGTGTCTGCTTGGCTGATCACTGTGGCCAATTTGCCGGGTCAAGTGGTCAATTTGTTACAACCGTTGCTCGACAATCCCACCTTGCTTTTAATGGCCATCATGTTGTTGGTCATGATTGTGGGAACTGCCATGGACATGACCCCCACCATTTTGATTTTGACGCCTGTCCTAATGCCGATTGTCAAAGCAGCAGGCATTGACCCTGTTTATTTTGGCGTCTTGTTCATCATCAACAACTCCATCGGCTTGGTCACCCCGCCTGTGGGTACCGTCTTGAATGTGGTGGCGGGTGTTGGCCGAATGCGCATGGATGAAGTGACCAAAGGTGTGATGCCCTTCATGGCCGTTCAATTCTTGGTCATGTTCTTGATGGTTTTGTTTCCGTCCATCGTGATGGTCCCAGCAAGATGGTTTTATTGACCGCCTGATCTTTTTTCCATTCACTGTGTGTCCGGGTACGCCATACAGTTGAATCCTTGTTCTGCGTACGACCATCAATTTCATCAGGAGACACAGACATGAAACGTGTTTTGATCAAGACAGTTCTGGCCACCGTCGCATTGGCGGCCATGGGCATTGCATCCGCTCAGGAAAAAACCATCAAGTTTGCCAATCAAAACGCAGTGGGTCACCCCATTGTGCAAGGCATGGAAAAATTCAAAGAGATTGTGGAAAAACAATCTGGCGGCAAAATCAAGGTCAACGTCTTTCCAGGCGGTGCTTTGGGCAGCGACCAAGCCAATGTGTCAGCCATTCAAGGCGGTGCGTTGGAAATGGCATCGATGAACTCTGGTATTTTTGCCAGCCAAGTTAAAGACTTTGCGGTCTTCGATTTCCCCTTCATGTTTGCCAGCGGCAAAGAAGCTGATGCAGTTGTCGATGGCGCATTCGGTAAAAAAATGCATGCCAAATTGGAAGAAAAAGGTTTGGTGGGCTTGGGGTACTACGAACTGGGCTTTCGCCACATGTCCAACAGCAAGCGTGCCATCAATAAAGTGTCTGACATCGACGGTTTGAAATTGCGTGTCATTCCAAATCCGATTAACGTGGATTGGGTCAAGGCATTGGGCGCAAACCCAACACCACTGCCATTCCCTGAGTTGTATGCTGCGCTTGAGCAAAAGGCCGTTGACGGTCAGGAAAACCCAGTGGCTACCATCAATGGTGCCAAGCTCTATGAAGTTCAGAAAAACCTGGCGTTGACAGGTCACCAATACAACCCACAGTCTGTGGTCATCAGCAAGAAGTTCTGGGACACTTTGTCTGCAGCAGAGAAGAAAATTGTGTCTGATGCTGTTGCCGAGTCTTCTAAATTCCAACGCACGACTGCTCGCGCTTTGGAAGCCGGTACGCTTGAAACATTGAAGAAAAATGGCATGGCAGTTACCACATTGCCAGAATCTGAAATGGTCATCTTGCGTGAAAAAATGAAGCCTGTGATTGCCAAGCATGGTGAAGCCATCGCGGCCACTGTGGCCGAGTTGCAAGCTGAACTTACCAAGCTGCGCAAGTAACTGACAGACGTTGATCAGATCTGACTGAAGATCTTTGATGTCATCACACAGCGAAGCCTCTGAGATTGTCTTAGAGCTTCGCTTTTTTTATTTTTGAATCATGAACATCGACGGCAATACAGAGTTGATCGCGCACATTGGCTATCCAACTCACAGTTTTAAATCGCCTTTGATTTACAACCCCTATTTTGAACAAGCGGGCATCAATGCGCTGGTGGTTCCCATGGGTTGCAAAGCCGAGCATTACCCTTCATTTTTGACATCGGTTTTTCAACTGACCAACATTCGGGGCGCGCTCATTACCATGCCCCACAAAGTGACCACAATGGGCTTGTTGGATGAGGTGTCTGCAACTGCCAAAGTGGCAGGTGCTTGCAATGCCGTCAAACGAGATGCGCAAGGGCGCTTGGTAGGTGACATGTTTGATGGCGCTGGATTTGTTCGCGGCATTCAACGCAAAGAATTCGACCTGGCTAGCAAACGCGTCATGGTGGTCGGCACAGGCGGCGTTGGCTCGGCCATTGCAGCCTCCTTGGCTGCTGAAAAAATTTCAGCCATCCGTTTGTTTGACCTCAACACAGCCTCATGTGAGGGCTTGGCACAAAGGCTTGTGAACGAATATCCACACATCCAAGTTGAAACAGGTTCAAATGATCCTGACGGTTGTGACTTGGTTGTCAATGCCACCCCCATGGGGATGAACGAGGGCGATCCTCTGCCCATGGATGTTGCGCGCATTGCACCAGAAGCATTTGTTGGGGAAGTGGTGATGCGCACCGAAATGACTGCGTTCTTGCTGGCAGCACAAAAAAGGGGCTGCCGCGTTCAAGTGGGGTCAGACATGTTGTTTGAACAAATCCCTGCTTATCTGGAATACTTCGGTTTCAAGACAACCACTGCTGAAGTACTTCGTAACCTGGCCCGATTGGGCTGAAGCATGAAATGGGAGTGAGCCATGAATTTACGCGCAACTGATCGAGAAGCTGTGCCAGAAATGCCCAATCGGCTAGGCATTCAGGGCATTGAGTTCATTGAATACGCAACCAATCGCCCGCAGGCTTTGGGCCAGGTTTTGGAGTCCATGGGATTCAGGCCAGTGGCACGTCATCGCTCGCGCGAGGTGACCTTGTACAGACAAGGCGGTATGAACTTGGTGGTCAATGCCAACCCAGACGATGCCCGAGTGACTGCGACGGCTGATGGTCAAGCCGAAATCTCTGCTGTTGCCTTTCGTGTGCAAGATGCCCTGAAGGCGCATACGCGCTGCATTGATCTAGGTGCGTGGTCGGTGGCCAGTCATGCGCAAGCCATGGAATTGCACATCCCTGCCATTCATGGTCCAGGTGGCACACGCTATTACTTCGTCGACCGCTGGCAAGAGTTTTCTATTTACGACATCGATTTCAAACCGATCCCCACGGTTGATCAGCATCCCGCTTCAGTTGAAGACATGAGCTACTTTGGGGTCGTGCAATACATTGGTGCTTCACGCAGTGAAGACTGGATGGCCTATTACGAGCACATGTTTGATTTCTCAGTCATTCCCGATGAAGAACGCTTCGGAATCTTGCCCAAGGGTAAGTTGATGAAAAGCCCTTGCGGTCAATTCCTTTGGCAATTGATTGAGCCCGATCCCTGGATGGACGCAGACGATGCGCCAGAGTCTTTGAAGCGCATTGGCTTTGGCGTGAAAGATGTCGCACAAGCTGTCAAAACACTCAAAACCAATGGTGTTGAATTTGTCGAGTCAAAAGAACTGCATCCTGAAGACCGCGGTGCCCTGACACGCAGTGCCTTGGGGTCTGTGTCGTTTGAGTTGGTTCACCAAACTGCTTAAGGACTGGCCATGAAAATGCTTGACGGTTATGGCATGGACACCATCACCATGGCGGGGCCATTAGAGGCCAAACTTGAGGCCATGAAAAGCGTCGGTTTTTCGCAAGTGATGCTCATGGCGCGAGATTTGGTAGGACATCCCGGGGGTGTCAAAGCTGCAGTCAAAGCAGTGCAAGAAAGTGGACTGCGACCCACAGGCTTTCAAGTTCTGCGAGACTTTGAGGGCTTATCTGGTCATTTGCACAGCTACAAAGTGGACATCGCCAAGTCTATGCTGGAGATGTGTGCCGCGACGGGCAGCAAAGTTTTGTTGGCTTGCTCTTCCACCTCACGGCATGCCACAGATGATTTAGACGCTATTGCCAAAGACCTCAAGAAATTGGCCATGATGGCCATACCCTTGGGTATTAAAGTTGCCTACGAGGGCTTGTCTTGGGGTCGAGCTGTAAATGAATTCACCACCAGCTGGGATGTGGTCTGCCGTGCAGATTGCCCCAACCTTGGCATTGGCATTGATTCATTCCATATTTTTGCCGCCAAGACACCACTCGACGCCATTGAGGACATCGATCCTGACAAAATTTATCTGGCCCAATTGTCTGACTTCATGTGGCACGAAACACCGTCTTTTGAAGAGCGCATGACCACTGCGCGAACCTTCCGTGTTTTTCCTGGTGAGGGCGTGCACAGTGACCAATTGGCAGACTTGGTTCTCAGATTAGAGCGAATCGGTTATCGTGGCGATTACAGCTTTGAAGTCTTTAACGACGATTACCAACAATTGCCGCTAGAGACTGTGGCCGAGCGTGCGCGTAAAAGCGCAACATGGTTGCATCAAGATGTCTTGCACAGATCGGCACCTTTGCCAGATTGGGCCCAAAATTTACACAAGGTAAACGTATGAAGAATCGAAAACTCGGTCAATTTCAGGTCAGTGAAATTGGCTTGGGCTGCATGAATCTCAGCCATGCATATGGCGCGCCCGTAGCCGAAGCACAAGCCGAAAAAGTGCTGCTAACGGCCTTGGATTCAGGCGTTACTTTTTTCGACACTGCTGCACTCTATGGCTTTGGTGCCAATGAAAGCTTGGTCGGCAAAGTCTTGAAGTCGCACCGTCAAAAGTTCACCTTGGCCAGCAAATGCGGCATGACAGGTGTCGACGTCAACGGCGATGGCAAATTGGTGAGGGTAATTGACGGTCGCCCCGAAACCATTCGCAAAACGTGTGAAGACGCTTTGAAGCGCTTGCAAACCGATGTGATCGATTTGTATTATTTGCACCGCTGGGACAAAAAGGTCCCTATTGAAGACAGCGTCGGCGCTTTGAGTGATTTGATTCGCCAAGGCAAAATTCAAAGCATTGGCTTGTCAGAGGTCTCTGCCAGTACTTTGCGCAAAGCCCATGCGGTCCATCCCATCACAGCCGTTCAAACCGAATACTCACTGTGGACGCGCAATCCAGAAATTGCAGTGCTCAAGGCATGTGAAGAATTGGGCACCACCTTTGTGGCGTTCAGTCCAGTGGCTCGCGGCTTTTTGTGTGGTCCCTTGGACATTCAAGCCTTGGATGCCAAAGACATCCGCAAATCGATGCCACGTTTCACACCTGAGAACTACGCAGCCAATTTCAAACTTTTTGCGCCTTATGTGCAATTGGCTCACGAGGCAGGTTGCTCGCCCGCACAGTTGGCATTGGCCTGGTTGTTGCACAAAGCGCCGCACATCATTCCTATTCCTGGTACCACCAGCGAACAGCATTTGTTAGACGATTTGGGTGCAAGCAAGGTGCAACTCAGTGCAGAGTTGCTTGCCAAACTCGAAGCCCTCATCAACGAACGCACCGTTCAAGGCAGCCGATACAACGCGCAAGCCAACTCGGAGGTTGATACTGAGGTTTTTGAAAACTAGTTTAGATACTTCACTTGAATGAAATGGGTGAAAACCCTTGAAGAGGCCGCGTCCTCTTTTTTTTTCGTGAATAAAACTCAACACCACATGAGGCACGGTGAATGAGAAATCAGCACAATGTACTGATTGATTAATCATCCCCCAAAAGGAGACGCTAATGTATTCCCTCAATGTGAATGGCAAAGCCCAAAAAATTGACGCTGAACCAGAGATGCCACTTTTGTGGGTCATTCGAGAAGTTGTGGGCCTGACTGGCACCAAATTTGGTTGCGGTATTGCCCAATGCGGCGCCTGTACCGTGCATGTCGATGGTCAACCTATTCGCTCTTGTGTAGTGCCAGGTTCCAGCATGGCTGGTCGCAAAATTACCACCATTGAAGGCCTCTCTCAGGACAGTAACCACCCCGTTCAAAAAGCATGGGCAGAGGTGGATGTGCCTCAGTGTGGTTATTGCCAATCGGGTCAAATCATGGCGGCATCTGCTTTACTGAAACGCAAACCCAAACCCACCAACAAGGACATTGATGAGGCCATGACCAACATCTGTCGGTGTGGCACTTATCAGCGTATTCGCGAGGCCATTCATGTGGCTGCAGGTACCAAGAAACTGGCCAAGTCAGACAGCGGTGAAGTGGCCGCCTTGGTGCAACAAATTAAAGTTTAAGGAGAAAAAACATGAATCAAATTCAAACATCTCCAGCGCAAATTTCTCGCCGCAGTTTTTTGGTTGGCACCTCTGCCATGGCCAGTGGTGGCCTGGCTTTGGGCCTTAACCTTCTTACAACGACTGACGCTTTGGCTCAAAGCACCGACACGGCACCTGAAGTAGGTATTTGGGTGGTTGTGAAGCCTGACGACACATGTGTTGTTCGCGTGGTCCGCTCCGAAATGGGGCAGGGTACTCGCACAGGCTTGGCCCAATTGGTGGCTGAAGAATTAGAGTGTGATTGGTCCAAAATCACCACAGAGTCACCAACACCAGGTCAGAATTTAAAACGCAAGCGCGCGTGGGGAGACATGAGTACCGGCGGCAGTCGCGGTGTTCGTGGCTCACAAGATTACGTGCGCCGCGGCGGCGCAGTTGCGCGTTTGATGCTGGTGCAGGCAGCGGCCAATGAGTGGAATGTTCCCGCGTCAGAGCTGACAACCTCTAACAGCATCATCACGCATGCCGCATCGGGTCGCAAAACAAGTTACGGCAAAGTTGCTGCAGCTGCTTCCAAGTTGCCAGTGCCAGACATGAAATCCGTGGTTTTGAAAGACCCAAGGACTTGGAAAATTGCAGGTAAATCATTCAAACGTTTGGACTCTGCCAACAAGATCAATGGCAAGCAAATCTATGGCATCGATCTGAAGATGGATGGCATGTTGTGCGCGTCCGTGATGGATTGTCCCGTGTTTGGTGGCAAGCTTGTTAGCTTTGACGATAGCAAGGTCAAAACATTGCGCGGCGTGAAAGCTGTTGTTCGGGTGGATGCCTCCACAGTCGCTGTCGTGGCCGACACGTGGTGGCGCGCCAAAAACGCCTTGGCTCAACTTCCCATCGTTTGGGATGAAGGTCCCAATGCCAAAGTCAACAGCGCGATGATTGCTGAGCACGTGCGCGAAGGCCTCACAGCACGTGGCGATTTTGCGGGTCGCAACGAAGGCGATGCCGTCAATGCAGTTGCCAATGCCTTCAAGAAAGTCGAAGCCATTTACAGCACGCCCTTCTTGTCTCATGCACCCATGGAGCCCATGAATTGCACGGCACGTTGGACCACAGACAAGGCTGAAGTTTGGGTTCCCACTCAAAATGCCGAAGCCTCTTTGGCAGTGCTGGCCGAAACTGCAGGCTTGCCGCTAGACAAATGTGATGTCTTTGTCACTGATTTGGGCGGCGCCTTTGGCCGCAAAGGTGGCCAGCAAGATTACGTGGCGCAAGCGGTCAAAATTGCCAAGCAGTTTCCCGGCACGCCCATCAAAATGATTTGGACCCGCGAAGAAGACCAGGCGCACGATTACTACCGCCCCGTTTCACAGTGCCACCTGAAGGCTGGCTTAGACGACAAAGGCAACTTGGTGGGCCTTACGCTGCGCTCTTCCGGTCAATCCATCAACGCATGGGTGAATCCTTCTGCCATCAAAGACGGCAAAGACGAGCGTCAATTGCAAGGCTTTTGGGCCCAACCAGGTGACGCTCAATTGGGTTACACCATACCCAATCTGCTGACTGAATATGCCATTCGAAACACCCATGTGCCCGTCGGCCCATGGCGCGGTGTCAACACCAACCAAAACGGTGTTTACATGGAGTGTTTCATTGAAGAGGTGGCCCGCGCTTCAGGCAAAGATTCCTTGGCGTTCCGTCAGGCCTTGATGCAAAAGCACCCTAAACATTTGCAAGTCCTCAATGCCGCAGCAGACAAGGGCGACTGGGGCAAACCTGCTGCCCCCGGTGTGTTCAGAGGCATTGCCCAGTTCATGGGCTACGGTGCTTATTCTGCAGCCGTTGCAGAAGTTACTGTTAGCCCCAAAGGCGAAGTCAAAGTTTTGCGCATGGTGTTGGCCACCAACGCAGGGCACTTTGTCAATCCGCATCAAGTGGCTGCTCAGGTTGAGGGCGGTGTGGTGATGGGCCTCAGTGCTACTTTCTTTGGCGAGTGCACCGTTGAAAATGGCCGCATCAAAGAAACCAACTTTGACAGTTACCAGTTGCTCAAGCTGGCTCAAATGCCCAAAGTGGAGACCGTTTTGGTGCCCACTTACGACTTCTGGGGTGGCGTGGGCGAACCCACCATTTGTGTGGTGGCACCTGCTGTGATCAATGCAATTTCGGCGGCCATTGGCAAGCCAATTCGCGATCTTCCTTTGAAGAACGCGGGCTTGAAGTTCGTCTAATGGCAAACAGGCCAGCCCATGGGTTGGCCTAGCGCAATTTAGCGACGCAAGGACGGTCCGTCGATGGGCAGTCCTTGTGCGCGCACTTTGAGGAACAACTCAAGTTGCCGCAGCACAGGACTACCGGGCGCTGGAATTTCTGCTTGCACGCCCGAGTAACAAGCTCGCAAGCGCCGGTCAATCGATCCCATGCCTTGCCAGCTCATTTTGAATATTGGAAAACCAGTGGGGTGCCCAGGTGAAATGACATCTGCGCGCATTTGTTTGCCAATGTTTTGGTCATGGCAATGGTTGCAAGCCAAGTTCATACGGCCAATTCGCTGGGTGAATTCTTGTGCGCCTGCATTGAGGGCCGCGTGCCATTGTGCTTCATGGCCTGGGCTTGGTTTGAGATTGAAAGTTTTGCCAGTAGCGTTTTGATGCAGGAGCGCGCTCAGTGCCAAAACTTGAGGATGCTCTAAGCTTTTGTAATCTTGTCCACTGCGTTTGGAGCAGGCCAATATTTGATCTTCAAGGTTGATTAACTGTTGTTTTTCAACGGACCACTTGGGAAATTGAGTCACCTGATTTTGTAGCTGATTGGCAGACTTGTGGCAGTCAACACAAGCGCCTTTTTTGTCTGGCGTGCTCCAAATCTCTAGTCCTTGCTCGACCCACAATTGCGTAGGATTGCGCGATGCATCGTTTTGGAGTTGTAAGAGGTCGGGGCTTAAAAAAGCATTGCCACTGTGTGCAAAAAGTAGCCCGGGCAACAGCAGCCATAAAGTGCAAAACCATTGCACCGATGAACGTATGGATGGCATGATTTAAAGAATCAGACGCTGAACAGTCTCGCCCACTTGACCCGTATCATCCTGCCACAACACGCGCACCACGCCGCCGCCAGCAGGAACTTGCAAGGGAAAAGCCAAGTAAACAGGCGAGGTCATGGCCGTGCCTAAATCTGCTTCCAAAATCAAACGATCATTGAGCAGTACTTTGACCGTGTGAATGATGTTGCGTGCAATTTTGTTGCCAGAGTCATCGATCCGAAAGCCTGAATCCATGGGGTGGGCCGCAGACCACCGCGCTTCAATCGTGGCACCTTCTTTCAGGGGGCCCGCAAAAGCCAATCGCGTCGGAATGTTTTTGCTCATCAGGAATCGTCCAAACAAGCGGTGGAGGTGATGACTGTGGGCGCGCTGTTGGCACGCTCTAGGCCATTGCTGAAAGTAGCCACCACCCAAACTGACTGGCTGGCATACAGGCGCAGTCGGGTGTTGAGTTGGTAGCTTTGCATGTCGCCATGCAACTTGAGTTGCAGGGCAAGCGGGTTGGGATTCTCTGGCAAGATCACGCGCAGAGACTTCAGGTGAGCCCCTTGCGGCGCTCGAATGTTGGCCTGAAGCGGAACGGCATTGCCTGTATCCGCCAACCTGGGGAAAACAAGCTCAACGCCTTCAGCTGACAGAGATGACAGGGGCGTATCTTTGGCATTTGCCTGTGAGCTTAGCCACCATGCACCAGCCGCCAACAGCAGGCCGTGTCGGCGCTTAGGGTCCTGCAGGTGCAACTGCGTTGAAGAGGTATTCATTGCCATGATTGCAAAGTATCTACCACTTGTGAAATTTGTGCATCTGACAAGATGGCACGCGGTGGGTTAGCTTTTGTCAGGCTGGCAACATTGCCAAAGGGGGGCATCAGGGTGTGTGGGTTAATTTGCCGCGCATCTTTTACCCACTGTGTCAGTTGGGACCGGTTCCAACGTGCGCCGACACCTTTCAGACTGGGGCCTAAATTGCTGACAATACCTTGGACACCTGGCAGCTCGTGGCAAGCGATGCAATTGCCTGCTTGTCGAGAGGTCATGATGTCGTAGCCTGCACCGCTGTAGGTTTGAGTTTCTGCGCGCACCATGCCATGAAGTGACGTGATGACAAGAATCATGAGGACTGATCGCATCAAAACATTGTGTCATGTGTTCAAACCTTTTGCAGACACTCGTCTTTCGAGCATTTGGAAATTTTCTCGTACCAATGCGTGATTGACCCATATGAGAAAGTGACACGATACAAGGGTTAACCCGTATTTTGATTTGTCGCTTTAAAAGTCATAAACATGCATAATATTTCCAGTCTGTGCGGTTGGTTAATTATTAAAATGGTTTTCGACTGCATGTTTTTCATCTGATTTTCCATTGCCTTGAGGCCAACCACATATGACCACCGTTCTCCAAAGTTTCGTCGCCGGCCGCTGGATGGGTCAGCAAGCAGCTCAAGCCTTGCACAGCGCTATCAATGGCAAAGAAGTGGCATTTGCGCATGCCGAAAGCCTCGACTTTGCTGAAGCGCTCCATTACGGACGCAACACTGGCCTGCAAGGCATGCTGGCCATGGACTTTCAGCAACGTGCTGCCGCGCTGCGCGCTTTGGCCAAATATTTAGGCGAACGCAAAGAAGAGCTCTATGCCATTTCCGCACACACAGGCGCGACCCGCATCGACTCTTGGGTCGACATTGAGGGGGGCACAGGCACTTTGTTTGCCTATGCAGGTATGGCCGCCAGTGAATTGCCCAGTGGCAATTTGATTCATGAAGGCCCGGTAGCTTCTTTGGGCAAGAAAAACACTTTTGCGGGCACCCATATTTTGGTACCCCGGGGTGGTGTGGCTGTGCACATCAATGCGTTCAACTTTCCGGTGTGGGGCTTGTTAGAAAAATTCGCGCCCACCTTTTTGGCCGGTATGCCTTGCATTGGCAAGCCAGCGACCGCCACCAGCTACCTCACAGAAGCTTTGGTGCGCATGATTGACCAATCGGGTATCTTGCCCAAAGGCGCCTTGCAATTGGTCATTGGCAGCACTGGGGATTTGCTAGACCGCTTGGAGGTGGAGGATGTGGTCACCTTCACGGGCTCAGCAGACACGGCGGCCAAATTGCGCGTCAATGCCAATTTGGTTCGCAACAGCATTCCATTCAATGCAGAAGCCGACTCTTTGAACTGCGCCATCTTGGCCGATGACGTCACACCTGATGACGAAGAATTTGATTTGTTCGTCAAAGAGGTGGTGCGCGAGATGACGGTCAAGGCCGGTCAAAAATGCACCGCCATTCGCCGCGCTATCGTGCCGCGCAAACACTTAGACGCAGTGGCAGAAAAAATCAAAGCCCGCTTGTCAAAAGTGGTGGTGGGAGATCCTTCGGTTGAAGGCGTGAAGATGGGTGCCTTGGCTTCTAAATCACAACAAGCAGACGTCGCAGAGCGTGTGGCCATGTTGCGTCAAAGTGCCGAGTTGGTTTGCGGTGGTGACGCCAATTTCAGCCTCGTGGGCGAGGGCGTGGCCAATGGCGCGTTCTTCCAACCCACATTGTTGCTGTGCCAAAAACCAATGAGCACCGACAGCGTTCACGACCTTGAAGCCTTTGGCCCAGTCAGCACGCTGATGCCTTATGACAACATGGAAGAAGCCATGGCTTTGGCCAAGCGCGGCAAAGGCAGCTTGGTGGGATCCTTGATCACCAAGACGCCGCAAGTGGCCGCCCAAGTGGTGCCACGTCTTGCAGCCAACCATGGCCGTTTGCATGTCCTTGACCGCGAATCTGCGGGAGAATCAACAGGACATGGCTCACCCTTGCCATCACTGAAACACGGTGGTCCTGGCCGCGCGGGCGGGGGTGAAGAGTTGGGCGGTATTCGCGCAGTCACACACATGATGCAACGCGCTGCGGTACAGGGTTCTCCCACCATGCTGACCGCCATCACGCGTGAATATGCGCGAGGCGCCAAGGTCATTGAAACTGGTACGCACCCCTTCAAACGTTACTTTGAAGAACTGCAAATAGGCGAGTCCTTGTTGACTGCCTCCAAGGTCATTGGCGAAGCCGACGTCAAGGCCTTTGGTGAACTCACGGGTGACATGTTCTACATGCACTTTGACGACGAGGCGGCCAAAGCTTCAGCCTTTGGCAAGCGCATTGCACATGGTTATTTGGTCTTGTCCGATGCCGCCGGTTTGTTTGTGGTGGCCGAGCCGGGCCCTGTCTTGGCCAACTACGGCTTGGACACTTTGCGATTCGTCAAGCCAGTTGGCTTGGGTGACAGCATTCAAGTTCGCCTGACTTGCAAGCGCAAAATTGACCGCAACAAAAAGGACGCCAACGGCCAAGGGCAGGGCGTTGTGGCGTGGGATGTCGAAGTGACCAACCAAGACAAAGAATTGGTGGCCAGTTATGACATTCTTACTTTGGTTGCCAAAAAGAGTTAAGCAAAGTTGACACTTAATCCCCACAATTATTGGGTTTAATTTGGCAGCAGATTGGCAAAATAAGCTGCATCATTTCTAATCAGGTAATCGTTGGGGAGTAGCTCAACTTCTTTGTGTTCAGTGAAAAAGCTCGGATTTAATTCGGGCAGCACGAAGAAGTCAACAAATCGTCATTACGAAGCTTAGGACTTCCGGTTTGTTGGGCATATAACTGATTCATAACAAGCAAAGCAAGACCTTCGATCTCTCGTGACACAGGTGCAACTTGCGCCTATGTGTCTTGTTCGGATCGTTATTGAAGGTCTTTCATGGAATTGTTTTCAGTCCCGTGGTGGTCAGCGTTGCTGGCCATCATTCTTATCGACTTGGTTTTAGCTGGCGACAACGCCATCGTCATTGCGCTCGCTGCTCGCAACCTCCCACCTGAACATCAAAACAAAGCCATCATTTGGGGCACTGTCGGTGCCATTGTGGTTCGCTCTGCCATGACAGTTGGCGTTGTGTGGCTGCTCAAAATTCCGGGCCTGATGCTGGTTGGCGGCTTGGGTCTTTTGTGGATCGCCTACAAGCTCATTGCAGACACTTCTGAAGACGAGCATGAAGGTGGTGGTGCAACCACTTTCTGGGGTGCTATGAAAACCATTGTGGTGGCCGATGCCTTGATGGGCGTAGACAACGTTCTTGGCGTTGCCGGTGCTGCCAATGGCTCATTTGACTTGGTGGTCATTGGTTTGTTGATCAGCATTCCCATTGTGGTGCTGGGCAGCAAACTGGTGTTGCGCTTGGTCGAAAAATGGCCAGTCATTATCCATTTGGGTGCAGCTGTCTTGGCTTTTACAGCAGCGCAAATGATCATCAACGAGAAATTACTAGACCCTGTATTTGATGGTGGAGAAACCGTCAATCACATCGCCCGTGCGGCCACCTACATTTTGGCCATTGCGGGTGTGTTGGGAACTGGCTGGTTGGCAACTCGCAAACAGGTGCAAGAAGAAACAGAGACGCAGTCCATCTAATCAAATTTTTTAACCAGGAGAAAAATAATGGAAACATTCATTGTTTACATAGACGACAAGCAATATGCACTCCAACAAGTTATTCCAATGCTGCCAGCGAATGAGCAATCGCCGCAGGCGGCCAATTGGGTTTTGATTGGCTGTCCGCCTAGGCTGAATCGTCACACCGGTCGTTGGCTCACGCACACGGCACAAAAGAAATGGCGTCAAGAATGGACGCAAGAAGCCACTTCCGAGTTGACTCGAAAACTAGAGAGCGGCGGGAATGTGGTCTCCGTGCGCGTTGCCCATGGCTCACTGACAGAGTTGACCAAACAAGTCAAAGCCGAAGTGGGTGCGGCACGGGTGATTGACGCACGTCGTCCCAAATTGGCGGTTAATTTGGATCCTGTGACCGCAGACCAGCCTCAAGAGAAATCAAATTGGACTGTGCCTAGCGGTGTTCTGGCCATGAGCGCTGCCATTGTAATGGCCAGCGAGTAATTGATTTAACCTCACAAAAAAAGCCCCTCAAGCGTTTGCTTGAGGGGCTTTTTTAATGAATGCAAGACTGCTTGAAGGCAGTCTTGTGGTCTAGTCAATTTACATCGTATCGATAAAGCTGCGCAGTTTGTCGCTGCGGCTAGGGTGCTTCAACTTGCGAAGTGCTTTGGCTTCTATTTGTCGAATGCGCTCACGCGTCACATCAAACTGTTTGCCCACTTCTTCCAAGGTGTGGTCGGTCGACATTTCAATGCCAAAACGCATGCGAAGCACTTTGGCTTCGCGTGGTGTCAGGCTGTCCAAGATGTCTTTGACCACATCGCGTAGACCGGCTTGCATGGCGGCATCGATGGGCGCTGTGTTGGCGCTGTCTTCGATGAAGTCACCCAAGTGGCTGTCGTCGTCGTCACCGATCGGCGTTTCCATGGAGATGGGCTCTTTGGCAATCTTCATGATCTTGCGAATCTTGACTTCCGGAATTTCCATCTTCTCGGCCAAGATGC
>CAZJAL010000023.1:0-44646 GCA_964544175.1 uncultured Limnohabitans sp.
TCACGCCAATCTTCATGCGGATTTGGTTGATGAAGATCACCATGCAATTGGTTTTCTTGATGGTGGCGGTGAGCTTGCGCAGGGCTTGGCTCATGAGGCGGGCTTGGAGGCCTGGCAGAGAGTCGCCCATGTCGCCTTCGAGTTCGGCTTTGGGTGTGAGCGCGGCCACGGAGTCGATGACGACCAGATCGACAGCACCTGAGCGAACCAGACTGTCGACAATCTCAAGGGCTTGCTCGCCGGTGTCGGGTTGGCTAATCAGGAGGTCTTGCAGGTTGACACCGAGTTTTTGGGCGTACTGAATGTCCAAGGCGTGCTCTGCATCGACGAAAGCGCACTGGCCGCCGATTTTTTGCATTTCGGCAATGACTTGCAAGGTGAGTGTGGTTTTGCCAGAGGACTCTGGGCCGTATATTTCAACCACACGGCCGCGTGGCAAACCGCCTACGCCAAGGGCAATGTCGAGGCCCAAGGAACCGGTTGACACAACTTGGATGTCTTCGATGACTTCGCCTTCACCCAAGCGCATGATGGTGCCTTTGCCAAATTGTTTTTCGATTTGGGCCAGGGCTGCCTGCAGGGCTTTGGTTTTGTCGCTGTTTTGGTCGCTCATGAAAATCTCCTTGAGAATCAACGGGTTAAAAATGGTGCATTCAGAAAGTTGATTAAAGACTGGATGCTTGAACAGTACTGTAACGGCATTGTCTCAACGATTCAATAGATTTTTTAGTCAGTTTGCTTTACTATTTGCAAATGCCAGTCAATGACAGTTTGATCCCCCTGAGCGAGGCCAGTGCGCGCATGCAATCGGTCAGAGACGACCGCTGGCGCGAAACCCATTTGGGCCGCTTGTTGGGGCATGCCATGCGCCAATTCGATGCCCGTGTTTTAAACCTCATGGCCAACAACGATCAGGTACCACTGGCTCTTTCCAATTTGGCCGCGCGCGATCAAATCAGTGCAGCGCACATCCACATCACTCGGCATTTGTCGCTTCAAGGCTCTAGGCTCACAGAGCTTGCCCAAGCCGCCGGCATGAGCAAGCAAGCAATGGGAAATTTGGTCGATCAGTGCGAGGCATGGGGCTTGGTCAAGCGTGAAAACGACACGCGCGATGCACGTGCACGCCAAGTGGTGTTCACGGAAAACGGTTTGGCGTGGCTTGCCGCATTCCAGAGCGCAGTGGCACAAGCCGAGGAGGAATTCAAGGCATCGGTCGGTGATGAAATTGCCACAGTGGTTGCATTGGGCTTAGAGGCCTATTGCATGTAATGCACAAGGGATGGCCGTCCAAGAAGAAACTTTCACCGCTACAGGCTCAGAGTCGCCTAAAATTTACAGCACACGCCTCTTTGGCGCAAAAGAAACAGCCGTAAGTCGGCAATGAAGCGGGAGACAAGCATGCGCATTTTGATAGCCGAAGACGATCAGGTGTTGGCAGATGGTTTGTTGCGCAGTTTGCGCAGTGCAGGTGCTGCCGTCGATCATGTGGCCAGCGGCACAGAGGCCGATGCAGCACTCATGACCAACAATGAGTTCGATTTGCTGATCCTCGATTTGGGCTTGCCCAAAATGCATGGCCTCGAAGTGCTCAAAAAACTTCGAGCACGCGGCTCAACCTTGCCGGTGCTTATCTTGACTGCAGCAGACAGTGTCGAAGAGCGCGTTAAAGGTTTGGACTACGGTGCAGACGACTACATGGCCAAGCCATTCAGTCTGCAAGAGCTTGAAGCACGCGTTCGCGCATTGACAAGACGCGGCATGGGCGGCGCCACATCGCAGATCAAACATGGCCCGTTGATATACGACCAATCAGGCCGTGTGGCCACCATCGACGGCAAGATGGTGGAGCTGTCTGCACGCGAATTGGGCTTGTTGGAAGTTTTATTGCAACGTGCTGGCCGCTTGGTCAGCAAAGACCAACTCGTCGAGCGTTTGTGTGAGTGGGGTGAAGAGGTTAGCAACAATGCCATTGAGGTGTACATCCACCGCTTGCGCAAGAAAATTGAAAAAGGCCCCATCCGCATTGCCACGGTGCGCGGCCTGGGTTATTGCCTTGAGAAAATACCAGGTTGATGCTGGGTCTATGCCGGCAGAAGTCTTCGCTGCATGAATCCTAAAAAAAATTGGCAGCTGTCTTTTTTTCGGCGCGAGCAACGTTCGTTGTTTGGCGAAATTTTGGACTGGATGCTCACACCCTTGCTGTTGTTGTGGCCAGTCAGTTTGGCGCTCACGTGGTTGGTGGCGCAAGGCCTTGCCAACAAACCCTTTGACCGCGCATTGATTTACAACGTTCAAGCTTTGGCGCAATTGGTCAAGTTCAGCCCCGATCAGCAGCGCATCCAGTTCAACTTACCGCAACCCGCCAGCGAGCTTTTGCGGGCCGATGATGCCGACTTGGTTTACTACCAAGTGATAGGTCCTAAGGGCGAGCTGCTTGGGGGCGATCGAGATTTACCGCAGCCCTTGGACGAAGAAAAATCGGGCAGTTACGACGTCAAAATTCGGGACGACGAAATGCGCAGCTTAGAAGTGCGCGTGGCTTACACATGGGTGCAATTGGCGTCAGAAAACTCACCCTTTGGCATCGGGCCTGTGTTGGTTCAAGTGGCAGAAACACGCGAAAAAAGATCGGTGCTGGCAACCGAAATTATCAAAGGCGTGATGCTGCCGCAATTTGCAATTTTGCCTTTGGCGGTCTTGTTGGTTTGGCTCGCATTGGTGCGCGGCATCAAACCATTGTCAGAACTGGAAGAGCGAATTCGCGCCAGAAAATCCGATGACCTCAGCCCCTTGGACGAAAAGGCCGTGCCCATGGAAGTAGCACCTTTGGTGTCCTCGGTTAACGACCTGTTGCGGCGATTGAAAGACTCCATTGCCACACAAAAAAGATTCTTGGCAGATGCTGCGCATCAATTGAAAACGCCTTTGGCGGGTTTGCGCATGCAAGCCGATTTGGCTCAGCGCAAAGATGCCAGCGAAGATGAATTGAAGCACTCTCTAAAACAAATTGGACGCGCAAGTGTGCAAGCCACCCACACGGTCAATCAATTGCTTTCATTGGCCCGCGCAGAAGGTGGTGGCGCCATCGACATGCAGGCATGCGACATGGAGGCCTTGATCAGCGAGGTCTTGAATGACTCTTTGCCACATGCCATGGACAAGGGCTTGGACTTGGGCTACGACGGTGTCGATACCGACAACAAACGCCGTTTCTTAAAAGTCCAAGGCAACCCAACTCTGTTGAAAGAGATGATTCGCAACTTGGTCGACAACGCCATTCACTACACGCCCAGCACCGAAGAACGCATGGGGGTGATTACAGTGAGATTGCTGGTTGACCCTTACAGTCAAGCCCTGGCGGTCCAAGTAGAAGACAACGGCCCAGGCATTGCGCCAGCAGAGCGTGAGCGTATTTTTGAGCCTTTTTATCGCGCACTGGGAAGCAACGTCGATGGCTCAGGTTTGGGCCTGCCTATCGTGCGTGAGATTGCGCAGCGACATGGCGCCACCGTGTCGGTAGATGTGGCGCACCCAGGTCAAACTCCTTCAGGCGCGTGCTTCACCATTCGCTTTGCGCGCGTCAGCAACAAATTCAAAACCAGCCTCTGACATCAGGCGGCCTTGAACAAGTTCAATTGCAAACGCTCACGTTCAACGACCACAGCGATTGCCGGATGGGCAGCCACTTTTTGAACATGAGACCACAAGAAGGTGTACGAGGTGGGGTCGATGCCGGCAATTGAGCCCCAACGTGTCAATGTCAAGGCGTAAGCGTCGAGAGGGCCAACTTGCTCGCCAGACAGCCAGCCTGTTGCGTTTGAATTTCGCACAACGATGTCTTGCAATTCACCCATCAAGCTTTTGTAAGTCTGGGTGTTGAAAGTTTTCAATTCAGCTTGCACATCGGGCGCGTCGCAAAACTTTTGCGGCATGAAAACATGGGTAAAGGTTGGGTGAACAGTGTTGTTCATCCATGCCAATGTCTCGATAGCTTTTGCGCGAGCTACCGGTGCGGTTGGCAGATAGTGAGCCTCGGGAAACTTTTGATCGAGGTACAAAATGATGGCCAAAATTTGAGTGATCACTTGACCCTCGTCAACCAAGACGGGCACTTGTCCGCGCGGATTGATGGCTTTGTATTCTTCGCCGTTTTGTTCACCTTTGTGCAACTTCACCATGTGTGGCTCGTAAGCAGCGCCAGACAATTGCAACAGGCAGTGCGGCACAAAAGAACAAGCGCCAGGTGAAAAGTAAAGTTTCAAGCTCATGATGTTTTCCTTGTGATGACCACATTGTCGGGTTCAATTTGCTGCAACCTGCGCTCAGGTTCGGTAACGCTTTCGGGTGCAAAACCCCAGGCTTCAAACAAGCCTTCACGCCAACTATAAAACATGCCATTCAAGACCATCAGGGTCAGAATCAGCCATCGCAGCTTCATGTGTTTCATTGGGGGCGCACACTGACTTCTGAACTGCTGATGGCTTTGCGCCCTTCGGCTGTCATGACTTGCAGGGCGCCTTGGTCGTCAACGCCCTGGCAAAGCCCAATGATGCCGTCGCTGGTGCCAACCTCGAAGCCCTGCAATGCATCCCTTGTGTGAAAGCGTTGCTGCAGGGGCCCAAAGCCATGGATTTCGAAATTCCTCAAGGTGTCGAGCAAAGGTTTGGCCACGCGTTCCAAGACCAGAGGTGCGCTTGCCCCCTCCCAAAACTCTGCGATGGCCGCTGGCGGCGTTCTAAGGTCGTTGTTGGGGGGTAACTGCACATTAAGGCCAACACCGATCACGGCGTAGCTTTGCCCGCCTTGGCTGGCGGCCTCAATCAAGATGCCGCCCAGTTTTCTTTGCTGGTGCCACAAGTCATTGGGCCATTTGAGTTGAATGTCGGGGCCAAGAGATTCAGCCAAGCTTAGACCCACAGCCAAAGACAGGCCAGACCAGTTCTGAGGTTGGTAGGGCAAGCCCAAAGAGAAAGTCAATGCGTGGCCGCGTTGCCCCATCCACGCGCGACCTAAGCGTCCTTTGCCAGCTGTTTGCTGCTCGGCGATCAACAAGACAGGGTCGCAGCAACCTTGACGGGCGCGCCGCATGAGCTCGGTGTTGCTGGAATCAATCTCAGGCAGGATTTCAATGCTGAACCCAGGCCAATCTGATACCACCGATTGCCAAATGGCTTCGGCAGTCCATTTGAGCACTTGTGGGGGAGGGTGAGCCTCTGTGTTCAAGTTCAACTCGTTCAGTGACGATGCAAAAGGGCGCAGGGCCTAGTCTGCTTTTTTCTTTGCCTGCTTCAGCTCTTTTTTGAGCTTCTTGATTTTTTTCTCAATCTTTTTAATTTGACTGGGAATTTTGGGCGTGGCGGGTCGTCGCTTCGGTGCCAACAAGGTTTTGCGGCAATTGGGGCTGCCACACCAGCAAGGGTATTCCGCCTTGAGTTTGGGCGTGTAAGGCTCGTCAATGATCAAGCCGTAGTCGTAGTTGAGCTCTTCACCAGCTTTAATGTTGCGCAAGGCTTTGATGAAGATACGGTCGTTTTCTTCGTCGGCTTCACAGTTGGGGTTGCAACTGTGGTTGATCCATCGCGATGAGTTGCCGCCATGCAGGGCGTCAATCACTTTGTCCTCGTTCACATGGAAGTAGAAGGTGTGATTGGGGTCGGAAGGGTCGTGGGGGTGGCGGTCTTGCGCCTCATCCCAGCTGATCACTTCACCGACGTATTCATAAAGGGTTTCGCCTTCAGCGATGTCTTGAAGGGCAAAGACGCCTTTGCCGTGGACGCCCGAACGGCGAACTTGCACGCGGCGGCCTGATGCACTTGGCGCTTTGGCGGGGGTGCTTGGCTTGGCGGCGGGCTTTGAAGTCGATTTTGTCGACAGGTTCGATTTTTTGACCACGGCGTTAAAAATTTGTTATGGTGAAAACATGTGGGCGCGCGTGTGCGCGTGCCCGTGTGTGTACACGTGCGCATGCGCGCACGCGAGACCGGATTGTATGAGATGAAAACATTGGTTATTGCAGAGAAGCCTTCAGTGGCTCAAGATATCGTGCGCGCATTGACGCCGATTGCGGGTAAATTTGAAAAACACGAGGACCACTTTGAGAGTGAAACCTATGTGGTGACCAGCGCGGTGGGCCACTTGGTGGAAATTCAGGCGCCCGAGAAATTTGACGTGAAACGCGGCAAGTGGAGCTTTGCCCATTTGCCCGTCATTCTGCCCTACTTCGATTTGAAGCCGGTGGACAAAACCAAAACCAGGCTGAATGCAGTGGTCAAGCAGGCCAAGCGCAAAGACGTGGGCGCCTTGGTCAACGCCTGTGACGCGGGGCGTGAGGGTGAACTCATCTTCCGCCTCATTGAGCAATATGCCGGCACGCAAAAAGCGGGGCAGACCATCCCCTTGGGCAAGCCTGTGCAGCGCCTGTGGCTGCAAAGCATGACGCCGCAAGCCATTCGCGATGGCTTTGACAAGCTGCGCTCAAATCAGCAGATGCAAGGCCTGGCCGATGCGGCGCGCAGCCGCTCTGAAGCCGATTGGCTGGTGGGCATCAATGGCACCCGTGCCATGACGGCTTTCAATTCACGCGATGGGGGGTTCTTCTTAACCACCGTGGGTCGTGTCCAAACGCCAACCTTGGCCGTGGTGGTTGAGCGTGAAGAGCAAATTCGCAAGTTCATCAGCCGTGACTATTGGGAAGTGCACGCACAGTTTGATGCTGCGGCGGGCACTTATCCAGGCAAGTGGTTCAACACAGCCTGGAAGAAAGACGCCGAAGACGCTGAGAAAAAAGCAGATCGTGTTTGGACGGCTGCCGAGGCGGATGCCATTGTGCAAGCCGTGAAAGGCGCCAAAGCCACCGTCACAGAGGAAGCCAAGCCCACCACGCAGGCCAGCCCTTTGCTGTTTGACTTGACGTCTTTGCAGCGCGAGGCCAACGGTAAATTTGGCTTCTCGGCCAAAACCACCTTGTCGCTGGCGCAGTCTTTGTATGAGCGCCACAAGGCCCTCACCTACCCCCGTACCGATTCACGTGCCTTGCCCGAAGACTACTTGCCCGTGGCCAAGGACACGTTCAATATGCTGGCCGACAGCGGCATGAAGCATTTGGCGCCGCATGCGCTGACGGCGCTGAACAACGGCTATATCAAGCCCTCTAAGCGTATTTTCGACAACGCCAAGGTCAGCGATCACTTTGCGATCATTCCCACCTTGCAGGCCCCTTCTGGCCTGTCTGACGCTGAACAAAAGCTGTACGACTTGGTGGTGCGCCGCTTTATGGCGGTGTTTTTCCCCAGCGCCGAGTACATGGTCACCACGCGCATCAGCACTGCGGCAGGACACAGTTTTAAAACCGAAGGCAAAGTCTTGGTCAAACCAGGCTGGTTGGCCATTTACGGCAAAGAAGCCGCCAATGAAGTGGACGACGCCAAAGAAGGCGACAAAGGTCAAAACCTGGTGGCCGTGGCGCCTGGTGAGCAACTGGGTGTGGGTTCCATTGAGACCAAGCCACTCAAAACGCGTCCACCTGCACGCTATTCAGAGGCCACTTTGCTGGGTGCCATGGAAGGCGCAGGCAAGATGGTGGACGACGATGAGCTGCGAGAAGCCATGCAGGAAAAAGGTTTGGGCACGCCAGCCACTCGCGCGGCCATCATTGAGGGGCTGATCAACGAGAAATACATTTTGCGCGATGGCCGCGAAATGATTCCCACGGCCAAAGCTTTCCAACTCATGACCTTGTTGCGTGGCTTGGGCGTGGAAGAATTGTCTAAGCCCGAACTGACCGGCGAGTGGGAATACAAGTTGTCGCAAATGGAGCAAGGCAAGTTAAGCCGCGAAGACTTCATGCAACAAATTGCCAACATGACTGAGCACATCGTCAAGAAGGCCAAGGAATACGATCGTGACACCATCCCTGGCGATTACGCCACCTTAAGCACACCCTGCCCCACCTGTGGCGGCATTGTGAAAGAGAACTATCGCCGCTACGCTTGCGTAGGCAAAGACGCTGCAAGCGATGACACCGCTGCAGCAGGCTGTGGCTTTTCGTTTGGTAAAACACCTGCAGGCCGTACCTTCGAGCAAGCCGAAGTAGAGCAATTCTTGCGCGACAAGAAGATTGGGCCGCTGGAAGGCTTCCGCTCCAAAGCGGGTTGGCCATTCACTTCTGAAATTGCACTCAAGTACAACGAAGAAGAAAAAAATTGGAAGTTGGAGTTTGATTTTGGCAACGACAAAAACGCCGAAGAGACTGGCGAGATTGTCGACTTCAATGGCAGCGAGTCCTTGGGCGCATGTCCAAAATGCGGCAGTGCTGTGCATGAACACGGCAGCAATTATGTGTGTGAAAAATCGGTGCCCACTGAAGCGCAACCCACCCCCACTTGTAATTTCAAGAGCGGCAAAATTGTGTTGCAACAAGTGGTGGAGCGTGAGCAAATTGCCAAGCTCCTCAGTACGGGCAAAACAGATTTGCTAGAAAAGTTTGTGAGCAATCGCACACGCCGCGCTTTCAAAGCTTTCTTGTCATGGAATGCTGAAGAAGACAAAGTGGTGTTTGAGTTTGAACCCCGCACCAGCAAGTACCCGCCGCGCAAGACGCCTGCGAAATATGCAGCTGGCGCTAAAACTGCTGCTGGAAAAACCTCGGGCAAGGCCGCCGCAAAAACCAAAGCGCCTGCCAAAAAAGCCGCGGCTAAGAAAACCGCAGCTGCTAAAACGCCGCGCAAAGCTGCTGTGGGCAATCTCACGCCCAGCGCTGATTTGGCCGCCGTCATTGGCACCGACAAAGTGGCACGCACAGAAGTGGTGAAGAAGTTATGGGACTACATCAAAGCCCAAGGCTTGCAAGACCCCACCAACAAGCGCGCCATCAACGCCGATGCCAAACTCAAACCGGTGTTTGGCAAAGATCAAATCACCATGTTTGAATTGGCCGGTTTGATTGGCAAGCACCTGAGTTGATGTTTTGCGTCGAGTGACATCGACGCCAATTTTGTGTAGGCGAAAAAAAGCCCAGCCAAAAATGGTTGGGCTTTTTGCATTCACGCCGTGAAGCGTGAACGTGGCACTCAGCAAATTACTTAGAAATAACGCGAACCATTTCCAAACACTTGTTGGAGTAGCCCCATTCGTTGTCATACCAGCTGACAATTTTCACGAAGGTGCTGTCGAGTGCCAAACCTGCGTCGGCATCAAACACGCTGGTGCATGGCTCGCCGCGGAAGTCGGTGGCCACCACTTTGTCTTCGGTGTAACCCAAGATGCCTTTCAATGCGCCTTGTGATTGCGCTTTCATTTCGGCGCAAATTTCTGCGTACGTGGCTTCAGAATTCAACTCAACAGTCAGGTCAACGACAGACACGTCAGAGGTGGGTACACGGAAAGACATGCCTGTCAGCTTTTTGTTCAACTCAGGAATGACCACGCCCACAGCTTTGGCGGCGCCCGTGCTTGAAGGAATAATGTTTTCCAAGATGCCGCGGCCGCCGCGCCAGTCTTTGTTGCTAGGGCCATCCACGGTTTTCTGTGTGGCTGTGGCGGCGTGCACCGTGGTCATCAAACCGCGCTTGATGCCCCACTTGTCGTTCAACACTTTGGCCACAGGTGCCAGGCAGTTGGTGGTGCAAGAAGCGTTGGACACAATGGCTTGGCCAGCGTATTTGGCGTGGTTCACGCCAAACACAAACATGGGGGTGTCGTCTTTGGAAGGTGCAGACATCAACACTTTTTTGGCGCCAGCGGCCAAGTGTTTTTCGGCAGAAGCTTTGTCCAAGAACAAACCGGTGGCTTCGATCACGATGTCGGCGCCCACTTCGTTCCACTTCAGCGCAGAAGGATCGCGCTCTTGTGTCAAACGAATTTTGCGGCCGTTCACAATCAGGTTGTTGCCGTCGACAGACACTTCGCCTTTAAAGCGGCCGTGCACGCTGTCGTACTTGAGCATGTAGGCCAAGTAGTCGGGCTCGAGCAAGTCGTTGATGCCGACCACTTCGATGTCAGAAAAATTTTGAACGGCGGCGCGGAACACCATGCGGCCGATGCGGCCAAAACCGTTGATACCTACTTTGATCGCCATGATCGATTTCCTTTAAAGTTAAATTTGAATTTGATTCAAGTGAAGCGCTGAATGTAGAAATTATTTTTTCTGCAAAGCTGCTTGCACGGTTTCGGCCACGTTCTCTGCCGTGAAGCCAAAGTGTTTAAACAACACGGGCGCAGGTGCTGATTCACCATAGGTGTCGATACCGACCACCGCTGCCACGCCATATTTCCACCAGCCATCGGTGCTGCCCATCTCAACCGCAACGCGTGGCAAGCCAGCTGGCAAGACTTCAGATTTGTAGCTGCTGGTTTGACGGTCGAAGGTGGTGGTGCTGGGCATGGACACCACGCGCACACCAATGTTCTTCGCGGCCAACAATTCTTGTGCTTTCAAAGCCAATTGAACTTCAGAGCCTGTGGCAATGATGACGGCCTTGGTCTTCTTGATACCCACGCGTGAGGGCTCAGCCAACACATAAGCGCCGCGGCTGATGTCGCCCAAATCGGACTTAGGTGCATAAGGCAAGTTTTGACGTGACAACAAAAGCGCTGAAGGACGGTCTTTGTTTTCCAAAGCCACGGCCCAGGCCACAGTGGTCTCGGCTGTATCAGCAGGACGCCACACATCAAGGCCAGGAATCAAACGCAAGCTGGCTGCGTGCTCGATCGACTGGTGTGTGGGGCCGTCTTCACCCAAACCAATAGAGTCGTGGGTGAACACATGAATCACGCGTTGCTTCATGAGCGCTGCCATGCGAATGGCGTTGCGTGAGTAATCGCTGAAGGTTAGGAAAGTACCGCCGTAGGGGATGAAGCCACCGTGCAAGGTGACACCATTCATGATGGCGGCCATGCCGAATTCGCGAACACCGTAGTTAATGTGACGGCCCATTTGGCCTTTGTCATTTTTCACCACATCACCGGCCAAGTTCATGCGCAAAGCGGGCGTTGAAGAGGTGTTGGTGAGGTTGGATCCTGTGAGGTCAGCAGAGCCGCCCAACATTTCAGGCAGAGCCGCTGTGAAGGCTTCCAAGGCCAATTGGCTGGCCTTGCGGCTGGCCACGGTTTCGGCTTTGGTGTGCGCAGCAATGACCGCATCCACAGCGGTTTGTGCAAAGTTTTTGGGCAGCTCGCCTTTCATGCGGCGCACAAATTCTTTGGCCAATGCGGGGTGAGCGGCTTTGTATGCTGCAAACGCTTTGTTCCACTCGGCTTCGCGGGCGGCGCCGCTTTGCTTGGCATCCCAGTTGGCGTACACGTCTTTGGGAATGACGAAGGGCTCGTGGGCCCAGCCCAATGCTTCGCGCGTGAGTTTGATTTCTTCGGCGCCCAAAGGTTCGCCGTGTGCTTTGGAGGTGTTGGCGCGGTTGGGGCTGCCTTTGCCGATGGATGTTTTGCAAACAATCAAGGTGGGTTTGTCGGCGCTGTTTTTGGCGTCGGCAATGGCTTTGGAGACAGCCGCAGCGTCATGGCCGTCGACTGCATCAATCACGTTCCAGCCGTAAGCGGCAAAACGCTGAGGGGTGTTGTCAATGAACCAGGGGGCTACTTGACCGTCAATGGAGATGCCGTTGTCGTCATACATGGCAATCAGCTTGTTGAGCTTCCAAGCGCCTGCCAAAGCGCAAGCTTCGTGGCTGATGCCTTCCATCAAGCAACCATCGCCCATGAACACATAGGTATGGTGGTCAACGATGTTGTGGCCAGGTTGGTTGAATTCAGTGGCCAACAATTTTTCGGCCAAGGCCATGCCCACGGCATTGGTGATGCCTTGTCCCAAAGGTCCGGTGGTGGTTTCAACGCCAGGGGTGATGCCCACTTCGGGGTGACCGGCGGTTTTGCTGTGCAACTGGCGGAAGTTTTTCAACTCTGTCATGGGCAGGGGGTAGCCAGTCAGGTGCAGCAAGGCGTAAATGAGCATGGAGCCGTGACCGTTGGACAATACGAAGCGATCGCGGTTGGCCCAGTGGGGGTTTTTGGGGTTGTGTTGCAAGTGCGCGCCCCACAATGCCACGGCCATGTCGGCCATGCCCATGGGCGCACCTGGGTGGCCCGAATTGGCTTGTTGAACAGCGTCCATGGCCAGGGCACGAATTGCGTTGGCCATTTGGTGAGCTGCGGGTTGGGTGATTGCCATGGGGGCTCCAAGTAAAAGGTCTGGGGTCGATTGACACCTTAGTGCCATTGAGCCCAATATTTTACTGCGCGGGAGCTTGCTTAACCCCTACAGCGTGGCAACATAGCGGCATGCGTTTGAATACCTTGGAATCCAATTCTGTGCCTTCTGCCTCAAATGAATGGGTTGGCACCTCAGACCAGAGCAGGGCCACAGCCATGGTCTTGGCTGCTGGCAGAGGCGAACGCATGCGCCCACTCACCGATAAGAGCCCCAAACCGCTGTTAACCGTTCACGGCAAACCTTTGATGCAGTGGCACATGGAGGCTCTGGCCAGGGCGGGTCATCACGACCAACTCATCAATACCGCTTGGTTGGGCGATCAGATTGAATCTCAATTTGGTTTGAACCCCGACTTGCCGCAAGTCGGGCACATTCGACTGCGCTATTCACATGAAGGCAAAGACTTTGGTTATGCCCTCGAGACGGCGGGCGGCATTGTGCGTGCCTTGCCAGCCTTGGCGCCCATTTTTTGGGTGGTGGCTGGGGATATTTACGCACCCGAGTTTGAGTTTTCACCAGAAAAGATGGCGTCTTTCGAGCAAAGTTCTAATTTGGCGCACATTTGGTTGGTGCCCAATCCAGCGCATAACCTTGCCGGTGATTTTGGTTTGTCGGAAGCGGGGCTGGCCTTGAATTTGCCCAAACCCAACAACTTGTTCACCTTCAGCACCTTTGCCCTGTACAAAAAAGAATTTTTCGATGCTCGATGGACCGCCATGCCGCATGGCAATCCGCAGGGCACCGCAGCACCTTTGGCGCCCCTGCTGCGTGCGGCCATGGACCGCGGCCAAGTGGGTGCCAGCCTGTACACCGGTGCATGGACCGACGTCGGTACCCCTGAGCGCCTTATGGAATTAAATCAAAACCTTCCAGCCCCTTAAACTTGGTCCACATTCATCACGTCTACACAACATGAGCTTTGATTCAAACTTGTACGCGCAGCGCCGCGCTCAATTGGCTGCACAGATGGCGGCACAAGCCCCCAACAGCATTGCCATCATCCCCACTGCACCCGAGCGCCAACGCAATCGCGACAGTGATTTTTTGTTTCGTCATGACAGTTATTTCTATTACCTCACGGGCTTTACCGAACCCAACGCATGGCTCGTGATCACGTCTGACGGTCATACAAGCTTGTTTTGCCAGCCCAAAGATTTGGAGCGTGAAATTTGGGATGGTGTGCGTTTGGGCCCTGAAGCAGCACCTGCACGCTTGGCGGTCAATGACGCATGGTCAATTTCTGCTCTAGATGCCAAGTTGCCATCCTTGCTCGAAAACAAATCAGTGGTTTGGTACCCCTTTGCCACGCACAAAGACTTGTCTGCGCGCATCGAAACAGGGCTGAATGCCGTGCGGGCTCGCGTGCGATATGGGGCGCTGTGCCCAGAGCAGCAACGTGATGTGTGCGGCATTCTGGACGAAATGCGCTTGGTCAAAGATGCGCATGAACTGGACATCATGCGCCGCGCTTCGCAAATCAGTGCGGGTGCGCACATTCGTGCCATGCAACGCTCTGCCGCCATGCTGCGAGCTGGCCAAGACGTTCGTGAATACCACTTAGACGCAGAGCTGCTGCATGAATTCCGTCAGCATGGTTCTCAATACCCAGCTTATGGCTCTATTGTGGCTGGCGGTGCCAACGCTTGTGTGTTGCACTACAGGGCCGACGCAGCGCCCATTTTGAATGGCGACTTGGTTTTGATCGATGCAGGATGCGAGCTAGATGGTTATGCCAGCGACATTACACGCACCTTCCCGGCCAATGGCAAGTTCAGCCCAGCGCAACGTGAGTTGTACGATTTGGTTTTGGCTTCGCAAGAGGCGGCCATTGCGGCCACCCACGAAGGCGCCCGATTTGTAGACCCCCACGAAGCCACCGTCAAAGTCTTGGCGCAAGGCATGTTGGACGTCGGCTTGCTCGATGCCAATAAAGTGGGCAACGCCCAAGACGTCATTGCCAACCGCAGCTATTTCCAGTTTTACATGCACCGCACCGGCCATTGGCTGGGCATGGACGTGCACGATTGCGGCAGCTACGTTGAACCCTCAGAGGTGGGCACCTTCAGTGAACGCAAAGACCCCCTCAGCGGCGAGCTCATCAAAGACCGCCCCAGCCGCATTTTGCGCCCCGGCATGGTGCTCACCATTGAGCCTGGCATTTACGTCAGACCTGCACCAGGTGTGCCCGAGCGCTTCCACAACATTGGCATTCGAATCGAAGACGATGCCGTGGTCACGGCCAAGGGCTGTGAACTGATCACCCGCGGCGTACCCGTCAAAGCCGATGAAATAGAAGCCTTGATGCGTGCTTAAGGGCCGCTGGCGTTTGTCCAGTTGTGCGTCTAAGTTAAAACTCAGCGTACTTTGTGTGCGGTTTTCCACACGGAAAGCCCCACCAGCTGAGGTCTAAAATGAAATCATGCAGAACTAAAGCCCGCTTACTCGGTGAGCGGGCAGTTGCTGCCCTAAAGGAGACACAGTATGACAAAGGTGAATGCAGAAGAACGTCGCGCCCAACTGCGACGTGCAGCCCTTGAGTATCACGAATTCCCGACGCCCGGCAAAATCTCCATTGCAGCCACCAAACAGCTGGTGAACCAACACGATTTGGCCTTGGCTTACTCGCCAGGTGTGGCCGCACCGTGTGAAGAAATCGTCAAAGACCCGGCCGCCGCCTTCAAATACACCAGCCGTGGCAACTTGGTGGGCGTGGTCACCAATGGCACCGCTGTGCTGGGCCTTGGTGACATTGGCCCCTTGGCCGGCAAGCCGGTCATGGAGGGCAAGGCGGTCTTGTTTAAAAAGTTCTCAGGTATTGACGTCTTTGACATTGAAATCAATGAAAAAGATCCTGAAAAGCTGGTCGAAATCATTGCCGCACTAGAGCCTACATTTGGCGGTATCAACCTCGAGGACATTAAAGCCCCCGATTGCTTCTACGTTGAGCGCAAACTGCGCGAACGCATGAAGATCCCGGTTTTTCATGACGACCAGCACGGCACCGCCATCACCGTAGGGGCTGCCATTTTGAATGGCCTGAAAGTGGTTGGAAAAGACCCTGGCCAAGTCAAATTGGTCACATCGGGTGCTGGCGCTGCTGCTTTGGCCTGTTTGGGCTTGCTGCTTAAATTGGGCATTCGCCGCGAGAACATTTGGGTCACCGACTTGGCTGGCTTGGTCTACGAAGGCCGCACCGAGTTGATGGACGAAGACAAAATTCAGTTTGCGCAAAAAACAGACATGCGCACCTTGGCAGAAGTCATTGATGGCGCCGATGTTTTCTTGGGGCTGTCCGCTGGCGGTGTTTTGAAACAAGACATGGTCAAGAAAATGGCGGCCAAGCCCTTGATCTTTGCATTGGCCAATCCCAATCCAGAAATTTTGCCGGAAGACGTCAAAGCGGTTCGCGATGACGCCATCATGGCCACAGGTCGCACTGATTACCCCAATCAAGTGAACAATGTTTTGTGCTTCCCTTATATTTTCAGGGGCGCTTTGGACAGTGGCGCCACCACCATTACCCAAGAGATGGAAATTGCGGCGGTTTATGCCATCGCTGAATTGGCGCAAGCCGAGCAAAGTGAGGTGGTCGCTGCCGCTTATGCGGGTGAGCCTTTGGTATTTGGTCCAGAGTACCTCATTCCCAAACCATTTGATCCGCGCTTGATGATCAAAATTGCGCCTGCCGTAGCACAAGCTGCCGCTGACAGCGGTGTGGCCTCGCGCCCCATTGCCGACATGGAAGCGTATCGCGAGCGCTTGCAAAGCTTTGTGTATGCCTCTGGCACCACCATGAAGCCCATCTACACAGCGGCCAAACGCGGTTTGAAAAAACGTGTGGCCTACAGCGAAGGTGAAGAAGAGCGCGTCTTGCGTGCGGCCCAAATTGTGGCGGACGAAGGCTTGGCCCGACCCACCCTCATTGGCCGCCCCGCTGTCATTGCCGAGCGCATCGAGAAGTTTGGTTTGCGTCTCAAAGAAGGTTTGGATTACGAAGTGGTCAACGTCGAAGACGATCACCGCTACCGTGACTTCTGGCAAACATATCACCGCATGACCGAGCGCAAAGGCATCACGGTGCAAATTGCCAAGATTGAAATGCGCCGTCGCTTGTCATTGATTGGTGCCATGTTGCTGCACAAGGGGGATGTAGACGGCCTGATTTGCGGTACGTGGGGCACCAATGCCACCCATTTGCCTTATATAGACCAAGTGATCGGCAAGCGCCCCGGTGTCAACACCTTCGCCTGCATGAATGGTTTGTTGTTGCCAAATCGACAGGTGTTCCTGGTCGACACACACGTCAACTACGACCCCACAGCCGAGCAATTGGCCGAAATCACGGTCATGGCTGCGCACGAAATGCAGCGATTTGGCATTCGTCCAAAAGCTGCGTTGTTGTCTCACTCCAACTTTGGCACGTCAAACGAGCCGAGCGCCGTCAAGATGCGTCAAACTTTGGCCTTGTTGCAAAAGAATGCGCCATGGCTAGAAGTTGATGGAGAAATGCACGGCGACATCGCTTTGGACGGCGAAGCGCGCGCCAATTTCATGCCCAACGGCAGCTTGCAAGGTGATGCCAATCTGTTGGTACTGCCAAACATTGACGCCGCCAACATCTCTTACAACCTGCTCAAAACGGCGGCAGGCGGCAACATTGCGGTCGGTCCAGTGCTTTTAGGTGCTGCCAAACCCGTTCACATTTTGACGCCTAGCGCCACGGTTCGCCGCATTGTCAACATGACGGCACTGACTGTGGCCGACGCAAACGCAGTGCGATAACAGGTTCGTGAAGCGGTTCGTTAGGCGGAACGCTGTCATCTGCAAGGAAATCCCTTTGATTGGGGAAAGTACTTGCATTTTTTTTCACCTTGCGGCACACTAGCGCCTTCGAATTTTCGGGTTTACCCGAGGATTTTGAGGGTTGTAAATGGGTAAAAAGACGCTTCATTTTGCTGCGATAGCTGTTAGTTTGGCGTTCTTATTTGGCGCCTGCACCAATTTAGTGCAGGCCAAATCGACGCCAGAGGCGCATGCTTCTGCACCCATCGCTTTACAGGATTTGCCCAAAGAGGGCCAACAAACCTACCAACTCATCCGTCAGGGTGGGCCTTTTCGATACGACAAGGATGGCACGGTTTTTGGCAATCGAGAAAGGCTGTTGCCTGCTGCAAAGCGCGGTTTTTACCGTGAATACACCGTCAAAACCCCAGGTGAAAGAAGCCGAGGCGCGCGTCGAATTGTGTGTGGAGGCGAAGAGCCTCAAGTGCCAAAGCAGTGTTTTTACACGCAGGACCACTACGCAAGTTTTCGTGAAATTGTCATGACGCCCTGATGGCATTGGTGCCCTTCGGTTTGAAATGAATCAAGAGAAGAGTGTTTGCATGCAAACGCTTGGTGTTTGTAAACAAAAAGCCCACAAGGCTGGTTTTTAAAATAAGAGAGTGAGAACGGCGATGGACAAGCCCATTCGACAGGACCAAGAAACACCATTGAAGGGTGTGCGGACGAACATCGTCCAGTCGATTCGTGCATTTCGAGTCAATGATTTGCAAGAGGCCGCCCAAGGTTTGGGTCAGCACTTCTTGTATGCCAATTTGTCAAAAGCACAAAGTAAACAAGACGTTTTGGATCTGATTGCCGCGCAATTTACATTGCCTACGCATTTCGGCAAAAACTTTGACGCTTTGTACGATTGCATGACTGACCCTTTGCACAAATCTGGCCCTCAGCCTGGTTTCATTGTGGTGTTGGAGCAAATTCCAGCCAATGCAAAATTTGACAAAGAAGCGCGCGAGCAGTTGCTCGACATCTTCCGCGACACCGCCGATTATTGGGGTGACCGCAAGGTGCCATTCCGTTGCTTCTACTCGTTCTCTGTCGCACGTGCAGCGACAGCTGGCGCCGACAAATTGGCCGATACCACGCCCGAGTTGGACGCAGATGGTTTGGAAATGGTTGCAGAAGAAGGCGAAAAAATGCCCACAGACAAATTGGTGGACGTGTCCCCATTGGCTTTGCGCATGAGCAGCCCTTTCAATGCAGGCTACTGGTTGGCAGCTGCCTGATCACAGCGCTACTTGCCCCATCAAAAAACGGTGCGTTGCCTTTTGGCAAGCACCGTTTTTTTTCGTCTCTTGAATGGGGCTAGGCGTTTAAAGCCAAGGCCAAGTTGAGGTATTCCTCAACGGGAACTTCTTCTGCGCGGCGTTGCACATCAAAGTGGCCTGCAAAGTTTCTCTCGGTTAACCAAGCACCCAAGGTGTGGCGCAAGAGTTTGCGACGTTGACTGAACGCCACTTGAACCATTTTTTCCAGCAACTTGGGATCGATGGGTGCCGGCTCGGCGCGAGGCACCATTCGCACCACCGCACTGTCGACGCGAGGGGGTGGGTCAAAACTTTCAGGAGGTACGAACAGAACATTTTCCATGGCATAGCGCCATTGCAGCATGACCGACAAGCGGCCGTAATCGGAAGTAGCAGGCGATGCCACCATGCGATCGATCACTTCTTTTTGCAGCATGAAGTGCTGGTCTTCAATGAAGGCGACATGCTCAAGCAAATGGAACAGGATGGGTGTTGAAATGTTGTACGGTAAATTGCCGACCACCCGCAACTTTTTGCCTGCGGCCAAAGCGCTGAAGTCAACCCTTAAAACATCTGACTCCACCACGGTGAGTTGCTTGTGCAGTCGAAGTCGCAGGGCCAAATCACGGTCCAATTCGATGACGGTGAGGTGACCTAAGCGCTCGACCAAGGGCTGTGTCAGGGCGGCCAAGCCAGGTCCAATTTCAACCATGGGTTGTCCAGGTTGAGGTGCAATGGCATCGACAATGGCTTCAATGATGCCGCCGTCAGATAAAAAATGCTGACCGAAGCGTTTTCGCGGAATGTGCTTCATTGGGGGGGGTCGCGCAGTTCGACGTAGGCTCGGCCACGCAACTCATCAACCCAAGTGGCATACAGTTCTTCTGTTTTCTTTTCTCGCAATTGTGTGCGAACCATCTCGCGCTGTTCGCGCAAGGTCAGCGGTACATCGCGTCTTTCGAGCACTTGAATGAGGTGAAC
Organism: uncultured Limnohabitans sp.; assembly: GCA_964544175.1. GTDB lineage: Bacteria > Pseudomonadota > Gammaproteobacteria > Burkholderiales > Burkholderiaceae_C > Limnohabitans_A. Next base: position 19,294 of record CAZJAL010000023.1, read on the forward strand.
GCCAAAGCGCGAAACCAGTGGGTCGCTGATTTGCCCAGGTCGCAGGCGCGCCATGACTTCTTCGAATTCGGGTACAAACTGACCAGGACTGGCCCAACCCAAATCACCGCCTGTTTGTGCGCTGCCATCTTGAGAGAACTGGCGAGCCAAGTCGGCAAAGTCTGAACCCGCTTGGACTCTTTGTTTGTAGGTTAGTAAGCGATTACGTGCAGCGACTTCACTCAGCTCATTGCTGAGTCTGAGGAGAATGTGGCGCGCGCGCGTTTGGGTGATCGAGACGTTGCTAAGTTCACTTTGCTTTTTGTCTAAGACCTTCAAAATATGAAACCCTGCCCCCGACCGAAGGGGTTCTGAGACGTCCCCTTTGCTTAATTTTTGGGTGCCTTCAACGAACAAGCTGGGGTAACGGTCTGCTGAACGCAGACCCATTTCGCCGCCATTGGCGCCTTTGTCGGCAGCCTGTGAAAATGCGGCTGCCAAGCTGGCAAAGTTTTCACCGGCTTTGGCGCGCTTTGAAATTTGCAGGGCCTTGGCTTGCAAATCTGCAAGCTCTTTGTCGGACGCATTTTCAGGGACGGCCACCAAAATCATGGCCAAATTCAAATCAAAAGAGCTTGTCGCTGCGGTCTTGCCAGCCTGTTGCGATTGGATGAATTGTTCAACATCCGTGTCGGACACGCGTGCCCGGTTGTCGACCTCACGCTCACGCAATCGGCTGATCATGAGTTGGCTGCGCAGTTGCTCTCTGAATGCTGACACGCTTAAGCCTTCAGCGGCAACCCGTTTGTAAAGCTCTTCTTTGGAGACTTGGTTTTGCCTTGCAATGGTGAGCTCGGTTTGGTCGACTTCTGCGTCGTCAATGCGAATGCCGTTGTCACGGGCTTGTTGCAATTGCGCTTTTTCATTGATCAATTGGTCAAGCGCTTGTTGCGTCAAGACTTTGGTATCTGGCGCAGGGCTGCCGGGTGGCAACTGTTTAGACAAGCGAAGCTTGAGACTTTGAACTTCATTGTTGGTAATGGGTTCAGAGTTGACCACGGCCACGATGAAGTCTGCGGCGCGGGCTTTGGCCGGGCCTTGTGCAAGCACGGGGCTGGCAAGTCCGCTCAAACACAACCAGCACAGGCCCAAGCCCACGCTCAGGAGCGCTTGTCTCAATGGCGCTTGGCGCGCTGAAAAAGGCAAGGCGGCTGGATGCTTGGAAGCATTCAATGAGAAAGAGTTAGTCATAAGTGGTGAATCTGCTGGTTGGCGCCAAGTCTTCTCGGAGGTATTGGTAACGGGGGATATTGTCGCGCAATGTTTTCAAAGGGCTGGAGCCAACGCGCGCCAAACCCACAAATTCAAGTTGGAACAAAATTCGGCTGCGAGAGGTGCTGGTGGTGCTTTGCAGGCGTTCGTAAACCACGCGTCCCAGCCAACAGCCTGCGTCGTATTCCAAGCCCAGCAGCGTGTCGACCATTTTGCGGTCTTTGAGGCTGAAGTTCATGCGCCCAACGCTGTACCAACGGTCTGCACCCAAGCCCTGTCCGGGGGCAAGAACATGCCCTTGCCCTTGCGGCACATCAGACGATGCGAAGGAAAAATCACGCAGTGGCCACTGCCAGCCCACATCAATTTGTTCACTTTGATCGCGCGTCAGCCGGTAAGCGGTGTTGAACACACGGTAGGGACTGGGGTTGTAGCGCGTGGTGAGTGTGGTTCTGGTGGTGCGGTGCGTTTGCGCATCAAATTGCAAAGTGGAATCAAAGGTCCAGCGCTGGTCCCAGCGCATACCCGCACCCAACAAAATATCACTGAAGCCAGAGGCTACAGGTAGCTCGCCTGGCAAGCGCACCAACTGATCGGAGAAGCGGTAGCGCTGTGCCACACCAAATCGTGCCAATTCAGCACCTGTGTTGCTGTCGAACAGGCGACTGTTGACACCCAAAGTCACCAAGTTGTTGTCTGCCAAACGGTCTTGGCCCACATAGGGACTTTCTGAATAGATCGTGGTCAGGTTGAAGTCCGTGGCGCCACTGTCGTAGCTGGGCAGAAGACTCTGATCTTTGTAGGGGGTGCGCACAAAAAATGCACGAGGTTCGAGCGTTTGTCGCAGACCACGCCCAAAAAAGTTGGCATCACGCTCGTACACCAAACCTGTGTCCAAACTGAACGTGGGCAACAAACGATTGACCTCTGCTTGGCCATTGGCCAGCGGCGTGTCCAATTGGTAGCGCGTGCCGTGCAACTGAATTTTAGGGATGACAAATCCCCAAGGCTTGAGCCATGGATGACTGATTTGTGCAGCCGCATAACTGCGCTGACCATTTCGCAAAATGCTGCTGGTGCCGCCCGGAATCTGGCTGTAGTCGGCCTCAAATCGGGTGGTGTCTGCTGTCAAGCCGACGTCAAAACCGCCCACATCCCATTTGTTGTAGCGCGCCACAATTTGTGGCGAACGGTCGTAGGGTGGGGTGATGGGTGAGCTGATGTCTTGTAAGGTCTGAAACTTCAGGACCTGTGTCATCAGGCTCCAATCGCCTTGACCCCAAAACAAGCTACCCGATGTGGGCAACAGCCTTTGTGTCAAAGACAAACCAGCGCGCGGAAAGTCGCGCCAGTAATTGTCATCGCTGACGCGGTTGACATTGACGTTCACACCTAAGCGACCCACAAGGCTGTTGCCGGTCTCAATGCCGCCAATGTGCTGTGCCGACATGCCCCAACGAGATTGCTGTCGCAGGCTGTCATGCGGCATCATGTTGACACGCGCTTGACCTTGGCTGTCGGGTTCCAAATAACGAAATTCTGTATCGAGTGCCACACCGCGTTTGGTCATGACCGTGGTGGTGAGTGTCGCATCGCGGTTGGGCGCGATGTTCCAATAATAGGGCGACGCCACTTCAATGCCGCTGACGGTGTCAATGCCGATCAAGGGCGCCAACAAACCCGATTGTCTGTCGTTGTTCAAAGGAAAGATCAGAGAAGGCGCTGCCAATATGGGGACGTCTTTGAAGCGCAGTTGAAGGTCTTTGGCCTGAACCGTATTGTCTTCCTCGTTGACTTGCAGGCTGGCGGCTTTGAGCACCCATTCTGGTAACCAACTGGGGCCAGGCACGCGTGCGCAGGTTGTGTAAGTGGCGTTTCTAACGATGGCGCGCTGCGCATCGACAAATTCAATTTCCGAGGCTTCTCCATGACCACCACTCTTCAACAAAGAATAGGTGGGTTGTAAAAACTTGCCTTGAAATGAATCCGCCTGCAAATTCAAGGAGGGCCCCTCGAATACATTGCCCTCTTTGGTGATTTTGACTTTGCCTTGTGCCTTGAGGGTGTCTTGTGACTGATCGTACTCAATGCGTTGTGCACGCACCGTGAGACCTTGCTTGCGTAAGCTGGCATCGCCATCAATGACCAAGTCGAGGTCGGGCCGGGCGCTGATGCGCTCACCGGACACAAAAACGGGTGACTGTTTACGCTCAGCGTCAGAAATTTTTTCTTCTAAACGAATGCTGTTTTTCAGTACCAAGCCTGAACCCAAGCTGGGCGTGGTCGGGTAGGCTGTCGGTGCTTTTTCTTGGGCCAGCGCGGACAGTTGCCATAGCAACACGCCACACAAAGTCAGGGCTTGTGCAAGCTTTTGTTTCTGAAATGTGTGGGTGGTCTTCAAGGGGCTGTCATCCGGTAGGACGGGTGTTTGTAGAATGGATTATCCATGAGTGCCGCCCGTGTAGATCAGTCAATGTGACCGGGCGCCATTTGCCATCGATTTTTTACCTGGAATGTGACCTTGAATTCGGATCAGACATCAAACGCCAATGTGCCTTGGGCCGACCCGCAGCGTCAACTGGCCTGCGATGCGTGGCTTCAATCCTTGGTCCCCTCCCAAGGTGTCCTCCCTCACACCTTGCGCATTGCCTCTGCAGACGCCAGTTTTCGGAGGTATTTACGCTTAGACACCCTGTCGGGCGGCAGCCTGATCGTGATGGACGCACCGCCCGACAAAGAAAATTGCGAGCCATTTGTCAAAGTGGCCAAGCTGATGCATGCAGCCGGCTTGAAAGCCCCAGACGTATTGGCCTGGGATGCGCCTCAGGGCTTTATGTTGCTCACAGACCTGGGCGACAAAACCATGATGTCGGCCATTGATGCGCAAAACCCACAGGCCAACCATGCGCTGTACATGCAGGCGGTGGATGCGCTGATTGCGTGGCAACTTTCCTCCAAGCCGGGTGTTTTGCCACTCTACGATGAGGCCTTGCTTCAGCGCGAATTGAGCTTGTTCCCTGATTGGTACCTCACGCAGCATCGCGGGCTGGCCGTCGAGGGCAAGATGCGCAACACCTTGGACAGTACTTTTCAAATGGTGGTGAAACACAATTTGGCTGCGCCAGCGGTGTTTGTGCACCGAGATTTCATGCCGCGCAATTTGATGATGCCAACAGGGGCTGACGCTGCTTTGGGTGTGTTGGATTTTCAAGATGCGGTATATGGCCCTGTCACTTATGACGTGGCCAGCCTCATGCGCGATGCTTTTCTCACTTGGGAAGAAGACTTTGTGCTCGACATCACCATTCGCTACTGGGAAAAAGCGCGCAAAGCAGGCTTGCTGGATTTTGAAGATTGGCACCAAGACTTTGGCGTTTTTTACCGTGCGGTGGAATGGATGGGTTTGCAGCGTCACCTCAAAGTGGCGGGAATTTTTGCGCGCCTCACCTTGCGTGATGGCAAAGAAAAATACTTGGCCGACTCGCCACGTTTCATTGCCTATATTCGTGCCACAGCGTCGCGCTACATCGAACTCAGGCCTTTGCTGCGATTGATCGAACAAGTCGAGGGCACCGACGGCGTGACGGGCTTTGCTTTTGGCCGAATGTAAGACCATGTCACAGCTGCCCCGCTTTCATTGCCCTGCTGCCCTCCTTTTGGGCGACGAATTGGATTTGCCTGCAGGCACTGCGCGTCATGTGCAAGTTCGCAGAATGCAACCCGGTGATGAGATCACCTTGTTCAATGGTGAGGGCGGTGAATGCGTGGCCGTCATCACCCACATGGGCCGCAGTGACGTGGGCGTGCGTGTGACACAACGCATCGACACAGAGCGTGAGTTGGCCGTGCGAATCCACCTGTGGTCGGGTATCACAGCCAACGAGCGCATGGACTGGTTGCTTGAAAAAGCCACCGAGCTGGGTGCTAGTACCCTTTTGCCTATTACGGCCGAAAGAAGCGTCTTGAAACTCAAAGGTGAGCGTTCAGACAAAAAATTGGCGCACTGGCAAGCCATTGCTGTGGCCGCCAGCGAACAATGTGGCCGCAACCGCGTCTTGCAAGTGGCGCCGCCGCTCACCTTGACCCAGGCCATTGCCGTAGCTTCAAATCAAGTTCAGTGCACGCGCTGGATTTTGTCCTTGGCCGAAGGCACCCAAAGTTTGCAAAATGCCATCAGCGCACTGCCCAAGCCCGCGCTGGGTCAAGCACAAGACATCGTGCTTTTAAGCGGCCCAGAAGGCGGGCTCAGCCCCTCCGAGGAAGCAGAAGCCTTGGCCGCAGGTTTCTTGCCTGTGAGTTTGGGTCTGCGGGTGTTAAGGGCCGAGACAGCACCTGTCGCCGTTTTGTCTGCCGTGGGCTTGCTGATCTAGATACACTCGGGTGTATGAACCCCAATCTCTTTTTGTTGGCCTTGTGCCAAGGTCTGTTTCTCACCAACAACGTCACCTTCATTGCCATCAATGGGCTGGTCGGCTTGAGCCTGGCTCCGGTGGGGTGGATGGCTACTTTGCCTGTCATGGGCTATGTGGTGGGCGGCGCCCTGTCAACAGGGCTGGTGGCCAAGTCGCAAGCCAAGTGGGGGCGGCGTGTGTCGTTTCAGTTGGGTTTGCTGGTGGGTTTGTTGTCTGCGGTGTTGTGCGCCTATGCCGCCTATGCTCACAACTTTGCATTGTTGACGGCGGCCACCCTGATTGCCGGCTATTACAGTGCCAATGGTCAGCTCTATCGATTTGCGGCCGCAGAGCTTGCTGAAGTTTCGTTCCGCGAAAAGGCTGTGTCGTGGGTCATGGCCGGTGGTTTGATTGGCGCCATTGTGGGCCCCAACTTGGCTTCCAAAAGCAAAGGCTGGTTTGAGACGCCGTTCATGGGTGCCTATGTTGCCCTCACAGTGGTGGCGGTGTTGGGCATGGTGCTGATGCACTTTGTGAAGTTTCCACCCGTGGTCGAAAAACCCAAAGGCAGCTCGGACGGCCGCCCTTTGTCCGAGATCATGAAGCAGCCTGTATTCATCGTTGCAGCTGTTTCAGCGGCCATGAGTTATGGTGTGATGAATTTGTTGATGGCGGCAACGCCTTTGGCCATGCAAGTGTGTGGTTACCAGTTCAGTGATGCAGCCTGGGTGCTCGAATGGCACGTGATTGGCATGTTTGCACCCGGGTTCTTCACAGGGCATTTGATTAAAAAATTCGGCACACTGCAAATCATGGCCGTGGGCGTGTTGTTGAATTTTGTTTGCATCGCCGTGGCTTTGTCGGGTACAGATTTGAATCAGTTCTTGGTGGCGCTTTTCTTGTTGGGCGTGGGATGGAACTTTGTCTTTACAGGCAGCACCACCTTGTCCATGACCGCATGGCGCCCTGAAGAGAAAGACCGTGGCCAAGCTGCCATCAATTTCTGTGTGTTTGCCACCATGGCCGTCACCTCATTTGCCTCTGGCGCGTTGGTCACCACGCAAGGTTGGACGTGGTTGAACTACGGCTCCTTGGTGCCTGTGACGCTGATTGCGCTGTCCTTGGCTTGGATGGTTTGGCAGCGCAAACAAAGCACCTGACTTATGGCTAAGTTAAGGCTAAGTTAAGGCAATGACGCCATCACCTCGGCCACAGATGCGGTAAGTTTTTTAGCATAGGGCACATGCAAGAACTCGTTGGGGCCGTGGGCATTGCTCTTGGGTCCTAACACACCACACACCATCATTTGTGCTTGAGGGAAACCTTGGCTGAGCATGCTCATCAAGGGAATGGTGCCGCCTTGCCCGATGTAACCCACCGATGCCCCAAAGTGCGATTGGCTGGCAGTTTGCAGTGCCTTCTCGAACCAAGGTGTGCTGCTGGGTGCGTTCCAACCAGTTGCGCCACCATTGGATTCAAACGTGACACGTGCTTGATACGGTGCGTTGTCTTCCAGCAAGGTTTTCATTTCAGCCACGGCAGAGGCTGCGTCTACCAAGGGTGGCAAACGCAAGCTGAGCTTGAAGGCTGTGTAGGGGCGCAATACATTGCCGGCATTTTCCAAAGAAGGGAAACCTTCAGCACCTGTCACGCTCAATGTGGGCGTCCATGTGCGGTTGAGCAAAGCTTGCAAAGGATCTGTGGTGGTAGGTAATGCAAAGGTGGTGGCGCCACCGCAGTCGTAGTGTGCCCAAGGAAAACGTCTGTAAACCTCTTCGCCCAAAATGCTGGCCGTGGCCTTGGCCTGTGCCAAACGGTCGGCTGGCACTTCGCAGTGAAAGCTGGCGGGCAATAACCGACCCGACTTGCTGTCTTCCAAGCGGTCAAGCACTTGACGCATGATGCGGAAACTGGAAGGCACCAAGCCTGATGCGTCACCTGAGTGAATGCCTTCGGTCAGAATTTCAACTTTCAAGGTGCCACTGGCCATGCCGCGCAAGCTGGTGGTGAGCCACAGTTGGTCGTAGTTGCCAGCACCGCTGTCTAAGCAAATGACCAAACCCACATCACCCAAGCGAGGACGCAAGCTGTCTATGTAGGGCAACAAATCGTAAGAGCCTGACTCTTCGCAGGTTTCGATCAATCCCACAATGCGTGGGTGGGGTGTGTTCTGATTTTTGAGCGCTTGCACCGCTGCAATGCTGGCGTAGGCGGCGTAGCCGTCGTCAGCACCGCCGCGGCCATACAACTTGCCGTCTTCGTACTTGGGTGTCCAAGGGCCGAGGTCGTTGCGCCAGCCGCTGAACTCGGGTTGTTTGTCTAAGTGACCATACATCAACACGGTTTGGCCAGAGCCTTCAGATTGCGCACGTGTGGCAGGAATGTCAAAGTACAAAACAGGTGTGCGGCCTGGCAGTCGAATGATTTCCAAAGTGAGCCCAGCCACCTTTTGCGCTTCAATCCATTCTGCTGTTTGGCGCAGCACGGTGTCGAGGTGGCCATTGGCTTCCCAATTGCTGTCGAAGGAAGGGGACTTGGCTGGGATCTCAATGTACTGCGTGAGTTCTTTCAGAATTTTGGAATCCCAAGCCTGTGTGACGTCGCGCAAAGCGGTTGCGGCATTGAGCAAACCAGCAGGCATTTCTTTGTGAAGAGGTGCGTTCATGTATGACTCCAAAAATTCAAACAGATTTCAACCAGGACAAACCGCGCGAGGTGCCACCACCGGTGGTGTCTGCGGGCACATACTCGCAGCCAATCCAACCTTGCCAGCCACATTCTGCCGACAGACGGTCAATCAGGTCAAACAAATACGGCCAATTCAACTCGCCAGTGCCCGGTTCGTGGCGCAAAGGCACATCGGCAATTTGAAAGTGCCCCACCTTGCCCGTCGGCAAGTAGCGTTCAATTTTGGTGCTGAGGTCGCCCTCCACAATTTGGCAGTGGAACAAATCCATTTGCACTTTCAAATTGGGCGCGTCAACCTCGGCCAAAATTTCGTGCGCATGGTCTTGGCGATTGACAAAAAATCCGGGAATGCCGCGTGGGTTGATGGGTTCAAGTAAAACATCTCGACCGGCTTTTTGTGCTTCTTGGCAGGCCCATTTCAAGTTGCCAACCAAGGTCTGTTGCGCTTGTTCGCGCGATACGCCTGCAGGCAAGACGCCGGCCATGGAGTGAATTCGGGGGCAGTTCAAAATGTCTGCATAGCGCAAGGCGCGTTGCACGCCAGCCTTGTATTCTGCTTCCCGACCAGGGCTGCACGCTGTGCCGCGATCACCTCGGTCCCATGCACTCAAGGTTGAGGCGTCATCGATGCCCCCTGGGGGCATGTTGAACAAGACTTGTTGCAAGCCATTGCCCTTGAGGCGTGCGGCCAATTCTTCGGCTGCATAGGCATAGGGGAACAAATACTCGACCGCTTTGAAGCCATCCTTGGCCGCTGCTTCAAATCGGTCCAGAAAATCCATGTCGGGGTAGATCATGGACAGGTTGGCGGCAAATTGAGGCATGAGGTGCTTTCTGGAAAATCTTCAGTGCAAATGTGGGGTTTAGGTTCTGTTTGAGCGCAGCGCAAGCTTACCAAGCTGCGCCAAAATTCTGACGCAATTCTTCAATCTGTGCATCCGATAAATTCTCTGGCAGATTTGGCGCCGAGTTATGAACGAGCTTGGCGGTTTCTTCCAATTCTTCTAACGTGGCCATGGCTTGCGTTAAATCCTGATGCCACACATTGGGCCCCAAGCGCGACAACATGACCGCGCGAATAGGCGTGTCAACTTTGGCATAGTGAAGGATGGCATCGGCCACAGCGTCTGCGGCCAATACATCACCAGGACGGAAGTACGGAATCAAGGGCACGTGGCCCACCTTCATCACGAAGTAAGGTGTGATGGGGGGCAACAACTCGGGACCTTTGGCCTGCAAGCTCAAGCCTACGCAATGGGTGCTGTGCGTGTGAATGACACAACGCGCGGGCCAACTGCCTGGCGCATGGTCGGAGGCTTCGTAAATTTTGCGGTGCAATGCAATGGTTTTGCTACCTCGCTTGCCACTGACTTGGTTGCCATCGTGATCTAGCAAGGCCAGGTCGGCAGGGTCTAAAAACCCCAAGCAAGCATCGGTGGGCGTGATTAAAAATCCGTAGTCCAAACGCACGCTGATGTTGCCTGCAGTGGCATGCACATAGCCTCGTTGAAACAAGCTTTCACCAACGCGGCAAATTTCTTCGCGTGCTGTGGCTTCGCGCATGTTCACGACTGTTGTCATGCTGTCGTCTCCGCCAAAACCTTCAAGGCTTTACTGAAAAAGTCGGGTGTGCCAAAGTTGCCAGACTTCAAGGTGAGGTGACCCGCCGTGTGTTGCGGTGCAAAGCACCACGGCACGCCAGGATCAATTTGAGGGCCGATTTGCATTTGTGTGATGTTCAAGGCTTGTACGCAAGCGCCCGAGGTTTCGCCGCCGGCAATGACCCATTGTTTGACGCCTAAGGCTTGAAGGCCCAGACACACTTGTGCCAAGGCCGATTCCATCCATTCACCGGCTTGCTCACGGCCAAACTTGGCTTGGACTTGTTGTAACGTGTCTGCATCGGTGGTGGCATATACCAAGACGGGGCCTTTGCTGAGCAAAGGCTTGGCCCATGCCAAGGCTGCGTCTACATCTGCTTTGATTTGTGCAGGCACATTGTGCGTTGTCCAATTCAAAGGTTTGAATTGCCAACTGGGTTGACCGCTTTCAATGTAGTGTGCCACTTGGCCTTGTGTGGCCAAGGAGCAACTGCCCGACACGATGGCTTGGTGACCAGTGGGCACGGGCAAGGCTGCTGCCTGGGCAGAAGATTGCAAACCCCAGTTGCCAGGAAGTCCAATGGCCACACCAGAACCCGCCGTCACCAAGGGCATGCCTTTCAGTGCGGGCCCTAAGGTTTTCAAATCGTCGTTGCTGGTGGCGTCCACAATGGCCACGCCAACACCGTCTGCTTCAAGCTGTTTGATTTTCTCGGCAATGGCCGTCGTGCCTTTGGCCAAAATAGTGTGATCGATCAAGCCCACCTTGCGTTTGGTTTGCGCTTGCATGACGCGAACCAAATTGGCATCTGTCATAGGCGTGAGCGGATGGTTCTGCATGCCGCTTTCGTTCAGCAGCACAGCACCTGCAAACAAATAGCCTTTGAACACTGTGCGGCCGTTGTCGGGGAAAGCGGGTGTGGCAATGGTGAATTTGCAATTGAGCGCGTCCATCAAAGCTTCGGTGACGGGGCCGATGTTGCCTTCGGGCGTGCTGTCAAACGTCGAGCAGTATTTGAAATAAATTTGCTCGGCACCTTGCGCCTGCAACCATTGCAAGGCGGCCAAAGATTGGGCAATGGCTTCGGCTGCAGGAATGGTGCGAGATTTCAAGGCCACTACCACCGCATCAACGTCTGATGACAGCTGCGCGGAGGGCACACCAAAGGTTTGCATCACACGCATGCCTGAGCGAACTAAATTGTTGGCCAGGTCGGTGGCGCCTGTGAAGTCGTCCGCGATGCAACCTAATTTCATGTTGAAGGCCTTTAGAGTCTGTGAGCTGTGGTGCGATGGATTTATTTGGCTTTATTTTGCTTTGGGCAATTCAATGCCTGGGAAAATTTTGATCACAGCACTGTCATCTTCTTTGGCAAAGCCCGCGGTGCTGGCTTGCATGAACATTTGATGCGCCGTGCTAGACAGCGGCAACGGAAATTTGCTGGCGCGTGCCATGTCGAGTACCAAGCCCAAATCTTTCACAAATATATCGACGGCAGACAGCGGCGTGTAATCGGCTGCCAACACATGGGCCATGCGATTTTCAAACATCCAACTGTTGCCAGCACTGTGCGTGATCACTTCGTACAGGGCATCTGGGTCAACGCCTTCGCGCAAGCCCAGTGCCATGGCTTCTGCAGCCGCTGCAATGTGCACACCGGCCAACAGTTGGTTGATGATTTTGACTTTGCTGCCCGCGCCCGCGCTGTCGCCCAGTTTGTAAACTTTGGCGGCCATGGCGTTCAAGAAGGACTCGGCTTTGGCATACGCTTCTGGCGTGCCGGCCGTCATCATGGTCATTTGACCCGATGCTGCTTTGGCTGCACCGCCAGAGATGGGCGCGTCAATGTAGAGCAAGCCTTTGGCATGGAGTGTTTTTTCTAAGCCCACAGAAAACGCAGGATCGACGGTGGAGCACATCACAAACACACTGCCAGGTTTGAGGTGGTTGATGCAGCCTGATTGCGCAGTCCCGTCGCCCATCAAAACCGATTCGGTTTGTGCTGCATTCACCACCACCGACACCAATACATCGGAAGCTTTGGCGATGTCAGCTAAGCTGGCGCAGGCCACGCCACCTTCGGCTGCAAACTTTTGCGCCACTTCGGCGCGCACATCGAACACATTCACCACATGGCCTGCACGACGCAAAGACTGCGCCATGCCCATGCCCATGGCACCCAAGCCAATGACGCCAACGGTTAACGGATTGCTCATGAATTATTCTCCTGCAACGGTTAGCATGATCTTGCCAATGTGCTGTGAGGATTCCATCAGCGCGTGGGCTTGTGCAGCTTCGTTCAAATCAAACACTTTGTAAATCACGGGCGCTACTGTGCCTGCAGCCAACAAGGGCCAAACTTGTTCTTGAAGTTCGTTGGCAATTTGTGCTTTGTCGGCAGCGCTGCGTGGGCGCAAGGTGGAGCCCGTGAAGGTCAGGCGCTTGGCCATCAGGGAGACCCAATCGACTTCTACCTTGGAAGGCTGCAAGAACGCAATTTGCAACAAGCGACCTTCAATGGCCAGCGCTCTTAAGTTGCGCTGCATGTAACTGCCGCCCACCATGTCCAAAATGGCGTTGACACCTTTCTGATCGGTGAGTTTCAAAACTTCTTCAACATAGTCTTGCGTTTTGTAATCGATGGCCACATCGGCACCAACCTTCACGCAGGCGGCCACTTTGTCTGCATTGCCCACAGTGCAAAAAACTTTGGCGCCAAATGCGTGCGCCAGTTGAATGGCGGTCAGGCCAATGCCAGAGGAGCCGCCATGAATCAAAATGCTTTCGCCCGCTTTGAGTTTGCCGCGCTGAAACACATTGGTCCACACTGTGAAATAGTTTTCGGGCAAGGCAGCGGCTTGCAACAGGGTGTAGCCCTTGGGGATGGGCAATGCTTGACCTTCGGGTACGGTCACGTATTCGGCATAAGCACCGCCGTTGGTCAAGGCGCAAATTTTGTCGCCCAATTGCCAACGAGTGGCACCTTCGCCCAAGGCCACCACTTCACCAGACACTTCTAAGCCCACGATGGGTGATGCGCCGGCGGGTGGTGGGTATTTGCCACTGCGTTGCAAACAGTCGGGGCGATTGACACCCGCAAAAGCAACCTTGACCAAGACCTCGCCTTTTTGCGGTGTGGGGATGGCACAACTGCTGGGGCTTAATACTTCTGGCCCTCCGCCAGTGCCATGGTCAACAAATTTCATGGTGGATGGAAGCGTCATGGAAGTCCTTTGAGTGGCTGGTGAAACAGCGTTAGCGTTGTAACTTGAAAACAGCAGTGCCGGCCATGAGGTTGGGCCAGTTTCGAACTTCTTGGCCTTCGTGCAAGCCAAAGCTGTCGATGATTTTCAAATGATTTTGAGCGGCCAATTGGGCAAAATCGGCATAGGTACCCACCCGAATGTTGGGCGTGTCGTACCACTGGTAGGGCAAGCGTTTGGTGACAGGCATGCGGCCTGTGAAAATGCTTAAGCGGTTGGGCCAGTGTGCAAAATTGGGGAAAGCCAAAATGCCTGTGCGGCCTACACGCACAGTTTCACGCAGCATGACTTCGGCATTGCGCAAGTGCTGCAAGGTGTCAATTTGCAAGACCACGTCAAAAGACTGGTCGGCAAACATGGTAAGTCCTTCGTCCAAGTTCAGCTGCAGCACATTCACGCCGCGCTTCACGCAAGCTTGAATGTTGGCGTCGTCAATTTCAACGCCGTAGCCCGTGCAGCCTCGGTTCTTTTGCAGGTAATCTAACAACGCACCATCGCCGCAGCCCAAGTCGAGGACGCGAGCACCCTCTGGCACCAAACGCGCGATGGCCTGCAAGTTCACATGTTCACTCATGCTGCGCCTCCTGCGTTGAGCGTCTTTGCAATGTTGTCAAAATAAGAGCCCACCACATTCATGTAGCGCGCGTCGTTCAACAAGAAGGCGTCATGGCCATGCGGCGCATCGATCTCGGCATAGCTGACGTCACGTTTGTTGTCGAGCAATGCGCGCACCATTTCGCGGCTTCGCGCCGGTGAGAAGCGCCAGTCGGTGGTGAAGCTGACCAACAAGAACTTGCATGTGGCATGCGCCAGTGCAGCCGTTAAGTTGCCGCCCAAGCTTCGTGCGGGATCGAAATAATCCAAGGCGCGGGTAATCAAGAGGTAGGTGTTGGCGTCAAAGTATTCGCTGAACTTGTCACCTTGATACCGCAGGTAACTTTCAATTTGAAACTCCACATCTTGTGTCGAGTAGCGGTAGCCCGTGGCGTTGTGCGTCACGGCATCGCGCAGTTCGCGACCAAACTTTTCATTCATCACATCATCACTGAGATACGTGATGTGACCAATCATGCGCGCAATGCGCAGGCCGCGTTGCGGCACCACGCCGTGTTTGTAAAAGTGACCGCCATGGAAATCGGGGTCGGTGACGATGGCGCGGCGCGCCACTTCGTTGAAGGCAATGTTTTCGGCCGTGAGGTTGGGTGCGCTTGCCACCACCACCGCGTGCGCGACGCGCTCGGGAAAGCGAAGTGTCCAAGACAAGGCTTGCATGCCCCCCAAGCTGCCACCCATGACAGCGGCCAGGGTTTGAATGCCTAGCGCATCCAGCAATCGCGCTTGCGCATCTACCCAATCTTCAACGGTGACCACCGGAAAATCAGCGCCGTAAATGTTGCCCGTGTCGGGGTGCGCATGCATCGGGCCCGTAGAGCCAAAACAAGAGCCTAAATTGTTCACGCCTATGACAAAGAAGCGGTTGGTGTCTACGGCTTTGCCGGGGCCAATCATGTTGTCCCACCAGCCTTCGCTTTTGTCTTGTCCTTCATAAACACCCGCGACATGATGGGACGCATTCAAGGCGTGGCAAATGAGCACGGCGTTGGATTTGTCGGCATTCAAGGTGCCATAGGTTTCGTAGGCCAGGTGATAGGCCCGAATAGAAGCGCCACTTTGCAAGGCAAGTGGTGCTTCAAAAAACATCGACTGTGGCGTAGCGATCAAAGTCATGAATCCGTGAATTTGAAATGAACCCGAAAAAAAACCGGTTCAGCTCAAAAAGCAAAACCGGTAGAACAGGTTCTCTCTTTAGCTGAATTTACAAACAGACATGTTTGCGCGCCCGCAAGCTGGAGCAAATCGGCGCAAAGACAGTATAAAGGCACTCTTGATAAAAAGTAACTCAAGGGCTTGCGATCGCTGTGCTATTGACCTCGTCCATTGGTTTCGGCGCTTCTGAACTGGGGCCGCCCCACAAAGCCAATGCGCCCAGGATGGCAAAGATCACTGCTGAAATGCGGTGAACCCAAGTCAGTGAAATTTTGCGTGTGATGGCATCGCCAAGCCAAACCACGGGTGCATTGGCCAGCATCATGCCCAAAGTGGTACCCGCCACGACCCAAAACCAGCTTTGAAACTGAGCCGCCAACATCACCGTGGCGATTTGTGTTTTGTCGCCCATTTCGGCCAAGAAGAATGCAATCACGGTGGTGGCAAAAATACCCCACTTGGGCTTGGTTTGCTCATCTTCGTCGTCTAATTTGTCTGGGATCAATATCCAAACGGCCATGGCCAAGAAAGAGCCGCCCAAGACCCAGCGCAGGGCCTCTGGGCCAAGCTGTGTGGTGACCCAGCTGCCTAAAGCGCCAGCCAGCCCATGGTTAACCAGCGTGGCGACCAAAATGCCCCAAACGATGGGCCAAGGTTTGCGGAATCGGGCTGCCAAGACCAAAGACAGCAGTTGGGTTTTGTCGCCCATTTCGGCGAGCGCGACGATACCTGTTGAGACGAGAAAGGCTTCCATGTGGCGATCATATCTGCCAGCACACGGCTTATTTGGCTTGATTTTTGCTTGATTTTGGTGCGCAGCGCCCAATCATGGATTTTGCGCACCAATTTAATTCAAAAATAAGTAGAGATAGACATGGAAGCACTAAAACAGGGCGCGGATGCGCTCTTTATTTTGTTGGGCGGCATCATGGTGCTGGCCATGCACGCGGGATTTGCCTTTTTGGAGTTGGGTACCGTTCGCAAGAAAAACCAGGTCAATGCCTTGGTCAAAATCTTGGTGGATTTCTCAGTTTCCACAGTGGTTTATTTTGTAGTGGGTTACACCGTAGCCTATGGCACTGGCTTTTTTGTGGGCGCCGAAACCCTGGCTGCCAAAAATGGCTATGACCTGGTGAAGTTCTTTTTCTTGCTGACTTTCGCTGCGGCCATTCCCGCCATCGTTTCGGGTGGCATTGCCGAACGCGCGAAGTTTTGGCCCCAACTCATTGCAACGGCTTGTATCGTGGGTTTTGTCTATCCCTTCTTTGAGGGCATCGCGTGGAACCAGCACTTCGGTGTGCAGGCTTGGATCAAGGCCACCACCGATGAAGAGTTTCACGACTTTGCGGGCTCTGTTGTAGTGCACGCCATGGGCGGCTGGATTGCTTTGCCCGCGGTCGTATTGCTGGGTGCACGTTACAACCGCTACCGCAAAGACGGCGCTGTGTCTGCGCACCCGCCTTCCAATATTCCATTCTTGGCCTTGGGCGCTTGGATTTTGATTGTGGGCTGGTTTGGCTTCAACGTCATGAGTGCGCAAACACTCGACAAAATTTCTGGCTTGGTTGCCGTGAACTCTTTAATGGCCATGGTGGGCGGCACTTTGGCTGCATTGATGTTGGGTAAAAACGACCCCGGCTTTGTTCACAACGGACCGCTTGCAGGTTTGGTGGCGGTCTGTGCGGGTTCTGATTTGATGCATCCCTTTGGCGCATTGGCCGTTGGTGCAGTTGCAGGTGCTCTGTTTGTAGTGATGTTCACCTTGACACAAAACAAATGGAAGATTGACGACGTTCTGGGTGTGTGGCCCTTGCACGGCATCTGCGGTGCTTGGGGCGGCATTGCTGCAGGCATCTTCGGCTTGCAAAGTTTTGGTGGCTTGGGCGGCGTGTCATTTGGCGCGCAAGTCATTGGCACTTTCATGGGTGTTGCTTGGGCCTTGATTGGCGGCACCGTGGTCTATGGCGTCTTGAAAATGACGCTTGGTTTGAAGATGAGCCAAGAAGAAGAATACGAAGGCGCCGACTTGACTGTTCACAAAATCAGCGCGACACCCGACCGCGAAGTCAGTTGGTAATGAGACAAAAACACGTCGAATCCCAAGTATTTAAAGGCCTTTCAAAGAATTAACTTGCCAAACCATTTGTTTTATGGCCCATAATGGCTTAACACACGTTTTAAGAGCGTGTGTTTAGTTCGCGGTGTACAGGTGTCAGTTTCGCTTCCTTCCAGAGTTTTTTAGGTTTGTTGATGCGTTTTTGGGGCTCCATCGCTTTTGTTTCAGTGTTTAGAGGAGTCCCTTTCAATGGGCAAAAAACTATACGTCGGCAACCTGCCGTACTCGGTTCGTGACGGTGATTTAGAGCAGGCTTTCGGCCAGTTCGGTGCCGTGACCAGCGCTAAAGTCATGATGGAACGCGACACAGGTCGCTCCAAAGGCTTCGGCTTTGTAGAAATGGGTTCTGATGAAGAAGCTCAATCTGCTATCAACGGCATGAACGGCCAGCCTTTGGGCGGTCGCAGTGTTGTTGTGAACGAAGCACGTCCCATGGAAGAGCGTCCTCCCCGTTCCGGTGGCGGTGGCTTTGGTGGCGGCGGTCGTCGTGAAGGCGGCGGCGGTTATGGTGGTGGCGGCGGTGGCGGCTACGGTGGCGGTGGCGGTCGTCGCGAAGGCGGTGGCGAGTCCGGTTTCCGCAGCCCTTACGGCTCTGGCCCACGTGGCGGCGGTAACGGTGGTGGCGGTCGTCGCGAAGGCGGCGGCGGTGGCTACGGTGGCGGTTATTAATCGCTCACGCCCTGCGCTTGCACTTTAGCCACGCTAAGGTGCATTCACAAAAGAAGCCCTGCACTGCAGGGCTTTTTTGATGCCCTGCCCTACAGGGCTTTTTTCATGGTGCGCGATGTTTGCGCGGTTGGTTTTTAAAGGCGCGATCAAACAAGGCGTCTGGCAAGATGCGCAACACTCTTGCAACCCAAGCCATGGGTGTCGGAATGACACGGAAACTGGTGCCATGTTCGATGGTCTGAAATGCTTGGTCTGCAAATGCGTCTGCTGACATCAAGAATGGCATTGGGAATTTGTTCTTTTGGGTAAGCGGCGTCTTGATATAGCCAGGTGCCAACGTGACCACTCTGAAGCCAAGTGGCTTCAATTCGCCCCTTAAACTTTCGCAATAGCTGATGGCGGCTGCCTTGCTGGCGCAATAAGCCGCATGCCCAGGCATGCCGCGAATACCCGCAACGCTGGCAATGCCCACCAAAGTGCCAACATGCCCGCTTGTTTTAACTTCGGACATCTCTGCACGCAATTGCATCGCTTCAATGAACGGATGAAACGTGGCGGCCATGCCCATCACGTTGGTGGTCATGACTTGCTGCAGCACGTCTAAATCTTGTCGAATGCGCGTGTCCATGCCAATGCTAATGCCGGCATTGGCAATTACTACATCGGGCACACCCTGAGCCGCCATGCAAGCTTGTGCAGCTGCGATGATGCTGTTGGCATCGCTGACATCGGCCGCATAGCTGCGAGCAAGTTCAGAGCCGATGCCCTGTGCGTCTAGCCAGCTTTGGATGTCTGCCTGTCGTCGCGCTGCCAAGGCCAAACGCCAGCCGGCTTGGTGATAGCGCAGGGCCAAAGCTTGCCCAATGCCACTTGACGCACCGGTGATGAAGACCAAAGGACGCATGAAAGTCTTTCGAAAAAATGGGTGAGCTTGGCAGGTCTTATCGCGGCGTGGCGTTGACCACGCCACGCACTTTGCCGATCAGTGCGTACTCACCGGTTTTGCTGTCCATTTCAAGACGCTCTGCGCTGAAGACGTCTTGTCCACGCCGAATTTCAACGGGGACATCGCTGACCAAGCGCTCTTGTTTGACAAAGGCTGTGATCTCTTGGCTGCGCAACTCGATGCTGGCTTGTGACGCTTTGCTGGAAGTGCTTGCGGGTTGCGTCAAGTGAACACTGCCTTTGAAAATAACTTGCGAGCCATCGCCTTTGGCAAGGGCTCGCTCTGCGCGCGCGTTGACACTTGTGCCATCCTGATTTTGCCCGTGCATTTGAACGTTGCTGATGTCGAGTGTGTCGGTGTCAGGAAAATGTTGCGCACGATCGCCGCTTAGCTCGCGGGTGAGCCGCCCAGATTTGTCGAATGATTTGACAGAGAAATGCTCGAGGAAATAATCGGGCTCTTGACGAACTTGTTTGGTGCTGGGCTCTGCAAAAAAACTGGGCAAGCTGCGCACAAGCCACCAACTGCCCAAAGCAAACAGCGCCATCAACACGGCTGGCAGATAAAGTGCCAAGCGATCTAGCGCGCGCTTTAGCGTGTCCATCATGCAGCCGATGCGGAGCCCACGCGGGACAACAATTGAGCATAGTGGCCGCTGGCCACTACCAACAAGTCGCACAACTCGCGTGCAGCACCGTCACCGCCTTTGCGTGCCGTGACATAGTGCGCCAGCGCCAATGCTTGCGCGTGGGCGTTTTGAGGGGCGCATGCAAATGCGGCACGTTGCATCACAGGCAAGTCGGGCCAGTCATCGCCCATGGCTGCCGCTTGATGCCAGCCCAATCCGAGGCTTTTTAAATAGTCTTCGGCAGCAGGCAACTTGTCTTCTGTGCCAAAACGCGCGTGCTCAATGCCCAAAGCCTTTAGACGCACGCGCAAAGGCGCCGAGTCGCGGCCAGTAATGATGACTGGCGTGATGCCAGCATGTTTCAAAAGCTTCAAGCCGTGGCCATCGAGCGTGCTGAAGCGTTTGAGGGTTTCGCCCTGCTCTGAAAAATACAAGCCGCCGTCGGTGAGCACACCGTCGACATCAAAGAACACCACTTTCACGCCCTGCGCTTGGAGCAGCAGCTCGGGTGCAAAATTCAATGCGGGTTCAATGTTTTTCATGGCTTAAATGACTTTGGCGCGCATCAAGTCGTTGCTGTTCAAGGCGCCACTCAAAGTGCCCTCCGCATTGACCACCAGCACGCTGGTAATTTGGAACTGCTCCATCAGCTCTGCAGCTTCAACCGCCAATGCATCTTGATTGACGGTGCGTGGGTTGGCGTGCATCACATCTTTGGCCAACAATGCGCGCAAGTCCACACCCTTTTCAATCAGTCGACGCAAGTCACCGTCGGTGAAGATGCCCAAAATACGCTGTTGATCGTCGACGATGGCTGAGGCGCCCAAACCTTTGTGGCTCATCTCGCGCATCAGGTCAGAGAAGCTGGCGTTGGCCAGCACCTGCGGCACTTGATCGCCTTTGCGCATCACATCGCTGACATGCGTCAACAAGCGACGGCCCAAAGAACCACCTGGGTGCGAGCGTGCAAAATCTTCTGCCTTGAAGCCACGTGCATCCAACAAAGCCACGGCCAATGCATCACCCAAAGCCAGTTGGGCTGTGGTGCTGGCGGTAGGGGCCAAGTTCAAAGGGCAAGCTTCTTTCTCAACACTGCTGTCGAGCACCACATCGGCATGCATGGCCAATGCTGAGTCCATGCCCCCGGTCATGGCAATGAGGGGTACACCTTGACGTTTGAGCACCGGCAAGATGGACACCAGCTCGTCGCTCTCGCCGCTGTTAGAGATGGCCAAGACCACATCGACCGCTTTGATCATGCCCAGGTCGCCATGGCTGGCTTCACCAGGATGCACAAACATGGCGGGTGTACCCGTGGACGCCAGGGTGGCCGCAATTTTGGACCCGATGTGACCGCTCTTCCCCATGCCGGTGACGACCACCCGGCCTTTGACGTTGAGCATCATTTGAACGGCTTGCGTAAAACGCGAGTCCAAGCGAGATTTGAGGCCCAGCAGGGCTGCCGCTTCAATGTCCAAAGTCTCGCGTGCGAGTTGGAGGGCTTGTTCAGGGTTGAATGACATGGGGCTTATTTTAGCGAGGGAAGGCTGAAAGCGTGACTATGATGGTGTTCTGTCCCAGAAAGCCCCATCGGAGTTGAAGAAATGAGCGAAGTTGCCTTGTCCGTGAACGATTATTTGAAAAACAACATGCGGACGGTTCCTGATTGGCCTGTGGCAGGTGTGCAATTCCGCGACATTACCCCCTTGTTGCAAAACCCCCGCGTCTTTCGCGTCTTGATCGATGCGTTTGTACACCGCTACATGGCACCAGAGATGCGTCCCGATGTAGTGGCAGGACTCGATGCCCGCGGCTTTATTTTGGGCGCTGTGGTGGCGTACGAATTGAATGTGGGTTTTGTGCCCATTCGCAAAAAGGGCAAACTGCCATTTACCACAGTAGAAGAAACCTATGAGTTGGAATATGGCACGGCCACAGTCGAGTTACATACCGATGCAGTAAAGCCAGGTCAAAAAGTACTGTTGATCGATGACCTGATTGCCACAGGCGGCACCATGATGGCCGGCATGAAGCTCTTGGAAAAACTGGGCGCCCACGTGATTGAGGGCGCCGCCATTGTCGACTTGCCCGAGTTGGGCGGCTCTGCCAAATTACGTGAGGCTGGCTTGCCGCTGTTCACATTGGTGAACTTTGACGGCCATTAAGGGCGTCCAGAAGTGTTGCGCCAAGCTTGGCCTTAAGTGTTGAATTAATTGTTGAATTAAGCGTTGAATTGCAAGGCGGCCAAGCCCGCATACACGCCGCCCATTTCAACCAACTCGGCGTGCTTGCCTTGCTCGACCAAACGACCGTGCTCTAACACCAAAATTTGATCGGCTTGTTGCACTGTGGCCAAGCGATGCGCAATGACCAAAGTGGTCCTACCGCGCATGGCCGACTCGAGCGCAGCTTGCACCATTCGCTCGCTGTGTGCATCGAGTGCACTGGTGGCTTCATCGAGCAACAACAAGGGTGGGTTCTTGAGCATGGCGCGCGCAATGGCAATGCGTTGGCGTTGACCGCCCGATAAACGCACGCCGCGCTCGCCCAAGAAAGTGTTGTAGCCCTCTGGCAAATCTACGATGAACTCATCGGCAAATGCAGCACGTGCGGCTTCGCGTACTTCGTCGTCTGTGGCATCGGGCTTGCCGTAGCGGATGTTGTCCATGGCACTGCTAGAAAACAGCACGGGCTCTTGCGGCACGATGCCAATGCGGTGCCTTAAATCGTGCAGGCTCAGGTTTTGCACAGGCACGCCATCCAAAACAATTTGGCCTTGCTGCGGATCATAGTAGCGCAACAGCAAACCAAACAAAGTGGTTTTGCCTGCGCCACTAGGTCCTACCAAGGCCACCGTTTGACCCGCTTGAATTTGCACAGAAAAGTTTTCGAGTGCCGCTTGAAGTGGGCGTGAAGGATAGTGAAACTGAATGCCTTCAAATGCAAGTGTGCTGCCCGTTGCAGGCGGTACCGACGTGACAGGATTCACGGGCGATTGCACCGGCGATGTGCTGCCCAGCAATTCCATGAGTCGCTCTGTGGCGCCAGCTGCGCGCAACAAGTCGCCATAGGTCTCACCCAACACAGCCACAGCACCCGCAAAGATGATGACGTACAAAACAGCTTGGCCCAGTTGGCCGGCCGACAGATCACCTGCAATGACTGCTTGTGTGCCCTGATACAAGCCCCACAACAAAAATGCGGCATTGGCAATGATGATAAAAGCCACCAACACAGAGCGTGCACGCGTGCGGCGAATGGCGGTTTGAAATCCTTGCTCAGTTGCGTTGGCAAAACGATCTGCTTCGCGTGACTCGGCGGTGTAACTTTGCACCACAGGCATGGCGTTGAGAATTTCGGTGGCAATGCTGCTGGCATCGGCCACGCGGTCTTGGCTGGCGCGCGACAAACGGCGCACGCGGCGACCGTACATCGTGGCGGGCCATACCACCAAGATCACCGTGACCACCAGTTGCAGCATGACGGTGGGATGTGCCCACACCAGCATGGCCAATGCGCCCACGCCCATGACTGCATTGCGAAGGCCCATCGACAAAGAGCTGCCCACCACTGTTTGAACCAAGGTGGTGTCGGCCACCAAACGGCTGATCACTTCGCCGGTAGGTGTGGTTTCAAAAAAGGCGGGGCTTTGCCTCAAGACGTGGCTGTAAACCGCATTGCGCAGGTCGGTGGTGACGCGCTCGCCCAGCCAGCTGACGGTGTAAAAACGCGCAGCAGAAAACAAGCCCAAGGCCACTGCCACAGCAAACAACATGAGGAAATTGCCACGCAGTGCCATGGCCTGTGCACCCGGATCGGGGTGCTGCAAACCGTTGTCAATCAGTTGACGCAAAGCAAGCGGAAAGACCAAGGTGGAGGCCGCGGCCATGACCAAAAACACCAAGGCCAAACCAATTTGCAATCGATAGGGTTTGAGAAAAGGCAGCAAGCCGCTCAAAGACTTGGGGTTTTGAGGCGCGGGTCGATCGATGACAGCAGACTTGGCCATGGGTTTATTTACCGATACAAAAGCTAGAGAAAATAACGCCAAGCAAATCGTCAGCGCTGAACTCGCCGGTGATTTCGTTCAAGGCCGATTGTGACAAGCGCAGCTCTTCTGCCAACAAGTCAAGTGATTGTGCTTGTGCACGCAAGTGTGCATCTGCAATGTCAAGGTGGGACTGCACACGTTTGAGGGCCTGGACATGACGCTCACGCGCCAAGTACAAGCCTTCGTTGGCGGGTTGCCAGCCTGCAGCGCTGAGCAATTTTTGACGCAACACCTCAATCCCTTGGCCCGTTTTGGCCGACAGATGGATGTCGTGGTGCTCGCTCGTTAGGGGCGTTGCCGCAGTTGTGGTTGGCGCCAGATCGCACTTGTTCCAAACATGGATCAAGCTGACGCCGTGCGGCAATTGTGTGGCCAAGGTGTTTTGAATTTGCAAATCGGCGGCTGCGTAATCGGGCAAGTTTTGACGGGTCAGGTCGTGCAAAAACAAAACAGCATCGGCTGCTGCAATTTGTGCCCAAGCGCGCTGAATGCCAATCTGCTCCACCTCATCAATGCCAGCGCCTTCACGCAAACCTGCGGTGTCAATGACATGAACGGGCACGCCTTCTATTTGAATGGTTTGTTGCACCACATCGCGCGTGGTCCCTGCAATTGGCGTCACGATGGCCAACTCGGCACCCGCCAATGCATTCAGCAGCGAGCTCTTGCCTGCATTGGGCTGACCTGCAATGACCACCTTGATGCCCTCGCGCAAAAGCGCACCTTGTTGTGTGCGCGCCAAGACGGCTGCCAATTGCGATTGCAGGCGATCGAGTTGTCCCTGTGCATCGGCTTTTTGCAAGAAATCAATTTCTTCTTCTGGAAAGTCCAAGGTGGCCTCCACCAGCATGCGCAGGTGAATCAACTTGTCGCGCAAGACGTGAATTTCTTTGGAGAAGTCGCCCGCCAATGATCGGCTGGCACTGCGCGCAGCTGCACCTGTGGAGGCGTCGATCAAGTCGGCAATGGCTTCGGCTTGTGCCAAATCAATCTTGTCATTCAAAAATGCACGCTGCGTGAACTCTCCGGGTGCAGCCAATCGCAAGCCTTGCAAATAGGGCGCGCCCGTGTTGGCATCTGTTTGCTCGGCTGCTTCTATGCAACGCGCTAACAACAGTTGAAGGACAACAGGGCCGCCGTGCGCCTGCAGCTCGAGCACATCTTCACCGGTATACGAATGCGGCCCCGGAAAAAACACCGCCAATCCTTGGTCGATGGGTTCGCCATGTGCATCGTTGAAAGGCAAGTAATGCGCTTGCCGTGCCTGCAGAGATTTGCCACACAAAGCATCTGCCCATGCTTTGAGCTTGGGGCCAGAAATGCGCACGATGCCCACAGCACCTCGGCCGGGCGCCGTGGCGATGGCGATGATGGGATCCTGGTGGCGAGACAACATGGTGTGTTTGGGTGTGCTGGGTGTTTGAATGCAACAGGGCCGCATGAGCGGCCCTGTTGTGGATGTTTCAACTCCGTTGAGTTGTTGCGCTCAATTGAATTTTGGCAGATTGAACTGCGGCGGTACACCCATGCGGACGTTGATAACCCACTGCTGCGCAATCGACAAGATGTTGTTGGTAATCCAATACAGCACCAAGCCGGAAGGGAAGAAGAAGAACATCACGCTAAAGATGAGTGGCATGAACCACATCAATTTGGCTTGCATCGGATCTGGCGGCGCTGGGTTCAGGGCCGTTTGCAGCAAGGTTGACAGGGTCATGACCACTGGCAAGATGAAATAGGGATCGGGTGCTGACAAATCGTGAATCCAGCCAATCCAGGGCGCGTTGCGCATTTCAACCGAAGACAAGAGCACCCAATACAAGGCAATGAACACAGGAATTTGAACCATGATGGGGAAGCAACCACCCATGGGGTTGACCTTCTCTTCACGGTAAATGCGCATCATCTCTTGTTGCATTTGCTGCGGGTTGTCTTTGAGACGCTCGCGCATTTCCATGATTTTGGGGTTGATGGCTTTCAT
>CAZJAL010000024.1:0-42795 GCA_964544175.1 uncultured Limnohabitans sp.
TCTCGGGGAAAATGATCTGCTCTTTCACACCGATGTTGTAGTTGCCACGACCGTCAAAAGCACGGCCGGAGATACCACGGAAGTCGCGCACACGGGGCAAAGCCACGGTGACGAAGCGGTCCAAGAATTCGTACATTTGCACGCCACGCAATGTGACCATGCAACCAATGGCCTGACCTTCGCGGATTTTGAAACCGGCGATTGGCTTTTTGGCCTTGGTCACCACTGGCTTTTGGCCAGCGATTTTTGTCAAATCACCCACAGCGTTGTCCATGACCTTTTTGTCGGCCACAGCTTCGCTCACACCCATGTTGAGTGTAATTTTGGTGATGCGGGGCACTTCCATGATTGATTTGTAACCAAACTTGGTCATCAATTCTGGAGATACTTTTTCGCGGTAGTGTTGTTGTAGACGTGCCATGCTTATGCCACCTTGATTTCTTCGCCGCTGGACTTGTAAACGCGAACGCGTTTGCCATCGGCCAACAACTTAACACCCACGCGATCAGCCTTGCCAGTTGCTTTATTGAAAATAGCAACGTTGGACTGGTGAATAGGCATTGTTTTTTCGATGATGCCGCCAGTGGTGCCCTTCATAGGGTTTGGCTTGGCATGCTTCTTAACGAGGTTGACGCCATCAACCACCAGGTGCGAGTCATCGGCGCGCAGTGACACGGTGCCACGCTTGCCTTTGTCACGACCGGCGATGACGATGACTTCGTCGCCTTTGCGAATCTTGTTCATGACGGGTCCTTAAAGAACTTCAGGTGCCAAGGACACGATCTTCATGAACTTCTCAGTACGCAATTCACGCGTGACTGGGCCGAAGATGCGGGTGCCGATAGGCTCCAACTTGGCATTCAGCAAAACTGCTGCGTTGCCATCGAATTTAACGAGAGAGCCATCACCACGGCGAATGCCCTTGGCTGTACGAACGACCACAGCACTGTAAACCTCGCCTTTTTTGACGCGGCCACGGGGCGCAGCTTCTTTGATGCTCACTTTGATAATGTCGCCAACACTAGCGTAGCGACGCTTAGAACCGCCAAGCACCTTGATGCAAAGTACGGACTTAGCGCCGGTGTTGTCGGCAACATCCAACCGAGTTTCTGTCTGAATCATTTCAATATTTCCCAACTTGCACCTTGTGCACCGCATTTAGCATTAACTCCGAAGAGCCTTTGTTCATTTACAGCACCAAGATCAGTCTTGGACCCGTCATCCACACTGCGAACCACTCGCAATGCTTTAGTTTGGGTAGATAACTTCACTTTTTTAGAAGCGAAGCCCGCGATTGTTACAACATTTTTGGGCCGTGTCAACACTTTTTGAGGCAAAAACCAAGAATTTCTCGGTTTTTTAACGCCGAGTGCGTTGCTTTACCCCGTTTAAAGCGCGCTTACGATGTCAATTGATATGTTTTGGCCAAAGCTTCAAAGGCCTCCAATTGGGGGTCCACGCCAGTTTCCGTCTTTAGTATGTCGGCCACGGCGGGCGCAAGCCTCTCCGCCTCGCGGGCATCTAAAAACAACAAGCGATTGCGCCTGGCCAGCACATCTTCCACCGTGCGCGCGTATTCATAGCGGGCGGCAAATCGCACCATGGCCTCACTCAATCCTGGCCCCAGCAAATTGTCATAGCCCGGGATGTCTTTGAGCAATGCGGCATCGGCACCATAAGCCGACAAAGGATCATTGCCCATCACGGCTTGTGCACCCCACAGAGCGGTGTGCACGGTGACATCTTCGTCGGTGAGTGACAGCATTTGGGCCTTGCGAATGCATTGCATCACATCGGCCGCCATGGCCCTGTAGGTGGTCCATTTGCCCCCAGTCACAGTCACCAAGCCATTGCTGCCAACTTGGACGGTGTGTTCACGACTGACTTTTTGCGTTGCAGTGCCATTGTTTTCTTTAGACAACGCACTGGCCAGGGGTCTCAAGCCCGCCCACACACTTGTGACGTCTGCTCTGCTTGGCTTCTTGAGCAAGTATTGGGCTGACTCTTGCAAAATTTGGTCAATTTCAGAGGCCAGCGCTTGTGGCTCCCAGTCAACCGCATTCTTGGGTGTGTCGGTGGTTCCTAACAAGACCTTGCCTTGCCATGGCACTGCAAAAAGCACGCGGCCATCTTGCGTACGCGGCACCAATAACGCGGCGTCGCCGGGCCAGAAAGAGGCATCCACCACCAAGTGCACGCCTTGGCTGGGCCTGACGGTATGCGGCACGTGCATTTGCGCAGTGTCCGAGAAACGCGTTTGTGCCATGGCCTGAATGCCATCGGCCCAAACACCCGTGGCATTGACCACGCATCGCGCTTTGATACTGTGAGGCAGGCCCGTTTCAGAATCGGTGCACTGCATGCCTTCAACTTTGCCTGTTCCAACAGCCGTTAACAAACCCGTGACAGGCATGTGATTGATCACCAAGGCGCCGTGCGATGCAGCCGTACGCGCCAACGCCAAGGCCAGTCGCGCATCATCAAATTGCCCGTCCCAATATCGAACGCCACCCACCAGATTTGTGGCTTTGGCACCAGGGGCGGTGGCCAAGGTTTGTGTCCGATTTAAAAATTGAGTGGCACCCAGGCCCGCGCGGCCAGCCAACAAGTCGTAGAGCTTCAAGCCCAAACCAAAGAACCATTGGTCCCTAAGGCGATAAGCAGGCATGACGAAAGGCATGGCACGCGCCAAATGCGGTGCATTGCGAAGCAGGTTTTGGCGTTCACGCAGGGCTTCCCACACCAAGGGCAAATGACCCTGCGCCAAATAGCGTACGCCGCCATGAACCAATTTGGTTGAGCGTGACGACGTGCCTTTGGCAAAGTCATGCGCTTCGACCAAAACCACTTTGAGGCCGCGGACTGCGGCATCAAGGGCGGTGCCCAAGCCAGTGGCGCCACCGCCAATGATGGCCAGGTCAAATTCTTCAACACTGGCAAGTCGCGCGATCAATTGCGCTCTGTCCGTTTGCAAAGGCTTCATTCCATACTTCTTTAACTCGCCTCAATGAAGACGCACCAAGGCGCCCTGCACTGTGTGCATTTCAATCTTGCGCCCAATCACGCGACCGCGCAACGGCTTGACGCCAGCGCGCCAAGCCTGCCTTGCGCTGCATTTCAGAAATACGGGGCTCAAAACGTCGATCTTGCGCCCATTGTGATGTGATCTGATGCGCACTGGTCCAAAAGCCCGTAGCCAAGCCAGCCAAATAGGCGGCGCCCAAGGCCGTGGTTTCTGTGATTTTTGAGCGCACCACTGGCACACCCAATGCATCGGCCTGTAGCTGCATCAATAAATTGTTCTGACTGGCACCCCCATCGACACGCAACTCGGTGAGCGCCATGCCACTGTCTTTGGCCATGGCCTGGAACACATCGGCCACTTGCCAGGCAATGGCTTCTAAAGCCGCTCGGGCAATGTGCGCCCGCGTGGTACCGCGTGTCATGCCTATCAGCACACCTCTGGCCTGCCCGTCCCAATCGGGCGCACCCAAACCCGCAAATGCGGGCACCAAATACACATCCCCCGTGTTGGGCACACTGGCCGCCAAGGCTTCAATGTCACTGGCTTTGTCAATGATTTGCAAGCCATCGCGCAGCCATTGCACCGTGGCACCGGCCATGAACACCGAGCCCTCCAAGGCGTATGCAGTTGCGTGTGCTGCACCTTGCGGCCCTTGCCAAGCCACCGTGGTGAGCAATTTGTTTTGGCTTTGCACGGGCACAGCGCCAGTGTTCATCAACATGAAACAGCCTGTGCCGTAGGTATTTTTGGCCATGCCGGGTGCAAAGCAAGCTTGGCCAAAAGTAGCGGCTTGTTGATCGCCTGCAATGCCGGCAATGGGCACCTGAACGCCGAATAAAGTGGCGTCTGTTTGCGCCACAACACCGCTGCTGGGCACCACCTTTGGCAAGACCGAAGCAGGCACATTGAACAGCTTGAGCAAAGAGGCATCCCAAGCTTGCGTGTGCAAATTAAAAAGCAATGTACGAGACGCATTGCTGGGGTCTGTGGCATGCACCCGACCACCCGTCAGTTGCCAAATAAGCCAAGTGTCGATGGTGCCAAAGGCCAAGTGCCCTTGCTCGGCTTTTTGTCTGGCACCGGGTACATGGTCTAACAACCAAGCCAGCTTGGTGGCCGAAAAATAGGCATCGAGGACCAGGCCAGTTTTGCGTTGAATTTCTGCCGCCTTGCCGCGCTGCTTCAACAGGTCGCAAACGCCAGCGGTTCGGCGGTCTTGCCATACGATGGCAGGGGCAATGGGCACGCCCGTTCGGCGATCCCACACCACCGTGGTTTCGCGTTGGTTGGTGATGCCGATGGCTTGAATGCGCAGTGCCTCGATGCCCGCCTGTTTGACGACGTTCTGCATGACCGCTTTTTGCGTCTGCCAAATTTCCATCGCATCGTGTTCGACCCAGCCCGGCTTGGGAAAATGCTGCGTGAATTCTTGTTGCGCTGTGGCCACTGGCTGGCCATTGCGATTGAACAGCACCGCCCTCGAGCTGCTGGTGCCTTGATCTAATGCAAGGATGTAGTTCATGGGCAGAAGGTTAACCGAAACAAGTGTTCAGAAAAATGGCGCTAACCCGCATGCAAAAAAGCGACAATACACCGCATGACTTCTACATCCCTCACCGATTTCAAACAAGCACGGTTGGCCTTCATTGGCGGCGGCAACATGGCCAGCGCCATTTTGGGCGGCTTGATCAAACAAGGGCTGCCGCCTGCACAAGTCTGCGTGATTGAACCCTTTGCCGATACAGCGGCCAAACTTCAACGCGAATTGGGTGTCAAAGTGATCGCCAGCGCCAGCGCTGAGTTGGTCAACAGCGATGTGGTCATTTGGGCCGTCAAGCCACAAGTTTTTAAAGAGGCCGCAGCACCTGTTGCCCCGCACACTCACAAGGCCCTTCATTTGTCTGTGGCTGCTGGCATTCGAAGTGACAGCATTGCACGCTGGCTGGGCACCGATCGCGTGGTGCGCAGCATGCCCAACACGCCCGCTTTGGTGGGCCAAGGCATTACCGGTTTGTTTGCGCGCGCAGGTGTCAATGATGCCGACAAACAACTCATTCAGCAGGTCTTGCACAGCACGGGCGAATGGCTTTGGGTCAAACAAGAATCTGACCTCGATGTGGTCACCGCATTGTCTGGTTCAGGGCCAGCCTATGTGTTTTACTTCTTGGAAGCCATGACAGAAGCTGGCATTCAAATGGGCTTGTCTGCCGAGCAGTCTTACCATTTGGCACAAGCCACATTTGCTGGTGCCACACACTTGTCGCGCCAGTCCAGTGAATCGCCTGAAGTATTGCGCCAACGCGTTACTTCCAAGGGCGGCACCACTTATGCGGCACTGACCGCCATGGCAGAGGCCAATGTGAAGGCGTCTTTCATTCAGGCCATGTTGGCCGCACAGCGCCGTGCAGGTGAATTGGGCGATGAGTTTGGCAAAGACTGAACGCCGGGTTTGAAGGGTTTGATGGGTTTGGTGGGCCTTATGAACCTTATGCGCTGAACAGGCTGCCAACAGCAAGGCCTGCAAACACCGTAAACCCCACCCAATGGTTCAAGCGAAAAGCTTTGAAGCAACCATCGCGGGTACGGTCTTTGATCAGCACAAAGTGCCATGCAGCCTGCATGGCGGCCAAGGCCAAACCCACCTGAACCCAAAGGTGATGCGGCGCATCTAGCACGGCACCCCACACCACCAAATACGCCGCATAAAAACCCATGATGGCGCGCACATCCCAAGCACCCAAAGTGATGGCCGACGTCTTCATGCCAATTTTCAAATCGTCATCACGATCGACCATGGCGTACTCGGTGTCGTAAGCCAGAACCCAAAACAAATTTCCGATCAGCAATAGCCACGCTTGCCAAGGCACTTCGCCAGTGACAGCTGCAAAAGCCATGGGAATGCCAAAGCTGAAAGCCACACCCAACACGGCTTGCGGCATGGCCACAACGCGCTTGGCATAGGGGTAAATCACGGCAACCGCCAATGCGGCAAAAGACCAGGCCACAGTTTCGATGCGCAAAGTTAAGACGAGTCCAAACGACATGAGCGCCAAAACAGCCCCCAATGCCAAAGCCTCCTTCACACCAATGCGGCCACTTGTGACGGGCCGATCGGCTGTGCGCTTTACGTGCCGATCAAAGTTGCGGTCGGCCACATCGTTCAAACAACAACCTGCGCTTCGCATCAAAATTGTGCCGAGCGTGAACACAGCAATCAAATGCCAGCCTGGAAAACCATCGGCGGCCACCCACAAGGCAGACAAGGTGGGCCACAACAAAAGCAGCCAACCCGCAGGTCGGTTCCAGCGAATCAAATCCAAATACAAAACCAGTTTTTCACGCATCAGACATTGCACATTTTTCAGAAAAATAGTTGGCTCGCCAAGCTCAGGACAAACGCGTGACGCCTGGCAACTTGCATGCGTAAATGGCGTTGCGCAGTGCGGCGATGGCTTCATAACGTGTGAAACTTTTTCGCCAAGTTAGCACCACGCGCCGGGTGGGTGGCAAACCGCCTGCCTCATCGACAATGGGCAAATACACGATGTCTGCATCTTCGTTTTTCTTGCGCTTGGGCTGCTCGGCCAGCGCCTCTTCGGGCACCGACAAACGCGGCACCAAGGTCACGCCCATGCCTGCCGCCACCATGTGCCGAATGGTTTCCAGAGACGAGCCTTCAAAGCTTTTGCGAATGCCTTCGGCGTTACTAGAGAACCTTGCAAATTCGGGACAGACTTCCAACACATGATCGCGGAAACAATGGCCATTGCCCAAGAGCAACATGGTCTCGTTTTTGAGCTGTTCAGCGGTGATGGACTTCTTTTTGCCAAGCGGATGCTTCAAAGGCAATGCCGCCATGAACGGCTCGTCGTACAAAGGCGCTGTAGCAAGTCCTGTATCTGGAAAGGGTTCGGCCAAGATGGCGCAATCAATCTCGCCAGCCCGCAACATTTCCATCAACTTGACCGTGAAATTTTCTTGCAGCATGAGCGGCATTTGCGGCGTTTTGCGCATCGATTGCTTCATCAAGTCGGGCAGCAAATACGGGCCAATGGTGTAAATCACACCCAAGCGCAAAGCGCCCGACAAGGGGTCTTTGCCGCGCTTGGCAATCTCTTTGATTTCTGCAGCTTGTTCCAGCACACGCTGGGCATGTTGAATGATTTCTTCACCCAGTGGGGTCACGCTGACTTCGTTGGCATTGCGCTCAAACAATTTAACGTCGAGTTCTTCTTCGAGTTTTT
This sequence comes from uncultured Limnohabitans sp., assembly GCA_964544175.1. Classification (GTDB taxonomy): domain Bacteria; phylum Pseudomonadota; class Gammaproteobacteria; order Burkholderiales; family Burkholderiaceae_C; genus Limnohabitans_A. Next base: position 7,270 of record CAZJAL010000024.1, read on the forward strand.
TAATGGCCACCGACAAGGTCGGCTGCGACACAAAGCAGGCATCGGCGGCTTTGCCAAAGTGCCTTTCGCGCGCTACGGCCACGATGTATTTCAGCTCTGTCAGGGTCATGCCAATTTCTCAAGCTTTCAAAAACTCAGATTTTCCACCCAGCCAACGCGCAATGTGTCGCTCGGCCATCTCGGGGTATTTTGCCAAGAGCATAGGCGCAATTTGCCTCGCCCAGGTCAACAAGTCTTCATCGGTGGTCAAATCGGCAAATCGCAACAGGGGTGCGCCCGATTGTCGCGCCCCCAGAAACTCGCCAGGCCCTCGAATTTCCAAATCGCGCCGGGCAATTTCAAAACCATCGTTGGTGTCGACCATGGCACGCAAGCGTTCGCGGGCGGTTTCGCTCAAACGGCCGCCCTCGGGGGTGCCATACAACAGCACGCAGGCCGATGCGGCAGCACCTCGGCCCACACGGCCGCGCAATTGGTGCAATTGACTCAGGCCGAAACGTTCGGCGTGCTCAATCACCATCAAGGACGCATTGGGCACATCGACACCCACTTCAATCACGGTGGTGCTGACCAAGACGCCCATGCTGCCTTGGGTGAACTGCGCCATGACCTCGCGTTTTTCCACCACCGACATGCGCGAGTGCAACAAACCCACTGTGACACCCGGCAAAACAGCGGAGAGCTCTTCGTGGGTGGCTGTGGCATTGGTCAAATCGAGTGCTTCGCTCTCTTCAATGAGCGGACACACCCAATAAACTTGTCTGCCTTCGGCCAATTGCGCCCCAATCCGGCCAATCACCTCGTCTCTGCGGCTGTCCGAAATCACTTTGGTCACCACAGGCGTGCGCCCGGGCGGAAGCTCGTCAATGACCGAGACCTCAAGATCGGCGTAGTAGCTCATGGCCAAGGTACGCGGAATGGGGGTGGCGGTCATCATCAACAAATGAGGCTCCATGCCCTCTTCCTGCATCTTGTCGCGAAGCGCCAAACGTTGCGCCACACCAAAACGATGCTGTTCATCTATGACTGCCAATGCCAAGTTTTTAAATTTGACCTGCTCTTGAATCACGGCATGGGTGCCCACCACCAAAGCGGCTTGGCCGCTTGCAATAAGGGCCAACATTTCGGTGCGCTCTTTTTTCTTTTGACTGCCTGTGAGCCAAGCCACCTGAACCCCCAAAGGCGCCAGCCAGCCCACCAATTTGGCGAAATGTTGCTGCGCCAAAATTTCGGTTGGCGCCATCAGCGCGCATTGCCAGCCGGCGTCAATGGCCAGCATGGCTGCCAGTGCCGCCACCACTGTTTTGCCAGCGCCCACATCGCCCTGTAGCAAGCGGTGCATGGGAACGGGTCGCGCCAAATCTTGGGCAATTTCTTCACCGACGCGCTGCTGCGCTGTGGTCAATTGAAAGGGCAAGGCAGCTTTGAGTTGGTCGTACGAACCACCCCTTTTGGCTTTCAAGGCGGGCGCTCGAAGGCGGTCTCGCTCTTGTTTGGCCATGTGCTGAGAGAGCTGCTGCGCCAGCAATTCTTCTGCTTTGAGCCGCTGCCAGGCCGGATGACTTCTGTCTTCTAAAGCAGCAATAGAAGCATCAGGTGCAGGGTGATGCAAGTAAGTGAGTGCCTGCCTCAAACTGTGGATGCCTTGACCACGGGGCGCCTGAGGCCAGGCCAAAGTGGGGGGCAAGGATTCGGACAAATCGGCTCTGGACAAAGAACCTGCAATGGCCCGGCGCAGGTACGCTTGGGGCAAACCTGCGGACGTTGGGTACACAGGCGTCAGCACTGCGGGCAAATCTCCTGTCGCCGCTTTGAAAGCCGGATGCATCATGGTGAGGCCTAAAAAGCCGCCTCGAATTTCACCCCTTGCGCGGATGCGTTGCCCCACAGCCAGGGCCTTTTGCTGGGCTGGGTAAAAGCTGAAAAACCGGAGCACGCAGGTGTCAGAGCCGTCGTCCACCGTCACCAACAATTGTCTGCGTGGCCGCAATTGAACTTCGGAGGCTGTGACGGTAGCCTCAATTTGAACCGCATCACCTTCCCGGGCGTCTTGCAACTTGACGATGCGAGTTTCGTCTTCGTAGCGCAAAGGAATGTGCAAGGCCAAATCGATGTCGCGCACCAGGCCCATCTTGCGCATTGCTTTTTGCGGCGCAGACAGAGGCTTGGGGGCGGACGATGCAGGAGTGGCAACCATCCCGCCATTGTGCCGTGAGCTGAGTGCAACTCAAGCCACGCAAGTGGCGAACCGTCCAATGAATTTAAGGCAAGCTCTTTGCCGCTTGTGCCTGCACAAACGCAGAAACGACGTCGCGAATGGTTTTGCGCTCCGCATGCGACAAGGTTAAATAGCGGCCCAGCATTTCACGATCAGCCAGCCCCATTTCCATCTGACCTTCAATCATTTCTAGGACATAGGGCTTACCAAGGGGGCGTCCAAATCGCAGTTCATCAGGGCTGACTTGCAACCAATCTGCCAAAACGCGCAATTTGTCTTGCGTCGGCATCACTTTTCCCAAAAGCCAATTGCGCGCAGTGTGTGGCGTGATGCTTCGCCCCTGATACCTGAGGTTGAATGCGTTGGCCACCACGGTGGGTGACGCGCGTACTCCGGCGCTTTCCAAAGCGCTGCGCAAGCGAGCAGCGAATTGTTGTGACTCCGGTACGTTTGGCATGCCCGTACAGTACTGTCTTGGGTTGACCTGAAAGTGAATGGAGATAATTACTTTCTGCAATGTTGGTTACATTTGGAGTCGAATTCACCCATTGCAAGAGCCTCACTCACAAGCTTGCCCCTGATCAAGTCGTGGGACAATCACTTCTTTTACTTGGAACGGGCCTGTCTAGCCCTCAAGCTCATGCATACATCCTTGCCCCTGGCTCCCTCAAACGACGCTCTCCGTCAGTTCAGTTTGAGCGATTTTGATTTTCAACTCCCGCCCGAACTCATCGCTCAGCACCCCGCTTCAGAGCGAACAAGCGCCAAATTGCTAGACGGACGCGACTCAAAACCGGTCGACCGGATTTTTAAATCCTTGCCCGAGCTCATGAACCCCGGCGATTTGCTGGTTTTCAACGACACCCAGGTGATCAAGGCGCGGATTTTTGGCGAAAAGTCGACGGGTGGCAAAGTTGAACTCCTGATTGAACGCGTGTTGCCTGGCCACCAAGTGGTGGCGCACATGAAGGTCAGTAAAAAACCACCCATAGGCGGCGTGCTGCACATGGGCAAGGACGCAAAATCTGGCGCACCCGGATTTAAGGCCACCCTCACGGGCCGCTGGCCAAACGAAAAAGGCGCGCTGTTTTGCTTTGCTTTGAGTGAGGAGCCGCATGCCTTGATGGCGCAATACGGCCATGTACCGCTGCCACCCTACATCGAGCGCCCCTATGACGGCAGCGCCAGCGAAGCCGACATTGCCGAAGATGAGCGCCGTTATCAAACAGTGTTTGCGCGCAATCCTGGTGCTGTGGCGGCGCCCACAGCGGCGCTGCATTTTGACGACGCTTTGTTGGCGCAGTTGAAAGAAATGGGCGTGCAAACAGCCAACGTCACCTTGCACGTCGGTGCGGGTACTTTTCAACCCGTCAAAACAGAAAACATTGCAGAGCACACCATGCACCGCGAATGGTATGACGTGCCCAACAGCACGCAACGCGCGTTGCACGATTGCCGTGCGCGAGGCGGCAAGGTATGGGCCGTGGGCACCACCTCGGTTCGCACGCTAGAGTCTTGGGCCAAGACGGGCCAAGCACAAGGCGACACGCAAATTTTCATCACCCCTGGCTTTGAGTTTGCATGGGTGGACTGCCTTATCACCAACTTTCATTTGCCCAAAAGCACCTTGATGATGTTGGTCAGCGCCCTGGCCGGTTACGACCGAGTGATGGCGCTGTATGCCCACGCCATTGAACAGCGCTACCGATTCTTCAGCTACGGCGACGCCATGGTGCTGACACGTGCCGTTTAAGCAGCGCAATTTTTGACAACCCTTACTTAGAATGAAGCATGCTTCAATTTGAACTCCTCAAAACAGACCCCCACAGCCACGCGCGCCGCGGTCAACTGACCCTGAACCAGGGCGTGGTGCAGACCCCCATCTTCATGCCCGTAGGCACCTACGGTACCGTCAAGGGCGTGATGCCGCGCAGCCTCGAAGAGATGGGCGCGCAAATCATTTTGGGCAACACCTTCCATTTGTGGATGCGCCCTGGCCTCGACATCATGAAAACTTTTGGGGGTTTGCATGGTTTTGAAAAATGGAAGAAGCCCATCCTGACCGACTCGGGTGGCTTTCAAGTGTGGTCTTTGGGCGAGATGCGCAAAATTACCGAAGAAGGGGTGCACTTTTCATCGCCCGTGAATGGCGACAAATTGTTCATGTCGCCCGAGGTGAGCATGCAAATTCAAACGGTATTGAACTCCGACATCGTGATGCAACTCGATGAGTGCACCCCTTACGAAACCAAGGGCCATCTCACCACAGAGGCCGAAGCGCGTAAGTCAATGGAAATGAGTTTGCGTTGGGCCAAGCGCAGCCAAGATGAGTTCCATCGACTGGAGAATCCGAATGCCTTGTTTGGCATTGTGCAGGGCGGCATGTTTGAAAACTTGCGTCAAGAATCACTCGACCATTTGGTCGACATGAACTTTCCCGGTTATGCCGTTGGCGGTGTCAGTGTGGGCGAGCCCAAAGAGCAGATGCTGCAAATCATGGCGCACACGCCGCACCGTTTACCTGCCAACAAGCCACGCTACTTGATGGGTGTAGGCACACCGGAAGATTTGGTGGAAGGTGTCGCGCAAGGTGTCGACATGTTTGACTGCGTCATGCCTACGCGCAATGCGCGCAATGGGACGGTATTCACGCGCTTTGGCGATTTGAAATTGCGCAATGCGCGTCACAAAACAGATCACCAGCCGCTGGACACCACATGCACTTGCCATGCCTGCGCTGGAAGTTCTGGCGTGTCTTGGGACGATGGTGGACGTGAAGGTTTTAGCCGTGCGTATTTGCATCACCTCGACCGCTGCGGTGAGATGCTCGGCCCCATGCTGACCACCATTCACAATTTGCACTACTACCTGAACCTGATGAAGGAAGTGCGTGCTTCATTGGAAACTGATTGCTTTACAGCTTTCCAAAAGCAATTCAAGCAAGAACGCGCGCGCGGTGTTTAAGCTCGGCGTGATCTGGGTTTCAGATCACGGCGTAAGGGTCTATATGGCTTCGGCGGGTGTGGTGAACACTGTCAGCACGCCGGTATAGCCGTACAAACGGTGGTGCGCAATTTCGCCATTGGCAAAGAACCCGACCAAAGGCACATCGCCCAATGCGTGACGCACCCATTGCAACTCGGCGCTATCGCCACCAAAGTGTGGGCCGCCACGTCCTGAACAACTGACATACACCGCGCCGGCAATGCGTCTTGCAGGATGCGGAGCAGCTTCAGCTTCACTGGCGGCCAAGGCATTGGCGGTTTCGACGCTCAAAGTTTCGGGCTCGAGTTCTTCTCTAATTTCTGCACAAATTCTGCGCAGGTCGGCTTTGGCTGCTTGCAAACTCATTTGACAAAATGCCAACCGCTCGCCAGCTTCAACTTGCTCGGCAATGGCGATGCCTTTGCGAGCAGGATCAAGGCCAATGATGTGGCGCACGCGAACATCTGCACCCAAGCTGCCTGTTCGGCCAATGGCGCGTTGCCCCGCCGACGTTAAGCCGACCAAAGTAGCACGCACTGCGGGCAATGCTTTTTGTGGCTCGTTTAAAGACACTTGCAAATCTTCGAACAACACATCAAGTGCGGGTTGGCCGTCGAGTTGATAAATCACATTGCCTTGCGCCTCGGTAATTTCACGCTCTATGCTGAGCGGCGCACAGCCCTGCGTGACGCGCGACAAAATTTGTACATCGGGTGACCATGCCACACCACTGAGGCCACCCGTCAGAACGCCACCTTCTGACATGCTGAGTGCAGCGGCATCTTGCGTGCTTTTGAAGGCGTCTACGGAGGCGTCTTGGTCTTGCGCTTGCCAAGCAAACTGGATGTTCTGTTTTCGACTGGCCGTGAGGCCGCCAAACAAATAACCAGTCCGTGTACGGCCCGCCATTTCGGCAATCAGCTCGGCCAGGTCTGGTGTTTGGGGATCGGCATGCACCAAAGCACTTTGCGCCACAAAATCTGTGGGCAACGCATGTGCGCCAGAGAACACGCGGTAATGCGCTGCAGGCACATCACACAGCATCAAGGCCATACCGGGTTCGTCAAAGTATTCAGCGTTGTTGGCCGCAACACCCACCCCCACCGTGCCCGACCAATCTTTCACCAAGGGCAACTCTTGCCTTAAGTGCGTCAAGATGGCTTGGGCCTCATTGGCGTAATGATCGGTGATGTAAAGCAAGCCCAAGCGAGGCTTGGCAGCATGACCTGGCAAGGTCATTTGCGCGCGCAATTGGGCAATCACGAGGCCAGCAGCCATTTGCCACTGCGGATGCGTGGCATGGCCAAAAGGAAACAAACTCATGACATGTCTTTGGTCTTGGTAGCTGCTTTTTTGGCGGCCGCTTTTTTGGTGACCGCTTTTTTGGCTGTCGGTTTTTTGGCCGTAGCTGGCGGTACGTCTTTCATGGCATTCGCCGCAACGTCTTTGACGGCTGCAGCCGCGATATTTTGAAATTGCTGCGTCAGTGCGCCCCACCATTGCATGGGGTCCACAGCAGGTTTCTCTTTGGCAGCAGACTCTGGGGACTCTGATGCAGACGTCTCGGATGCAGGCGCCTCTTCTGCGACTTTGGCTTCGCTGCCTGCATTCAAATCAGGCATCTTGGCTGTGAAGGCCTTAGCCAAATCGGCCATGTTCACATTCATACCCTGCAAAGTTGACAAGGTCATCTTTTGAACTTCCAAGGCTTGAATGGTGGCTTTGAGTGCGTTGGTATTTTGCTCCAGCCAAAACTGAACCGTCTTGAGTTCTTGAATGCGTTTGTCCAAATCCTCGATGTTCAGGGTGGGTGCCACCCAGCTGGCCATGTTGGGCATGCCTTGAGGCGAGCCCTTGGCGCCTGGGTTGGCGGCTTGTCCGAGGTTTTGCAAAAAATCAAAACCAGGTACAAATTTTCCAAATCCGAAAGCTGATGCGTCGCTCATGGGGTGCTCCTAGAGGAAGGTATTGGGCAGAAGCTTAACGCATCGCCAAATTGCGTCAACTTGGGGACGTCTGACAAGCCGTTCTGCGAATAAGCTTGGCTTGTTTTAAACAGGAGATTCAACATGCTGACACTCTGCGGCTTTGGCGCCAGCAACTATCACAACAAAGTGAAATTGGCTTTGATCGAAAAAGGCGTCGCCTTTGAAGAAGAATTGGTTTGGGTTGGCGAAACCGACCCCCAGGCAAGCCCTCTTGGCAAAGTGCCTTATTTGAAAACTGCGCATGGCACCTTGTGCGAATCTTCCGTGATGCTGGAATACATTGAGCAAGCCCATCCAGCACAGCCACTGATGCCCAAAGATCCGTTTGCGGCAGCCAAGGTGCGTGAACTGATGACCTTCCTAGACCTGCATTTGGAATTGGTTGCACGCAACCTCTACCCAGAAGCATTCTTTGGGGGCAAGGTGAGCGATTCGACCAAAGAAAAAGTGGGCGCTCAACTCGAGAAAAACGTAGCCGCCTTTGCCACCTTGGTGGCATTCAAACCCTTCATTGCAGGTTCAGAAATGACGCTGGCCGATTGCACAGCAGCCGTTCACTTGCCTTTGATCACGGCTGTCTCTAAAACCATTTATGGCCGAGACTTCTTGGCCGATCTGCCTGTCAAAGAGTACATGAAGATGTGGTCAGAGCGCCCCAGCATGCAACGCGTGCATGCTGAGCGAAAGGCCAGTCATGAGCTTTTTATGACACGCATGAAGAGTAAAGCGTAAAAGAAAACATAAACACAAACACAAACGCAAATGCAAACGTTAATGCAAGACCTTTTGCGTCAATTGCGTTTCTAAATTTGTTCAAAACTGTGGGGGCCGGCGAGCACGCAAGCTGGCCACCCCCTCTTGAACATCAGGCCCTGCAAAGCCCATAAACTCCAAGGCCAATGAAGCGTCAAAACTGGGGCCTGCTTGGCGCAACCAATTGTTCAAGGCGTACTTGGTCCAACGAATGGCGGTTTGGCTGCCGGCAGCCAATCTGTCGGCCACTTCGTAGGCCTTGGTAAGCAACTCGGCCTCTTCTACGGCCAAAGACACCAAGCCCATGCGCTCGGCCTCCTCGCCACTGACAGGTTCACACAGCAGCAAATAGTATTTGGCTTTGGCCATGCCACACAGCAGGGGCCAAATAATGGCCGCGTGGTCGCCTGCAGCCACACCCAAACGGGTATGACCATCCACAATTTTGGCAGTCTTGGTGGCAATCGAAATGTCCGCCAACAAGCCGGCCACCAAGCCAGCGCCTACCGCCGGGCCGTGTATGGCACTGACAATGGGCTTGTCGCAATTGATCACGTTGTAGACCAAGTCGCGCGCCTCCTTCCACACACGACTGCGCACTTCAAAATCTCGGGCCATGTCTTCGACCAGCGTTAAATCGCCACCGCCTGAAAAGCCCAAACCTTCGCCTCTCAACACCGCTGCACGCACCGTGTCATCGCGCGACACATCGCGCCAAATTTCAGCCAATTCCCAATGGCCTGCATGGCCTGCTGTTGGCAATTTGCCATTGCCGCCTGGGCCATCGGCTTTCATTTGGATGTCCAATACTGAATCGCTCACGCCTCTGCGGGTGATGCGAAGGGTTTGATATCTGCTGTAGTCAACGGCTTGGCTCATGTGATCTCCTGTGTCGATGCATGCCACTTTACATGAGCCAGATTGTCGCTGGAAGTGCGCCAGGCTTTGCACGCTTGCTTGATGTGCATCAATGTCAAGCAGATGGCATGTGCCTACGATGAACGCAGGGTAGACAAAAGGAGAACGCCATGAAAAACGATTTACAAACCGAAACCCTTCGGCAATTATTGCTTGCACAAAAAGTTCAGTTGCTAGAAAAAATGAAGCAAGAGCGTGGCGGGCTCGGCAGTCGGGCCGATGCCGCAATGAATCAACTTTCTGCGGCTGAACAATCCCATGCACAAAACATCACCGAGCGCGACAACGTTTTTGCCATGCAAGAACACGATGTCGCCGAGCTAGAAGCGATCGAACAGGCGCTGGCACGGATTGCGCATGGCGCTTACGGCAAATGCCTTGACTGTGATGTGGCCATTGCCATTACGCGTCTGCTGGCTGCACCCTCTGCATTGCGCTGCATTGACTGCCAAACTGCCGCAGAAAAAGTGCTAGGTCCCGGTGCAGCATTGCACTGATTGAGCCACGCGCAGCCGTGGCCGACGGCTTAAGCGGTCAGGGGGGTAATTTGTTGGTCAATGGCACCAAACACGCTTTGGCCATCTTTGCCCTTCATCTCAATGCGAATGGTGTCGCCAAATTTCATAAAGTCAGTGCTGGGCTTACCATCCAAAATGGTTTCGATGGCGCGCTTTTCTGCGATGCAGCTGTAGCCTTTGGCCCACTCGGGCTTGCCATTCACATCGACGCTTTTGTTGCTGACGGTGCCGCTGCCCACAATGGAGCCTGCACGCACATTGCGCGTTTTGCCTATGTGCGCAATCAGTTGGCCAAAGTGAAAGGTCATTTCGGGGCCAGCCTCGCACATGCCCACTTTGCGGCCATTCCAAGTTGATTGAAGTGTGAGGTGCACCCGGCCTTGATCCCACGCATCGCCCAATTCATCCAAGGTAACCGCCACAGGGCTGAAGGCCGTGGCAGGTTTGCTTTGGAAGAAACCAAAGCCTTTGGCCAATTCATTGGGAATGAGGTTGCGCAAGCTGACATCGTTGGCAATCATGATCAGGCGAATGCCGTCGAGTGCATTTTCGGGTGTCACGCCCATGGGCACATCGCCGGTGATCACGGCAATTTCTGCTTCAAAGTCGATGCCAAATGCTTCGTCACGGCAAACCACAGGATCGCATGGGCCAATGAAGTCATCGCTGCCACCTTGGTACATGAGGGGGTCTTTGTAAAAGCTGGGAGGCACTTCAGAACTTCGCGATGCACGCACCAACTCCACGTGGTTCAAATAGGCAGAGCCATCGGCCCACTGATAGGCCCTGGGCAAAGGTGCCATGCATTGCTTGGGGTCAAATGGAAACGCGTGACGCGCTTTGCCTGAATTCAAAGTTTGGTACAAATCTTCCAGTTGAGGCGCCAGAAAATTCCAATCGTCTAGTACCTGTTGCATGCGCTGGGCAATGCCCGTCGCATAATGGGCGGTGCTGAGGTCGCGGGATACGACGACCAATTGACCGTCGCGCGATCCGTCTTTGTAAGTAGCTAATTTCATGTTGGGTCTCGAACTTGGTTTTCAGAAGTGATGCCTGAATCCTGATGCCTTCACATTTGCAATTGATTCAAAGCCACACTTCAGTTTAACCAATCTGAGACGCTCTAGAATTTCAATCAGCCTTCAATATGACTGCCACCGCCCAAATCACCACACTGCCTCGGCGCCAGCATTTGCTCGCGTTAGGTCTTTTGGTGGCGGCTTTGCATCTGTTCCTGCTTATTTCCAGCACCCACTTTTGGCGCTTACAAGACGAGTCGCCCAAAACGGGCCCATTGCAAACGCGCGTCCTTCACACCGAAACCGTCAAGCCTAACAATACACCCACCGAAAAGCCACCCTCGACTGCAATTGGCAAGCCGCCCATCCCGGCACCCCAGCCAATAGCAAGCAAGCCGAACAACACGGATGCAGGCATGCAGGCAACGGCATCGGCAGCCCTTCCAGCGCCACCCGACAGCGCGAACGAATTGCCTGCAAGCACAGACATGCAAACCAATGCGGTCGCCAGTAATGCGCCCCAAACCCCAGAACCTGAGCCTCCTGTAGAGACAAGCTCGAAGGAGGTCCCGAAAGCACCGCTAACGCAATGGGCCAAGCTGGTCAATTTTCCAGACAGTACGCAAATCAATTACCGCTTAACGGGCCAAGAGCGAGGCCTGACCTATCACGCAACGGGCGCGCTGAAGTGGCAAGTAAAAGCGGGGGCCGATTTGCCCAAAGCCTACGAGGCCGAACTTCGTGTCAGAGCATTCTTGGTCGGCAACCGTGTGTGGCGCAGTGTTGGCCAACTCAGCGATGGCGGGTTGGCACCCAAGCGGTACTCCGACAGCTGGCGAGGAGAACGTGCAGCGCATTTTGAAACCGATCAACAAAAAATCAGTTTCAGTGGCAATTTGCCCAGCGCACCCTTGCTGCCAGGCGCACAAGATCAAGTGAGTTTGTTCATACAAATGGCCGCCGCAGTCGCATCACAGAATTTCACAACTGGCGCAGAACTGATGATTCAAACGGCCACTGCACGCGATGCTGTCAACTGGACCCTTACCTACAAAGCCGATGAGTTCATTGACGTCAATGGCGACCGCTTGGAAACTCAGCGCTGGCTGTGTTTGCCACGCGGCAAGTTCGACAGCCAAATTGAAATGTGGCTGGCCAAGTCTTTGGCTGGTCTGCCAGCACGCATCAAAATTTCGCAAGTGAGCGGCAATTTCATCGACATGGAAATGCGCAGTTCAGAACCCTTGCCACCACTTGAAAATTAAGCGCCGTACAAGGCCTTGAAAAAAATATCTCGGATCCCCATCTATTTGGGACAGACTTAAGACAGAATGTCATCATGAACTTGTTGTACGAATCCGAATCCTTTGCCGTCATGCACGTGTTGGCCAACGACACGGGCGAAGAAAACAAAGCCTCTAAGCCCCCCATGCTCGAGCGACACGGCTTTGAAATTGTCGACAAGCGCTCTGGCAAAGAAGTCTATTTAGACGGCTCTTGGGCCGAGATGTTCCAAATGCACATTCAAGCGTGGCAACAAAACACGCCCACGCAAGAAGAAGTTGAAGATACCCTTGAAAAGTACACCGGCTTGGCACAGCAGCCCGTTGTAGTTCACTAATTGGCAACTAAGTTGCCTGCTTAGGCAACTCATCCCGATCGGGCACAGCCACCCACCGGTACAGCGGCGCCACAATCAACAGCACAGCAATCAATCGGCACACCTGAAATGCCGTCACCACTGGCGCACCCAACTCCAACACTTTGGCTGTGATGGCCATTTCTGCAATGCCGCCAGGTGACGTACCCAAGATCAAGGTGGCAGGATGCAAGCCTGTAGACCAAGCCAATGCCCACCCGAACATGACTGAAGCCAGCATCATGCCCAAGGTGCCCAAAGCCACTGACCACAACCATTTGGGCGCGGTGCGAACAAAATCGCGCTTGAAGCGCACACCCAAACTGATGCCAATGAAGAGCTGCGCCAGGTTGGACATTTCTGGCGTTATTGCCGTCCACTGCACTCCGAACAGCGTCAGGCCCATGGCCACCAACAAGGGTCCCATGAACCAAGGGTTGTTGCGTTTGATGGCATTCATGAACAACGCGCCCGCGCCAGTGGCCAATGCCAAGTAAAAAATACCCGGCCATTCCAACAGACGTGGACCGGGCAGCAAGCTGCTGTTAACTTGAAGACCCCATTGCGATTGAAACCATTGCATGCCAAACGGCAAGCAGACCACCACCAGCACCAAACGCAAACTGTGAGAAGCGGCAACCAAATCAGACCGGGCTTTGTTGCGATCCGCCAACAGGGTCATTTCAGATGCCCCGCCAATGGCACTTGCAAAGTAAGTTGTGGCGCGCAAGCTTTGGGGCGCCATTACAGGTAGATCGGTCGCACTGCGGTATTGCAACCAAAGACCAAAGCCATAGCCCAAGGCCAGTGCCCACAAAATACCCAACACAATGGCCCACCACAAACTGATCACCAATTGCCCGACTTCGGCCGTGAAATACAAACCCAATGCAGCACCAATGACCCACTGCCCCACATTGCGCAAATAGCCAGAACTCCGTGTAGGCGCTCCCGCAATGGAGCAGGCCGCTACGCCCAGCAAAGGGCCCAGCATCCAAGGGATGGGCGTGCGCAACCATTGGCACAGCAAAGCCGAGGCCAAGGCCACCAACAAGGTCAGGCTAATTTGGAAGAAATACGGCAAAGCGGAAAACACCTTAGCAACCACACCCATGGGGCGCAGTCGACATCTTCAGTTTTTCAAGCATGCTTGCGAATGCTGTCGGCCAAGGTGTTGACCATCTGGTCTATGTGTTCTTTTTCCACAATGTAAGGCGGGCAGAGCACCAAGTTTTCACCAGCAGATCGAACCAACACGCCTTTGTTGAAACAGTCCAAGAAAATGTCGTAAGCCCGCTTGCCAGGCGCGCCCGGAATGGAGGCCAATTCCACGGCGCCCGCCAAACCTAAGCTTCGAATGCCAATCACATTGGGCAAACCTTTGAAAGCACTGTGCATGGCATCGCCCAACACGGGGCCCATTTGGCCCGCACGGGCAAACAGATTTTCTTCTTTCAGCAATTTCAAGGTGGCAATGGCTGCTGCACACGAGACAGGATGACCCGAGTAGGTATAGCCGTGGAAAAATTCGATGGCGTAATCGGGTGCGCCCGAATTCATCATGGCGTCGTAAATGAAATCACGGCAAACCACGCCGCCCAAAGGAATGACACCATTGGTGACACATTTTGCAAAGTTGAGCATGTCGGGCACCACGCCGTAGTAGTCAGCGCCAAAGTTGGTTCCCATGCGGCCAAAGCCAGTGATCACTTCGTCAAATATCAACAAAATGCCGTGCTTGTCGCAAATTTCACGCAGACGCTTGAGGTAGCCCTTGGGCGGCAAATACCAACCTGCAGAACCAGCCACCGGCTCCACAATGATGGCCGCCACGTTGCTGGGGTCGTGCAGCGCCAAAATGCGGCCCTCCAACTCCAACAAGGGGTCTTCTTGCCATACAGGCTCCTCGTTGTGGATGTAGGCGTGGTTGACGGGGTCGTGAATGAAACGCATGTGGTCTACGCGGGGCAACAATTGCGCGCCGTAGACTTTGCGGTTGGCCGGCAAGCCACCCACACTCATACCGCCAAAGTTGACGCCGTGATAGCCCTTTTCGCGGCCAATGAACACGTTGCGGTGGCCTTCACCTCGGGCACGGTGATAGGCCAAGGCCACCTTCAAGGAGGTGTCTGCAGCTTCTGAACCCGAGTTGCAAAACAGCACTTTGTTCAAATCGCCTGGACACAAATCGGCAATCATTTGGGCCGCTTCAAAGGCCTGGTCGTTGCTGATTTGAAAGGCAGTGGCGTAATCGAGGGTGTCGAGTTGCTTTTTAATGGCTTCGGCAATGGGCCTGCGGTTGTGCCCCGCGCCCACGCACCACAAACTGGAAATACCATCGACCACTTGGCGGCCGTCGTGGGTGGTGAAATGCATGCCTTCTGCGGCCACAAACACGCGGGGCGCTTGCTTGAAATGGCGGTTGGCCGTAAAGGGCAACCACTGGTGGTCCATGTTGAAGGCTGCTGCGCTTGCAGGATGCTGGATTTGTGGGGTAGACATCTGATCACCTCGCCGCCCCAAGGGGCATTAAATTCATCAAATGAGCAGTGTAAACCCGACAAAGCCTGACTTTTGGCAAAGCCAGCGCGTCCCTGCGACAATGTCGCCTATGAATCACGCATTTATTCTCACGCTATCCTGCCCAGACAGAACGGGCATCGTGCACGCCGTTTCTGGCTTTTTGCTAGAGCGCGGCGGCAACATTGAAGAAGCCGCTCAGTACAACGACCACGCCACCGGTCTATTTTTTATGCGGGTGCAGTTTGCCTGCGACCAAGTCAGCGAAGCAGATTTGCGGACGCAACTTGAAAGCTTTGCCACCTCATTTGGCATGAACTGGAACTTGCACAGCACCACCCAGCCCATGCGCACGGTCATCTTGGTCAGCAAAGAAGGCCACTGCCTGAACGACTTGCTGTTCCGCTGGAAAAGCGGTTTGCTGCCCATCGACATTCGCGCCATTGTGAGCAATCACCGCGAGTTCTACCAATTGGCGGCCAGCTACAACGTGCCCTTTCATCACATCCCCGTTACGGCAGCCAACAAAGCCGAGGCAGAAGCCAAACAATACGAGATCATTCAATCGGAAGGTGCCGAGTTGGTGGTGTTGGCACGTTACATGCAAATTTTGTCGGACGATCTGTGCCGCAAGTTGTCGGGCCGTGCCATCAACATTCATCACTCCTTCTTGCCCAGCTTCAAGGGTGCCAAACCCTATTACCAAGCACACGATCGCGGTGTCAAACTGATTGGTGCCACTGCGCACTACGTCACTGCCGACTTGGACGAAGGCCCCATCATTGAGCAAGACGTTGCGCGTGTAGACCATTCCAAAACAGTGGAAGACCTCACCACCCAAGGCCGCGACACCGAGAGCCAAGTGTTGGCCCGTGCCGTCAAATGGCACAGCGAACACCGGGTGCTGCTGAACGGCCACAAAACCGTCATCTTCAAATAATGCTGAATCGCTTTTTTCTTTGAAAGCTTTGACATGAACGCCATCACCAACACCGATGCACTGACTCGCGCAGACCGCCAAGCTCAGGTTGTTGCAGCACTGAGCGCGGTGCTGCCCAAGCATGCCTTGCTGTACACCTTAGAAGACACTGTGCCCTTTGAGTGCGATGGCCTCACGGCTTATCGGGAACGTCCCCTGGTGGTGGCATTGCCTGAAACTGAAGCCCAAGTGCAAGCTGTTCTGAAGGCTTGTCATGCCCTGGCCGTACCTGTGGTGGCGCGCGGTGCAGGCACCGGCTTGTCGGGTGGTGCCATGCCTCACAAACTGGGCGTGACCTTGTCCATGGCCAAGTTCAACCAAATTGTCAAAATGGATGCCGTCTCACGCACTGCGGTGGTTCAATGTGGTGTGCGCAACTTGGCCATCTCAGAAGCGGCTGCACCTCTAGGCTTGTATTACGCACCCGACCCGTCCAGTCAAATTGCCTGCACCATTGGCGGCAACGTGGCCGAAAACTCTGGCGGTGTGCACTGCTTGAAGTACGGCCTCACTTTGCACAACGTGCTCAAGGTCAAAGGTTTTACGATTGAAGGCGACCCCGTCACCTTTGGCAGCGACGCATTGGACACGACGGGCTTTGATTTACTCTCGGTACTGGTGGGCAGCGAAGGCATGTTGGCCATTACCACCGAAGTAACGGTGAAGTTGGTGCCAAAGCCTCAATTGGCACGCTGCATCATGGCCAGCTTTGACGACATTCGCAAAGCAGGTGATGCGGTGGCTGCAGTCATTGCCGCCGGCATCATTCCAGCCGGCTTGGAAATGATGGACAAGCCCATGACTGCTGCGGTCGAAGATTTTGTGCACGCAGGATACGACCTGAATGCAGAAGCCATTTTGTTGTGCGAAAGCGATGGCACGCCCGAAGAAGTAGCAGAAGAAATTGGCCGCATGAGCGACGTGCTGCGGAGCTGTGGCGCCACGGCCATCACCGTGAGCAAAGACGAAGCTGAACGCTTGCGTTTTTGGAGCGGCCGCAAAAATGCTTTCCCTGCATCGGGCCGCATCAGCCCAGATTACATGTGCATGGACTCCACCATTCCACGCAAACGTTTGGCCGATATTTTGTTGGCCATTGCCGAGATGGAAAAGAAATACCAACTGCGTTGCGCCAATGTGTTTCATGCAGGCGATGGCAATTTGCATCCGCTCATCTTGTTTGATGCAAACGATGCCGATCAAATGCACCGATGTGAATTGTTTGGCGCCGACATTTTAGAAACCAGTGTGGCCATGGGCGGCACCGTCACTGGCGAGCACGGCGTGGGCATTGAAAAACTCAACAGCATGTGCGTGCAGTTTTCAACGGAAGAAAACGCGCAGATGTTTGCTCTGAAAAAAGCTTTTGACCCCATGGGTTTGCTCAACCCTGGCAAAGTCATACCGACCCATAATCGCTGTGCCGAGTACGGCAAGATGTTGGTGCGCGGCGGGCAAATTTCACACCCCGATTTGCCGCGATTCTAAGGAACCACTGCACTTTGAAAACCCAGCCACTGCGCTGGGTTTTTTGTATCAACGATGGCCAAAAATAGCGGTACCCACGCGCACGCACGTGCTGCCCTCTGCAATGGCCGCCTCTAAATCACCCGTCATGCCCATGGACAAAGTGTCCAGCTTCAAGCCTGCCGCATTCAAACTGTCGAACAAGGCTTTGGCTTGACGGTGAACTGAACGCGCGGCCGCTTCGTTTTCTGCGGGCTCGGGAATGGTCATGATGCCGCGCAACTGAAGGTTTGGAAGTTGTGCAACAGCCTGCGCCAACGCCAAGAGATCGGTGGGCGACACGCCCGATTTGTTGCTGCCGCCATCGACATTCACTTGCAAGCAAATTTGCAACGCAGGCAGGTGTACAGGCCGCTGCGCAGACAAGCGCTCGGCAATTTTCAAGCGGTCTATGCTGTGGACCCATGCAAAGTTTTCGGCCACCAGCTTGGTTTTGTTGCTTTGAATGGGGCCAATGCAATGCCACACCAAGGGCAAATCTGCCAATGAAGCGATTTTGTCGACGCCTTCTTGAATGTAGTTTTCACCGAATGCCAACTGCCCTGCAGCAAATGCATCGCGCACAGCTTGCGCTGGCATGGTTTTGGACACGGCCAACAATGAAACCGCATCTGCGGGGCGACCAGCCGCAAGAACTGCAAGCTCAATTCGCTTGCGCACTTGGGCGAGGTTGGCGGAAACTGAATTGCTCATGCAACAAGCTTACCAAATCCCAGAAGCCCCAAAAAACGCCCCTGCTTGGCAACACGTTTTGCATTTGGCGCGCAGTCTCGATGCATCGGATGTGCATTGGTCAACCGGTGAAGCACCTTGGTTGCGCATCGACGGTCACCTCAAGCGCTTAACAGACTGCCGCAAAACACATGACCCGCAAGACCCTGCCCTGACCCATGCATTGAGTGCGTCTGCGGTGCACTGCATTCGAAATGGTTTGTTGTTGGCCCATGCCAACTTAAGCCCCTCAAACGCCGCACCTCACCCTCACAACAACCTCGATTTCGCAGTGACGCTGCCTGCACTAGGGCGCTTTCGCGTCAATGCCTTTGAGCAAGCCCGTGGACCGGCCTTGGCGGTGCGTTTGATCGCTCAGCATTTACCCAGTTTGTCTGACCTTAAAGCGCCACCATGCGTTGCCAGCTGGGGCTTTCAGCGACATGGTTTGGTACTGATCACAGGCCCCACCGGCAGCGGAAAATCGACGCTGCTGGCAGCCTTGTTGCATCACATCAACACCCACCGGGCGGCCCACATTTTGACCTTGGAAGACCCGATCGAGTTCATCCACACACCTCAGCAAAGTTTGGTCCACCAACGCGAAGTGGGGCGCGACACGCCTGACTTTGAGTCGGGCTTGCGTGCCGGCCTGCGTGAAGACCCCGATGTGTTGCTGGTGGGCGAGCTGCGCGACAGCACCACCATCCGTCTGGCACTGACTGCTGCCGAAACAGGCCACTTGGTCTTGGCCACCTTGCACACCGCCAGCGCGCCTCAAGCCTTAGATCGTTTGGTGGACGCATTTCCTTCTCATGAAAGAGAAAGTGTGCAGGCCTTGTTTGCAGAAAGTCTGGTGGCGGTATTGGCCCAAACCCTGTGTCCTCACCGGTCGGGGCAGGGCCGGGTGGCCGCCCATGAAGTCATGGTGGCCACGCCAGCCGTGCGCAATTTGCTGCGCGAGGGCAAAGTCAGCCAGCTTTACGCCTTGTTGCAGACCGGACAAAGCGTAGGCATGCAAACCTTGGACCAAAGCTTGCTGCGCTTGTTTCAAAGTCAAGAGATCACGCTAGGGACACTCAAGAAGCTTTGCAAATACCCGCAAAACTCAAAACTGATAGACAATCAGGCTTAGAAGATTGACGTTTTGTGCAGTCTTTTTGTCCACCCTTTTATTCAAACCCAAACACTGAATTCACCATGAGTAGCCTGAACGCCAAAACATACGAATCCGCACCCTCACAACATGTGGCCTTTTTAGGCCTGGGCGTCATGGGCTATCCCATGGCAGGTCACTTGGCACGCGCGGGTCATGCGGTCACGGTTTACAACCGCAGCGAAGCCAAATCAGCAGCATGGTGTCAAGAATTTGCAGATTCAAAGCAGCCAGCACATGCACCCACACCCCGCGAAGCCGTTAAAAATGCCGACATCGTGTTTTGCTGTGTTGGCAACGACGACGATTTGCGTGCCGTGGTGTTGGGCCCAGACGGCGCTTTTGCGGGCATGAAAAAAGGCGCTATTTTTGTCGATCACACCACCGCATCCGCCAACGTTGCACGCGAGCTCTACGAAACAGCCAAAGCCCACGGCCTCAACTTCATTGACGCGCCTGTGTCTGGCGGTCAAGGCGGCGCCCAAAATGGGTTGCTCACCGTGATGTGTGGCGGTGATGCCGCCATCTTTGAAGCCACCAAGCCCGCCGCCATGGCCTTCTCACGAGCCTACACGCTCATGGGCGAATCAGGCGCTGGCCAACTCACCAAAATGGTCAACCAAGTGTGCATTGCTGGCTTGGTTCAAGGTTTGTCAGAAGCGGTTGCTTTTGGCCAAAAAGCAGGCCTCGACATGAACCTGGTGTTGGATGTCATTGGCAAGGGCGCCGCACAAAGCTGGCAAATGGACAACCGCGGCAAAACCATGGTGGTCGACAAATTTGACTTTGGCTTTGCAGTCGACTGGATGCGCAAAGACTTGGGCCTGGTCATGGACGAAGCCAAACGCAATGGTGCACGCTTGCCTGTGACGGCTTTGGTCGATCAGTTCTATGCCGATGTGCAGCAAATGGGAGGCAAGCGTTGGGACACTTCTAGCCTGATCAAACGCTTGAAATGAACAATTTGAGAGTGGCTTGCTTAACTTGAAGCCATTGTCTTGAAGCCATTCAGCCATCAAAAAAGGGCTCTGAAATTCAGAGCCCTTTTTTCTTATGGCTTGTTGCTTGGGGCACTCCCCCTGCTATTTACAGCTTAGGTTGTGCCTGTGGCGAAAGCGGCTGTGCACTGATGCGCTTGAGCTCTTCCTCGGTGATGCTTTCAAACACACGCACCACCTTGACCACACCACTGACGCTGCCACTGCGTGCAATCTCAGAGGCGCGCTGCGCTTCACGGGGGGTAACGCGGCCCATCAGGTACACAACACCGCGCTCGGTGATGACTTTGAAAGCATTCGATTGCAGGTCTTTGGCATCGACCAACAGGGCCTTGATTTGACCTGTGGTGATTGCGTCTTTGGAACGCTGCGTGAGTGAACTGGCAGGCTCAATGGCCAAGTCGTTGACCACGGAGCTGACGTTTTCTTGGCTTTTGGCCAAACGCTCGGCACGCTCTTTTTCTGCTGCCGAGCTGACTTCGCCAGTGAGCAGCACCATGCGGTTGTAGCTGGTGACATTGACATGTGCCGCATTGCTGAGGTTTTGGCGCAAACCTTGAGCGGTGCGCAATTCAATGCCTTCATCTTCTAACTGAATACCTGTGGTGCGGCGGTCAATGGCCACCATGCCACTCATCACGGCGCTGCCCACCACCAAAGGGGCACAAGCTGAGAGGCCGGTCACCACGGCACTGACGGCCAAACCAGAGAGCATCCAACGTTTGAAATTGAGTTTCACTTGCATCGTCCTTAAAGAATCTTTTGTCATTTTAATCGGGTCGGCTTTGAATGTGAATGTTGGTGCGCATTAAGAAAGGGTATCTTGATCGCCCATGAGTTGCGCGTCAACGCCATCACACAAACAATGCAAAGCCAAATGTTGAACTTCGCGAATACGGGCTGCACGGTCGTGCGGAATACCCACATGCACATCGGTTTCGCGCAAAGCCTTGGCCACTGCCCCACCGCCTTTGCCCGTGAGGGCTATCACGGTCATGTCGCGCTCGTGCGCTGCATGCAAAGCGCGCATCAGCCCTTCTTCTTCGCCGTGCGCTGTGAGCAACATCAAGACATCACCCGCTTGACCTAAAGCTCGCACCTGACGTGCCAATCCGGCATATGCAGGGTCGCCTAAGCCTTCGTGGCGCAGGGCGATGGCGGCCAACTCCGGGCGCTCACGCTCAAAGCCACCCACAAACAGGCTGGCGAAATAATGCGCCAGCGCGGCGGCGCTTCCCTCACCGCAGACCATGACTTTGCCGCCACTGGTGACACAGGCCATGAGTGCTTGTACACCCGCGTCCAGGGGCTTGGCCAGTGTTTCGGCGGCCTGGTACTGCAGGTCGGCACTGTCGATGAAATGTTGCTGAATGCGCAGGTCTAACATGAGTAGCATGATACCCGCAGGTGATGCAAGACCCTCTATTTAGAACCCGGCGCCAGCATCAAAGGCCGCCTTCTGCCAAACCACGCCCTCTGGCTCCCACGCCACAACATCGAAACGGCTGGGCGGCAGGCGTTGGCAACGCCACAAATAGTAGCGTGCCGCAAAGACAATTCGCCGCTGCTTGGTAAGGCTGACGCTGGCCAGCGCGCCACCAAATTGACGAAGTGCGCGCTTTCTAACTTCGACAAATACCAAGGTGCCGTCGGTTTCTTGCAAAATGAGGTCAATTTCGCCACCACCCCTGCCTGGCGTTCGATAATTGCGGTGTAACAAGCGCAAGCCCTGTTGTTGTAAAAAGTAAAGCGCCGCATCTTCTGCAGCATCGCCAGATTGTTTGGTAGTTTGCTTGCGACTGGTTGGCATACTGCTTTGATTTGAAGGACCAAGGAACCCCATTGACGTCGATTTACAGCCATGCCTTTTTAGCCGCCCGCGAGGCAGTGGGTCCGCAAAACCACCCCGTCAGCACACTCTATGTGGTGGCCACCCCCATTGGCAATCTGTCAGACATCACGCTGCGCGCTTTGTATGTGATTGAAAGGGCCGACACCCTGGCCTGTGAAGACACACGGCACACTCAGCAACTGCTGCGCGCCTACGGCTTAGACCGCAACAGTGCCCAACTGCTGGCAGTGCACCAACACAACGAAGCCGAGGCCGCTGCGCAAGTGATTGAGCGCTTGGCACAAGGACAACGCGTGGCCTACGTGAGTGATGCAGGCACACCCGCCATCAGCGACCCCGGCGCACGCTTGGTGGCCGCCGTGGCTGCGGCAGGCTACAGAGTCATGCCGCTACCGGGTGCAAGCAGCGTGACCGCCTTGCTCAGTGCCGCAGGCATGACGGGTGAAGGCGGTTTTGTGTTCTCTGGCTTTTTGTCGTCGAAGGCTGCAGAACGCCAACGCGCCATTGAAACACTTCAGGGCGAGTCGCGTGCCGTGGTGCTTCTTGAAGCGCCGCATCGCATTGAAGCTTTGGCACAAGCTTTGTCTGTTTTGGGTTCGCGCTTGATCACGGTAGGCCGTGAGTTGACCAAGCAGTTTGAAACGGTGCTCACCCTCGAGGCCCAAAAACTGCCCGCATGGTTTGCAGAAAAAGCCGATCATGTACGCGGTGAATTTGCCTTGATCATTCACGCCATCGACAAACCCAAGCAAGACATCAGCGAAGCTTTGGACGCCAACAGTTTGCGCACCTTGAAATTGTTGCTCACTGAGTTGCCGTTAAAAACAGCTGTGAAGCTAACCAGCGACATCACTGGCGCTTCCAAAAATGTGGTTTACGACACTGCGCTTCTTTTGAAAAAGGGCTTGGACTAGCAATAATATTTGCGGTGCATCGGCGAGTGAGACACCCCTTGATAACTTAACGTTTGCGCAGCCCCAGCCAAATCACGGTACCCACCACCAAAACTGCGCCGACCAATTGAATGGGCGCAATGGCTTGGTCTAACAAGGCCCACGCCAAGACCAGGGCAAAGACGGGCTCAACGTTCATGATGGCCGAGTTGCCCACCACGCCCAAACGAGGTAGCACCGTGAACAAAATGGTGAACGCCGTACCATACAAAAAGGTCAACATGCCCAAGCCCCACCAGCCTGCTGGCGCATTGGGCAAATGAAAGCCGCCTTGGCTAAAGGCCGCTGCCACAGCCAATACACCGACCAAAGACATTGAAGAAAAGGTACGCAAACGGCCATCTAAACCGGCAGTTTCGTGTTGGGTGTAGACCAAGGCCAAGCCAAAGGTGGCAGAGGCCGCCAAGGCAAACGCCACACCACTGCCAATTTGCGACCAGTGTTCGGAGGCGCCCAAGCCAGAAGCCGCACCCAATACATCCAAGGCCAAAGCCAAGCCAACCAAGATGACAGGCATGCTCCAGAGCACCGCTTTTTCGGGTTGGTGCTTGTAGAGGACGCGCGCCCAAAATGCTGTGGACAGCGGATAAGTGTTGAAAGCCAGCAAGGCCAAAGCCACAGGCAATCTGGCCACTGCAGAATACAAACACACGCTCTGAACAGCAATGATCAAGCCGATGAGGGGCAAGTATTTCTTGTGACGCGGCGAGAGTTGAATTTGCACTTTCTGCTGCCACAAAATCAAACCCACCACCAAAGCTGTCAAGGCGCTTCGAAAGCTCACAGCCGTGATCACATCGACGCCGTGGTTGAAGGCAAAGCGTGCCGCAACATGGTTGGCGCCCATCATGAAGGCCACCAACAACAAGGTGGCAAACGCCGTCACAGACAGGGCTTTGGTTTGCTCAGTCATGCGTTCACGGTGCGGGATAAAGGCCACGCACTTGAGCATGCAATCGACTGAGGCCCAACAGCGCGTCGGTGTAAGGCGTGCTGATTTGGGTCAATTGACCCAACTCTTGCACGCTGCTGACCAGCGCGTCTAGCTCTACTGTTTTTCTGGCTTCTACGTCTTGCAACATGGAGGTTTTGAAGGCGCCAAGCTTCATGGTGACCGCATGCCTGTCTTCGGGCGTTTGGGCAATGGGGATGCCAATTTTTTCACCAATGGCTTTGGCTTCTAGCATCACCTTCGAGACAAAGTCGCGTACCAGATCGTCTTTCAAAATGAGATCGGTGGTGGCGCCTGTGATGGCACTGATGGGGTTCACCGTCATGTTGCCCCACAGTTTGTACCAAACGTCTTTTTGAATTTGTGCAGAGGCACTGGCGTTAAAACCTGCTGCCTGCAAATCGGCCACCAACTGTTGTATGCGTGTGCTGACCTTGCCATTTTGTTCAGCAGGCTCGCCCAGAATCAAGCCTTGGCCAAAGTGATGCCGCACCACCCCCGGTGCATCGAGTGAACAACTGGCATGCACCACACAGCCAAGCACATGATGGGCTGGGATGGCTTTGGCAATTAGCCCATCTGGATCGATGGTGTTAAGCGTTGTGCCCTGCAATGTGCCACCAAAACCCTGAAAGAACCACCAAGGCACACCGTTCATGGCCGTCATGACCATGGTGTTGGGGCCCAACAAAGGTGCAATGCCTTTTGCAACATCGGCCATGGCGGGCGCCTTGACCGCCACAATGACCAAATCTTGAGGACCTAAGTCTGCAGGCTGCGCAGACACTTTGACATCTGCCTTTAGGCGAGTATCTGGTGCTTGCGTTTGCACACACTGCAGGCCGTTTTTTTGCAAAGCGTCTATGGTGGTACCGCGGGCCACCACACTCACCTCGTGACCGGTTTGAGCCAAATGCACACCGATCCAACCACCAATGGCGCCTGCGCCAAAAATGCAAACTTTCATAAACGATAGCTTTCTTCGGGTCGCACCAAACTGCGGTCTACTTGTCTGATGAGGGCGTCAAGCACATCGGTGCCGGCACCATGATTGGGATTGAACTGCAGTGCGTCGCGCGTGCATTTGGCAGCAATGGCTTCACTCACTGGAATGACAGCTTGTGGGCCGCCCATGCTGAACGTAGCGAGTTGAATTTCACAGGCGCGCTGCAACGTCCACAAAATGGCGAAAGTTTGCGGCAGTGTGGCGCCCCAAGACAACAAACCATGGTTGCGCAAAATGACCGCTTGCTTGTTGCCAATACTGCTGAGCAAACGGGGCGCTTCTTCACCGTGAATGGTGATGCCTTCAAAGTCATGGTACGCAATCATGTCGTGCAATTGCGCTGTGTAGAAATTGGTTTGTTGCAAACCATCTTTCAAACATGCCACCGAAATGCCTGCTGTGGTGTGCGTGTGCATCACGCAATGCGCCCCAGGCAGGCCATCGTGAATGGCGGCATGCACAGTAAAGCCTGCTGGGTTGACAGGATAGGGTGAGCCATCCAAGACCTTGCCCTGAATGTCAATCTTCACCAAATTACTGGCAGTGACTTCGCTGTAATGCAAACCAAAAGGGTTGATTAAGAATTGTTTTTGTGAGCCACTCACTTCTTGCGGCAAACGCAAGGTGATGTGGTTGTAAATCATCTCGGTCCAGCCCAAAAAAGCAAACACCCGGTAGCATGCAGCCAACTGCACACGCGCCTCCCATTCTTTGGGGTGCACTTCGTGATGCAATGACCGAACTGGCGGTAACTGATGCGTCAACATGGTCAATACACCTGGCCAGACGTGGGCAACTCAATGCCGGCATTGGGCTTGAATTTTTTAACCAAGGCCGCGGTTTGGCGCACCAAAATTTGGGTGTCTAAACCGACTGCCACAAACAAAGCGCCCAAGGCCAAATAATGTTTGGCTTGTGCTTCGTCCGACGTCAATATGCCAGGCGCTTTGCCTGCCTTCAAAATGCGTGCAATGGCATCTTCAATGGCGGCCTGAACTTCGGGGTGATTGGGATCGCCCACATGGCCCAAAGACGCAGACAAGTCAGCGGGGCCAATGAACACACCATCCACACCAGGCGTGTTGGCAATCGCATCGAGATTTTTTAAAGCTTCACGTGTTTCGGCCTGAACCAATAAGCAAACATGTTCGTTGGCCTCTTTGGTGTAGTTGGGAAACATCCCCCAACGAGAAGCACGTGCACCCCCCATGCCGCGGATACCGCCCTTGCCATCGTTCTGTGGATAACGCATGGCCTGCACCAAGTGCGCAGCTTGTTCGGGTGTGTCCACCATGGGAATCAACAGGGTTTCTGCACCCAAATCCAAATATTGCTTGATCAATGCCGCGTCACCTACCGGTACACGTGCAATCGCATTGTTCACAGGATAGGCTGCAATGGCTTGAAGCTGCTGCTGAATGCTTTGCAAATTGTTCGGCGCATGTTCGCCATCGATCAGCAACCAATCGAAGCCGGCCATGGCGCAAATCTCTGCGCTGTAGCTGTTGGCCAAGCCTACCCACAAACCAATTTGCGCTTGCTTTTCAGAGATGGCTTTTTTGAAACGATTGACAGGAGTTTTCATGTGGCTTCTTTCAGTTGAATTTAAATTGCAGACGACCTAAGGGGCCGTAGTCTGCGTCGAACACATCGCCCACTTTGGCAGGCACTGGTTTGGTGAATGAGCCGGCCAACACAATTTGACCGGCCTTCAAATGTTCACCCCAAGGCGCCAACTTGTTGGCCAGCCAAGCAATGCCCACGGCAGGGTGGCCTTGCACACCCGCCGCCAAACCCGTTTCTTCCACCACACCATTCAATTTGAGAATGGCACCGCACCAAGGCAAATTGGTGCTCAGTGGATTGACTTTTTCTGCACCCACCACAATGCCGGCATTGGCTGCGTTGTCGCTGATGGTGTCAAACACTTTCCGCATGACTTTGGTGTGACGGTCAAATTGCTCAATGCGTGAATCGATGATTTCGATGGCGGGTGTGACGTACTCAGTGGCAGCCAAGACTTCTTCAACGGTGACGTTGGGGCCTTGCAAATCCTTTTTCAAGACAAAGGCCAACTCAACTTCTACGCGTGGCACGACAAAGTCTGTGTAGGCAATGTCTAAGACTTTGCCTGGCGTGCAGGTGTACAACATGCTGTCGAGCAAGGTGCCGTAATCGGGTTCATCAATTTGACTGGCCTGTTGCATGGCACGCGAGGTGAGACCAATTTTGTGGCCAATCACTTGTCGACCTTGTGCCAATTGCAAGGCCACCCAAGCACGGCTCACACGGTAGCCATCTTCAATGGTCATGCCCGGAAAGCGTTTGGAAAAATGCTCAACTTGCTTGCGCGTGGTTTGCGCTTGCTGCAATTCAGCGGCCAGTTCTGCAATGCGTTGGGAATCAAACATGGCGTACTTTCAAAGGGCCGCAAACAAAGGATGGATATTGCTGTGTTTGTTGTCAAACACTTCGGGACCCACATCAATTTGCAAAGTGATGCCAATATGCCGTCTGGCAAAGACGTCCGCAAAGTGTTTTTTAGTGACCTCAACCAACAACTCACCAGCCCGCTGTTGAGTGGCTTCGCTTCGGCCCTTGCCCATGCGCACGTTCAAATAGACAAATGCGTAATCTTCAGAGCCCCCATGCGGGTTGTTGTCAAACTTTGCGGCTTGGCGGCCTGCCGTGCCGCCATCGGCCACAGCATAGTGAGGTGCAGGATACGCCAACACCCGCGTACCGCCCGTCGGAAAAACTTGTTTACCGGCTTCGTCGACCACGGTGAGCATGGCATCGGCCAAGTCACGGCACAAGACTTTCATATTGGTTTCGGTGTCGAGCTGTCCGGTGTAAAGAATGACTAAATGAGGCATGAGAAACTTTCAGTGTGAATTACAAACGGCTGGCACCCGCTGCATAAACTGCCGACGGATCTTTCAAAGTCTTGAGATTGAGCGAAGTTAGCAATTGGCCCGCCTCATCTGTGACTGGGCTGACGGGAAACACCACATTGATTTGTCCTGTGCCCGAGCTGGGAAAATAGGGCGTGACCACTTCAGCTTTGCCTTGGTACTGGTCCCAGCCCAACAAGCCAAGCAACATGGCAGTGTCGTGCATGAAACCTTCCCCATGGCCTTTGGCTGCGTATTCAGGCAGCATGGCGCAAAAGGTTTTCCAATCGCCGCGCTGCCACATTTCAACCACGCCGTGGTCTAACTGCTCTAAAAATGGACTCCACATTTTGTTGGCGTACTCTGGCGCCAAACCATTTTGTGCAAAGCGATGCGATAAGGAGCCGCTGGCAAAGAAAGCCACCTTGCCATCGTAGTGCTGCTCTACCGCGCGGCGCATGGCCCAACCCAATTGCGCACTTTCGGCCAATGAATGAACCATGCAAAGCGCAGAGACCGAAATCACTTTGTAGTGCCGATCGGCGTTCATGTAGCGCATGGGCACCAGCGTGCCGTACTCCAAAGCCAAGCTGGTGTGCTCGTGCGCCAAGGTTGTGACGCCTGCTTCATTGCAGGCCTTGGCCAAGATGTGCCCCAGTGCTGGGTTGCCGTCGTACTCGTACGGCATGTTGCTGATGAAGTGCGGCAATTCATTGCTGGTGTAGTTGCCTTTGAAATGCACTGCATTGTTCAAGTGATACGCAGAGTTGACCAACCAGTGCGTGTCAAACACCACGATGGTGTCTACACCCAAGGCGCGGCAGCGTCTGTCAATTTCGTGGTGGCCATCGATGGCGGCTTGGCGCGTGCCTTTTTGCGGTCCGTCCAACTCGCTCAAATACATGGACGGTACGTGCGTGATTTTGGCCGCGAGTGACACTTGTCCCATGCTCAAACTCCCCAATGAGGTATGTGGTGCGAGCCCATCGACACCGCTACGTTTTTAGGTTCGCAAAAAACTTCATAGCTCCAAGTGCCGCCTTCGCGGCCAGTGCCGCTGGCCTTGGTGCCGCCAAAGGGTTGACGCAAATCGCGCACGTTTTGGCTGTTCACAAAACACATGCCGGCTTCTACCGCTGCGGCCACGCGGTGCGCGCGGCCAATGTTTTCGGTCCACACATAACTGGACAAACCGTATTGAATGTCGTTGGCCAATTCAATGGCATGGGCTTCGTCGCGGAACGGAATGATGCAAGCCACAGGGCCAAAGATTTCTTCTTGCGCAATCTTCATGCGGTTGTCGACATCAGCAAACACCGTGGGCCACACAAAGTTTCCGTTCTTCACGCGGTCTGGTAAATCCACCGCATAGGAGGGTTTGTCCAAACCACCGCACAACATCGTGGCGCCCTCTTTAGGACCCAACTCAATGTAGCTTTTGACTTTGGCCAAATGCGCTTGGCTGATCATGGGACCCACGATGGTATTTTCGTCCAATGGATCGCCCACTGAAATGCGCTTGGCGCGCTCCGTGAACTTTTGCACGAAGTCTGCGTAGATGCTTTGCTGCACCAAGATGCGACTGCCCGCTGTACAACGCTCACCGTTGTTGCTGAAAATCATGAACACTGCAGCATCTAAGGCGCGTGGCAAATCGGCATCTTCAAAAATCACAAACGGCGATTTACCGCCCAGTTCCATGCTGAACTTTTTGAGGCCTGCACTTTGCACAATGCGATTGCCTGTGGCGGTGGAACCTGTAAATGAAATGGCGCGCACATCTGGGTGCGACACCAAGGGCTCGCCTGCATCGCGGCCATAACCGTGGACCAAATTCAACACGCCGGGTGGCACGCCTGCTTCCAAAGCTAACTCGCCCAATCGTGCGGCCGACATGGGCGACAACTCGCTCATCTTCAACACGGCCGTGTTGCCAAAGGCCAAGCAAGGCGCCACTTTCCAAGTGGCGGTCATGAAGGGCACATTCCAAGGACTGATCAACGCGCAAACACCCACAGGGTGAAACAGCGTGTAATTCAAATGGGTAGGCGTGGGATAGGTGTGACCGTCCACGCGGGTGCACATCTCTGCAAAGTAAGAAAAATTGTCAGCTGCGCGCGGCACCAATTGCTTGCCCGTTTGCGAAATGGTTTGACCGCAATCGCGCGTTTCTGTTTCTGCAATTTGGGGCACATGTTTGGTGATGAGTTCACCCAACTTGCGCATGATCTTGGCGCGCTCTGTGGCAGGTGTGCCAGCCCATTTTGGAAAAGCCGCTTTGGCTGAAGCCACGGCTTGGTTGACTTCTTCGGCGCCTCCCGAGGAGACTTCGGCCAACACTTCTTGTGTGGCAGGGTCGCGCGTTTCAAATGTGTGTGAGCTGGCAACGGCTTTGCCGTCAATCAAATGGTCGATGCGCATGTCTTTGTTCCTTTATTCTGTTCTTGGTTTGACAGGATTCACTCACCCAAGGTGTTGACCAATTCACCAACCCCTTCAATGCGAGTGACGATCACATCGCCCACATTGCAATTCACCACGCCATCGGGCGTTCCGGTCAAAATCAAATCTCCGGGTTGAAGCGTCATGAATGCACTGAAGTATTCAATCAAAGTGGGCACGTCAAAAATCATGTCGCGCGTGTGGCCGCTTTGTGTCACTTGGCCATTGACTGTGGTTTGTAAACTCAAATTCATGGGGCTGCCGTAGGCATCGTGAATATCTTTGGCGTCCACCCACCATGGTCCAATGGGCGTGCAGGTATCGCGATTCTTCACACGGAAGTTGGGGCGGTACCAATTTTCTAAATAGTCACGTATGGCGTAATCGTTGGCCACGGTGTAGCCGCCCACATAGTCGTACGCATTTTCTTTTTTCACATGCTTGGCGGTGCGGCCAATGACCACGGCCAACTCGCACTCGTAGTGCATGTAGGCTACGCCCTGCGGCCGGCGTGTGATGGCCTTGTGACCGATCAAAGACGCTTCACCTTTGACAAACACCAAAGGCTCTTCAGGCGCTTTGAACGCCAACTCTTTGGCGTGATCGGCGTAATTCAAACCCAAAGCCAAAATGGTTCTGGCCTGCGGCACAGGCGCCAAAGGCGGCAACCACACCACTTCGTCAAACTTCAAACGTTTGCCAGGCCAAGGGCTGCGCGTAAGCAACAACTCGCCGTCCGATTCAACGGCTTCGTGAATGGCGCCAGCCCATGCAATGCGTGCGTGTTTCATATGGCACCTCCCACGAATGTGTTGACCAAGGTGTCAAAACCATCGGCCGAAATTTCCACCACATCGCCTACCTTGGCGCGAGGGCGTTTGCCATCGGACAAGCAGTCGCTGCCGAGCAACAACACATCGCCTTCTTGAAACGTCATGAACTCAGAAATGTCTGACAGCAATGTTTGTGATTTGCGCACAGTGTCTGCGTAGTTCACACGCTGTACCTCTTTGCCATTCACCTTGACGGTGAGTACCACCGAGTCGGTCTTGACCTGCGCAATGCCCAGTGCTTTGGCGCCCACGCCCAAGAAGCCATCGACACATTTGAACTTCACAGGCGGTCTGTAATAGCTCTCGTGCGGAATGGACACATCATTGACCAATACACAGGCTGCGGGTTTTGCATCGGCACCGAACACCCACGCCAAATTGGCGCCAATGTCTACTTCGGGCACAAAACTTGGCAACGCAATGCTGCCACCAGCACCCGTAAACGTATTCGCTGTTTTGATGAACAGCACAGGTACTTTAGGCGCACCTTTGTGCGGCGCTTCAGGCATTTGCGGCGCTCTTAAATTCCACTCTTGCTGAAAATTCAGCAAGGCGCCATACACCGTGCCCTGCGGCCAAAAGCGTGTGTCGCTGTTTGAGTTTTGATTCATCTTGCTCATTCCATTTCTTCTACCGCCTCGTCCATTGGAGAGGTCTCCAGCTGAATCACGGCATCTAACAATTGATACAACTGCGCTAATTTTTGTTTGCCCAGTTCACTTTCCATCCAGGCGTAGTGCGCCTCAATGGCTTCTGACAACTTGGCCACTTTTGACAAGCCTAGCTTTGTAGCGCGCACCACGGTTCTGCGAGCATCTTGTGAGCAGCGGCTGCGCTCAATCAAGCCATCGCGCTCCATCCGCGTGAGAACACCCGTCAAGCTAGGTCCTAGTAAAAAGGCCTCCCGTGCAACACGGCCTGTTTCTACGCCCTCCGCTTCCTCTGTGCTGTTGGCGTGCTCACCCAATACACGCAACACTCGCCATTGCTGGTCAGACAGCCCATGTTCTCGAAGACTGGGGCGGGTGTGCGTCATCACCGCCTCGCGTGCTTGAAGCAGCAGACGAGGCAAATTGCGGTGAACGAAAGCTTGTTTTTTCATGTCGTCTTGATTTATTTAACATGTTAAATTAATTTCAAAGAGACGCGAAATCGGGTTAACCCGCTCTCTTGCCAGAATTTGCTGTGCAGGCTTGCACAGTGAGCCTTTGCAAAGGGAATAATTGAGCCATGCAAACGTCTTTTTTTGAAGCCCACCCCATCCGATTGGTCCAAGCGCCCATGGCCGGATCGCAAAACCACTTGTTGGCTGCGGCCGTTTTTAAAGCTGGTGGCCTCGGCAGTCTTCCTGCAGCCATGTTGAATGCCGATCAACTGCACAAAGAATTGACGGCCTTTCAAATGGCCGTCGCGGCAGACATCAACGCCACTGCATGGGGAAACTTCCTGCCGGTCAACGTCAATTTCTTTTGCCACACGCCGCCGTCAGCCCAACCAGAAAAAGAGTCTGCTTGGCGTCTCAAGCTTTCATCGGTTTATCAGTCGTACGGCATCGATCCCCTGTCTGTGGGTTCTGGCCCTGGCCGCGCACCGTTCAGCGAGGAAAGCCTATCGCTCATGGGCCACTTCAAACCAACCGTGGTCAGCTTTCATTTTGGTTTGCCCAAAGCCGAATGGGTGCAGCAACTCAAAGCTTGGGGCCTTCAAATTTGGTCGTCTGCCACCACGGTGTCAGAAGCCCAATGGCTAGAACAACACGGCGCAGACGCCATCATTGCCCAAGGCCTTGAAGCGGGTGGCCATCGCGGCATGTTTCTCACAGAAGATCTAAGTACCCAAGTGGGCACTTTGTCTTTGCTGCCTCAAATGGTGAAAGCGGTGAAGCTGCCCGTGATCGCGGCAGGCGGTATTTCTAGCGCTGCAGCTGTTAGCGCAGCCAAGGCCTTGGGCGCCAGTGCGGTACAAGTGGGCACGGCGTTCTTAACCAGCCACGAAGCCACCACCAGTACCTTGCACCGGCAAGCCCTGTTGTCAGAGGCCGCTCGCCATACCGCCTTGACCAACCTGTTCAGTGGCCGCCCTGCGCGCGGTATCGTGAACAAGTTCATGCAAGACTTTGGGCCCCTCAACTCAGAGGCGCCAGCCTTTCCTTTGGCCGCAGCCGCCGTTGCGCCTTTACGAGCCGCCGCAGAGGCCAAGGGTTCCGCTGACTATTCGCCTCTGTGGTCTGGCCAAAACGCCTCCGATTGCGAAGCCTTGCCCGCGGCTGACATCACGCACAAACTCTTGCAAGGGTGGGCATGATCTGGCCTTTTTCAAATTTGTTCCCGACAGGGTGTTAGGCTAGCAACATGGCCAAAGACAAAACGATTTTCACGTGCACCGATTGCGGTGGCACCACTCCACGCTGGTTGGGCAAATGCCCCGCGTGCGGCGCCTGGAACACCCTCATTGAAAGCACGGTCGACGCGGGGGGCAGCGCCAAAAACCGCTACACCAGCCAATTTCAAGCGCTGGCCAAAACCTCAGAGCTCACCAAACTAGGCGACATTGAAGCCACCGATGTCGACCGCAGCCCCACCGGCATTGAAGAACTCGACCGTGCTTTGGGCGGCGGCGTGGTGGAAGGCGGCGTGGTCTTGATTGGCGGCGATCCGGGCATTGGCAAATCCACCTTGCTGTTGCAAGCCTTGGATGCACTGCAACGCAAGGGCATGAACACCTTGTATGTCACGGGCGAAGAAAGCGGCGCCCAAGTGGCCCTGCGCTCCAGACGTCTGGGCTTGGACCACAGCCAAGTGCAGGTGCTGGCCGAAATTCAGCTGGAAAAAATCCTGGCCACATTGCAAACCGAGCGGCCCCACATTGCGGTCATCGACTCTATTCAAACGGTGTATTCCGACCAACTCACCTCGGCCCCAGGCTCGGTGGCGCAAGTCAGAGAATGTGCCGCTCACCTCACAAGGGCGGCCAAAGCCACCGGCACGGCCATCGTCTTGGTGGGCCACGTCACCAAAGAAGGTGCTTTGGCAGGCCCCCGTGTTTTGGAGCACATGGTCGACACCGTTTTGTACTTTGAAGGCGACACCCACAGCAGCTTCAGACTCATTCGGGCCATCAAAAACCGCTTTGGCGCGGTCAACGAGATTGGCGTTTTTGCCATGACCGAAAAAGGCCTGAAAGGTGTTTCCAACCCCAGCGCCATCTTTTTGTCGCAACACGATGAGCCCGTGGCGGGCAGTTGTGTCATGGTCACTTTGGAAGGCACCCGGCCTTTGTTGGTCGAGATTCAAGCTTTGGTTGACAGTGGTGGGCCCAGCCCGCGCAGGCTGTCGGTGGGCCTAGAAAGAGACCGCTTGGCCATGCTCTTGGCGGTCTTGCATCGCCATGCCGGGGTGGCTTGCATGGACCAAGACGTGTTCGTCAATGCCGTAGGCGGCGTTCGGATCAGTGAGCCAGCAGCAGACTTAGCGGTAATGTTAGCAATCACTTCATCACTGCGTGGCAAGCCCTTGCCCAAGGGTTTCATTGCCTTTGGTGAGGTGGGCTTGGCGGGTGAAGTGCGGCCAGCCCCCCGCGGCCAAGAGCGCCTCAAAGAGGCTGCCAAATTGGGCTTTACCGTGGCCGTGGTGCCCAAAGCCAATGCCCCCAAAAAGAACGACAAAAACTTTGAAGGCCTCACCATTTACCCGGTTGACCGCATCGAAGACGCCATGAACTGCGTTCGAGGACTTTAAGATCGGCGCATGAACTTCACCCAAATTCTCATTCCCATCGGCGTTATCGCTTTCATCGCTGGGGCTTGGCACCAATACCAATGGGCTGGCGTCGCCATCGCCAGTGGCGCAGTTGTGATGTGGATCTTGCTCCACTTCACGCGCATGGTGACCGTGCTCAGCCGTGCGGGCAATCGCCCTATCGGTCATGTCGCCAGCGCCGTCATGCTCAATGCCAAGCTCAAAAAAGGCGTCAACTTGATGCACGTCATCGCCATGACCAAGTCTTTGGGCGAGCGCCTGTCTGCTGAAAATGAGCAGCCCGAAATTTTCAAATGGACGGACACTGGCGACTCTTTTGTCACCTGCACCTTCCAAAGCGGAAAACTAAAGGCGTGGGAATTGACCCGTCCATCAGTCAGCGACACCGAAGAATCACCGCAGACAAACTGAATCTCCCTGAATATCCCCACCGAACCCTCGTAAAATGACAGTTTTGCGATTCAGGCAACAAAGGACAAAACAATGAGCACCGCAACCCCCTCAATGGAAGACCGTGACGGCAAAATCTGGATGGACGGTAAGATGGTCGAATGGCGTGACGCCAAGATCCACGTTCTGACCCACACGCTGCACTATGGCTGTGGTGCCTTCGAAGGCGTTCGTGCTTACAAAACCATCAATGGCACTGCCATTTTCCGTTTGCAAGAGCACACCGACCGCTTGTTCAACAGCGCCAAAATTTTGCGCATGAAGTTGCCTTTTACCAAAGAAGAAGTGAACGAAGCCCAAAAAGCGGTGGTCCGTGAAAACAATTTGGAAAGCGGCTACATCCGTCCATTGACATGGATTGGTTCGCAAAAGCTGGGCGTCAGTCCCAAAGGCAACACCATCCACCTGATGGTGGCCGCATGGACTTGGGGTGCATACCTGGGCGAAGAAGGCATGA
>CAZJAL010000025.1:0-41916 GCA_964544175.1 uncultured Limnohabitans sp.
TGCCAATGTTGCCCAATGCCAACTGCAAAATGCAAGAGGCACGAACAATGGCATTGCCAATGGTGTGCTGCGTTTGACCCATACACCAGACAACGGTGCTGGGGTTGTTTTCGTGCAGCATCTTGGCCACTTTGAAAACTTGCTCTTCTTTCACGCCGCAAGCTTCTTCCACCTTGTCGGGCGTCCACTTGGCCATGATTTCGGCCTTGACAGCCTCCATGCCATAAACACGATCGTTGATGTACTTCTTGTCTTCCCATCCATTTTTGAAGATGTGATAGATGATGCCGAACAAGAAAGGAATGTCTGTACCAGAGCGAATGCGAACGTATTCGTCGGCTTTGGCGGCCGTGCGTGTAAAGCGTGGATCGACCACGATCATCTTGCAGCCGTTTTCTTTGGCATGCAACATGTGCAACATGCTGACGGGGTGCGCTTCGGCAGCGTTGGAACCAATGTACATGGCGCACTTGCTGTTTTGCATGTCGTTGTACGAATTGGTCATGGCGCCGTAGCCCCATGTATTGGCCACACCAGCAACGGTGGTGGAGTGGCAAATACGCGCTTGGTGATCGGTGTTGTTGGTGCCCCAGAAGCTGACAAACTTGCGCATCAAGTACGCTTGCTCGTTGTTGTGCTTGGAAGAACCAATGAAGTAAACGCTGTCGGGGCCGCTGGCTTTGCGCAACTCCATCATGCGTTCGCTGATTTCTTTGAGGGCTACGTCCCAGCTAATGCGCTCGTATTTGCCGTTGACCAGTTTCATGGGGTAGCGCAGGCGGTACTCGCCGTGGCCGTGTTCGCGCAATGCCGCGCCCTTGGCGCAATGGGCGCCCAAATTGATAGGGGAATCAAACACGGGCTCTTGGCGAACCCAAACGCCGTTTTCGACAACCGCATCGACAGCACAGCCCACAGAGCAGTGTGTGCAAATGGTGCGCTTCACTTCAACTTTGCCAGCGCCCACAATGCCTGCTGTGCTAGCTGCTTGTGCTTTTTTCACAAGGCTAAGTTGAGATGCAGCCAAGCCAACACCCACACCCAAACCTGAACGGCGCAAGAAGGTGCGACGGTCTAAGGTGGGCAACGCCTGTGTGAGACCGCGGCGCAAGCTGTGCACGAAGGGCGATGAAGCGCTTGTGGCGCCTGAATTCTTTTTGGTCAACAACATGAAACTCTCCAGAAGAGGTGAGTGTTTGAGAAAGGACTTAGACCAGAGTGGTCTTGTAGTAACGCTTGACGTGCTCGGAGAGCTCGTAGCCACCACCGCGTTCTGGCTTGGCTTTTTTGCTAGATTGTGGTGCTAAATCTTGCACTTGGGGCAGCATGCTCGTGGCCACTGCCACAGCACCCACGGTACCGGCGCCTGCGAACAAAGTGCGACGTGAAACTTTTGGATTTTGAGAACTCATGAATGCTTCCTCTGAAGATGCTTAGGAAATACTTTGCATAGGTTCTCGATCGTATCATCTTGTCAATCACGCACAATGGGGAAACCCTTAGACGAGTGCGCTTTCTTGACAGAAGCTTGCTTTAGGTCAGCAAATCAAAACCTTGCGTTTCAATGTTCAAAAACGCTTGGGTGAATTCTGCCAGTTGCCCAAAGAATTTGGCGCGTGGGTGTTTGGCAATGACCTCGGTCATTTCTTGAGCCCAAGGCTGAATGTGCTTGGCAAAGAACTCTCTTTGATGCGTCAAATTGGAGACCGTCACATCGTCGCCCGCAATCAAATAGCGCATCACTTCACACAAACACGCAAAGTGGTCTTCTGTCTCCGACATGCTGTCGTCACGTTCCAAACCCAATGCCGTCAAGTCTTCACGCAGCCTGGCCACGGGTTTGTCGTTCAAAAATCCACTCATGTAATGCGAGGCATAAAGGTAAACCTCAGGCTTGCCAACACCCCCAAACAAGTGGTTAAATTCCGCGGCAATGTCATCATCGGTTGACACTCTAGATGCCTCAACGAGTTGACGCCATGGCTCTTCCAAAAATCCGCCAGCCACTGGCGCATCCGTCACGGCTACTCGCAACTGGGCTAAAAACTCAGGACTGGGCACTTGATAAAACAATTGCGCCAGCAGACCATAAATTTCAGCGCGGGCTGTTTCTTCGTCGAGGGCTGAGGACGATGACAAATTGGAAGTCATGTTGATTTCTTCAAGATTTGGGAGGGATGTTGGCAATTTTGGCCTCATCCGAATTGGAATAGATGTCGATGACACGGCAATCACCACACATTTTGAGGCGCTCTAAAGCCGCACCTTGGAACATGCTGTGGCCCGCCAGTTTGCCCAACATGGCCTCAATGGCCTTCAAGGTGCCAAAAGGTTTGCCGCATTTCACGCAGCCATAAGGTTGCGATTGGTTCAAAACTTGCGCTTGCTTGCGCTCAGGTGTTCGCAAGAATCGGGGAATCAACTCAATGGCGTCTTCTGGGCACGTAGTGGCACACAAGCCGCACTGCACGCAGTTCTTTTCAATAAAACGAAGTTGCGGCAAATCAGGATTGTCTTGAAGTGCGCTGGCAGGGCATGCGCTCACACAACTGAGGCACAAAGTGCATTTGTCTGCATTCACTTTCAGTGTGCCCAAAGGTGATGCAGCAGGCAACGAAATGACACTGTTGTCGGCTTGCAAAGCTAAGGGCGCATGCTCACTCAAATGGTCAAGTGCCAACTCCAGAGTGCTGCGCTTTTCGGGCGCCACTGCGTACTTGGCATACACGGCTGGCACTTGCTTCTTCCATTTGGCTTGTGCTTTTGATGCGTTGTTGGCTTGCAAGCCAGCATCTAAATCCATGCCGTTTTTGGCACGCACAATTTGGAAATGAACGCCTTCGTAGCCTAGGCCCGCCAACAAGCTCTGGGCCACGGCCATTTGCGCCTCCAGCCCTTCCAAGTATTGAGGTGCTTCTTCGTTTGTGCAGAGCACCAAGACCTGGTGCGCACCATAGGCCACGGCCGTTAGCCAAACTTCCAAACCCAAACTGGCGGTGTGCCACAAAGACATGGGAATGACATTGGCAGGCATACCCTTGGCCAATCTGAGTTGCGCTGCACGGCCCAGTTCTTCCACCACTTTGAGTCCGGCCTCTTGGCTGTGCAACATCAGCACAGCGTCTTTGCCGCCCGCCGCATGGTAGGTAGACAGCAGCGTTTTGATTTTCGAGCCTTGCTCTTGGGCCTTGGGGTAGGCATATGTCAAAGCACCCGTTGGGCAAACAGTGGTGCAAGCGCCGCAACCTACGCACAAATTGGGGTTCACCTTGATTTGTTGGCGCGACTTGTCACTTGAAATGGCTTCTGCAGAGCAAATGTCAACGCAGGCATTGCAACCCACGGTTTCGTTACGACTGTGCGCACAAAGTTTTTGCTTGTAGGCAAAAAATTTGGGTTTTTCAAACTCGCCTACCATGTCGCGCAATTTGATGAGCGTCGTCAGATCGCGGCCATCCCATTTGAAATAGCCTTGCGGGGGGGCGTGTTGCAAAAACTGAGGTCCAGTCGCTCCCGCTGGACGAAGGTCTAAGATGAGATCGAATTTTTCTGAGGTTTCAGAAGGCACGCGGTTGAAATCAATGGCGCCTGCCGATTGACACACCTTGACGCAAGCGCGGCTGGCATTGCACAGGTTCATGTCAATTTGGTAATCCAAGCCAATGGCGTTTTCGGGGCAAGCCTGCACACAGGCATTGCAGCGTGTGCACAAATCCAAGTTGATTGGATTGCTGTCGGTCCAAGACACATCAAATGCACCTAACCAGCCACTCAAGCTTTGCAATTGCCCAGCAACAATTGGAAATTGACGTTCTTGTGAACCACCAGCTTCGCCAGCACCTTGCGCAAAAATAGTCACTTGCAAAACATCGGCCACCATGGCGGCTGCTTTCTCAGCTTGATCGAGCGAGCCAATGATGAGCAATCGCCCTTCACTCTTGAAGGGCACGGCAGGTACTGGATCGGGTTCGGGCAAATGTGCCGCGGCCAACAAGGCCGCCAATTTGGGCGAAGCGTTTTGCGCTTCGCTGCTCCATCCGCCAGCCTCCCGAATGTTCACAAATTTGATGGGGGACGTGGCGCCTTCAGTTTGAGAAGCCAATTCGGAGAAAAGCTTTTTCTCTTGCGTGCAAGCGACCACCACCTCTTGACCCGACTGAATGGCCTTTTGAAATGCGCCCGCTTCTCTGCGGCAAAGGGTACTGTGAAGTGTCAGCGATTCACCCAGCGCCTGACCCAACTTCTGGGTCTGCAGGGGCATGGTTTGGTTGCAATCGCAAATGAGTGTGGTCATGTTGTGCCGAGTTATTTTCAAGGGGCTCTGAGGTGTTTAAGTTGTCTGCTTGGGCAGTCAAGCTTGTCTCTGGTAAATTTTGAATTGGCGTTTCAAGTGGGTTGGACTGTGCCACATCTTCGGGGGCTTTGACCAAACCTAAGAATTGCGCACCCACCATTTTGGCCAACATGCCGGCTGGCATGGGGTCTGGCGTGTTGTAGTCGCCAATGTAAATGTCTAAGCCGTCCATCACGTTGTAGTGGGGGTCGGTAAACAGCTTTTTCATGGCGGCATTGCGAACTTCAGGCGTCACGCCTTGGGTCATGAAGGATGAAAAATCTGATTGGGGGGTGAGTTGTTCGACATCGGCCAAGGTCGGCAACTTGACAGGCTCAGCCTTGCTTTCAGCAGCAGCTTGATGAGCGGTTGCAAGAGGTGCCGCCTTGGTTTGAACTGGCTCTTGTAGTTTTTTCTCTACTCTATCTTCTGCAACAAGGCCCGCTTTCACAGCCTGCTTGCGCTGCGACCATCGACTGAAAAATCCACCTTCGTTCTCGCTCATGTGCCGTCCACCTTTCGGCCAGAGCGATCGCTGGTGGTCACTTTGGCGGGTTGGCCAAAACGATCTGTGAGGGCTTGAAAACTTTGGGGCCGTTGCCGACGCTTCACCTCGGGCGTGTAGTGCTGCTTGGCAAACTCGCGAACCCATTCAACGATGTCGGCGGAAGCCGGTACTTGCTCGATGGTTTCTTGCGCATCCAGCCATCGGCCAGCGTCGTGATAACTGAGCGATACGCGTTCGGGCACAGCCACCAGATCTTCACTCAAAGACTCTTGCTCTTCCATGCGCCACATCACAAAGAAACAAGGATTGGGCGAGGTCACGTTGAGCAGATACCCTTCAGCGTCGTCTGGGTAAAGCTCAACTTTGAAATTGGGGAACAGCCAAAGCGCACCATCATCGCCATCGCGCAGGCATTTGGGGCTGGTGCCAAAGCCTTCTTCTTGGGGCGTGACGTCGTCTAAAACCCAGCGCCAAGTCTGCCATTTGGCCATGTCACCCTGCACACGCTCACGGCGCATGACAACGGCAACATCAATGGAGGGTCTGGAACTCATGGGCGGATAGTACCAATGATTCAAAGTCATTGGCGCTTGTCCGCCTTTCAGGCGGTGCGAAACTTCTGAAACTCAATAAGTTTCGAGGTGCAAGCGGCCTTCTTTTTTGAGTGTCGCACCCAATTGATCCCAATTGAGACCGGCTTGGGTGGCCACATCGTGCAAAGCCAAGACCACGCCCTCTTCCATGCTCTTCAAGCCACACACATAGAAATAAGTGTTGGGGTCTTTGAGGAGTGCCACCAAGTCGGCGGCTCGCTCGCGCATGGCGTCTTGCACGTAACGCTTGGGCTGGCCCGGCGTGCGTGAGAACGCAAAGCTGATGTCAATGAAATCTTTGGGCAACTTTTGCAAGGGACCAAAGTAAGGCAACTCTTCTTGGGTGCGCGCACCGAAGAACAACATCAGTTTGCCGCCTTCAAACTTGCCCGTTTGACGCAAGCGACGGCGCCACTCGGTCATGCCGCGCATGGGTGCACTGCCTGTGCCGGTGCAAATCATGACGATGTTGGACTTGGGGTGGTTGGGCATCAGGAAACTGCTGCCAAACGGGCCAATCACTTGAACCGTATCGCCCACTTTCACATCGCACAGATAGTTAGAACACACGCCTTTGACAGGTTTGCCTTCGTGATCTTCCACCACACGCTTCACGGTCAAAGACACATTGTTGTAACCCGCGCGTTCACCATTGCGTGGGCTGGCAATGGAATATTGACGGGCGTGGTGAGGCTTGCCAGATGCATCGACGCCAGGCGGCACGATGGCCACAGACTGGCCCTCTAAAACTGGGAAAGGCATGCTGCCGAAATCAATCACGATGTGATGGGTTTCGTTGGCTGTTCCCGCCTCATTGACTTTGAAGTTGCCAACCACGGTGGCTTGTGTGGGCGTTTTAGGGCCGTACAAGTTGGTGTAAGCGTGGGCTGCAGACCAAGGGGGCAAAGTCGAACCATAGGCCGCTGAATTGAAAACCGCTTCTCCTGAAGCGTTGACGGCTTGGGCTGGTGCTGCTTCTGCAGCAGGTGCTACAGCAACTGCTTGATCGTCCACGCCCATGGCTTGGAGGTCAGCAGCGCTCAAGGCCGGAGGCAACTCATCCCACGTCAATTGCTCTTCCGTGGAATAAGCCTTGACCTTGGGCATGCTGCGCCAGTTGTCAATTGAGCCCGTGGGGCAAGGTGGCACACAGGCCATGCACAGATTGCACTTGTCAGCATCGACCACATAATTCCGAGAATCGTGCGTGATGGCGCCTACGGGGCAAGTGGCCTCGCAAGTGTTGCAACGGATGCAGATCTCGGGATCAATCAGGTGTTGCTGAATTAAAACGGCTTCTGTGGTCATGGCGTGTGTGTTGGATCTGGTTTAGATCTCAGCTGAAACGAACGTAGTCGAAGTCTACAGGCTGGCGGTTAATGCCCATCACAGGAGGGGCAATCCAGTTGGCAAACTTACCTGGCTCTGTGACGCGGCCCATCAGGCTGGCCACATAAGCGCGGTCTTCGTTGGTCGGCAACCACTCGCCCACTTTGGCCATCCACTCTTCGCTGGTGACTACACGGCCATCGGGCGTGATTTTGGAGCCAGACAAAGAACCGATGTTGCGGTGGAAAGCTTTGTGAGGGGCTGTCAGCTTGAAGGAAATGCCAGCCTTTTCAATCACGCGGTTCCAACGCTCAATGCCGCCTTTGGAATCGGTGATGTAGTCGTCACGCAGAACTTCGTTCAAAGCGTTCAACATAGGCACTTCTTTTTCAATCAGCTTGCCTTCTTCAACGGCCAAAATCTTGTAGGTGTTGCCCTTCA
Organism: uncultured Limnohabitans sp.; assembly: GCA_964544175.1. Lineage (GTDB taxonomy): Bacteria > Pseudomonadota > Gammaproteobacteria > Burkholderiales > Burkholderiaceae_C > Limnohabitans_A. Next base: position 7,205 of record CAZJAL010000025.1, read on the forward strand.
AAACGTGGTCATCGTTGCGCTTGCCTTCTTCGTAGCGGCCTTTGAGGCCTGAGCTGTAGAAAGTAGCAGCGTTGGAAGACTCGTCGGCACCGAACAAATCGATGGTGACGGAGAAGTGGAAGTTGATGTAACGCTGAATGGTGGGCAAATCGATCACGCCTGCAGCACGCAGTTTGGCCACGTCGTCTGTTTTGAGTTGGTTCATCACATCGACGGTACGCTGGATGGTACGGCTCACACCAGACTCGCCCACAAACATGTGGTGCGCTTCTTCGGTCAACATGAACTTGGTGGTACGTGCCAAGGGGTCAAAGGCAGATTCGGCCAAAGCACACAACTGAAACTTGCCGTCACGGTCTGTGAAGTACGTGAACATGAAGAAGGACAACCAGTCGGGTGTCTTCTCGTTGAAGGCTTGCAAGATGCGGGGATTGTCTTCGTTGCCGCTGTTACGTTGCAACAAAGCATCGGCTTCTTCGCGGCCATCTTTGCCGAAGTATTTATGCAACAAGTACACCATGGCCCACAAGTGACGGCCTTCTTCCACGTTAATTTGGAACAGGTTGCGCAGGTCGTACATGCTAGGTGCAGTCAAACCCAAGTGGCGTTGCTGCTCCACAGATGCTGGCTCGGTGTCGCCTTGCGTCACGATGATGCGGCGCAGGTTGGCGCGGTGCTCACCTGGCACGTCTTGCCAAGCTTTTTCACCTTTGTGATCGCCGAAATGAATGGTGCGGTCTTGTTCGCCGGGGTTCAAGAACACGCCCCAACGGTAGTCGCGCATTTTGACGTGACCAAACTGTGCCCAACCTTGTGGGTCAACGCTGACAGCGGTACGCAAGTACACGTCCATGTCTTTCGAGCCTTCTGGGCCCATGTCATCCCACCAGTTGATGAAGTTGGGCTGCCACTGTTCCAAGGCGCGCTGCAATGTGCGGTCTTCGGACAAGTTGACGTTGTTAGGAATTTTTTCGCTGTAGTTGATACCGGACATGTGAGTCTCCAGAAATTAAAGCAACGGTGGGGTCAAATTTTGGTTGCAGCAAAGACCACCGGGAACCTTGCTGCACAACACTTTCAAAAACGTTTTTGTATGGGCTCGGATTAAACGCGGTTCATGTCGAACTGCACTTTTTCACCTTTGCCGTACACCTTCAAAGCACCTTTTTCACCCACAGCATTGGGGCGCTGGAAGATCCAGTTTTGCCATGCCGTGAGGCGACCAAAAATACGAGTCAACATGTTCTCTTGGCTGGCGAAGCGCAAGTTAGCTTCCAAACCAGTCAATGCGTCGGGTGACATGGCTGCGCGCTCTTCCAAGCACAAGCGAATTTCGTCGTCCCAATCGATGTCGTCGGGTGCAGCAGTGACCAAGCCCAATGCCAATGCAGCATCAGCATCCAAAGCTTTGCCAATGGCACCGCGAGCGGCTTCCATGGCGGGCACTTCTTCATAGAAGCGACGTGCCAAGCGAGACTGGTCGTTCACCATGGGGTAGAAACCGAAGTTGAATTCGTTCAACTGAATGGTGGGCGCTTTGTCTGCATCATCAGGCAAGGCCAACATGTATGTACGGTCTGCGCAGAAAGCCAATTCGGCAAACGTACCCACGAAGCATGTGCCGGGTTCAACCAAGGCAAAAATACTGCGTGAAGACACATCCAAACGGGCCAAGGTGCGGCGCAGATGGCCGATGGTTTCGCGAACGAACCAGTGGTCTTTGTTGGCTAACAAAGTTGCGTCGCTGGCCAACACGGCTTTGGCATCGCCCACAGCTTTGAGCAACCAAGTGCCAATGTCGAGTTCGTTGGTGCGCATGTGCAAGATGGCATCGTCCAATTCACGCACCATTTGCAGGGGCCACCACTGAGCACCAGCAGCCAAGATACCAGCGATGTCTGTGGGTTGTGCAGATGCAGGTGCTTTGACGGTGAATGTGGCCAAGCGCTTGGCGCGGTCAATGTCAACGGTCACATTGTTGTAGCTGATGCTGTTTTCAGCGATGTTGCGCTGAATAGGTGTCAGGGCCACGCCTTTTTCTGAAGCAGGACGATCGCTTTGCGCTGCCAATTTGTCGGCACGCTCGCGCACCACTTGTTGGAATTGGTTGGGCTTGGCAATGGCATCGACCAAGCGCCAGTCGACAGCTTTTTGACCGCGTACACCTTCCACGCTGGTGCAGAAAATATCGGCCAAGTCATGACGCACATGACGCTTGTCAGTGACACGTGTCAGACCACCGGTGCCAGGCAACACGCCGAGCAAAGGCACTTCTGGCAAAGACACAGCAGACGAACGGTCGTCCACCAACACGATGTCATCGCAGGCCAAAGCCAACTCATAACCGCCACCAGCGCAAGCGCCGTTCAATGCGGCTACAAATTTCAAACCAGAGTATTTGCTGGAGTCTTCAATGCCATTACGTGTTTCGTTGGTGAACTTACAGAAATTCACTTTCCAACCATGTGTCGAAACACCCAACATGAAAATGTTGGCGCCAGAGCAGAACACGCGGTCTTTCAAACTGGTCACAACAACGGAGCGAACTTCGGGGTGCTCAAAACGAATGCGCTGCAGAGCATCGTGCAATTCAATGTCCACGCCCAAGTCGTATGAGTTGAGCTTGAGTTTGTAGCCAGGGCGAATGCCAGCGTTTTCGTCGATGTTGATCGACAAGGTGGCCACGGCACCATCAAATGCCAAGCTGATGTGCTTGTAGTTTTCGGGTGTGGTTTGGTAATTGACGATGGGCGCTGTAGTCATGAAAGTCTCCAAATTGAGTGCTGAGCCGATGACATGCAGTTTATTGCATGCACTCAAAACACTCAACCTGCAATTTAGTGCAAATTATCAGTATTTACCCTAATTTTTTGAAATATTCTGCAAATATCATTCAACCCACTGAATGACTTTGCGTACTTCAGTTTTCAAGCGCTGGAAACTCTCGTCTGTGTTTTGTGCACTGGTATCGATGCTGATGTCTGCTTTGGAATAAAACGCAGAGCGACCTTCCAAGATGCGTTTCAAATCTTCCATCGCTTCAGGGCTGGCAGCCATGGGGCGCAAATCACCCTGTGCGGCCACGCGCGACATGTGATCATTGGCGCTGGCCTGCAACCACACAGTGGTGCAGTGCGACAACAGCAAGTTGAAATTGGCGGAATCAGACACCAAGCCACCCGGTGTGGCAATGACCACCTCGGGATAAATTTGAATGGCTTCCTCTAATGCGCGACGTTCGTAACGACGATACGCATTGGCGCCATAGAGGTTGTGAATTTCGCTAATTTGGCAGCCCGCAAATTTTTCAATTTCGCGGCTGAGTTCAATGAATGCAAAACCCAAATCATCCGCCAAACGCTGACCCAGCGTGGTTTTGCCGGCACCGCGCAAACCAATGAGCGCAATGCGTGTGCGACGTGCAGAGGCATCGCCACCTTCACCAAACATCTCGGTGAGTTGAACCCGCGCACGACGCAGATCGGATTCGGTGCGCTTGCTCAACAACTCTCGAATGAGCAACCATTCGGGTGAGCTGGTACTGATGTCGCCCAGCAGTTCAGCCAAAGAACATTGCAAAGCATGCGAGACCTGCAGCAAGACCAAAACTGACACGTTGCCCGTGCCGTATTCCAAGTTGGCCAAATGCCGCTCAGACACATCGGCTGCTAAAGCCACGGCTTTGCGCGTCATGCCTTTGCGTGAACGCAAATTGCGAACGCGTTCGCCCAAGGCCATTAAAAATGGACTTCTTAAAGGCTCTAGCGATTCGCCAACCTCCACAAATGCGGTCGATGCTTCAGTCACCGATGTCTCCAAAAAACTGATAAGACTGCTTAAATTTTAGAAATTCAAGGGAAAACCCTTAATTTCAAACGAAGACAAAACATGCACTTTACTGCATACTCGTCCGCAAGCAAGATAGTGCATTTATACCGCTTACTGCAGGATTTCCCAAGCTTTTTAATGCACCTTGGATAAAAATTTTGATCCAGATCACGGAGACAACCATGGCCCTGCCTTCTGCACCCCCCGCACAATTCAACTTTGCGCAATTCCTGATTGCTGCCAACAACAGCCGCAAAGACAAAACCGCTTTGATCGACGATGTGGGCTCTCTGACGTACGGTCAGATGGCCGATCAAATCCGCGCATGCGCCGCCGGCCTTCGCAAGTTGGGTTTGAAGCGTGAAGAACGCGTGCTCTTGCTGATGCAAGACAGCAGCGATTGGGTGGTGTCATTTTTGGGTGCACTCTATGCGGGTGTGGTGCCTGTGGCGGTCAACACCTTGCTGACGGCTGAAGACTACGCCTTCATGATCAACAACAGCCGCGCACAAGCGGCTTTGGTTTCATCGGCCTTGTTGGGCACTTTGAATGCCGCCATTGCACACGGCACCAAAAGCATCAAACATGTGGTCGTGTCGCGCCACGAAGGCGAGTTACCCGCGCCCAACATGCATTTCAAAGACTTGTTGGCCTCTGCTTCAGGCCCCAGCTTGCCGGCCGAAACGCACGCAGATGAGCCAGCTTTCTGGCTGTTCTCTTCTGGCTCTACTGGCAACCCCAAAGGCACCGTGCACACCCAAGGCAATTTGTATTGGACCGCACAGTTGTATGGCAAAGGCGTGTTGGCACTGACCTCCAATGACGTGGTGTTCTCAGCCGCTAAATTGTTTTTTGCCTATGGTTTGGGTAACGCGCTAACCTTCCCATTGAGTGTAGGCGCCAGCGTGGTGCTCATGGCAGAACGCCCCACACCGCAAGCCACCTTCAAGCGCTTGGTAGACCACAAACCCACTGTGTTCTACGGTGCACCTACAGGCTATGGCGGTATGTTGGCAAGCCCTGACTTACCGACCAAAGATCAAGTGGCCTTGCGCCTCTGCTCCTCTGCCGGCGAGGCCTTACCAGCCGACATTGGCCAGCGTTGGACTGCGCGCTTTGCTTGCGAAATCATTGACGGCATAGGTTCCACCGAAATGCTGCACGTGTTTTTGTCCAACACACCAGGCGATGTGCGCTACGGCACCACAGGCAAGCCTGTGCCAGGCTATGAGGTGCAATTGCGCGGCGAGCAAGGTGAAGTGTTGACCGGCCACGACGAAATTGGTGACCTTTATATCAAGGGACCTTCCGCTGCCCTGATGTATTGGAACAATCGCGAAAAATCGCGCGACACCTTTCAAGGTGAATGGACCAAGAGCGGTGACAAATATTCGCGTGATGCTGATGGCTATTACACCTATGCTGGGCGCAACGATGACATGTTGAAAGTCAGCGGCATTTATGTGTCACCCTTCGAAGTGGAATCGACTTTGGTTCAACACCCTGCCATTTTGGAAGCGGCTGTCATCGGCAAAGTTGACGCTGATGGCCTGACCAAAACCAAAGCCTTCATTGTTTTGAAAGCCGACCAAAGCTTGACGGAAGAAGAAGTGAAGGCATTTGTGAAAGAGCGTTTGGCGCCCTACAAATACCCCCGCTTCATTCAATTTGTGAATGAATTGCCCAAGACTGCCACTGGCAAAATTCAACGCTTCCGCTTGCGTGATTTAGAAAATAAAAAGGCTTGAAAGCATAAGCCTTCAAGCCTTTGCGAAGTGGCCTCCATCAGAGGCAACTGCTTTTTGTATCAAGTGTTTTTTGACACCGTGATGGTGGGAAACTTGGCTGAAAAGTCTTTGGCCTTGGCTGCAATTTTGATGGCCACTTGGCGCGCCACCGACTTGTAAATGCCTGCCACTTCGCCATCGGGATCGGCCACTACCGTGGGCTTGCCATTGTCGGCTTGCAAACGAATTTGCATGTTCAAGGGCAAGGCACCTAAGTAGTCCATCTGATAGTTCTCAGCCATTTTCTTGCCGCCATCGGCGCCGAAGATATGCTCTACGTGGCCGCAGTTGGTACAGACGTGAACGGCCATGTTTTCCACAATGCCCAAAATGGGCACGCCCACTTTTTCAAACATCTTGATGCCTTTTTTAGCATCCAGCAAAGCAATGTCTTGAGGGGTGGTCACGATCACAGCGCCCGTCATGGGTACGCGCTGGCTCAGTGTGAGTTGAATGTCACCGGTGCCGGGTGGCATGTCGATGATCAGGTAATCCAAATCTTTCCAATTGGTCTGGCGCAGCAACTGCTCGAGTGCCTGCGTGGCCATGGGGCCGCGCCAAATCATGGCTTCGTCTTGGTTCACCAAGAAACCAATCGACATCACTTGAACGCCATAGTTTTCCATGGGCTCCATGGTTTTGCCGTCTTCGCTTTCGGGGCGGCCTTCAATGCCCATCATCATGGGCTGGCTGGGGCCGTAAATGTCGGCATCGAGCAAGCCCACACTGGCGCCTTCTGCTGCCAGTGCCAGCGCCAAATTGACGGCGGTGGTGCTCTTGCCCACGCCGCCTTTGCCAGAGGCAACGGCCACAATGTTTTTCACCTGAGGCAACAAGGCAACGCCGCGCTGTGCTGCATGGGCCACGATTTTGGTCGTGACATTGGCCGACACGTTGGTGACGCCGGGTACTTGTTTGGCAGCTGCAATGAGTGCATTGCGCAAGCCAGGAATTTGGCTCTTGGCGGGATAGCCTAACTCGACGTCAAAAGCCACATTGCCGCCGTCCACCACCAGGTTTTTGAGGGCTTTGGTGGAGACAAAATCTTTGCCCGTGTTGGGGTCAATGACAGATTCAAGGGCTTTTTGGAGTTGTTCTTGGGTCGACATGTGAAACTTTCTGCGAATGGGCGGGAGTTTAGCGACATCGGGCGGCCGAAGCCCATAAAATCAAGGATTCCCCTACAAATTGACCCCTCATGTCTGCCTCGTCTGTTTCGAACCTCACTGCTGCCCAGCGACAAATTTTTGTCACGACCGCATTGCCCTATGCCAACGGCAATTTCCACATCGGTCACATCATGGAATACATCCAGGCCGACATCTGGGTTCGCGCACAGCGCATGCAAGGCCATGAGGTACATTTTGTGTGCGCCGACGATGCGCACGGCGCGCCCATCATGATTGCCGCCGAAAAAGCCGGCATCACCCCACAACAATTCGTAGCCAACATTGCCGCTGGTCGCAAGCCATACCTCGATGGCTTTCACATCGCTTTCGACAATTGGCACTCCACCGACGGTCCAGAAAATCACGAACTGGCCCAGCAAATTTACCGTGACCTCAAAGCGGCAGGATTCATCGCGACCAAGACCATTGAGCAGTTCTTTGACCCCGAAAAGTCAATGTTCTTGCCCGACCGATTTATCAAAGGCGAATGCCCCAAGTGCGGCGCCAAAGACCAATACGGCGACAGCTGTGAATCGTGCGGTGCTGTGTATGCGCCGACCGAGGTCAAGAACCCCTACTCTGCTTTGTCAGGTGCCACACCGGTGCTGAAACAATCCGAGCACTACTTCTTTAAATTATCCGATCCACGTTGCATCGAGTTTTTAGAAAAGTGGACACACGAAACAGGACACTTGCAACCCGAAGTGCTCAACAAAATCAAAGAGTGGTTTGCCAAAGACGAAGAGGGTCAAGGCGGCCTGAGCGATTGGGACATCAGCCGCGATGCGCCTTACTTTGGCATTGAAATTCCAGATGCACCGGGCAAATACTTTTATGTCTGGCTCGATGCACCCATCGGTTATTTGGCCTCACTCAAAAATTACTTGGGCAAGATCGGTGTTGATTACAACGCTTACATCAACAACCCCAAGGTTGAGCAATACCACTTCATTGGCAAAGACATCACCTACTTCCACACGCTGTTTTGGCCCGCCATGTTGCACTTCAGCGGACGTAAAACGCCCAATGCCGTATTTGTGCATGGCTTCCTGACTGTCAGTGGCGAGAAGATGAGCAAAAGCCGCGGCACCGGTCTCGACCCTCTCAAATATTTGAAGCTCGGCATGAACCCCGAGTGGCTGCGTTACTACATTGCGGCCAAACTCAATGGCCGCAACGAAGACGTTGACTTCAACCCCGACGACTTTTTAGCCCGCGTCAACTCCGACTTGGTGGGCAAGTACATCAACATTGCGTCACGCGCTGCAGGCTTCATTGCCAAGCGTTTGGGCGGCAAATTAGGGACCGTATCGGCCGATGGCCAAGCTTTGCTGAAGCAATTGCACGAAGGTGTCGCCCCCATCGCCAAGCTTTATGACGAACGCGACTACGCCAAAGCCTTGCGCGAAGTCATGCTCTTGGCCGACCGCGTGAACGAGTACGTGGACCAAAACAAACCTTGGGAATTGGCCAAGCAAGAAGGCATGGATGCACGCCTGCACGACGTGTGCACCACCTGCATTGAAGCCTTCCGTTTGCTCAGCCTGATGCTCAAACCTGTGCTGCCTTCATTGGCCAGCAACGTGGAAAAGTTCTTGAACATCGATGCCATGAACTTCACAGATGTGAAGGCTTCATTAGGTGCAGGTCATGCCATCAACGATTACAAGCACTTGATGCAACGTGTGGATGTGGCCATGCTCGATTCATTGTTCGAAGCGCCCGAACCCGTGGTCGAAGCGGCGCCTCTGCCTGGTGGCGAGGCCATTGCCCCCACCATTTCCATCGACGACTTTGCCAAGATCGATTTGCGCATTGCGCAAATTGTCCAATGCGAAGCCGTGGAAGGCTCCACCAAACTCTTGCGACTCACCTTGGATGTAGGCGAAGGCAAACACCGCAACGTGTTCAGCGGCATTGCCAGTGTCTATAAGCCTGAAGACTTGGTCGGCAAGCTCACCGTCATGGTGGCCAATTTGGCGCCGCGAAAAATGAAGTTTGGTGTTTCCGAAGGCATGGTGCTGGCCGCTAGCCATGCAGACGAAAAAGCCGAGCCCGGTATTTATGTCTTGAATCCATGGCCAGGTGCAAAGCCTGGTATGCGCATTCACTGAGGGCTACACTGACGCATGGCCTTTTTCTTTCGCCCCAAGCTCGTTGACTCTTTAAAGGGTTACACGCGCGAGCAACTGGGCTCTGACATCGCGTCGGGCGTCACCGTTGGGGTGGTGGCTTTGCCTTTGGCCATGGCCTTTGCCATTGCTTCGGGCCTCAAACCCGAAGCAGGCTTGTTCACTGCCATCATTGCCGGCTTCATTATTTCTGCACTGGGCGGTAGCCGGGTTCAAATTGGCGGACCCGCTGGTGCTTTCATTGTCATTGTGTCTGGCATCTTGGAACGCTATGGCTTGGCCAATTTGATCATTGCCACGGCAGCGTCTGGGGTGCTTTTGTTCGTCATGGGCTTGCTCAAATTGGGCACGCTCATTCGCTTCATTCCGGTGGCTGTGGTCATTGGCTTCACCAATGGCATTGCAGTACTGATCATGCTGTCGCAGGCCAAGGATTTTTTGGGCCTGACCGTCAACAACATGCCCGCCGATTTCTTTGGCATTCTGCGCGCCTTGAACGATGCTTGGCCCAGCTTTCAACTCACGTCGTTTGCACTGGCTTCTGGTTCACTGATGCTAATCGTGCTGTGGCAACGCAGTTTTGCATCTCGCGCTCCACAAACACCGTCAAGCAGCTTACGTCGAATCTTGCAGGTCGTCCCCGGCTCCATTGTGGCTTTGGTGGTCGCCACCCTATTGGCCCAAATGATGAGCTTGCCTGTAGAAACCATTGGCAGCAAATTCGGCGGCATTCCGTCTGCGCTGCCCAGCCTTGAGTGGCCTGAGTTCAGTATCGACGCATTGAAACATCTCAGCATGCCGATCTTTACGCTCACACTGCTGGGTGCCATCGAATCTTTGTTGTGCGCTCGCATTGCTGATGGCCTCATTGGTGACCGCCACAACCCCAACCAAGAGCTGATGGCACAAGGTGTCGCCAACTTTGTAACGCCTTTTTTTGGCGGTATGCCGGCCACAGGCACCATTGCACGCACCGTCACCAATGTCAAAAGCGGCGGCCGTTCTCCCATCGCAGGCATGGTCCATGCGCTCACCTTGTTGCTGGTGGTCTGGGTAGCTGCCCCGCTGGCCAACCATGTCCCTTTGGCAGCATTGGCCGCCATCTTGATGTTTGTGGCTTGGAACATGGGTGAGTGGCACGCTTTTTCTGACCTCAAGCAATTCCGTGCACCTTACAGGATCACCCTGATCGCCGTATTTCTGCTCACCGTCATGGTTGACTTGACGGTTGCCGTTGAGTTTGGCCTTGTTGCGGCTGGCATCACGTTCATCTACCGAATCTCCAACCTAAGTCGCGTCGAGCAGTTGACTCCCAAAGACGCACAGGTCTTGACGGGTCAAGATGGCCGCATCGGTGCTTATCGTTTTTATGGCGCCTTGTTTTTTGGCGCCGTCAAATTGGTTGAAGCCATCGAGGACCAGTTGCCCCAAAAAGCCGTCGTCTTAGACCTCAAAAACCTCATCTACATTGACTCTTCAGGGGCAGACGCACTTGTTTCCTTGGCTCATGTCTGCCAAAAGCGCCAGGTTCGGCTCATCATTTGCGGCCTCAACCACCAGCCACTCGACATTGCCCAAAGAACCGGACTTGAAGCGCTGGTGGGCAAAGATTTCAAGGCCGATTGGGCCAGTGGCCTAGAAACTGCCCTGTCTTCAGCCAACCCTTAGCGCCAGCCCGCTAAAATACGAACTTATTCATAGAAAGCGCTTTGTCATGTCGCTCTTGCATTTTTTCCGTCGTCCCGACTACCAATCAGACACTACGCAGTTCATTGAACAGCTCAAAGCTGATCGCCCGCACTTGGACAATGCCCAACAAGAAGCACGCGCTTTGTTGTGGAACGCTTCCGTTGACCGACATGGCTTGAAAGAGTTCAACGAAGGTCGCGTGGCTCAAAAACCTTACGTCTATCAAACCAAAGCTTGAGTATTTTGGAAAACACGGTCACATCCCCTGAGGTACTTCCCGCGGTTGAGAACACTGCGGGCCTGCCCGAGGTCATCGATCACGTGGCCGTGGCGCGCTTGTATGGCGAGCCTTTGTTTTCCATGCCCAACGACCTCTACATTCCACCGGATGCCTTGGAGGTTTTTCTAGAGGCCTTCGAAGGTCCTCTGGACTTGTTGTTGTATCTCATTCGCAAGCAAAACTTCAACATCCTCGACATCCCCATGGCCGCGGTCACGCGCCAGTACCTCAGCTATGTCGATGAAATTCGTGAGCACAACTTAGAGTTGGCCGCGGAATATTTGCTCATGGCCGCCATGCTGATTGAGATCAAATCACGCATGCTGCTGCCACCCAAAAAAGTGGCCGAAGGGCAAGAGCCCGAAGACCCACGCGCCGAATTGGTTCGCCGTTTGCTAGAGTACGAGCAAATGAAAATGGCTTCCATGCAACTGGGCAATTTGCCGCAGTATGGTCGCGACTTTTTGAAGGCTCAGGTTTACATCGAGCAAAGTTTGCAACCGCGATTCCCCGATGTGCATTTGGTCGAACTGCAAGAAGCCTGGCGCGATATCATGAAACGCGCCAAGCTGGTTCAACACCACAAAATTTCTCGCGAAGAACTCAGCGTGCGCGAGCACATGAGCATTGTCCTGAAGCACCTTCAGGGCCGCAAATTTGTCGAGTTTGAAAACTTGTTCGATCCGAGCAAAGGCTCGCCGGTGTTGGTGGTCACCTTCATTGCCCTGCTAGAGCTGGCCAAAGAAACTCTGATTGAAATTACGCAAGCTGAAGCTTTCGCACCCATCTATGTGCGCTTGGCCTTCACGCCTGTTTAAGCCGCTTCGCCTTTAGCACCACGCCCCATCAAAGCGGCGACAGCTTCTGCTGGTTTCAAATGACCATCGAGCAATGCCACCACCGCTTGAGATATGGGCATGTCAACGCCTAAAGCTTGTGCGCGCTTGACCACCGTACGCGCACTGTAAACCCCTTCGGCAACGTGCCCTAAAGATAGAACCGCTTGTTGCAAGTCCATGCCTTGCGCCAACAACAAGCCCACCTTGCGATTGCGACTTAAATCGCCGGTTGCCGTTAACACCAAATCGCCCAAGCCAGACAAGCCCATGAAGGTCTCTGGTTTAGCGCCAAGCACCACACCTAGCCGTGTCATTTCAGACAATCCACGGGTGATCAAAGCGGCGCGGGCATTCAAGCCAAGGTTCAAGCCATCGCACAAACCTGTGGCAATGGCCAAGACGTTCTTAACGGCGCCACCCACCTCCACCCCCACGATGTCTTCGTTGGCATAAATGCGCAAACTAGAACTGTGAAAGGCATCGACCAATATTTGACGGACGCTGGCTTGAGCGCTGGCAGCAACCAACGCAGTAGGTTTTGCATTGGCCACCTCAAGGGCAAAGCTAGGACCACTCAAAGCGCCAGCCATCAGATGCGGCGCTACTTGCTGACACACCTCATGCGGCATAGCACCCGACTCGACACCATGACCAGCGGCCTCAAAACCTTTGCAAAGCCACGCCACAGGCACTTGAACATGTTGCAAAGTTTGCAACATGCCACGCAAAGCAGACATAGGGGTGCCCAGCACGATTAAATCGTGTTGTTGTGCCCATGAGAACAATTCTGAAACAGGCGAGCTGACGCAATGCAATGCAGTGGGAAATTGAACGCCCGGCAAATAGCGTTGATTGCTTCGCAGTGTTTGCAATTCTGAAGCAGCAGCAGGGTCACGCGTCCACAACTGAACGGCATGCCCTGTGCCTTCGCGGCTGGCACTGATGGCCAGTGCCGTGCCCCAAGCACCGGCCCCGATGATCGCAATCTTCAGGCTCAAGCTGGTGCTTTCGCCAACGAATTATTGAACTTGAGGGGCAGCCGCCGCTTGGCTTGCAGCCTCAGCTTGTTGTTGTTCGTACATGGCTTGGAAATTGATTTCTGCCAAGTGCACTGGCGGAAAACCAGCGCGTGTCACCATGTCTGCAACGTTGCCGCGCAAATAGGGGTAAACGATTTGAGGGCAAGCGATGCCCATGATGGGGCCCATTTGGTCTTCGGGCAAATTGCGGATTTCAAAAATACCAGCTTGTTTGCACTCCACCAAAAACACTGTTTTGTCGTCAATTTTGGTGTGCACAGTGGCAGTGACGCAAATTTCATAAACACCCTCAGCGGCTTGATTGGCTTCAACACCCAATTGAATGTCGACCGCAGGTTGTTGTTGTTCCAACAAAATGGCCGGTGAATTGGGCTGCTCCAAAGACGCTTCTTTCAAGTAAACGCGCTGGATCTGGAACAGGGGGGTGTTTTCTTCTGACATAAATTAACTTGTTGTGAAAGGAACATCCCAGCGGCCGCTTGAACAAGCCCCTGCCGCGGGTTCGGGACAGATTATGACCGATGGCGACGCGCCCCTTGGCGCGGCTCTAATCAGTTGGCTTGCAAGAGCGGAAGCAAGCCGCCTTTGGCATCCAAGGCCATTAAATCGTCGCAGCCACCTACATGGGTTTCGCCAATGAAGATTTGCGGCACCGTACGACGGCCCGTGATTTTCATCATGTGGTCGCGGGCTTCTGGCTGGGTGTCAATTCTGATTTCTTCGATGTCGGTGACACCTTTGGACTTCAAGACTTGTTTGGCCCGAACGCAATAGGGGCAAACGGCGGTGGTGTACATCTTCACTTGTGGCATGAGGGCTCCAATGAGGTCTTTAAATGCTTAGGCTTTTTCGACAGGCAAGTTGGCTTCGCGCCAAGACTTCAAACCGCCCGACAAGGCTTGCGCACGCTCAAAGCCCAATTTTTGAGCTTGGGCAGCAGCACGGCTGGCGCGACCCCCTACTTGGCAAACCATGATGACAGGCAAGTTCTTGTTCTTGACCACTTGAGGCAACTGAGCTTCGAGCTGGGCCAAGGGAATGTTCTTAGAGCCGACAACGTGCCCTTGGGCAAATTCGGCGGGCTCGCAAACATCAATGACCACGGCTTTTTCGCGGTTCATGAGCAAGACGGCTTCGGTGGGTTGCACCCCATTCGCGGCACCTTTGGTGATCGCGGGCCAGAAAAGTGCCAAGGCAGAACTTGCCGCGACGGCAACCAACATCCAGTTTTCAATCAAAAAATTCACAAAAAACCCTTAAAAAGTTCACATGCAGCGTATTTGTCGGCCGCACGCCAGATTCGAATTCTAAAATGGCGAGCGGAAACCTGTATTGTCCTCTCTGTTTAATCCTTTCACCATGTACAAATTCGTTCTCATTCGCCACGGCGAGTCCACTTGGAATTTAGAAAATCGCTTCACCGGCTGGACCGATGTCGACCTGACCCCCACAGGCATTGCCCAAGCGCAAGCGGCAGGACGGCTATTGAAGGCCGAAGGCTTTGAATTTGACTTGGCCTACACCAGCGTCTTGAAGCGCGCCATTCACACCCTCTGGCACACGCTAGACGCCATGGACCGTCAATGGTTGCCCGTTCACAACAACTGGCGCTTGAATGAGCGTCACTATGGCGCTTTGCAAGGCTTGAACAAGGCTGAAACGGCCAAAAAGTTTGGCGACGAGCAAGTCTTGGTGTGGCGCCGCAGCTACGACACACCACCGCCGGCTTTAGAACCGCAAGACCCTCGCTGCGAAAGAGGCGATCTGCGTTATGCCAAGATCAAGCCCGAAGATGTGCCCCTGACTGAATGCCTCAAAGACACGGTGGCACGCGTGGTGCCCTTCTGGACCGAGTCCATGGCACCAGCCATTAAAGCTGGCAAGCGCGTGGTGGTTGCTGCGCACGGCAACTCGATTCGCGCCCTGATCAAGTACTTGGACAACATCTCCGATGACGACATCGTGAACTTGAACATCCCCAACGGCATTCCCTTGGTATACGAACTCGATGCCAATTTGAAGCCTATTCGCAACTATTACCTGGGCGACGCCGAGGCTGCCGCCAAGGCTGCGGCAGCCGTTGCCAGCCAAGGCAAGGCCTGATTTTCCCCACAGGGGCAAGCCCTGATGACCACAAGCATGGCCATCAGGGTGTATATTGGTTCAAAAGGAGACCCTCTGGGTCAATGAACATGGGTCAAAAATTGAAAATTGTCGGTTGGTTAAGCGTGGGTGCACTGGCAGGTGCCCTCACCACCATTTCATTGCAAACCACGGCGCGTGGCACATTTGCGCCTTTGCCCCTTGAAGAATTGCAACAGCTGGCCGCTGTATTTGGCATGGTCAAGAGCGACTATGTTGAAGCCGTCGACGAGAAAAAACTCATCACTGAAGCCATCTCTGGCATGGTCTCCAGCCTCGACCCACACTCTCAATATTTTGACAAAAAGAGTTTCAAAGAATTCAGCGAAGGCACTTCTGGCCGCTTCGTCGGCGTTGGCATTGAAATCACACAAGAAGAAGGTGTCGTCAAAGTCGTGTCACCCATAGAGGGCTCCCCTGCAGACCGTGCAGGCCTCAAAACCAACGACCTCATCACCAAAATTGACGATGTGTTTGTCAAAGGTTTGTCGATGAACGATGCGGTCAAACGCATGCGCGGCGAACCCAATACCAAAGTGGTCCTGACGGTGTTCCGCAAAGATGAAAGCCGCACCTTCACGGTCACTATCTTGCGTGAAGAAATCAAAACTCAATCGGTCAAGGCCAAAGTTTTGGAGTCGGGTTACGGTTGGATTCGAGTGGCGCAATTTCAAGAGCGCACCGTTGAAGACTTCGCAAAAAAATTAGAAGACATTTACAAACAAGAACCCAAGCTCAAGGGTTTGGTGCTTGATTTGCGCAACGATCCCGGCGGTTTGCTCGATGCAGCCGTTGCACTGTCAGCGGCCTTCTTGCCAGAAAACGCCACGGTGGTGTCCACCAACGGGCAATTGGAAGAAAGCAAGTTTGTTTACAAGGCCTCACCTCAGTTTTGGCGCCGCAGCTCCGATGGCGATCCCATTCAGCGCCTGACACAAAACACCCAAGGTCAACTGAAAAGCGTGCCCCTGGTGGTATTGGTCAATGAAGGCTCTGCTTCTGCCAGCGAAATCGTGGCAGGCGCATTGCAAGATCACAAACGTGCCACCATCATGGGCAGCCAAACCTTTGGCAAAGGCTCCGTTCAAACCGTGCGCCAGCTCGGCCCCGATACGGCGCTCAAGCTCACCACCGCACGTTATTACACGCCCAATGGTCGCTCCATTCAGGCCAAAGGCATCTTGCCTGATGTGATGCTCGATGAAACTGAAAATGGCAATGTCTTTGCAGCTTTGCGCACTCGCGAAGCCGACTTGGAAAAACATTTAGGCAATGGTCAAGAAGCCGAGAAGAAAAACGAAGAACGTCAAAAAGCACGTGAAGAAGCTTTGAAAAAATTAGAAGCCGATGCCAAGAAACCAGAGTCTGAAAGAAGACCTCCCGAATTTGGTTCGGCCAAAGACTTTCAACTCAACCAAGCACTGAACCAGTTAAAAGGCTTGCCGGTCAAAGCGAGCGCCACCTTGGCAGAACGCAAAGAACCCAAAAAAGACAAGTAAGCGCCCATGAGGGACGACCAACTTCTGCGCTATTCACGTCACATTCTTTTAGAAGAATGGGGCGTTGAAGGCCAGGAACGCGTTGCCCAATCGCATGCGCTTGTTGTGGGTGCTGGTGGCTTGGGGTCACCTGCCGCGCTCTATTTGGCCAGTGCTGGCGTAGGGCACATCAGCTTGGTAGACCACGACGAGGTTGACGTGACCAATTTGCAACGTCAAATTGCACACACACAGGCGCGTGTGGGTCTGCCCAAAGTTGAGTCTCTCAAAACTGCCATGCTGGCCATCAACGCTGAAGTACAAGTCAGCACCTACTGCCTTAAAGCCGATACTGCCTTGCTTGAGAAGCTAGTGCCGCATGCTGATGTGGTTCTCGACTGCACAGATAATTTTCAAACGCGACATGCCATCAATTTGGCTTGCGTTGGCCACGCAAAACCATTGGTGTCTGCTTCGGCTTTGCGATTGGATGGCCAGATATCGGTGTACGACACCCAGCATGCCGACGCCCCCTGCTATGCATGCGTTTTTCCACCTGCACAAAATTTCGAAGAGACCCGCTGCGCCACCATGGGCGTGTTGGCCCCTTTGGTAGGCATCATGGGCAGCATGCAAGCCGCTGAAGCGCTCAAGATGCTGAGCGGCATGGGCAGCAGCCTTCGCGGACAATTGATGATGCTCAATGCGCAACACATGGACTGGCAAAGCATCCAAACGCAAAGGCACTCTCAGTGCCCTGTCTGCAGCAAATTGCGCGCTTAAACAAATCGAACCAGTCATCGCTTCATGAAATCTCTTCAAGCCTGGTTGCCCTTTCTCAAGTGGCCCCGCCTAAGCCCAGAGGGTTTTCGCAACGAGTGGTTTGCTGGCTTTTCTGTTGCTTTGCTCATGGTGCCGCAATCTGTTGCTTATGCCGCCTTGGCTGGCATGCCCTTGGTCACTGGCTTGTACGCCGCGCTGTTGCCTGCTGTGGTGGGCGTGTTGTGGGGCGGCTCCACCCGGTTGTCGATTGGGCCTTCCGCACTCACCTGCGTTCTCATCAGCGCATCCCTTGCTGGCATGGCCCAACCTGGCAGTGCCCTTTGGGTGGAATTGGCCATTTGGTTAGCTCTGCTTGCAGGAACTTTGCAATTGCTCATGGGCTTGCTGCGCTATGGTTGGCTGCTCAACCTCATCAGTTCGCCGGTCATGATGGGATTTACGCAAGCCGCAGGCTTGCTGGTCATGGCGTCGCAGTTGCCGGCCATCTCTGGTTGGCAACCAGGCGGCAACATTCAAGCCTCCGATTTGGCGTTTGGACTGGGCAGTTTGGCCGCGCTGTTTGCAGCCAAAAAATGGTTGCCCAAATGGCCTAGCATCATGTTGGTGGTGGCGGCTACAGCGGGCATCAGTTATGCAATGGGGTTTGCCCAACAAGGCGGTGCCGTGATTGGCGCCTTGCCTGCATCGCTGCCTACTTTGTCTTTGCCCAGCCTGTTGTCATGGTCGGAATTGGGTTTACTGTTGGGTCCAGCCTTGCTGATTGCACTCGTCAGCTTTTTAGAAGCGGCTTCCAGTGCCAAAACTGAAAATCAAAAAGAAGGCACGCTGTGGCAAGAGAACCAAGATTTGATTGGCCAAGGCATGGCCAAAATCACTTCTGCACTGTGTGGCAGTTTTGCCACCAGCACCTCTTTTTCCAGATCGGCCATTAGCTTGGCATCGGGCGCCAAAACAGGCTGGGCGGCCATCGCCACAGCTACCTTTGTACTGCTGGCCGTGTATGCATCGCCAGCACTGTTTCATGTGCCACGCGCAGTTTTGGCCGCCATTGTGATCTTGGCAGTTTCTAGCCTGATTCAACCCAAAGCTTTTGTCAAACTTTGGCAAATTTCACGGATCGAAGCCTGCACTGCAGGCTTGACTTTTGCCATCACGCTGCTCAGTACACCGCGCATTTATTGGGGCGTGCTAGCGGGCGTATTGATTGGACTCAGTCACTTTTTACATACCCGCTTGCACCCCCGCATCATTGAAGTCGGACTCCATGACGATGGCAGTTTGCGCGACCGACACTTATGGCAACTGCCCCCCCTGGCGCAAAACGTTTTTGCGCTGAGGATGGATGCCGAGTTGGATTTTGCAGCGGCCAGCAGTTTTGAAAAGTACATGACCGAAAAGTTGCGCGATTTGCCGGGCATTCAACATGTGTGTTTGTTTGCACAGCCCATCAACCGAATCGATGCCACGGGCGTTGAAACGCTTCAGCAATTGCGCAAGCAACTGTCGCAACGGCACATTCAATTGCACATCAGCGGCATCAAACTACCCGTCGAAAACACCTTGCGCAAAGCGGGTGAGCTAGAGGGCCAAGACGGTGTTCGTTTGTATCGCACAGACACTGAGGCCATTGTTGCACTGCGTGATCTACAAGACATGCCTGACGACATCGCAGGCCTGGCCATTTAACAACTGGTTCTAGGCACGGATACTAAGCACCAATGCCGTTCAGGCATTAAGCGCTGACGATCCAACCTTCTAAACCGTCAAAGTTGGGCATGCCATAGTTGGGCTTCTGACCTTTGGCTTTGGCTTCTTCATGTTGCACACAAGCCCAAGCCGCTTGAACCATGCACAGCACAGCGTCCAAAGCGTCACCTGAGCCATCGGCCAACAATGTGTCGTGCTGCGCCGCCGTTAATTTCAGGCGCAAGGCCAACCGAGTTTGCGCCAAATCCAAGGCATGCAAAATGTCTTTGCGAGCAACCCAGCGCTCGGACGTGTGTTTCGATTTGTCGTCACTTTTGTAGCTGCGATGCCCCACAATTTCACGCGCCAACAAACCTGGGTAAGCTTCAAGCGCAACGCAATTGGCTCGCCCTTCCTCCAATCCATGCAAGGTCCAAGCGGCTTTCCGAAGCAGCGGTACGCCAGCATGCATCATCCAAGCAACAGGTGGGTTCACCCATTTCATGGAGGGACTCGACCCTGCAGGCAGATCCGTCGAGCGGTGTGCAAATTTAGCGCCGGTGGGCCTGGCATCGCAAAAAGACTTGAAGAACTGACGCAACTCTTCACGCGAATGCAAGGCATAGCGGTCCATGCATTCTGGCCAAGTGCTTGGCCATTGCATGGCTTCAACCCATGCCCTTGGCAGGCCAAAGGGCAAATCAAAACCGCCTACACACAGCGCATCGTTGGCAATGGGTTGGTACAGAAAATCTTGAAAAGATGCAAGGGTTTCAAATGGCCGCAACTGTTTCAGTTGCACACAGTCGGCATGCAAAGTGCCTAGGGCCACCACGATGGGTTTGCGCTTGCTGGGGCTGCTTGAAAAATCGCAGCCCAGCAAACTCAGGGCTGAAAAATCAGGCGCGCCCAATGATCGAAGCCGTGGCCATTAACTCTTCGAGCAGGGCCAATGAGACCACACCAGACACGCTGTAGGGGTCTAGTTCGGCACGCTCAGAATACTTGAGCAAAATATTGGTATTGACGCGGGACACATCAACCTGCCCCATGGTCCAGCCACCAAATCGGCGCTCTGAAATTTCTTCGTAATGCAGCAAGACCACTTGTTTGTGGCGAGCGTCTTTTTGGATGTGCCCATACAAGTCGCTGACCGCTTCACGACCGCCTTCGATGGCTTGCAAAAAGATACCACCACCGTAGACCAAAATTCCTGTGATACCAGTGCTGGGATTGAACTGGCGGGACTGGGCCAAGATCGACTCAATGACGGAAGGCTGACCATCAACTGCGCGACTGGCGTAGAGTAAACGAACCAACATGATTAAGCCTTTCTGGGAATCAATGCCAAGAATTCACGGCGCAAATTGGCATCTTTAAGGAACACACCGCGCATGACCGAGTTGATCATTTTGCTGTCCATGTCTTTGACGCCGCGCCAGCCCATGCAAAAGTGGCTGGCTTCCATCACGATGGCCAAGCCATCGGGTTGGGTTTTGCGTTGAATGAGGTCGGCCAACTGAACCACGGCCTCTTCCTGAATTTGCGGGCGGCCCATGATCCACTCGGCCAGGCGTGCGTACTTTGACAAGCCAATGACATTGGTGTGCTCGTTGGGCATGACGCCAATCCAAATTTGACCAATGACTGGGCACAAATGGTGACTGCACGCGCTGCGAACCGTGATGGGGCCCACAATCATGAGTTCGTTCAAGTGCTCGGCATTTGGGAATTCGGTCACTTCAGGACCTTCCACATAGCGGCCCTTGAAGACTTCTTTCAAATACATTTTGGCCACGCGGCGGGCCGTGTCTTGGGTGTTGTGATCGTTTTGCGTGTCGATCACCATGCTGTCCAAAACCGTTTGCATTTTTCCAGCAACTTCGTCGAGCAAATTTTCCAATTCACCCGGCTGAATGAATTCAGAAATGTTGTCGTTGGCATTGAAGCGTTTGCGCGCTGCCTTTATGCGCTCACGAATCTTGACGGAAACGGGCGTACCGATGTCCTCTGCAGGCAAATGGGCGGGGGCGTTCATAGGCGTCTGTTTTGCTAAATCAAAACACAATCGTACCAGTGATTGATGCCACTTCTGCTGGTACGGACTTGAACTGTTCCGCCTACAGAAACAGCTTAGTAGCGATTGCCAGTAAGCCAGAGGGCAAGGCGCATCAAACCAAACGCCGCCCAACCCATTACCCGTTGAAACTTGGAGCGCGCCTGCAAAGCTTCAGGCATGACCCTTTGGCTACCCGTTTCAATCGCGTGTATCAGGCCAGACTGCAATTGTTTGGCAAAAAATTCATCGGCAACCACCACATTGGCTTCACGTGCAAGCAGCAGGCTAAAAGGATCCAAATTGGAAGATCCTACCGTTGCCCAAGGGTGCTCGTGGTGGGCATCGATGACTGCCACTTTGGCATGTAAAAAACTTTCTGCGTATTCATAAATCTCCACACCTGCCGCCAAAAGTTGGCCGTAGACAGGTCGTGCCGCGTGGTATTGCATGAAGTACTCATAACGCCCCTGCAAAAGCAATTGCACCCGAACGCCTCGTTGCGCTGCATGAATCAGGGCTTGTCTTAATTTTCTGCCGGGCAAGAAGTACGCATTGGCAATCAAAATGTCGTGGCGGGCTTTGCCAATGGCGCGGCGATAGGCTTTTTCAATTTGACTGCGGTGCAGCACATTGTCACGCAGCAACAAACCTGCGCGTGCCACCCATTTGGGGCCCTGCACCAATTGAGCATCGTGCAACCAAGGTAAATGCAAACCAGCCGCCCGAAATGAGCTGAAGGCTTCAGGAAAATTTTGCTGACGCACATGACGCACCGCCTGCATGCGCCACCACAACTGGGTCGTGGCCTCTTGCACTTGTTGAACCAAAGCCCCGGTGGCACAGACCGCAAAATCGAGCCGTGGTGATTTCAAGGCGCCATGCTGAGGGTCGTGCCAATCATCCAAAATATTGATGCCACCACAAAATGCCACCTGGCCATCAATGACGCACAATTTGCGGTGCAGACGTCGCCACCGGCTTGGAATTAGCAGTCCCAAAGCACCCAAAGGCGAATAAACACGCCACACCACAC
Source organism: uncultured Limnohabitans sp. (assembly GCA_964544175.1). Classification (GTDB taxonomy): domain Bacteria; phylum Pseudomonadota; class Gammaproteobacteria; order Burkholderiales; family Burkholderiaceae_C; genus Limnohabitans_A. The sequence goes on from CAZJAL010000025.1 coordinate 29,150, forward strand.
CTGCTTGGTCGAATCGCAGCCGCCACTCTTCGCTCAAGCGCGGTGTACCGACGCCGTCCACCACCACCCAGACCCGCAAACCACGGCGACCGGCTCGTTCTAAGGCTGCTGCAACCAGCGCGCCTGTCGCATGAAAATCAAAAATATAAGTTTCAAGTTGAATGTGCGAACGTGCCGCATCAATGGCACGAATGAGCTCAGGAAAAAATTCGCCGCCACCTTTTAACAGCTTGATTTGGTGACCATCGCGCAAGGGGGGATGATTTTTCATCGCTCAAACTTGGCCACCAAGGGCAAATGGTCTGACATGCGTTGCCAAATCTTGCCATGTGGCACCATTTGACTGACAGGCCTCAGGCCTCGTGCGTAGACATGGTCTAGCTGCACCATGGGCAAGCGCGAGGGATAGGTGGGTTGCGCATTTGTTTGCCACTCTTGCAAATCTTTGCTCTGCATCATGCGGCTGATGCGCGCACCCCAATCGTTGAAGTCGCCTGCCACCAGCAAGGCCGCGTTATCTGGCACTTCACGCGCAATGTATTTGTGCAATTGCGACACTTGTCGCACACGGCTGGCCGGAATCAAGCCCAGATGAACCACGATGACATGGACATTCACAGGTTCTGTCTGACTGGCATGGGGCGCCGTCGCATCGCCCACTTTGACTTCAACATGCAACAAGCCGCGCTGTTCAAATCGATGGTCCGACATGTCTTCGTGTCGGTGAGAAATGACGGGCCATCTCGACAGCAACGCATTGCCATGTTCACCATGGCGCGTGACCGCATTGGTTCGATAAACCGCTTCATAACCGGGCGGTGCCAAAAATTCTGCTTGAGGCAACTCGGGCCAATGCTTGAAGTATTTTTCTTCACGCCGATGGACCTTTCTCACTTCTTGAAGGCACACAATGTCTGCATCCAATTGCTCAATCGCCAAGCCCAAATTGTGAATTTCCAAGCGCCGCGCCGGGCCCAAGCCCTGCACACCCTTGTGGATGTTGTAGGTAGCGACTTTTAAGAATGCGGGCTTGTCAGTTTTCATTGGCTAACGCGAGTCTGTGTGAAAGCATCAAGATGGCTTCTGCGTTGGAAGGCGAAAAACAAATGTCGGCCGCTTCACGCCAAGGTCGCCATTGAAATTCAGTGTGCTCTGCTGGACTTAATTGAATCGGTAACCGATGCGGCAAAGCCAAACCAAAGACGCGTTCTCGGTTTTGGAAGACCTCTGGGGCATACCTAAATCGCCAAGCAGGATAAATTTCATAAACGTTCTCAAGACACCAGTCGGTGAGGGCCAAATCAGGATGGCTTGTGTCTAGGCCTGTTTCTTCCATCACCTCACGTTGGGCTGTTGCAGCCCAAGATTCATCGAGCGCATCTTTGCTGCCTGTGACCGATTGCCAAGTGCCCGCGTCTGCTCGGCGAATCAACAAGACATCGGCTTGTGGGGTGTAGATCACTACCAGCACCGATTCAGGAATTTTGTAGGACTTGTCTTTCATCTCATGAACATTCTGCATGAACTTTGCACCGCTTCGCTTGGTTTGCAAGACTTGTTGCTGAAACGCCTATGATCACCCCATGCACATTTCAGAATCAACCACCTCCTCCAAACCTGCGCATAGCGCTGACACCCAGCAATTAACTTGGCAAGAAAACGGCCACGATTGCCAAGACGAATGGCGCAGTGAACGTGGCGCACCCGCGCCCAAGCGTGTGGTTCTGGCCGATGACACACTGAATGCCGACAGCGCTTACCGCCTGGCCTGTGCCGGTACGGGCATGCTGTGGCGAGGTGACTTTCAAAATGCCAGGTTGTTGTTGCAGGCCTTGGCGCGTCGCTGCGACGCCCCTAAAAAAGTTCGCCGCACCTCCAAATCCAACCCTGAGGTGACACACACACCGCAAGAGAATTTCCACTTGCATCGCCAAGCCCAATCGCAACGTGCACGCACCCTCAGTATGATCTTGATTCAAGTCAATCCAGACCGCCAGATCAGTTTGCGACGTTCACCCGATTGGCGAGAAGCCATGAAAGAAGCTTGGGGCCCTGCGGGCACCACTGGCTGCGTCACATCTCTGCGCGAATTGCTTGGCTTGGTGGGTGCGCATGAGTGGCACCAAAAAGGCATGGAAATTTCTGCCCTGGGCAGCGCCCCCAATAACCGCATTTATCCCAGTTATGGTGTGTTTTCACCCGTTCGCGGCGAATACATTCAACTGGTGGCCGATGCGCCCTTACCCAGTACCGAATTGGCCTTCGACATTGGTGTAGGCACGGGTGTGTTGTCTGCTATGCTGGCCAAGCGAGGCGTGAAGCGCGTAGTAGGAACCGACCTAGACAACCGAGCTTTGGCCTGTGCCAAAGAAAATATTCAGCGCCTAGGACTTCAAAGCAAAGTTGAGTTAATCCAAGCTGACCTCTTCCCTGAAGGCAAAGCACCCCTCATTGTGTGCAATCCCCCTTGGCTTCCTGCACGTGCTAGCGCGCCCATCGAGCGTGCCATCTACGATGAGAACAGCGCCATGCTGAAAGGCTTCTTAGCTGGCTTGGCAGCCCATCTGGCCCCCAAAGGCGAAGGCTGGTTGATCTTGTCTGACTTGGCGGAACATTTGGGGTTGCGCACGCGCGCAGAACTCGAAGAATGGATTGCAGCCGGTGGCCTGAAGGTGATCGGCAAACTCGACACCAAGGCAGAGCACAAGAAGGTTCAAGATGAAAACGATCCCTTGCATGCCGCAAGGGCTGCTGAAGTCACTTCTTTATGGCGTTTGGCTGCCAAGTAAGGGGCCCTGTTCAGCGCCAGCATTGACCGCTGGCATGGCATCACCATGAAAAAAGGCCGCTACAAGCGGCCTTTTTGCTTTAAGCCTTGACGGCTTCGGGGTTGCGTACCCGAATGTGCAATTCGCGCAATTGCTTCTCGTCCACGGGGCTTGGGGCTTGGGTGAGCAAGCACTGAGCACGTTGTGTTTTGGGGAAGGCAATCACGTCGCGGATGGACTCGGCACCGGTCATCAAAGTGATGATGCGGTCCAAACCGAATGCCAAACCGCCGTGAGGTGGCGCGCCGTATTGCAAGGCGTCGAGCAAGAAACCGAACTTGAGTTGGGCTTCTTCGGGGGTGATCTTCAAAGCGTCAAACACCTTTTGCTGCACGTCTGCGCGGTGAATACGCACAGAACCACCGCCAATTTCCCAGCCGTTCAAGACCATGTCATAGCCTTTGGCAATGCACTTCTCAGGGGCTGTGACCATCCAGTCTTCGTGGCCGTCTTTAGGCGCTGTGAAGGGGTGGTGCACGGCGGTATAGCGTTGAGACTCTTCGTCGTACTCGAACATGGGGAAGTCGACCACCCACATCGGTGCCCAACGGTCTTCGAACAAGCCCGATTTTTTGGCAAATTCGCTGTGACCAATTTTGAGGCGCAAAGCACCAATGCCATCGTTGACCACTTTGGCTTTGTCGGCGCCGAAGAACAAGATGTCGCCGCCTTGGGCGTTGGTATGCTTCAGAATTTCGGCAATGGCCGCATCGTGCAAGTTCTTCACGATAGGGCTTTGCAAACCGTCGCGACCTTTGGCCACTTCGTTGACCTTGATCCAGGCCAAACCTTTGGCACCGTAAATTTTGACGAACTCGGTATAGCCATCAATTTCGCCGCGGCTGATGTCAGCGCCACCGGGCACGCGCAAGGCCACCACACGGCCACCGGGGGTGGTCGCTGGTGTGCTGAACACTTTGAAGTCCACATCGCCCATGATGTCGGTCAGTTCGGTGAACTCCAACTTGACGCGCAAGTCGGGTTTGTCGGAGCCGAAGCGGTGCATGGCTTCTGAGTAAGCCATGACAGGGAAGGTGCCCAGGTCGATGTTCAATACTTTCTTGAACACGTTGCTGATCATGCCTTGGAACATGTCGCGAATTTCTTGCTCGCCCAAGAAGGACGTTTCAATATCGATCTGCGTGAATTCGGGCTGACGATCGGCGCGCAAGTCTTCGTCGCGGAAGCACTTGGTGATTTGGTAGTAACGGTCGTAGCCCGCCACCATGAGCAACTGCTTGAACAACTGAGGCGACTGGGGCAGCGCAAAGAACTGACCATCGTGCACACGGCTGGGCACCAAATAATCGCGCGCGCCTTCGGGCGTGCTCTTGGTCAGCATGGGAGTTTCGATGTCGATGAAGCCGTTTTCGTCCAAGAACTTGCGCACTTCCATGGCCACTTTGTAACGCAGCATCAGGTTGTTTTGCATGTAAGGGCGGCGCAGGTCCAGCACGCGGTGTGTGAGGCGTGTGGTCTCAGACAAATTGTCGTCGTCTAACAAGAAAGGCGGCGTGACAGAAGGATTGAGCACCGTCAGTTCGTGGCACAAGATTTCAATCTTCCCGCTCTTGAGGTTGTCGTTGGTGGTGCCATCGGGACGTGCACGGACCAAGCCTTTGATCTGAATGCAAAACTCGTTGCGCAAGCCTTCGGCTGTTTTGAACATGTCGGCGCGATCGGGGTCGCACACCACTTGCACATAGCCTTCGCGGTCGCGCACGTCGACGAAGATCACGCCACCGTGGTCACGACGACGATTGACCCAACCGCACAAGGTGACGGTTTGGCCCATCAGGGCTTCGGTGACAAGACCGCAGTAATGTGAACGCATAGACATGGAAAGTTCTTTCAATTGAAAATATTCAGTTGGCTCAAAGCCAATTCAAACTGTTGTGGCAGGGTTGCCTTTGGCAGGCAGGCTGTCGGGGCCGCCGGGCACCACCACACCCATAGAGATGATGTACTTGAGGGCGTCGTCAACACTCATGTCCAATTCGACCACGCTGCTTCTGGGCATCATCAAGAAGAAACCAGAAGTAGGGTTGGGCGTGGTGGGCACGTATACACTGACGCAATCGTTGGGCAAATGACGCGCTACTTGGCCGCCAGGTGCACCTGTTAGGAACGCAATGGTCCATGAACCCTGATGGGGGTATTGAACCAACAATGCTTTGGAGAATGCATTGCCGCTGCCAGAAAACAAAGTGTCTGCGACTTGCTTGACGCTAGAGTAAATGCTGTTGACAACGGGAATGCGCGTGATGACCCTTGACCATTGACGCAACCACCATTGGCCAAAAATATTGGCCACAAACACACCCGTGGCAAAAATAACCAAGGCCACCAGTGCAACGCCCAAACCTGGCACGTTGCGCAAAGACACAGCAATGGCGTGCATGCCTGGAATGATGGCGTCTAGCGCGCCCAATACAGCCAAAAAGATACCGTCCATGGTGCCTACCAGCCAAGTAAGCAGCCACACAGTGACGCCCATGGGCAACCAAACCAGCATGCCGGTCAGGAAGTAATGACGGAGTTTCAAGTTCATTCGACAGGTCTCAGTGGCAAGCGCAAGAAGCACCGCAAGCTGCTGGCGCAGCTGAGGCACTGGGTTCGGCAGACGGGCTTGAACCGCCTGCGTCGGAGGAAGTTGACGCAGCACCTGCAGCCGTTCCGGCTACAGCGGGCGCAGACGTGCTAGCGGCGCCGCCTTTGAAGTCAGTGGCATACCAGCCACTGCCTTTGAGCTGAAAACCTGCGGCTGTCAGCTGTTTATTGAACGTGGGCGAGCCACAGGAAGGGCATTGGGTCAGAGGGTCTTCTGACATCTTTTGCAATACATCCTTGGCATGGCCACAGGATTCACACTTGTAGGCGTAGATGGGCATGTTGAAGGTTCTCGCGTGTCAATCACAAAACCCTCAATTATAGGCCGCTCCCTGCCACTGCATGGTGTGATCCGTGCTTGTTTCTGAGTGCTTGAGGGCCTAAGGAGCCCACCAACATGCCTGTCAAACTGGCCAAAACGCCTGCCAATTGCGCAGGAAACTCTTCGCCGGCAGGGGTCACCAGAAATAAAAGCCATGCCAACAAGCCCAAAACAATGGCGAAAATAGCCCCTTGTGTGGTGGCTTTAGACCAGTACAGCCCAAACAACAAAGGCACAAATGCCCCGACCAACGTCACTTGGTAAGCGCCTGACACCATTTCATAAATGGAGCTGCCTTGCATGGCAATGGCGTAGGCCAGAACAAAACCGCTGAAAACCAGGACGGTGATGCGCATGGCCAGCAGAGCTTGCTTGTCGCTCTGGTGAGGGAAAAATTGACGCCAAATGTTTTCGGTAAATGTGACGCTGGGCGCCAGCAAAGTGGCAGAAGCACAAGACTTGATGGCGGACAACAAAGCCCCAAAAAACAAGACTTGCATGATAAAGGGCATCTGCTCCATGACCAAGGTTGGCAAGACTTTTTGCGGATCTTCTTGAATGAGGTGTGCAGCCTTCTCGGGCATGATGATCAGGGCACTGACCACCAAAAACATGGGCACAAAAGCGAACAAGATGTAACAGATTCCGCCAATGATGGGGCCCTTGGTGGCCGCATGCAGGCTGTTGGCCGACATCACGCGCTGGAAAACGTCTTGTTGCGGAATAGAACCAAACATGATGGTGATGGCCGCCGCCACAAAGAACAAAATTTCTTTGAGCTCAGGCTCGGGCAAGAACTTGAACATGTCTTGGCTGACAGCCAATGCAATGACCTTGTCTGCGCCACCTGCTTGGTTGCCCGCAAAAACAGCCAACGTGGCCAAGCCCACGACCAAAATAATCATTTGAATAAAGTCTGTGATGGCCACCGACCACATGCCGCCAAACAGGGTGTAGGCCAACACCGAAATCACGCCAATGGCCATGCCCATGGGCATGCTCACAACGCCGCCAGACAGCAAATTGAAGACCAAACCCAAGGCGGTCACTTGGGCAGAAACCCACCCCAAGTAGCTGACCATGATGATGACCGAGCACAAGACCTCAACGGTGCGGCCATATCGCTCACGGTAATAGTCGCTGATCGTGAGTAAGTTCATGCGGTACAACTTGCCAGCAAAAAACAAACCCACCAAGATCAAACAACTGCCCGCACCAAACGGATCTTCGACCACGCCATTCAAACCACTGTTGACAAATTTGGCAGGAATTCCGAGCACTGTCTCCGATCCAAACCACGTGGCAAAAGTGGTGGTCACGATCATGGCCAGTGGCAAATGACGGCCCGCAATGGCAAAGTCAGCAGAATTTTTGACGCGTTTAGCGGCCACCAACCCAATGGCAATGGTGACCAATAAATAAGCAATGACCAAAGTCAACAACACAGCAAGGCTCCTTAGATTTGATGGAATCTTTCGAATGCTTGTAGCACGATGAGGGTGGACACGAATCCAACCACCACATACACGATGGCCTGCAACAAGCGATTGGTTCGCTGCTGTTCGGCCAACAACGCCGCCAGTTGGTTGCGTTCGTGGGCAGAGGCGTTGGATTGTTTCAAATAATCGGTCATCAAGCGCGGCAGTTGCGGCAATAACTTGGCGTATTGAGGGGCTTGATCTCGAAGCTGACTGAAAAAGCGTTTGGGGCCGACTTGATCGAGCATCCATTGCTCTAAGAATGGCTTGGCCGAGTTCCACAAATCGAGCTCGGGGTCGAGTTGACGACCCAAGCCTTCAATGTTGAGCAAAGTTTTTTGCAGCAACACCAATTGCGGTTGAATTTCAACATTGAAGCGGCGGGAGGTTTGAAACAAACGCATCAAGACCATGCCCAAAGAAATTTCTTTGAGGGGCCGATCAAAGTAAGGTTCACACACCGAACGAATGGCAGATTCGAGTTCATCGACGCGGGTGCTGGCCGGCACCCAGCCCGATTCAATGTGCAACTCGGCCACGCGTTTGTAATCGCGACGGAAAAAGGCCGTGAAGTTTTGCGCCAAGTATTCTTTGTCGTATTCGGTCAGGGTGCCCACAATGCCGAAGTCAAGAGATATGTATCGGCCCAAAGTTTGGGGCTCGATGCTGACTTGAATGTTGCCGGGGTGCATGTCGGCATGAAAAAAACCATCCCGAAAAACCTGCGTGAAAAACAAGGTGACACCGTCTTGGGCCAACTTGGGAATGTCTACACCGGCAGCACGCAAGGCATCCACTTGGCTGATGGGCAAACCCTTCATGCGCTCCATCACGATGACTTCGGGGTGACAGAAGTCCCAATACATTTCGGGAATGAGCACCAAATCCAAGCCTTGCATGTTGCGACGCAACTGAGCGGCGTTAGCGGCTTCGCGCACCAAGTCCAATTCGTCATGCAAGTACTTGTCAAATTCGGCCACCACTTCGCGAGGCTTCAAGCGCTTGCCATCGGTACTGAGCTTTTCTAGCCATCCGGCCATCATGCGCATCAAAGCAAGGTCTTTGTCGATGACGGGCAACATGTTGGGACGCAAGACTTTGACAGCCACTTCTTGGACTTCACCTTCTTTGTTTTGAAGCAAGGCAAAGTGAACTTGTGCAATGGAAGCACTGGCCACAGGCACATGGTCAAACTCGACAAAGATTTCGGCCACCGAACGGCCAAATGCGCGCTCAATGGTGGCCACTGCAATCTGAGAGCTGAAAGGCGGTACACGGTCTTGTAACTTGGCCAACTCTTCGGCAATGTCCTCGGGAAGCAGGTCGCGCCGTGTTGACATGACCTGCCCAAATTTGACAAAAATAGGGCCTAAGCCCTCTAACGCTAGGCGCAATCGCTCACCACGGGGCTGGCTGTGGGTTCGACCTAAGCTGAGGATGCGAGACAACAAACGCAGCAGAGGTTGCTTGAAGTTGGACAGCACCAACTCGTGCAATCCAAAACGCCAAACAGTCCAAACAATGAACGCGCCGCGAAAAAATCGGTTCATGGTGCAGCCTTGCTTGCAAATTGCCGAACGGCCTTGACAGCTTGTTGCCCCATGCCGACCAAGGTATGGGCCGCCGCGTCGCCGATCAAGCCAGAAAGATCTTCTGCAACATCCCATCGCACATGGTCGATGAGCCAATTGACTTCTGCTGCGAGCTGAACGTCGCCCTCAATGTGCACGCCAGGTTTTTCGCCCTTCAATACGGCTGAAGCCATGGCAAAAGGCGATGCGTCTGTTAGTGTGAGTTTTAAGTCTGTGCGCTGACCGCTGACCCGCTCAATCAAACCAGCAGGGGAAGGCGACAGCTGAATGAGCTTTTCTTGCCACTGCAACTGAATGCAGCGCCCCTTTTGGCGAGCCAAACGGTTTTGCGCTTCAGGCTCGCGGCTGATGACATGATTTAAAAACAAAACCACGCGATTGAGTGCCTCGTCAACGACCCAAGAGGGCGGCTGGGTTTGCGTTGCAAATTGAGTGAGGGCGTCGCTCACCAAAGAAAAAGGGGACTGTGTTGCCATAGTCCCCAATTATTCCCGAAAGGCCGGCTTATGCCAGTACTTCTAGAGAGATTGACGGTAATTTATTGCAGGGCTTGAACGCCTGCAACCAACCAGCCACTGTTGCCATTGCGAGGTTTGGTCATGTTCCAAACTTCACGGAAGGGGCTAGGCGCAGCATCGGCCTCTTCACGAATGACACCATTGAACTCGACACTGGCCATGTAAACGTCGGGCAACTCTTCAATGCCCAACAATTGCGCATCCAACTTAACCACTTCGGTTTTGTTGGGTTGGCCAGGGAAGTTGGATTCACGTTCGGCCAGTTGGCTTTTGATTTCAGACAACATGCTGTCGGTCATCATGGCGCGCAATGAAGCCATGTCAGCACGGTCCCATGCGTCTTGCAAAGTGATGAAATTTGCTTTGGCAGCGGCCACGAAGTTTGCTGTATCGAAACCTTCGGGCACACCCCATGTTTGGGCGCCTTGAGGCGCGCTGACTGCAGAGCCACCAATGGCAGAGCCAATCATGGAGCCACCAGTTTGGGGGTTGGCTTGAGGTGTGCTGTCAAAGGCCGTGTTTTGACCTTCCCAAGGACGCGCAGAAGAATCGTTGCCCACTTTTTCGGGGTTGTACTGACGCAGCGTTGCAGGAGATTCTGCACTTTGACCAGCGCCTTGGTAGGCAAAACCGCCCTGTTGAGAAGACGCGCTGCCATTGCGTTTTCGCAAGAAATAACCAATGACGCCGACGGCCAGCATGGCCAACAGCGCAAACATCAGGATGTTGCCAAAAGCCTCACCCATGCCCAGGCTGCTTGCCAACCAAGCCAGTCCCAAGCCGGCAGCCAAGCCACCCAGCATGGCACCCCATGGGCGTTTGGCCGGTGCGGCTGCAGGTGCAGCAGCTGGCGTAGCAGGTTTGGCCGGTGCAGCGGCTTGTGAGGGCGCTGCAGGTGCACTGGGCTTGACCGCTTCACGCTGCGACACATTGTTGGATTGTTGACCCACGGATTTGCCACCGCCCATACGACGTGCGGCATCGGCGTCTAAGGCGCCGAAGGTTAAAACCAGGGTGAAAACGATGCTAAGAAATTTATTCACTTTGTCTCCGAACAATCAGAAAAAAACCATCAACATTTAATGCCGACATGCAAGGCTACCACCCCTGCACTCAAATTGTGAAAATCCACATGGCCAAATCCGGCATTTTTCATAAGGGCTTTCAGCTCTTCTTGACTGGGGTGCATGCGGATGGACTCAGCCAGATAGCGGTAGCTGGCATCGTCGCCAGCCACCCACTTGCCCAGTTTGGGAAGCACGCTAAAGGAGTACCAGTCGTAGGCTTTCTCCAAGGGTTTGGCCACTTTGGAGAACTCCAAAACCAGCAATTTGCCGCCTGGTTTTAAGACGCGGCACATTTCTTTGAGTGCCAGGTCTTTGTGCGTCATGTTGCGCAAGCCAAACGCCACACTGACCACATTGAAATGGTTGTTGGGAAAAGGCAACTTTTCGGCATCGCACACCAAAGTGGGCAGGAGCACGCCCTCATTGACCAGCCGATCGCGGCCAGTGCGCAGCATGGCCTCGTTGATATCGGTATGCACCACACGCCCTGTTGCGCCCACTTTTTTAGAAAACGCCAAAGACAAATCGCCAGTGCCACCAGCGATGTCCAAGACCTGATCGCCCTCTTTCAAGTTGGCCACTTGAACGGTATAGGCCTTCCAGACTCGGTGCAATCCGGCGGACATCAGGTCATTCATGATGTCGTATTTGGAGGCGACAGAATCAAAGACGCCTCGAACGTGTTTGGCTTTTTCTTTTTCGTCGACGGTTTTGAAACCGAAATGGGTCGAGCTCATGCTTGCGTGTCCATCATATTGCTTGCGTGTCCATCAATGAGAGTGGCCGCAGGCACCAACGGCAGCTACAGACATGGGGTCATCGCGTTGCGCACCAGCAGCTTGCAAACGCTCGTTGTATTGAGACCAAAGTTGGTCTTGTTCGGCGCCCAGATAGTACAAGTAATCCCAAGAAAAGATGCCACTGCTGTGTCCGTCGGAAAACGTGGGTTGCACCGCGTAATTGCCGACTTGCGCCAGCTCAATGACGTCAACCTCGCGCTTGCCTGTTTGCAACACTTCTTGGCCAGGACCATGGCCTTGAACTTCGGCCGAAGGCGAATAAACACGCATCAACTCGAATGGAATTCGAAAGGTTTTGCCATCTGAAAATCTAACTTCAAGGGCACGACTTTGGCCGTGAAGGGTCAAGGCTTCTGGTGTCGGTGCACCTGCAGTCAATCCGGCCATTCGATACTTTCTTTAAACCAAAACGCGTTCAATGCCACCGGCATTGGCAGCTGCGACATATTCCGGCATCCATTGCTCACCCAGGATGTGCTTGGCCATTTCGACCACGATGTAATCGGCTTCCAACAATCCGTTTTGCAAATCGTCACCGTAGCGAGACAAACCTTGCAAACAGCTAGGGCAACTGGTTAACACCTTGATGTTTTCTTTCTCGCCCACCATGCCGCTGTCGCGCATTTGAGTTTCGCTCTTGCGAATTTCTTCTTCCTTACGGAAGCGCACTTGCGTGGCAATGTCGGGGCGCGTCACGCCCAAAGTGCCCGATTCACCGCAGCAGCGATCGGACTTGAGAACTTGCGGGCCCAATAAAGACTTTACAGTCTTCATGGGATCTTGCAATTTCATGGGGCTGTGGCAAGGGTCGTGATAAAGGTAAGCGCCGTTGTTGTTCAGCGTCATGCCTTTTTCGAGCAGGTATTCGTGAATGTCGACAATGCGGCAGCCCGGAAAAATCTTGTCAAACTCATAGCCCTGCAACTGGTCGTAGCAGGTACCGCAACTGACCACCACCGTTTTAATGTCGAGGTAGTTCAGGGTATTGGCCACCCGGTGGAACAACACGCGGTTGTCGGTGATGATTTTTTCGGCTTTGTCAAACTGACCACTGCCTTTTTGCGGGTAGCCACAGCACAAGTAGCCAGGTGGCAAAACCGTTTGCACACCGGTGTGCCACAGCATGGCCTGTGTGGCCAAGCCCACTTGGCTGAACAAGCGCTCAGAGCCGCAACCCGGGAAGTAAAACACGGCCTCGGTTTCGGAAGTGGTGACCTTCGGATTGCGAATGATTGGCACGTAATCTTGATCTTCAATGTCGAGCAAGGCGCGGGCCGTTTTCTTGGGCAAACCGCCAGGCATCTTCTTGTTGATAAAGTGAATGACCTGCTCTTTGATGGGCGCTGCGCCAATGCTGGCTGGCGGCGCTTTGGTTTGCTTGCGCGCAAAAGTTTTGAGCAAATCGTGGGCAAATCGCTGCACCTTCATACCCACGCCCACCATGCCAGCGCGTGCCAGCTTGATGGTGTCAGGGTTGGTGGCATTCAACATGAACATGGCCGCCGCATTGCCAGGGCGGAATGTTTTTTGGCCCATCTTGCGCAACAAGTTG
>CAZJAL010000026.1:0-39482 GCA_964544175.1 uncultured Limnohabitans sp.
ACCGTGAAAGGGTGATGTCCTAGGCCTCTAGACGATAGGGTCATAACCTGGACTGATTCTTTCGAATCTTCTCGACACTTTGGTGGAGGTAAGCGGGATCGAACCGCTGACCTCTTGCATGCCATGCAAGCGCTCTCCCAGCTGAGCTATACCCCCTTTGTGATGCTTTTAAACATCCCTCGTTGGTGTCGAGAAATGGATTATAGACAGATTTTTACGCGTTTTTCAAGCGTGCCAAAACTTTTTGCTTTTCGCACAAAGATAAGACCGCATCCAAGGTGGGTGTCTGAGCCGTGCCCATGACCAAAACTCGCACAGGCATGGCCAATTGAGGCATTTTCAGACCCTGCTCAGTGAGCACTTCTTTGATCACTGCGGCAATGCTGGCTTTGTCCCAGTCCGCTTCAGACAGCTTGTTCACCAAGGATGCCAAGGCCGGCTTCACCGCATCGGTCACATGTTGCGCCAACTCCTCCGCTTTAGGGTTCAAATCGCCGTAAAACACAGCCACCCAATCGGCCAACACGCACAGGGTGTCGCAACGGTCTTTGAACAAACCGCAAATGGCGGCTAAGCGCTCGTCTGCTTTGATGCCGCGTTGCGTCAAGATAGCGCTAACCCACTCAGCCAGTTTGGCATCGTCGCTTGCTTTTAAGTGTTGCGCATTCACCCAGCGCAATTTGGCATCGTCAAATTGCGCGGCGCTGCGGCCTAGATGGTCTAAGTCAAACCACTCCAAGAATTGCTGGCGACTGAAAATTTCGTCATCCCCATGGCTCCAACCCAAGCGTGCCAAGTAGTTGACCATGGCATCGGGCAGATAACCTTCATCGCGGTATTGCGTAACAGGCTTGGCGCCATTGCGCTTGCTCATTTTCTCGCCCTGCTCGTTTAGCACGGTGGGCAAGTGCGCATACACCGGAACATCTTTGCCGAGTGCTTTGAAGATGTTGATTTGGCGAGGCGTGTTGTTGACGTGGTCATCGCCACGAATGACGTGCGTAATCTGCATGTCAATGTCGTCCACCACCACACAAAAGTTGTAAGTAGGCGTACCGTCAGGGCGCGCAATGACCAGGTCATCCAACTCCTGATTGCTGATCTCGATGCGGCCCTTGACTTTGTCGTCCCAAGCCACAACGCCGTCGAGGGGGTTCTTGAAGCGCAGTACGGGCTTAACGCCTTCAGGAACAGGCGGCAAGGTCTTGCCTGGCTCTGGCCGCCAAGTGCCGTCATAACGGGGTTTTTCTTTGGCGGCCATTTGTTTTTCACGCAGCGCATCCAAGGCTTCAATGCTCATGTAACAAGGATAGACCTGGCCTGTGGCTTGCAATTCAGCCAAAACTTGTTTGTACCGCGCCATGCGCTGCATTTGATAGAACGGGCCTTCATCGGGATTCATGCCCAGCCAAGCCATGCCTTCCAAAATCACATCCACTGAAGCCTGATTGGAACGCTCCAAATCGGTGTCTTCGATGCGCAAAATAAACGTGCCACCTTGCGACTTTGCAAACGCCCAAGGGTACAAAGCAGACCGAATATTCCCCAGATGGATAAAGCCCGTAGGCGAAGGCGCAAATCGTGTGCGAACTGGTTTGGCTGTAGAAGTCATTGTTCTTTTTTTTCGAAATTAAAGTGCTTGAAAACCGCGAACGAAGTCGGCCTTCAGGTCATCCAAATGCTCAAGGCCCACAGCGACACGTATCAAACCCTGTTGAATACCTGCCACCTGTCGCTGCGCTTCAGACAAGCGGCCATGCGAGGTGCTGGCAGGGTGTGCCACCAAGGTTTTCACATCGCCCAAGTTGGTACTGAGCGAGACCGTGCGCGTGGCATTCATCAGCTTGAATGCATTCTCACGGCCCTGCTCTGGCGAGTTGGCTTTGACTTCAAAAGACAAGACAGCCCCCCCCAAACCAGACTGCTGCTTCATGGCCAATTCGTGTTGTGGGTGGCTCTTCAAACCCGGATAGAAAACGCGTGCCACTTGAGGCTGCGCTTCTAACCATTGGGCCAATGCCAGAGCTTGCTGCGATTGGGCATGCATGCGAATGCCAAGCGTCTCTAAGCCTTTTAAAACCACCCATGCATTGAACGGCGACAAGGTCATGCCAGCACTGCGCATGACTGGCCCAAAGACATCGTCAATCAAAGCCTTAGAACCGCACAAAGCACCGGCCATAACGCGACCCTGGCCGTCCAAATACTTGGTGCCCGAGTGCACCACCAAATCGGCTCCCATCTCTAAGGGGCGTTGCAAAATGGGCGTGGCAAAACAGTTATCGACCACCAATAACGCATTGCCAGCATGCGCGATATCGGCCAAGGCCTGAATGTCGCAAACATCGGTCAGAGGGTTGGTAGGCGTTTCAGCAAATAAAATGCGGGTGTTGGGCTGCATCGCAGCCTTCCATTCGGCCACATTGGTTTGCGACACGTAACTTGTTTGCACGCCAAACTTGGCAAATTCACTGCCAATCAACTTGATGGTGGAGCCAAACAAAGAGTGCGAGCAAATGACGTGATCGCCACTTTTGAGCAAGCCCAAGCACATCAACAAAATAGCGGACATGCCTGTTGAGGTGGCAATACAAGCCTCCGCGCTTTCCATGGCTGCCAAGCGCATTTCAAAACTGCTGACCGTAGGATTGCCCAAGCGAGCGTAGGTGTAACCCGCTTCTTCGCCAGCAAATCGGCGCGCGGCTGTTTCGGCGTCGGGTTGTACATAGCCACTGGTCAAATACATCGCTTCGGAGTTTTCACCATACTGACTGCGATCGACCGCAGCGCGCACAGCCAATGTATCAATGTGCAAATTTTCTGGCAATGGATGTTGACTCATGTCTGTCATTCAGTAAAGTTAATGAGCTTGGCTGGTTCAACTTGCGTTGGGCAAAGCCAAACGTGAGCGATCGGCATCTGCTTCTGATTCATCTTGTTGAGAAGGTCGGTTTTCATTCAAGCGTGCAATGTCTTCTGCAGACACATCACCCGTCACGTAAACACCATCGAAGCATGACGCATCAAAGCCTTGAACTTTTGGATAGCCTGGCAACACAGCATTGGCAACGGCCAGTTTCATGGCATCGACGTCTTGATAAATCAATGCATCGCAATCAATCAGTTGACGAATTTCATCAATTGAGCGGTTGTGGGCTACCAGCTCATCGGCTGTTGGCATGTCAATGCCATAGACATTGGGGTAACGCACGGGAGGCGCGGCACTGGCCATGTAAACTTTGCGCGCCCCCGCTTCTCGGGCCATCTGCACAATTTCTCGACTGGTGGTGCCGCGCACAATAGAGTCGTCTACCAACAGTACATTGCGACCTTTGAACTCTGATGCAATCACATTCAGTTTTTGGCGCACTGATTTTTTGCGAACAGCCTGACCCGGCATGATAAAGGTGCGACCGACATACCGATTTTTCACAAAGCCCTCGCGGTAAGGCAGCCCCAATAACTGGGCCAATTGCGCTGCGCTGGGTCGGCTAGATTCCGGAATAGGAATGACCACATCAATATCGCTGGGGGGCACTGTAGATATGACGCGCTTTGCCAAGGTTTCACCCAAGTTCAAACGTGCCTGGTAAACAGAAATGCCGTCTAAAGTAGAGTCTGGGCGGGCCAAATACACATACTCAAAAATACAGGGGTTCAGGTTGGGTGATGCTGCACATTGTTGGCTATGCAATTGCGTTTGCATGTCAATGAAAACGGCTTCACCCGGCGCAATGTTGCGCTCAAATTGATGCATCGTGCCCTCAAGCGCCACCGACTCACTGGCCAGCATGTAGGTGCCGTCTTTGCCCTTGCCAATGCACAAAGGACGAATGCCAAAAGGATCGCGAAACGCCAACAAACCATGCCCTGCAATGAGTGCAATCACTGCGTAAGAACCCTTGACGCGACGATGCACACCTTCAACAGCTTTGAACACATCGGAGGGCGTAAGTGGCAAACCTCGCGTGGTTTTCTCTAACTCGTGCGCCAACACATTGAGCAAAACTTCTGAGTCGCTTTCGGTGTTGATATGGCGATGATCGGTCGAGAACAACTCGGCCTTCAAGGTTTTGGCATTGGTCAAGTTACCGTTGTGGACCAAGACCAAACCAAAAGGTGCGTTGACATAAAAGGGTTGTGCCTCTTCTTCGCTGAACGCGTTGCCTGCTGTGGGGTAACGCACTTGACCCAAACCACAATTGCCAGGCAGCGATCGCATGTTGCGTGTTCTGAACACATCGCGCACCATGCCTTTGGCTTTGTGCATGTGAAACTTGCGGTCCATTTGCGTCACGATGCCTGCCGCGTCTTGGCCGCGATGCTGCAACAACAGCAGGGCGTCGTAGATCAGTTGGTTCACAGGCGCGTTACTGGCAACGCCAACAATTCCACACATAATTCAGTCCATTCAGTCGGGCAAGAATGCCCCAAATTTTTCAGGCAACATGGGGCGCAAACCCTTGAGTAAGGTCATGAGCATGGGGCCCCCTTTGGACTCAAGCCACCATTCGCTTTCGTGCAGCGCCGTCATGTGGACCACCACACTCAAGGCCAACAACAAAATAAGGCCACGAAATGCGCCAAATATGGCACCCAAGATACGGTCAACGGGTCGAAGTCCCACAGCTGAAATCAGCTTTTTCATCAAAGCAGATATAAGACCCGCAGCAAAAACACTGGCAATGAAAACCAACACAAAGGCAGCAGCAAACCTCAGGGTTTCACCAGATCCTTGCATGGGCAATTTTTCTGACACCGTGGGTGCAAACCACTGGGCCAACAGAAAGGCCGCAATCCAACCCATGACCGATAAGACTTCATAGACCAATCCTCGCAAAGCCCCAAGCAGCATGGAAGCTGCGAGCAAGGCTAGGAGAATCCAATCGGTTGAGGACATGACAGGCCCGTGGTCAAAGCTTCAAAACAGTTGCGGGCAAATTCAATTTGCGGATTTTCTCTGCCGCTTTATCGGCTTCTTCTTTGCTAGCAAAAGGTCCTACCCTGACGCGAATGCGTTTGCCTTCTTTGGTCTCAATTTCTTGGGTGTAGGTTTTGATGCCCGCTTGCTCTAATTTGCTACGGGCTTCTTTGGCCTTGGCAGCGTCGGCAAATGCCCCGACTTGGACCACTGACCGCACTGCATCAGACGGCTTAGTGACATCTTTGCCATCCAACAGTGCTTTGGCCTTGGCAGCATCTTTTGAAGCGTCTTTCACGCCATCTTTGGCATCAGACTTGATCTCTTGTTTTTTATCAGTTTTGGAATCTGCTTTGGAATCTGCTTTGAGGTCCGTTTTGGGCTCTGACTTTGCTTCAGGCTTTTGATCGATCTTAGTTTCGGGTTTGACTTCCGATTTGCCCTCTTTGTTGACAAGCTCTTCGTTGGCGTCCAGCGCAGCCACATTTGCAACATCAGTCTTCACAGACTGAGGCGCGGTTTGATCAGGGCCAATGCTCGGAGGACGCTCTTTTGAGCCGGCTGATTTACCAGCGACAGGCGGGGCCAAGGGCGCTGCTTGATTGCGGTCAGGAATGACGATGGGTGTGTCAATGGCGACAGGCCTGGGTTGGCTGTCGAACAACAAAGGCAGCCCAACCACGGCCCCCAAAACCAAAATGACAGATCCCATCAAGCGATGGCGAGCTCTCTTGCGAATGACTTCCACGCTCTCTGCGGGCGAATTGGACAGGGCATCTGCGCCAGTACTGGCCGATTGGCCGGGAAATCGAAGCTTGAAAAAAGCCATGCGGTGAAGTCTCAATTACTCAGGTGTTTGGCATGCAACTTGGGAATACCTTGTTGCAAAACGCCTCCGACCGTATAGAACGAACCAAAGACCAAGATTCTATCAGTGGGGTTCGCAGCCAAAATGGCCGCGTCAAGAGCTTTTTGAGGTGTTTCGTGCACACTGGCGTGAACATCCTTGCGGGTGTTCATGGCAGTCCATTGATCCGCAAGTTGCTGCGCCGAACTGGCTCTGGGAAGCGGCAAATCTGTGAAATACCATGCATCAACCAAAGGCAAGAGCTTTTTCAGCATGCTCTCCAAATCTTTATCAGCCATGGCACCCAGCACAGCATGCGTGGTGGGATAAAACCCCATAGCATCTAAATTGGCGGCCAAGGCGGCTACAGAATGGGGGTTGTGCGCAACGTCCAACACCAACACAGGCTCCCCCGGGACAATTTGGAATCGCCCTGCCAACTCGACCATGGCCAGGCCATTTCGAATGGCCTGAGCTGTCACGGGCAACTGCGGCCGCATCACTTCTAAAGCGGCCAACACGCCAGAAGCATTCAACAATTGATTGGCGCCTCGCAAGGCAGGATAGGCCAAACCACTGTACCTTCGGCCTCTGCCCGCCCACGACCACTGAAGCTGATCGCCAGAAAAATTGAAATCTTTGCCCAACAACCAAACGTCTGCACCCAAAGCATTGGCATGCTGAACAACGCTGTCGGGTGGCACGGGATCACTGATGACAACAGGCTTGCCCGCCCTCATGATGCCCGCCTTTTCTAAACCAATGCTGTCTCGGTCTGTTCCCAGCAAAGCGGTATGGTCCAAGTCAATGCTGGTAATGATGGCGCAATCGGCATCCATGACATTGACCGCATCCAATCGCCCACCCAAGCCCACCTCCAAAATGACCACATCCAAAGCGGCATCGGCCATCATTTTGAAGATGGCCAAGGTGCTGAACTCAAAGTACGTCAGGCTGGTGTCTTGTCTTGCTTGCTCCACACAGGCAAAGGCCTCAGCAAACGCCTCGGCCTTAGGAGATTCACCCACCAAGCGGCAGCGCTCTTCGAAATCCACCAAATGCGGCGATGTGTAAACCCCAGTTTTGTAGCCAGCTTGCAAATAAATGGCTTCCAACATCGCGCAGGTTGACCCTTTACCATTGGTTCCCGCTACCGTGATGACAGGCGCATTCAGCGCAAGATTCATGCGCTGTGCCACTTGACGAACGCGATCAAGCCCCAGCTCGATTGCTTGGGGATGCAGTTGCTCGCAATGCGCGAGCCATTCACTGAGTGTTTTCATAAGGATAAGATTGTCGCTGAGACTGCATCAACTTATGGATCATCATGAAATACAAAGCCATCACCGTTTACGGCATACCCAACTGTGACACCGTCAAAAAGGCCAGAACTTGGTTAACCGACCATGGCTTCGAGTATGTTTTTCATGACTTCAAAAAGCAAGGCCTGCCCGAAATTCACTTAGACGCGTGGCTTCAATCGGTTGGCTGGGAAGTCGCTGTCAACCGCAAAGGCACCAGCTGGCGCAAACTCAGCCCCAGCGAACAAGCCAGTGTTGTCAGCGGTGCTTCTGCTCGGCCCTACTTACTGGCCAACCCCAGTTTGATCAAGCGACCCGTGATTGAATGGCTATCGGACACAGACACTGAAATTACAGTGGGTTATCAACCAGATCAATGGCTGGCGCGTTAAACGTTAAACAATGAGACCTTTACCCAAGCTTTACGCGACTGCCTGAAGCACGCCCTAAAATTAACCAACGCCTTGATTTACTGAGCACACCCCATGACCACTCAATTATTTATAAAACCTGCCACCGGCACACTGACCGCAGCCACTTTTGCCACCTTCACCATTCTCAGTTTAGGGACTGCCGTTCAAGCCCAAGAAGTGGGCCAAGTCATTAGTCGCACCCCGGTCTACCAACAGGTATCCGTACCTCGGCAAGTCTGCACACAAACGCAAGTGACTGCGCCAGCCCAAACGTCAGGCGCTGGGGCTGCCATGGGGGCAATTGCGGGAGGTGCCATTGGCAACGCCATTGGCAAAGGTGAAGGACGCGCCATTGCCACCATGATTGGCGTGATTGGCGGCGCCATTGCGGGCGACAAGGTAGAAGGCCCGCAAGCAGGTCAGACTCAAACGCAGCAAACCTGCACCACCCAGCAGGTTTATGAAAATCGCCTGATGGGCTACAACGTGGTTTACGAATTTGCTGGCAAGCAATACACCGTGCAGTGGCCCAAAGACCCTGGCCCCACCATCAAATTACAGATCACCCCGGTCAATTAAGCGGGAACTGTCCCGTTTCTGGCCTTCAAGAAGTTCTGCAATCGCCTAAAATCTAGGGTTTATTTCTACGCTTGCTCGTCATTTGCAAGAATGGCTCAAGCAACCTACCCTAGATTTCACCATGACCACAGAAAAAATCGACCACGTTTCCGTCACCACCCAAGCCAACGTTTACTTTGACGGCAAGTGCGTCAGCCACAACATCACGCTGGCAGATGGCACCAAAAAATCAGTGGGTGTGGTCCTGCCCTCATCTTTGACCTTCAATACTGGCGCGCCTGAAATCATGGAGTGTGTGGGCGGTTCTTGCGAATACAAATTGGCTGGAAGTCATGACTGGGTCAGCTCCAAAGCCGGCGAAAAATTCAGCGTACCGGGCCAGTCCAGTTTTGAAATCCGCGTCACCGAGGCGTATCACTACATCTGCCACTTCGGTTGATCCACATCGCATTTGAAAGTACAACCATGGCAACCATACTTCAACACATCCCTGCTGGCCAAAAAGTCGGCATCGCTTTCTCGGGTGGCTTAGACACCAGTGCAGCATTGCTGTGGATGCGCCAAAAAGGCGCAGTGCCTTATGCCTATACCGCCAACCTAGGTCAGCCAGACGAGCCAGACTACGAAGAGATTCCTCGCAAGGCCAAGGAGTACGGTGCAGAACAAGCGCGTTTGATCGATTGCCGCAAACAACTGGCGCATGAAGGCATTGCTGCTTTGCAGTGTGGTGCTTTCCATATCTCTACAGCAGGCGTCACTTACTTCAACACCACCCCGATTGGCCGCGCAGTGACTGGCACCATGTTGGTGGCCGCCATGAAAGAAGACGACGTCAACATCTGGGGCGACGGCAGCACTTTCAAGGGCAATGACATCGAGCGCTTCTACCGCTACGGTTTGCTCACCAATCCATCCCTCAAAATTTACAAGCCATGGCTTGATCAGCTGTTCATTGACGAATTGGGTGGCCGCGCTGAAATGTCTGCGTTCATGACGCAACATGGTTTTGGCTACAAGATGTCGGCCGAAAAAGCTTACTCCACCGACTCCAATATGTTGGGCGCGACACACGAGGCCAAAGACCTTGAGCACCTGAGCAGCGGTATGAAAATTGTGCAGCCCATCATGGGTGTGCCTTTCTGGCGCGAAGACTGCGTTGTCAAGCACGAAGAAGTGACAGTGCGCTTTGAAGAAGGTCAGCCTGTAGCCTTGAATGGCGTGAGCTACTCAGACCCCGTTGAACTGATTTTGGAAGCCAACCGCATTGGTGGTCGCCATGGTTTGGGCATGAGCGATCAAATTGAAAACCGCATCATTGAAGCCAAGAGCCGCGGCATTTACGAAGCCCCTGGTTTGGCCTTGTTGTTCATTGCGTATGAGCGTTTGGTCACAGGCATTCACAACGAAGACACCATTGAGCAATACCGCGACAACGGCCGCAAATTGGGCCGCTTGTTGTACCAAGGTCGTTGGTTTGATTCACAGGCGTTGATGTTGCGCGAAACAGCCCAGCGTTGGGTGGCACGTGCTGTCACAGGCGAAGTGACCATCGAACTGCGCCGCGGCAATGACTACTCCATTCTGAACACCACATCGCCTAACCTCACCTACCACCCTGAGCGTTTGACGATGGAAAAAGGCGAGTCGACATTCACACCGCTAGACCGCATTGGTCAACTCACCATGCGCAACTTGGACATCGTGGACACACGCGCCAAGCTGGGCATTTATGCACAAACAGGTTTGTTGTCTTTGGGCGAAGGCGCTGAGATGCTCAAACTCGAAGGTGGCAAATAAGCGCTCACGAAGCTCATTGCTTCAATACAAAAGAGCCACTTCGTGTGGCTCTTTTTTCGTCAGTACTAGGCGTTAAATCACAACGGGCTCGGGCTCGAGTCTTATGCCAAATCGTTCATACACGCTGGTCTGAATGGCTTTGGCCAAGGTCACCACTTCACCGCCTGTGGCGCCGCCCCGGTTGACCAACACCAAGGCTTGCTTTTCATAAACAGCCGCATTGCCCACGCTCTTGCCCTTCCAGCCGCAAGCATCGATTAGCCAGCCTGCAGCCAGTTTGATGGTTCCATCAGGCATGGGGTAGTGAACCACTTTGGGGTCGCGCGCAATGATATCGGCACATTGCTCTGGCGTCACGGTAGGGTTCTTGAAGAAGCTGCCCGCATTGCCCAAGACTTTGGGATCGGGAAGCTTGTGACGCCGAATGTCACAGACCCACTGGTAAATTTGTTGCGCGGACGGATTTGAAACACCGGTTTCGGCCATTTTTCTTTCCAAGTCCAAATAACCTAGGACTGGTTTCCAAACTTTGGGTAAGTTAAAGCGCACACGCAAAATCAGTGCGCGATCCGCCAAACCGATGCCGTTCGGGCCACTGCTGGCATGCTTAAAAACTGAATCTCGGTAACCAAAGGCGCATTGCGCAGCATTCAAGGTGAAGACTTGGCCTGTCACCAAATCCAGGGCATCCAGAGAATCAAAACGGTCTTGCAGTTCAACACCGTATGCCCCAATGTTTTGAACCGGCGAAGCACCCACAGAGCCAGGAATCAGGGCCATGTTTTCCAACCCCGGCCAGCCTTGCGCTAGAGACCAAGTGACCAACTCATGCCAATTTTCACCGGCACCGGCCTCCACAATCCAGGCTTTGTCTGTCTCAGACACCAAGCGCTTGCCCATGATTTCCATTTTCAGGACGAGTGGTTTGACGTCCCCCGTCAACACGATGTTGCTTCCCCCACCCAAGACACAATGGCCTTCTGGGTGGTTTTTCAAGTCTTGCTGTGCCGCCAAAGCGTCTTCCTCAGAGCGAATCCGCACCAAGGAATAGGCCTTGGCCACAATGCCAAAGCTGTTGTGCGACTGAAGGGGTACGTTTTGGGTCACGTTCATGGGAGAATTGTCGCATTCTCTTACTTGATTATTGAATCCCATGCCATCTTTTGACACTGTTTGCGAACCTAACCTGGTTGAAGTAAAAAATGCGGTCGATACCACCGCCAAAGAAATCGCCACCCGCTTCGATTTCAAGGGTACCTCTGCGGCCATTGAATTGAAGGACAAAGAAATCACCTTGTTTGGCGATGCCGATTTTCAACTCGTCCAAATTGACGAAGTGCTGCTCAACAAAATGGCCAAGCGCGGCGTGGATGTGCGTTTTCTTGACAAAGGCGATGTCCAAAAAATGGGCGGCGACAAAGTGAAGCAAGTCTTGAAAGTGCGCAACGGCATTGCCACCGAAGACGGCAAGAAAATTCAAAAGGTCTTGAAGGAAAGCAAGCTCAAAGTGCAAGCATCCATTCAAGGCGATGCCGTGCGTGTCACAGGCGCAAAACGCGATGACTTGCAAGCTGCCATGGCCTTGCTGAAAAAAGACATCACGGAAGTGCCTATCAGCTTCAACAACTTCCGCGACTGATGCTCAGGGAGATTCACTGAGACTCACTCAGAATTATTCGCCCAACAAAAAAGCGCCAAGGTGATAAGCCTAGGCGCTTTTTTCTTTGCGACTCGAAGCCAAACTCAAGTCATTTTTTCTTGGCCCCCAATTTGGATTCGGTGCCTGCCAACAATCGATTGACATTATCGCGGTGACGCCACACCAACAAGATGCCCATCACGCACAACAAACCGAAGATGGCGCCATTGAAATTCCACCACAGCACATCGGCGGCCAATGCGTAATATACCGGCGCCAGCACGGACGCTAGCAATGCAGCCAGTGAAGAATAGCGAGTGAACCAGGCCACCCCCACCCAAGTCAAGGCCACGCCTAAGCCTAAGAGAGGCGACACCCCCATCAGCACGCCCAAGGCCGTGGCAACACCTTTACCGCCTTGAAACCGAAAGAAGATGGGGTACAGGTGCCCAAGAAAAGCCGCCAGCCCAGCAGCTGCAGCCGTACCTTCAGCCAAGCCCAAGGGGGCACCATGGTTCAGCACCCAAACCACGGGCACCCAGCCTTTGATGGCATCAAACAACAAGGTTAAGACCGCCGCTTTTTTGTTGCCCGATCGCAGCACGTTGGTAGCGCCTGGATTTTTACTGCCATAAGAGCGTGGATCGGAAAGGCCCATGAAACGGCTCACGATGACCGCAAAACTCAAGGAGCCCAGCAAGTAGGACAGGATCACAACGCTAACAGGATGCGCCAAGATATTTAGAATATTTTCAGGCATAGACAGCTCTTCAAGACTGTTAATTGAAACAGTGAATATTAGTAAGCGGGATCGCGATACACCAAACGAATCGCATCTATTTCAGCCAACACTTCTGCTGACAATTGCGTGCCCCACACGCTCACGTCTTCTTCAAGCTGCGCCACAGAAGTCACACCAATGATGGTGCTGGCAACTGACCAACGTGTGTAGCAAAAAGCCAAGGCCATTTGCGTCGGTGTCATGCCATGCTTGCGTGCCAATTGGTTGTAAAGCCGCGCAGCATCGAGCGTGGTTTGACGAGCCCAACGCTGTTTGCGCATGGACTCATACTTGGCCAAACGGCCCATGGGTGCGCCCTCCCCCTGCAAGCCAGTCTCGTCATATTTACCGGTCAATGAACCAAAGCCCAGTGGTGAGTAGGCCAACAAAGAAACCCCAAAACGATGACAGGTTTCGTCCATGGCGTTGTCGAATGTTCGATTGACCAAGCAATAGGGGTTTTGAACCGTTTGCACACGTGGCAAGCCATGCTGTTCGGCCAAACGGATGAACTCATGCGTGCCGTAGGGTGTTTCATTCGAGAGACCCACATGACGAACCTTGCCCGCCTTGACCAAGGTGGCCAATGCTTCCAATTGCGCGTGCAGAGAGGTTTCAATGGCCGCTTTGGCAGGGTCAAAATACATCACACCAAATGCAGGCACGTGACGCTCGGGCCAATGAATTTGATAGAGATCGATCACATCGGTTTTCAAGCGCTTCAAGCTGGCATCGCAAGAATTCAAGATGTCTTGCGCCGTCATGCCCGCTCCCTCACGGATCCAAGGCATGCCTCTGGACGGTCCCGCCACTTTGGTGGCCAAAACCACTTTCTGACGAACACCTGGGTGGCTGGCAAACCAGTTGCCCAAAATGGTCTCAGTGGAGCCACAGGTTTCAGCCTTAGAAGGCACTGAATACATTTCGGCCGTGTCCAAGAAGTTGATGCCCAATTCCAGCGATCGGTTCAAAATTTGGTGCGCTTCTTTTTCTGCAACCTGTTCACCAAATGTCATGGTGCCTAAACAGATGGGTGTGACCTGCAAGTCTGAAGTTCCGAGCGTGATTTTTTTCATCTTGATGTGAGACCTGGGGTCGTCATGTTTGAAGTCTGAGTGTAAAACTTATTTGGACATTGCCTCTAAGCAGCAGTGCGCCAGCATAAATCATGGCTTGGGCAATGCGCCACGCGCACGCTCTTCTTCTTGTATGCGTAAAAAACGACGCTGCACTTTCCCTGTGGTGGTCATCGGCAGTTGGTCGATGAACTCAATTTCTTTGGGATATTCGTAAGGCGCTAACAAACCGCGCACATGCCTTTGAAGGTCTTCAATCACCTGTTTCTCAAATTGAGAAGCGTGCTGAGCAGACGCTCTTTTGGTGACATATTCGGGCGACAGCACCACATAAGCCTTCACCAGTGCGCCCCGATCTGCATCGGGCTTGGGAACCACTGCCGCATTGACCACCGCCGGATGTTTGACCAAACAGTTTTCAATTTCACCCGGACCAATGCGATAGCCCGCGGCTTTGAACATGTCGTCTGTTCGGCCTTGGTACCAAAGGTAGCCGTCTTCGTCTTGGATGGCCACATCGCCTGTTCGGCACCAATCGCCTGTGTATTTCTGTTCAGTGGCTTTCGGATTTTTCCAATAATTCAAAAAGAAAACGGGATCTGCATGGCCATGTCGATCGAATCGGTTCACGGCGACTTCACCTGCCTCGCCAGGCTTGCAAATACGGCCTTGCTCATCAATGACCGCCACTTGGTGCCCAGGATAGCCTCGCCCCATGCTGCCGGCCTTAGAGGGCCAAAAGAGTTGGCAGTTGCCCACCACATAATTGATTTCCGTTTGGCCAAACATTTCGTTGACCACCACGCCCAACTCGTCTCTGCAGTAGGCAAAGACGGCATCTCCCACAGCCTCGCCTGCACTCATCAAACCTTGCAGCTTGAGTTGGTAATGTTGGCGAGGGTGCGCTTGTGACTTCATCATGGCTTTGAGCGCGGTGGGAAATAAAAAGCTGTGCGTGACACCATGTGTGTGCAAAATTTCAAATGCAAGCTCAGGACTGAAGCGGCCTTTGTAAGCCACGATGGGCCGACCGAAATACAGCGATGGCAACAACGCATCCATCAAACCGCCCGTCCAAGCCCAATCGGCGGGTGACCAAAACACCGCTTGCGAACCTGTTGGCAAAGAATTCTGGTCTTTCGACAAAGCAGACTGGGATGGCTCAAAACCAAACCAATTTTGACTGCAGATAAAGCCCGTCAAATTGCCGATCAAAGCGCGTTGCGGAATCAATGCACCCTTGGGGTTGCCCGTGGTACCGCTGGTATAGATCAAGATGGCAGGGTCATCCGAATGGGTGATCGCTGGCTTGAACTCGTCTTGTGGCAAAGGCTTCATACGGCCTTTCACATCGCGCTTTGCGCCACGATTTGAGAGTACTTTCGGCACATTGACAATACTTTTCAAGCCACGGCATTCCTTCTTCAAAGATTGCAAGATCGGCGCAGAAGTTTCATCACACAAAGCCACGGTCGCCCTACTATCGTCCACCCGAAACGCCAAGGCATCTGGGCCAAACAACATGGACAGCGGCATGGCCACAGCACCCATTTGCAAAACCGCCATGTAAGACACCGCAGTTTCAAAACGCTGTGGCATGACAATGGCCACGCGGTCACCCTTTTTGACGCCTGCTTTCAGCAACTGCAAACTCAGCTGATCGGCCGCAGTTTGAAGTTGCCAATAAGTCCAAGTCCGAGGCGCCTGACCATCAACTTGGTGCTCAACAATGGCCACGGCATGCTGATGCTGAGGTGAACGAGCCCACCGGCCGCAACACACTTCTGCCATGTTGAATTTGGCCGGCACTGTCCAAGCAAATTGGCGATGCACACTTTCGTATGCGTCGTTCGGGTGACTGACACGCATTCCTAGTCTCCTTATGATCTGCCAGTATGTACCAAGTCAAACGCCACTCTACTAGCCATTTTGTCCCATTGCGAGGGCACCAATACCATGTTCGTGAATGGGGCAACCCACAGCCGACCTTGCCGCCTGTGGTCCTAGCCCATGGCTGGATGGATGTCGCCGCCTCGTGGCAATTCATGGTGGAATCGTTCACTGACGAATTTTTCGAAAATCGTCGCATTTTGGCGGCTGATTGGCGCGGCTACGGCTTAACCAAAGGTCCTGCCACCGACAGCTACTGGTTGCCAGATTACCTTGGCGACTTAGACGCTTTGCTCGGACAACTGTGCACCGATCAAAGCATTGATTTGGTGGGCCACAGCATGGGGGGGAATGTGGTCATGATGTACGCAGGTGCGCGTCCAGAGCGCATTCGACGCTTGGTCAACTTGGAAGGCTTTGGCATGGCAGCCACTCGTCCATCTCAGGCCCCAGGCCGCATGGGGCAATGGCTTGACGAACTCAAAGCCTTAGAAAAAGGCGAGTTAGACCTCAAGCCCTACCCAGACGCTGCCGCTGTAGCCCAAAGGTTGATGAAAACCAACGCTCGGCTTTCACAAGACAAAGCCGATTGGCTGGCACAACATTGGGCCAAAGCTGATGCGCAAGGCCAATGGCGAATTTTGGGTGATGCGGCCCACAAAGTGGTCAATCCTTACCTCTACAGGGTCGATGAGGTCCTTGAGACCTACAAGCGAATCACCGCCCCAACCTTGGTGGTGGAGGCCTCTGACGATTCACTTTCACAATGGTGGAAAGGCAAATTCACCCTAGAAGAGTTTCACGAGCGCCTGAAATCGGTGTCAAATTTAAAAATGGCCACCCTGCAAGACGCCGGTCACATGCTCCACCACGACCAGGCCGAGGCCTTGGCTCAACTTCTAGAGGACTTTTTGGCCTGATTTAGCTCGCAAGGTGCCTCTAGGCATGAGAAAATCCCATCTTTAATAGATTCGGACGTACCCTCTCATGGAAGCAGAACACATCAATCAAATTGGCGCGAAATTGGCTGACTTGGCCGCCCGCACCGAAGATTTACGGAGGTATCTTTGACTACGATGCCAAATCAGAACGCCTAAGAACCGTTAACGCATCGCTCGAAGATCCGACGGTCTGGAACGACCCCAAAAAAGCCCAAGAACTGGGCAAAGAGAAAAAAGCCCTAGACGGTGTGGTGGTCACACTGAACACCCTCACCTCTGAACTCTCAGACAACAGCGAGTTGTTTGACATGAGCAAAGAGGAAGGCGATGAAGCCGGCTTGCTCACCATTGAAGTTGAAGCCAACAAGTTGTCCGCCATTGTGGAACAGCTTGAGTTCCGTCGCATGTTCAACAACGAAGCCGACTCTTGCAATGCCTTTGTGGACATTCAAGCTGGCGCAGGTGGCACCGAAGCTTGCGACTGGGCCAGCATGTTGATGCGCCAATACTTGAAATATGCAGAGCGAAAAGGCTTCAAAATCACGGTGGAAGACGAATCCCCAGGTGACGTGGCGGGCATCAAAGGTGCCACGCTCAAGTTTGAAGGTGATTACGCTTTTGGCTTGCTCCGTACCGAAACGGGTGTCCACCGCTTGGTGCGCAAGTCTCCCTTTGACTCGTCAGGCGGCCGGCACACCAGTTTTGCCAGTATTTTTGTGTACCCTGAAGTGGACGACTCGATCGAGATTGACATCAATCCCGCTGACGTTCGCACCGACACCTTCCGTGCCAGCGGCGCGGGCGGTCAGCACATCAACAAAACCGACTCAGCCGTTCGTTTGACGCACATTCCCACTGGCATCGTGGTGCAGTGCCAAGATGGCCGTAGCCAACACAGCAACCGCGATGTGGCATGGAAACGCCTCCGCTCACGTCTGTACGACTTTGAAATGCGCAAGCGCATGGAAGCACAGCAAAAGCTCGAAGACACCAAGACCGATGTGGGTTGGGGTCACCAAATTCGCAGCTATGTGCTTGATCAAAGTCGCATCAAAGATTTACGCACCAACGTCGAAATGTCCAACACGCAAAAAGTATTGGATGGCGACTTGGATGCGTTCATTGAAGCCTCGCTCAAACAAGGTGTGTGACACAACTGGCCTTGCCAGTTTGTCCACCCTACCCCTGGAGATTTTTTTGTGATGCTTGAAGAACAAACAAAAGCCATTCGCCGTGTTGATTACACAGCACCGGCGTTTTGGATCGACACCGTCGATCTGACCTTTGACTTAGATCCTGCCAAAACACGCGTACTGAACAAAATGCGTGTGCGTCGTAACCCCGACGTTGCCGCCCAAGCTTTGCGCTTGGATGGCGAAGAGTTGAACTTGGCGCGCGTCATGGTCAATGGCGGCGGCACCTCGTTCAAAATGGACGGCAACCAACTGGTGCTTGAAAATTTACCCGAAGGCAACGAAGCTTTTGACTTGGAAATTTTCACCACTTGCAATCCTTCCAAGAACACACAACTGTCTGGCCTGTACGTCAGCAACGAGTCCTTCTTCACACAATGTGAAGCCGAAGGATTCCGCCGCATTACTTACTTTTTAGACCGTCCCGATGTGATGGCCAGCTACACCGTCACCTTGCGTGCGGATGCACAGCAATACTCCGTACTTTTGTCCAACGGCAATTTACTTGAACAAGGCAAGTTGGAAGACGGTCGTCATTTTGCCAAGTGGGCCGATCCTCACAAAAAACCCTGCTACTTGTTTGCTTTGGTGGCAGGCAAGTTGGTGGCGCGCGAACAGCGCATCAAGTCTCGCTCTGGCAAAGAACATTTGTTGCAAGTGTTTGTGCGCCCTGGCGACTTGGACAAAACAGAACACGCAATGAACTCCCTGATGGCCAGCGTGGCCTGGGACGAAGCCCGTTTTGGTTTGCCCCTCGATCTTGAGCGCTTCATGATTGTGGCCACCAGCGACTTCAACATGGGTGCGATGGAGAACAAGGGCCTGAACATTTTCAACACGAAATATGTTCTGGCCAACCCGGCCACTGCAACGGATGCCGACTATGCCGGCATTGAAAGTGTGGTGGGTCACGAGTATTTCCATAACTGGACCGGTAATCGCATCACCTGCCAAGACTGGTTCCAGTTGTCACTCAAAGAAGGCCTCACCGTTTTCCGCGATCAAGAATTCAGCCAGGACATGGCCGGCATCGCAAGTGCCCGCGCAGTCAAGCGCATTGAAGATGTACGAGTGCTGCGCACCGTTCAATTCCCTGAGGACGCAGGTCCCATGGCACACCCGGTACGACCCGATGCCTACGTCGAAATCAACAACTTCTACACCGTCACCATTTATGAAAAAGGTGCTGAGGTGGTGCGCATGATGCAAACCCTCCTGAGTGCACCAGGTGATGAAGAAGGCAAACAAGGTTTTGCCAAAGGCATGAAGTTGTATTTTGAGCGTCACGATGGCCAAGCTGTGACGTGCGACGATTTTGCGCAAGCCATTGCAGACGCCAATCCGAACTCGCCTTTGGCGCAACAGCTAACTCAATTCAAACGCTGGTACAGCCAGGCCGGAACACCACGTGTTCAAGCCACCAGCGTCTACAACAGTGAAGCCAAAACCTTCACCTTGACGCTGTCACAAAGCTGCGCCGCAACGCCAGATCAAGCAGTCAAAGAACCCTTTGTGATTCCGGTCACCGTGGGCCTTCTCAGCGAGACGGGCCAAGCTTTCAAGATTCAATTGCAAGGTGAGCCGGCTGCTGGTAATCCAAGCAAAACTTTGGTGCTGAATGCAGCATCTCAAACCTTTGTGTTTGAAAACATCGACAGTGCACCGACACCTTCCCTGCTGCGTAATTTCAGTGCGCCCGTGAATTTGGACTGCGCGCTGTCCGACACCCAATGGCTGACCTTGTTGGCCCATGATCCAGATGCTTTCAATCGCTGGGAAGCGGGTCAACGCTTAGCAGTTCAGGCGGCTTTGCGATTTATCAGAGGCGGCGGCAATCTACAAACCGAAAATGTATTGGGCAACGACTACATCGATGCCATGCGTGCAGTTCTCAATCACAGCGATTTAGATTCGGCTTTCAAAGAATTGGTTTTGACCTTGCCCTCAGAAACTTATATTTCTGAACAACTCGAATCGGTCGATCCGCAGCGTGTCCATGCAGTGCGCGAAGCCATGAAATTGCAACTGGCCACCAGTTTGCAGTCCGATTGGGAGACCTGCTACGAAAAAAACCGAGTCCTAGGCGCATACTCGCCCGACGCCCTTTCAAGCGGCAAACGCTCGCTCAATGGCATGGCCCTCAGCATGTTGTGCTTAGCAGCCCAGCACCAAGAAACAACAGCATGGCCAAACAAAGCCTTGCAGGCTTTCAACGACGCACACAACATGACAGATCGCTTTAACGCTTTGTCTGCACTGGTGGCCAGCGGTCACCCACTGGCAGCCACGGCTTTGGCGCAATTCCATGCCTTGTTTAAAAATGAAGATTTGGTCATCGACAAATGGTTCGCATTGCAGGCCAGTTCGCCAGATCGGGGCGGGCACATTTTGCCCATCGTTCGCCAACTCATGCAGCATCCCGATTTCAATTTGCGCAACCCCAACCGGGCCCGCAGCTTGATTTTCAGTTATTGCAGCGCCAATCCAGGTGGCTTTCATCGAGCCGATGCCGCGGGCTATGTTTTCTGGAGCGAGCGCGTCATCGAATTAGATGCCACGAATCCTCAAGTAGCCGCTAGGTTGGCACGTGCCATGGACCGTTGGCGAAAACTGGCAGAGCCCTACCGCCAAGCAGCCAAAACGGCCATTGAGCGTGTTGCTGCCAAATCAGACTTGAGCAACGATGTACGCGAAGTCGTGACGCGCGCATTGGCTGAATAAACGCAAATCACTTGGAACCATTTTCATGTCTCACAAAATTTCACTCTCTCGCTATTTGGTGGAACAACAGCGCAGCAAGGGCAACATTCCCTCCCAATTGCGCTTGTTGTTAGAAGTGGTGGCGCGCGCTTGTAAAAGCATCAGTCACGCGGTTAACAAAGGCGCATTGGGCGGCGTCTTGGGCAGCGCTGACGTAGAAAATGTGCAAGGTGAAATTCAAAAGAAATTGGACATCATTGCCAACGAAGTGCTCATTGAAGCCAACGAATGGGGCGGCCATTTGGCAGCCATGGCGTCTGAGGAAATGGAAACCATTCACTTGGTACCCAACCGCTACCCTCAAGGTGAATACTTGCTGATGTTTGACCCATTGGATGGTTCAAGCAACATCGATGTCAACGTCAGCATCGGCACCATTTTCAGCGTTCTCAAAAAACCTGAAGACCAGCACGCCATCAGTGAGCAAGACTTCCTGCAACCAGGTCATCAGCAAGTTGCAGCAGGTTACTGCGTTTATGGACCTCAAACCACATTGGTTCTCACTGTTGGTGATGGTGTGGCCATGTTCACATTAGACCGCGAACAAGGCTCCTTCGTTTTGACGCAAGAGAATGTTCGCGTTCCAGAAGACACCAAAGAATTTGCCATCAACATGAGCAACATGCGTCATTGGGACGCTCCCGTCAAACGATATGTAGACGAATGCTTGCAGGGCAAAGAAGGTGTTCGCGGCAAAGATTTCAACATGCGTTGGATTGCTAGCATGGTGGCTGACGTGCATCGCATTCTCACCCGCGGTGGCATATTCATGTACCCGTGGGACAAACGCGAGCCCCACAAGGCAGGTAAGTTGCGCCTTATGTATGAGGCCAACCCCATGAGCTGGCTGATTGAACAAGCCGGTGGCGCTTCGACCAATGGTCGCGAAAGAATTTTAGACCTCAAACCTCAGCAACTGCATGAGCGGGTCAGCGTCATCCTAGGCTCTAAGAATGAGGTTGAACGTGTGACGCGCTATCACCTTGAACCCTGAAGATTGAACTCACAATGCAACAAGTGCAGGTCAACTATTTCAAGCAACTCTGGCGCTCACTGTTGTTGATGACCTTGATGACATGCGCGTCCAAAGTCATCCATGCACAAGAGCTTCAAGCCGTCAAATCGATCAATCAAATCGAAATGACAAGGTACATGGGAACTTGGTATGAAATCGCCAAGCTTCCCAATTGGTTTCAACGCAAATGTGTTCGAAACACCAAAGCCACCTATCGATTGATCAGTCCTCAACAGATCGAAGTTCTCAACCAATGCGTCACGGCTGAAGATGAACGTATCCAAGCGATTGGCATGGCCAGACCTCGCGCCAATGGTTTGCCAGCACAGCTTGAAGTGAGATTTGCACCGAGTTGGTTGGGCTGGCTGCCCTTTACCTGGGGCGATTATTGGGTGCTGGATCTTGACAGTGATTATCAAGTGGCCGCGGTAGGAGATCCTTCACGCAGCTATCTTTGGATCTTGTCGCGATCCTCTCAAATGTCACCTAGCGCCTACACAGCCTTAACGCAACGCTTGGCATCGATGGGTTTTGACATCAAACGACTCGAAAAAACGACTCAAAACTGAGCTTTCAAGTCGAGATGCGATAGCATTCCAAAAGTCATGTGAACTTGCAATGGTTTGCAAAGACGTGACATTTAACAGCTGGCAATTTAGGAGGCCCCATGAAAAATCGTTTCTCTTTTACCGTGATTGCATCTTGCATGACGCTACTGAGCGCCGGCACTGTGTTGGCCCAGGCCGCTGACCCGGCCGTTAAAAAGTCTGACTCTGGTATTTGCCACGACAAATCTAGCACCAGCTACGGCGCCACTAAAAAGTTTGAAGCATTTGCCAACATGGACGCATGCTTGAAAAGTGGTGGCCGTGCGCCAGCCAACGCGGCGGCTGAGGTTGTCGTGAAAAAATCTGACAGCGGCATCTGCCACGACAAGAGCAGTGCCAGCTTCGAAAAAACCCAAAAGTTCACACCCTTCAAGACGCTGGACGAATGCGTCAAGAGTGGTGGTACCTTGCCTAAGAAATAAATCGAGTTTGCAAAAATCTGCTGCATTGAAGCCTGCAGCAGATTTTTTTGACTTCTTTGATCCTCAAATAGGTTCTTCAATCAAAGGCGTTGCTGCGAGTGTTTCAGTACCTTGTAAGGCTTGAGCTGTTTGATTGCCAAACGCCACAGCTCTGAATATTTCGCGCAACATCTTCTTCTCTTGCAGCGTGAGCGCTCGGGTTAAGCGGTGTCGCATGCGAAGCAGCAGCTGACGATCGACTTCTTGCGGAATTCCGCGGTTAATGTGAAGTTCATCTCGCAATTCCTCGCGCTTGTCTTCCGGCTCATCGTCCCACCAAGAAACAATCACCTCTGTCATGGACTGCCGAACGACCTCAGGGTCTTCAGCGACTGCGTTGGCTTCTTTGGCTGGCACACCTTGCAAAATTTCAGCCAAGGTTTTGGCCTGAACCACAATGCGGCGGTCGGCTTGAGACAACAAACGCCCCCATCCAGGGTCGGTCTGATGAAGCTTGCTCATGTTGCGGACGGCATCGTCAGCCAAGATGTGCACAGACAAGCCCGTCAATTGGACGCTGTCGATGGCTGTCAACAAACGCTCATCGTCAGAGGCCAGCAACACATGGTCACATGCTTTGCTGTCTGCCAATCGACTCAGATCTTGCCCCATGCTCTTGAGCAAAGAAATGCCACCATCAAGGTCGTGCGAGAGCACTTTGCGAACAATCTGCCCATCCACATCCATCGACTCTGATTCTTCGGTGTACCAATAAATTCGTCGGATGTCTAAATCTAGCCCCGCATTCGAGAGCGCTTCCGCCAAAAACTGAGCCATGCCCTGCCGATTGACGGTGTCTTGTTTTGAATTGGTTTGTGTGTGTTGCGCAAGCCAAACCAAGTAGCGTGCATCCACTAAGGCGATGCACCTTTCATGGCCCGCATTGTTTTGGTTTCGGTGAGCTTCTTTAGAAGCACCAGAAAAATATTCGCGTTTCATCGCAGCCTTTGATTCATAAGATAAAAATAAGCAAGCCAATACCACCAGGATTGACTTCACGTAGCGGGTCTGCGAACCCAGTGGCTATTTTACCGATGAGATCGCCATTCAAAAGCATTAAACTTGTCGTTTCATTGACATCGATCCAAGCTAATTCACATGACTCACTATGATCTTTATGCCATTGGCAACGCCTTGGTCGACTCCGAATACGAAGTTTCAGATGCCCTGCTTCAAACCATGGGCGTCAGCAAACGTCACATGACATTGGTCGACACACCCAGACGTGCAGAATTGTTAGGACATGTCCACCATGTTCAGCCTCGACAAACGGGTGGTGGTTCAGCAGGCAATACCGTCGTGGCTTTGGCGCAATTGGGGGGCAAGGCTTTTTACTCTTGCAAAGTAGCGCATGACAATTTGGGAGACTTTTACGTCAAAGATTTGCAAGCCCAGGGCGTCGACACCAACCTGACTCACACCCGCGCCTCAGAGGGCCAAACAGGTAGCTGCATGGTCCTGGTCACCCCAGACGCTGAAAGAAGCATGTGCACCTTTTTAGGCGTATCGGCTGAATTGGATGAGGCGGCGCTTCACCCTCACGACATTGCCAAATCTAAAATTTATTACATGGAAGGCTACTTGGCCGCCTCCCCCACAGGTTTGGCCGCCGCCTTGAAGGGTCGCCAAGTAGCTCAAGAAGCAGGCGTGGCTTTGGCCCTCACCCTCAGCGATGTCAGCATGATCCAATTTTGCAAAGGCGGCTTAGATGCCATGTTGGGCGATGGCGTTGATTACTTGTTTTGCAATCTAGAAGAAGCGCAGGTATGGTGCGGCACAGAAGACCTAGACGCAATCAGAGCATCCCTCAAGAAAATGGCCAAAATGGTGTGTCTAACACGCGGCCCAGACGGCTCTGAAATTCTCACTGCCGATGCCGCTTGTCATGTACCCGCCGAGAAGGTCAAAACCATTGACACCAACGGCGCAGGTGACATGTTTGCGGGTGCCTTTTTGTACGCCATTACGCATGGCCACTCTCCTGAGCAGGCAGCAAGCTTGGGCAATCATGCAGCAGCGGCAGTGGTCAGCCAGCATGGCAACAGATTGACTTTGGGTCAGCTCAGTGCCATCAAGGCTTACGCACTGCCTCCCCTCAAATAAGGGACAAGGCTGTCAATAGGTTTGGGCTTGTGCCAAAGGTGATGCGACTGCATCTTTGGCCGCCAAAACGGGCGCATCAATGCCATCCGGTAAGGGCCAATCAATGGCCAGCGCTGGATCATTCCAAAGCAAACTGCGCTCGTGCTTTGGGTACCAATAATCGGTGGTCTTGTACAAAAACTCAGCCGACTCACTGAGCACCAAGAAGCCGTGCGCGAAACCTGGCGGCACCCACATTTGTTTGGCATTGTCTGCACTCAGATGACAACCGGCCCATTGGCCAAACGTTGGGGAGTTTTTCCGCATGTCTACCGCAACATCAAAGACTTCACCTTGCGTCACACGCACCAGTTTGCCTTGAGCGTGTTCAATTTGGTAATGCAAGCCGCGCAAAACACCACGCGCTGATTTGCTGTGGTTGTCTTGAACAAAATGAATTTGTAAACCCGTCGCAATTTCAAAGTCGCGCGCGTTGAAACTTTCAAAAAAGAAACCTCTTGAATCACCAAAAACTTGCGGTTGCAAAACCAGTACTTCGGGCAAACGGGTGGGCGTGACGGTAAAGGGCATCACTTCGCCTTTAAGAGGTTTAACAAGTACTGGCCGTAACTGTTTTTGGCCAAAGGCGATGCCAATTTTTGGAGTTGATTTGCATCAATCCAGTTCTGCGCAAATGCAATTTCTTCTGGGCACGCCACCATCAAACCTTGGCGCTTTTGAAGTGTGGCAATGAAGCCGGCGGCTTCAAGCAAGCTGTCGTGCGTGCCCGTGTCGAGCCACGCATAGCCTCGGCCCATGATTTCAACATTGAGTTGTTGCTGTTCCAAATACCAACGGTTCACATCGGTAATCTCTAACTCACCCCTTGCAGAAGGCTTGATGTTGGCAGCGATGTCACACACCTGTGAGTCGTAAAAATACAGGCCTGTCACGGCAAAGTTACTTTTGGGCTGCGCTGGCTTTTCTTCAATGCTGAGAGCACGTCTTTGATCGTCGAATGCCACCACACCATAACGCTCCGGATCGTGGACGTGGTAAGCAAAAACGCTGGCACCACTGGACTGCGCATGCGCACGTTGCATGAGCTTGACCAAATCGTGTCCATAAAAAATATTGTCGCCCAAGACCAAAGCACTGGGGTTGGCGCCAACAAATTCACGACCAATGATGAAAGCTTGCGCCAAGCCATCAGGACTTGGCTGAACTGCATACTGAATGTTCATGCCCCATTGACTGCCGTCGCCCAAAAGCTCTGTAAAACGAGGCGTGTCTTGGGGGGTACTGATCAACAGCACATCCTTAATGCCAGCGAGCATCAAGGTGGTCAAAGGGTAGTAGACCATGGGCTTGTCGTACACAGGCATCAACTGCTTTGAGACCGCCTGAGTGACTGGATACAAGCGTGTGCCAGACCCGCCCGCCAAAATAATGCCTTTGCGTGTATTCATAGTGAAGGATTTTGCCACGGTCTGCTGGTATATCAAGCCATATGCACTTATGCTTGAGCCCTATGTCTTTTAATGATCTGGGCCTGTCGCCCGAGCTGCTCCGAGCGCTTAAACCCAAAACATACGCTGCACCAACACCTGTACAAAGCGAATTCATACCCGTTTCATTGGCTGGGCATGACGTTTGGGTCACGGCACCCACAGGTTCCGGCAAAACTGTTGCCTACGCATTGCCGCTCATTGAAAAGCTCACGCGGTCCAACCCCCAGCCGCCTTCAGGCTATCACCGTAGGATGCTTCAGACTTTGGTGCTGGTGCCTACCCGAGAGCTTGCCATTCAAGTTGGTCACACCATGATGAGCTTGTCGGCTCACCTGGGTAAAGTCTGCAAAGTCACTGTGGTGTTTGGCGGTGTTTCCATCAATCCACAAATGCTGGGGCTGCGGGGCGGCACCGACATTTTGATCGCCACACCCGGGCGGTTGCTCGATTTGTTCGACCACAATGCCGTCAAGCTTTCTGACATTCAAACGCTGGTTTTAGACGAGGCTGACAAACTGTTAGAACTGGGTTTTCAGGAAGAGTTGAACCGAATTTTGTCAGCCCTTCCCAGCACGCGTCAAAACCTGTTTTTGTCGGCAACAAGACCTAAAAGCATCGAGTCACTTGCACAGAGTCTGCTCCACAACCCTCACCAAATTCGCATTGAAAGCGCCACACCACAACCTGCCGTGATCGAACAGCGTGCCGTTTACACAGACACCAGCAAACGCACGCAATTGCTCAAACATCTGATCAAAACCCATCAACTGAAGCAAGTCTTGGTCTTTGTAGCGACGCAACACACCTGTGAAATTGTGGCGGCCAAATTGAGGGTTGCAGGTATTGCTGCAGAGCCATTTCACGGACAACTCAGCCAAGGCAAACGCGAGCAGGTGTTGGCCGATTTCAAACTGCAACGCGTCAAGGTGGTGCTGGCCACCGATTTGGCTTCACGCGGGCTGGACATCGAGAAACTGCCCACCGTGGTAAATTTTGACCTGCCCAGATCGGCTGTCGATTACACACATCGCATAGGTCGGACGGGCCGCGCAGGCGAACCCGGACTGGCCATCAGTTTTGTCTGCCCTGAAACACTTCAGCATTGGAATTTGATTGAAAAAAGACAGCAGGTCAAATTGGTCTGCGAGTCTTTGCCTGGCTTTGAAGCGACTGACGCAGTGCCAGAGTCAAGCCAAGGCAATGGCGGCATCAAAGGCAAACGCCCTAGCAAGAAAGACAAACTGAGGCAATTGGCAGCCAGCGCCAATCAAGTTTAAAAGGGTGCAGCCGAACCAAATCGCCTGTCGCGTTTGGAGAACCACTCAAGCGCTTCACCGAATTGCTTCGTTGTGAAATCTGGCCACAGGGTCTCAATGAAAAACATCTCAGCATAGGCAGCTTGCCAAAGCATGAAGTTGCTAATGCGAGACTCGCCGCCCGTGCGAATCAGCAAGTCCATTTCGGGCGCATCTGCCGTACTCAAGTAAGCCGCCAGTCCTTCTTCTGTCAAAGAAGAGATGGGTTCTTGTGGGTGGGCAGATTGCCATGCCTTTGCAGCCTGCACCATGTCCCAACGCCCCCCGTAATTGGCAGCGACACGTAAGGTGATTTTTTGATTGTGCTGGGTTTGCAATTCAGCTTTGCGAATCAACTCTTGAAGTTCTGGACTGAATTTACTTTTGTCACCGACAACTTGCAAACGCACACCGTTGGCCTCCATCTCGTTCACTTCTTTTTGCAAATAATTGGCAAAAAGACCCATCAAAACAGACACTTCCTCTTCGGGACGGCGCCAGTTTTCAGTACTGAAAGCAAACAAACTGAGATGAGAAACATTGGATCGGATGCACGTTTCAACAATGGCACGGACACGCTTTGCACCCGATGCATGCCCCAATGCAGCAGGCAGCAGGCGTTTTTTGGCCCATCGACGATTTCCGTCCATGATGATGCCAACGTGCTTTGGAAGCGTATTCAATGTCAATGTAAAACTCTTATCAATAGAGATCGAGATTCTACGACCTGAATGGCCGTGAAAAAGGCCGCATTTAGCGGCCTTTAATTAGACATTACCTAAGGGGTAGATTAACTAATTAGAA
Organism: uncultured Limnohabitans sp.; assembly: GCA_964544175.1. Lineage (GTDB taxonomy): Bacteria > Pseudomonadota > Gammaproteobacteria > Burkholderiales > Burkholderiaceae_C > Limnohabitans_A. The sequence continues at coordinate 27,915 of CAZJAL010000026.1, forward strand.
ACTTTGTGCGATCTTGTCCATCAATCCATTTTGGCGCTTTGCCACGACCCGTCCAAGTTTGACCTGTTGCTGGATCACGGTATTTTGCTGCAACTTTGTTGCCAGAAGATGTTTTTCCAGCCGATTTGCTTGCACCACGGCCTGCTGGGAAAACATCTTGAACAGTTAAACCAAATTCAGCAACCAATTCTCGGACTTTTTGTATTGCCTCTGAAAGTTCTTGATTGCGCGCAGTTGCAATGGCTTGCTCTAAGGCTTCACGTTGTTTCAATAATTCTTTATATGAGTTAGTCATGGTATTTCTCTAAAAAAATAATAAGCTTGTGAATAATACACGATTCCGAAAAATATCCAAATTGCATTAAACAAATTGATTATCTGATAATTATTGAATTTATAAAAAATTATTTACTTACAAAATCTTGCAATTACTTTATCTATTCTTTTTCCTTCTAAAGAAATAACCTCAAAATGCCAATCGTCACTGATCAAAATATCACCAGCATTTGGAAGATAACCTAATTCAGCAAAAATAAATCCACCCAAAGTATTGAACAATCCCCTGTCTTCACCCTCCAATTGTTTGAGGTCGAGCCGAGCTTTTAATTCATTGATGGGCATTAAGCCGTCCAACAGCCAAGAACCGTCCGCTTGGTGAGTTGCCCAAGCATCTGTGACTTGTTGAGGGTGTAGCTCGCCCGTGATGGCTTCCAACAGGTCACGTGGTGTTACCAAGCCTTGCACCACCCCGTACTCATCCACCACAAACACCATACGGCCTGATTTACCTCGAAACTGCTCTAGCAATGACATGCCACTGAGGGTTTCAGGTACAAAAGTAGCTGCGATGGCATAGGTATCGACTGTGTCGTTTTGCGATTCAAGGGACACCAATCGGGCCACACTGACAACCCCCATCACATCTTCCAGACTACCCCGGCAAACGGGATACCAAGAATGCCCTTGGGCGCCCTGATTCAGACCTACTTGCGCCAAACACTGCGCCACGCTTAAGCCACTGTCAAACCATTGAATGTCCAACCTCGGCACCATCAGAGAAGTCAGGGGTCGATCGTCGAGGTGAAACACATTGCGCACCATCTGGTGTTCGTGTGCTTCGATCAACCCTGCATCGACGCCTTCTTCCAAGCTAGCGGTAATTTCCTCTTCTGTAACCGCGCGGTTGCCACTGGTGTCAATTCGCAACAGTTTCAAAACCGCATGCGTTGTGAATGACAGCAGACTCACGAAGGGCTTTGCAATGCCTGCCAGCCAGGCCATGGGCCTTGCCACAAGTCGTGCAACCGGCTCTGGGTACAACTGACCAATTCTTTTGGGTACCAATTCACCAAAAATAATGGTGGTAAAGGTAATGACCGCGACGACCAATGCCGTAGCCGTTATGGCAGCTGCAGCCTCTTTCATTCCCCATGTCATCAACCAAATGGCCACCCCGCCACTGAAAGCCGCTTCACCCACAATGCCATTGAGAACACCAATAGAGGTGATGCCCACCTGTACTGTGGACAAGAACTGGGTGGGGTTTTCCAACAATTTAAGTGCGCTTGCCGCGCCCTTGTCGCCCGCCTCTTCCATGGCGGCTAATCGAGCCTTGCGACTAGAAGCAAGGGCCAATTCAGACATGGCAAACAAACCATTGATGAGCGTTAACAGTGCGATGAGTAAAAAATCCATCCCCTGATTGTGCCAATCACAGGCCCATATTGAAATAGTCTTGCCCTGTCAGAGGTCAAATCGTCTGCAAATGCCTCCACAATGTCGTATTGAGAATGATTTTTTGGAAGCAAATGTCAGTTTATTGGGTTGGTGATATTCAAGGTTGTGATGTGCCTCTAGGCCAACTGCTTGACCAAGTTGGTTTTTCAGCAAGCCGAGACAAACTGTATGTCTTGGGGGACCTGGTAAATCGCGGCCCCGACTCTTTGGCAGTTCTTCGGCGGCTTCACAAGCTGGGAACCAGCGTTCGATGCGTTTTAGGCAATCACGACATGCATCTGTTGGCCATTGATGCAGGTGCAAGGTCACCTCACAAAAAGGATACGTTAGACGAGGTGCTCCAAGCACCAGACAAAGACAATTTACTGAACTGGCTCAGGCATCAATCGTTTGCCATTTACGAAGAAGATGTTCTGATGGTGCACGCAGGCGTTCTACCGCAATGGTCACTGGCCACCACATTGGCGCTGTCGCGCGAGCTTGAAACTATTTTGCAAAGCGATGCCGCCTCCTATTTCTTAATGAACATGTATGGCAATGAGCCAGCGCAATGGGAACCGCATTTGCAAGGACTTGCGCGTTGGCGAAGTACGCTGAATGCGTTCACACGCCTGCGTTTCTGCAGCCCAACGGGTCAGTTGGAATTCGAAACCAAGGAAAACGCAGCAAAGGCTCCAGCTGGTTTTGTGCCTTGGTTTGATGTGCCTGGCCGACAAACGGCCAACACGGTCATTGCCTTTGGTCACTGGTCAACTTTGGGCGCTGTCAATAGAAAAGATGTCTGGGCATTGGACACAGGTTGTGTCTGGGGCGGCTGTTTAACCGCACTTCAACGCGATAAAGTGGATGACTTACCGCAACACATTCAAGTCAAGTGCGCCAGTTATCAAACCCCCTTTTGATTTTGACCTTAGTCACGCCTACCCCCTTCTATGAAAAGTTCTCTGGGATTTGACCCGCGCGAAATTCCATGGACACCGCCTGCAGGTGAGTGGCCCGCCTTGCCTGCAGATTGGCTAACAGCAGATCGCATTAAGCAAGCCTTTGACAATCCGCCCGCATGGACACCAGAAGTCAAACGCGAGCCTGCCTTCGGACAGCGCCCCCCAAAAGATGCTGCCGTTCTGTTTCCGATTGTTCTAAGAGGCGAACAAGGCACACAAGCCCATGTGCTGTTGACGCAGCGAACGATGCATCTTTCTTCACATGCAGGTCAAATTGCCTTTCCAGGAGGCAAGGTCGATGCAGAAGACAAGTCCATAGAAGATGCTGCACTTCGTGAAGCACAGGAAGAGGTAGGTTTGGCTGCCCATTTTGTTGACGTTGTGGGCTGCATGCCCAGCTACATCACGGGAACGGCCTTTCACATTACCCCCGTCATTGGCCTTGTCTCTCCCCATCATGTTGTGACACCCAATGCTTTTGAAGTCGAAGCGGTGTTCGAGGTGCCTTTGCACTTTCTGATGGACCCCGCCAATCACAGACTGCACCAAATGGAACGCGACGGCGTGCTGCGGCATTGGTATTCAATGCCTTATTTGGAACCTCATACATCTAAAGACGGCACCTGTACAGAACGCTTCATTTGGGGCGCAACAGCCGGCATGATTCGCAACTTTTACCGTTTCTTATTGGCTGCTAATTCTTTATGATGTTGACATGAGCTTCTTCTCTATCTTTTTAGCCCTCGTGATTGAACAAGCCAGGCCCATGAGTGCTTCGCATTTTTTGCACCGTTGGTTGCGAGCATGGGCCGATTGGGTGACCACACACATCGACGGCGGCACAAGGTCGCAAGCTTGGCTGGCATGGGGCCTGATCATTGGCGTTCCGGCAGGTCTTGCCATTCTGGTTCATTGGTTGCTGGCTTTTTTCTTGGGATGGTTTTTTGCCATCCTCTGGAATGTGGCATTGCTTTATGTCACTTTGGGTTTTAGACAGTTCAGTCATCATTTCACAGGCATTCGAGATGCGCTGAACGATGGCGACGAAGCCTTGGCTCGCAAATTATTGGCTGACTGGCAACAAGTCGAAGTGAATGAGCTACCGCGAAATGAAATCGTGCGTCATGTCATCGAACACTCCATTCTTTCAGCACATCGACATGTGTTTGGTGTTTTCTTCGGTTATGCGTTGTTATCGGTCATTGGCCTCGGACCTGTAGGTGCCGTGGTCTACAGAATTTCCGAATTCGCAAAGCGCTACAGTAGCAGTGCCGCCAGCGTGGCAAGCACGTCCTTACCGACCGATGCACAGACATTGCATTGGGTCAGCGATTCATTGAAATCGGTTTCAAATGACGCATGGCACGCCATTGATTGGATACCTGCCAGAGCCACGGCCATGGGCTTTGCCATCATGGGAAGTTTTGAAGATGCCATGGATGGATGGCGCCACCATGCAGAGAAATTTCCTGACGACAATGATGGCGTGATCTTGGCAGCGACTGCTGGTGCTATCAACGTTCAATTGGGTGGTGCTGCATTGCAACCTGATTCACAAGACAGCATCAGCACACCCGGCCGTTCACCAGAACTTTCTCATTTTGCACAAGTGGTTGGTTTGGTATGGCGCACCGTCATCATGTGGTTGGTCTTGGTGGCCTTGTTGTCTCTGGCCAATTTACTTGGTTAGGCCTTCTTCGAGTTACCAACGCTGCTGCCCCAGTTCATCAAACAACTGGGCATAGACTCGGTGACGTCTTGGACTGACCTCAGACGTCTGAAGTTTGTCCTCTTCATTTTTTTGCAGGGCCGCAAGCACGCCACAACCCGGCTCATGTAAGTGCGTGCAGTTGTAAAACTTGCAAGACGACACGTGTTGCTTCAAGTCCGGCATGCAAGAAGCCAATTGGTTTTGAGGGATGTGTTGCAAACCGAATTCTTGAAAGCCAGGCGAATCAATGATGGCCGTTCCGGCACCGCCCAACGCGACAGAACCAGGACGCTCCCCCACCCAGTAAAGCGATGTGCTGGTTGTGGTGTGCTTGCCCGAATTCAAGGCTTGCGAAATTTCACCCGTCAAGGCACGGGCATGAGGCACCAAGGCATTGACCAGCGTACTTTTTCCTGCTCCCGATGGGCCCAAAATCAAGGTCGTCTTACCGCTCATTTCGGCTTGAAGGTGTTGCAACGAAAGGTTCAGATCTGCCTCTTGCTTTAATTGCAAAGGCAAGACGGTGTACCCCATGTGCCGATATGCAGACAAGCGTTGCCATGCAAGCATAAACGGCTCGGACAAGTCACTTTTGTTTAAAACAATCAGCGGCTTGATGTGCTCTGCTTCTGCAGCGATGAGCGCCCTTGACAACTGGGTCTCCGAAAATTCTGGCTCAGCGGCCAACAAAATCAAGACCTGATCCAGATTTGCAGCAAAAGACTTGGTGCGAACCTCATCTCGCCGATAGAAAAGATTTCGTCGTTCTTGCACGTTTTCAATCGTGCCTTCATCAGCTGCCGCCTGCCATTTCACACGGTCACCCACCACAGACTGGCTTTTTTTGCCACGCGGATGACAAATGATGCGCGTGCCATCGTCCAACTCCACCACACAATGCCGGCCATGTGTAGCGACCACCAAACCCGTGTTCAAACTTTCTTGTGTTGAATCGACCAGGGCCTGCGCAGCCTTGGTTTTGGTATGCGAGCGTTGGCTGGTCTTACGCATTTTGCATGCGTGCCAGTCTCAAACTGGCGGGTGGGTGCGAATAGTAAAACATCACATAAAGGGGATCAGGGGTAAGGGTTGACGCATTGTCTTGGTAAAGCTTCAACAAAGCTGAACTCAAATCTTTTGCTGGCGTTTGCGATACCGCATACGCATCAGCTTCATACTCCTGAATTCTTGAGCGCCAAGACGACAGAGGCGCAAGTAAAAAAGTAAATACGGGCACCACCAACATGAACAGCAACAAGGCGACAGCTTCGTTGCCACCCAACAAGTTGGGCATCACGCCCAAGCCGGTGTAAAACCAAATTTGTTGAGATGCAAAGCCCAACAATGCCAGCCCCAACAAGCTCAAAATAAAACTGGTCAACATCATCTTAAAAATATGACGGTGCTTGAAATGGCCCAACTCATGGGCCAGCACGGCCTCCATCTCAGCGGACGACAGTTGCTTGAGAAGCGTGTCGAAGAACACCACCCGCTTACTGGCACCAAAACCTGTGAAAAAAGCGTTGGAATGGGCGGATCTTTTGCTGCCGTCCATGACAAAAAAACCTTTGGCCGTAAACCCTGCTCGCTGCATCAGGCCATTCACACGGGTCTTTAGTGCCTCGTCTTCGAGTGGCGTGAATTTATTGAACAAAGGCATGATCACATTGGGTGCAATGGCCATTAGAAACAATTGCCAAAAGACCAGCGCACACCAAGTCCAGAACCACCAATAAGCCCCGCCAGCCTGCATCAACCACAAGACCATCGCGATCAAAGGAACACCGAGAACAAGCCCCAACAACAATCCTTTGACTGAATCACTGAACCACAAGGACCACGTCATTTTGTTGAAGCCAAACCTTTGCTCCAATACAAAGGTTTGATAAAGCGACAGAGGCAAATCAAGCAAGGCGCCGACCAGCGTGAAGCAGAGCACCAAGACGACTTGCTGCCAAAGTCCTGGCGCCATGAACTCCAAAACCAGCGCGTTCAGGGCACTCAAACCACCGAGCAAGGTCCATCCCACCAAAATGGCTGCTTCGAGCATGATGTCAATTTGGGACACCTTGGCTTTGGCCAAGGTGTAGTCAGCTGCTTTTTGATGGTCTGACAATGAAATTTGAGTTGCAAAAGTCTCAGGCACTTCTGCTCTATGCAATGCCACATGGCGCACTTGCCTGGCATTGAGCCAAAGCTTCAATAAAACATTGGTCAGCAGCGCGCCCACCAACAAATAAGTCAGAGTCAAAGTTGGGTTCATAGACTGAAGTGTAGATCAGCCAACATCAGCGACAATGAGCGTCTTTGTAAAAAGCCATATTTCGAAATGACTGAGAATTCAAACGTGCCCAGCGATTTAACAGACAGCACTGCCGTCACACTGAGTAAAGCAGACGACAACTTGGTTTGGATTGACTGCGAAATGACAGGCCTCGACCCCGAAAAAGAGCGCTTGTTGGAAATTGCGGTGGTCGTCACTGGCCCTAACCTTAGCCCCCGCATTGAAGGTCCTGTGTGCGTCATCCATCAAAGCGACGAGCTGCTCAACAAAATGGACGCTTGGAACAAGGGCACGCATGGCCGCAGTGGTTTGATTGACAAAGTCAAAGCTTCGACCACGTCTGAGCAAGATGCAGAAGAGCAGATTTTGGCCTTCATTAAAAAGTACGTGTCCAAAAATAACTCCCCCCTGTGTGGCAATACCATTAGCCAAGACCGCCGATTTTTGGTCAAGTTCATGCCCAAGCTGGAAGCCTATTTGCACTATCGCAATTTAGATGTCAGCACCCTCAAAGAACTTTCCAAGCGCTGGAAGCCGGAGGTGTTCAACAGCTTCAAGAAACAACAAAAGCACACAGCGCTGGCCGATGTGCACGAGTCCATTGAAGAATTGGCGCATTACAGAGAGCATTTCATCAAGCTCTGAAAAGCTATCAAAGCATTTCAGGGAAAACCCGCACAAACTCGAAAAAGTGTGCCATAATCGCTGGCTGTGCTGCAAACAGGCCTAGTGCCGCAGCCCTTGTGCATCACCCTTCATGCCTTTGACTCACTGATAAGAGTCACTCGACTGGAAAAGATGGCGCCATGACTTTATGTCATGCCCACTCTCTTCAAACAGCACCGAGCACCGTTTGATGGTTGATGTTTTTTAACCATGAACGGCGCCACCGCAAATCTTGCGGACGTCCGTGCGAGAAAAAAATATGACTGACGCTTTTGAAGTGCAGGACGACTTGTCGTCTGCGCAATCCACTACCAACGAAACTTTCGTGACCGAAACTTTGGCGCTTGATGCAGCCGAAGTCAACGAGACCCCCGAAACTGAAACCGCTCCAGAGCAACCCAATGGCTTTGTGCTCTTGGGCCTAGCCCCTGAATTGGTTCAAGCGGTTGCCGACTTGGGCTACACACAACCCACGTCTGTGCAGCTCAAAGCCATTCCTTTGGCTCTGCCCAAAGAGACCTTGGGCCAAGCCCACAAATACATCGACCTGATGGTGTCCAGCCAAACAGGCTCAGGCAAAACTGCCGCTTTCTTGTTGCCCGTGTTGCACACACTGTTGCAAGAGTTGGCCGCTGAAGAAGAAGCCGAGCGCGCCGCATTTGCCAAAGCCTGTGCCGATGCTGCAGCCAATGGCGAGCCAGCCCCCAAGCGCCCCAAGCGCAAAGACCCCACCAACGCACGCAATTTCAAAGCTCCCTCACCCGGCGCCTTGATTGTTTGCCCCACACGCGAATTGGCGCAGCAAGTTGCGCACGATGCCATCGATTTGGTGAAGCATTGCCGCGGCCTGCGTGTGGCCAACATTGTGGGCGGCATGCCTTACCAGTTGCAAATTGCCAAGTTGCAAAATGCCAATTTGGTGGTGGCCACACCGGGTCGTTTGCTTGACTTGCAACGCTCCATGCAAATCAAACTGGACAAAGTTAAATTCTTGGTGGTTGACGAAGCCGACCGTATGTTGGACCTGGGCTTCTCTGACGACCTGGCCGACATCAACCAAATGACCAGCCAGCGCCAGCAGACCATGATGTTCAGCGCCACCTTTGCGCCACGCATTCAACAACTGGCCATGCGCGTGATGCACGATGGTGGTTCATCGGTTCAAAAAATTCAAATCGATTCACCCCAAGAGAAGCACAGCAACATCAAGCAAGTTTTGTTCTGGGCCGACAACGCACAACACAAACGCAAATTGCTCGACCATTGGTTGCGTGACGCGTCCATCAATCAAGCCATTGTGTTTGCCAGCACGCAAATTGAGTGCGATGGTTTGGCAGCAGACTTGCAGCAAGATGGCTTTGATGCTGTTGCCTTGCACGGCGCTTTGAGTCAAGGTTTGCGCAATCGCCGCCTGATGGCTTTGCGCAATGGCCAAGTTCAAATCTTGGTGGCCACCGATGTGGCAGCACGCGGCATTGACGTGCCCACCATCACGCACGTGTTCAACTTTGGTTTGCCCATGAAGGCCGAAGACTACACCCACCGCATTGGCCGTACGGGCCGTGCTGGTCGCGATGGCTTGGCCATCACCTTCGCCGAAATTCGCGACCGTCGCAAAATCATGGACATCGAGGCCTACAGCCGCCAGCCCTTCAAAGCTGAAGTGATTCCTGGCATGGAGCCCAAACTCAACTTCCCCGAAACCCGCTCAGGCCGTGGTGGCAATGACCGTGGTGGTCGTGGCCGTCCATTCGGTGGCGGTGGTGGCTTTGGTGGCAACCGCGGTGGTGACCGTTTTGAATCACGCGGTGCGCCTCGCTTTGAAGGCAACCGTGGTGGCGACCGTTTCGAAGGTCGTGGTGATCGCTTTGAAAACCGCGGTGCACCTGCACCCCGTTTTGAAGGTCGTGGCGATACTCGCCCTGAGGGCCGTTTCGAACCCCGTGGCGATTTCCGCGGCGAACAACGCAGCTTTGCGCCTCGCGGTGGCGAAGGCCGTTTCGAGCCCCGTGGCGATCAGCGCCCTGACAACCGTGGTGGCGACCGCTTCGATGCACGTGACAGTCGCGACAACCGCGCCCCTCGCGCTTCAGGCGCGCCAGGAGGCCGTGACACTCGTGGCGGCGCAGGTGATCGCTTTGCACCTCGCGGCCCCAAGGTCATTGGTGCAGGCAATTTCAAGCCACACAATGCCGGCGGCCATGCAGCACCCAAGCGCACTGGCGCCAAAGTGCTCAAAGTCACACGCGGTTAATTCACCTACCCCACGCCCCTGATCTGCAGGGGCGTAAAAAAAACCGCCTTGGCGAAAGCCTTGGCGGTTTTTTCATGAAGGCCTGTAAAGGCCTTCGAATTGCTTTAAGCGGCTGCAGTTGTTTTGGCAGCGCGCTGTGGCAACTTTTCTTTGATACGTGCAGACTTGCCGCTACGATCGCGCAAATAGTACAACTTGGCGCGGCGAACATCACCACGGCGTTTGACTTCAATGCTGGCAATCAAGGGGCTGTATGTTTGGAACGTACGCTCCACGCCTTCACCACTTGAAATTTTGCGAACGGTGAAACCACTGTTCAAGCCGCGATTGCGCTTGGCAATCACAACACCTTCATAAGCCTGCAGACGCTTTCGTGTACCTTCAACCACGTTGACGCTAACGATCACGGTGTCGCCAGGCATGAAGTCAGGAATTGTTTTACCCAAACGGGCAATTTCTTCCTGCTCGAGAGTTTGAATCAAATTCATTTTGAGCTCTTTCATCTATCGATCTTGCACAACGCTACGCTAAAGGCGGCTTCTATGCTGACCTTACTTGGTTTATTCAACCAAGTTGGGCCGCAACAACCGCGGCGGGCAGAGGATCGAAAAGCCTTTGATTATATATTTCTTTTTGGGCCCCATGAAGGCAAAACAAGTACCGAATCTGCTCAGAAAACCAAACTATTTTTGACAAGTGTCAGAATTTGGCAATTGAGCCAAAAAGTGTTCATCTTTGGCACTCAGTTTTCCCATGGCCCTGGCCGTTTCGAGCAAATCGGGCCGATGCTTTTGGGTCAGCGCCAAACTTTGGTGCCGTCGCCACTTGGCAATATCGGCATGATGGCCCGACATCAGCATGAACGGAACAGTCTGCTCGTGCCAAGTTTCTGGCCTTGTGTAATGACCACAATCCAACAAACCATCGATGGCTGGATTGAAGCTGTCCATTTGATGACTGCCTTCGTCATTTAAGACGCCAGGTTGCAAGCGGGCAACGGCATCCAGCAGGGCTATGGCAGCGATCTCGCCACCCGACAATACAAAGTCGCCTAGGCTGATCTGCACATCCACATAGGTATCAATAAAACGTTGATCCAAGCCTTCATAGCGGCCACAAATCAAAATAGCGCCAGCACTTTGCGACCAAGTTTCAACGCCAGCGTGATTCAGGGTTTGACCGATGGGTGAAAAGAGCACCACAGGCACAGGCGCTTCAGTTGGATTTTTGTGCAAGCGATCTTGTCGAATGGCTTGCAAACATTTTTCCAAGGGATCGGCTGACATCACCATGCCAGGACCACCGCCAAAAGGACGATCGTCAACTCGGCGATAGGTGCCTTCTGCGTAATCACGCAATTGCCAAAGGTTTAATTCAACCGCACCCGACTCAAAGGCTCGGCGATTGATGCCCGAGCTTGTGAAGGGGGCAAAGAGTTCGGGAAACAGTGTGATGACGTCAAAGCGCACGGCTCACCTCACTGGCTTAGTAGTCAAGCTGCCAATCAACGGTGATCTTGCGACCAGGCAGGTCCACGTTGTCGACAAATGCTGCCACAAAAGGAATCATGCGCTCTAAGGCAGGTTTGCCGGCCTCTTCTGAGGCTTGCGACAGCACCAAAACAGTTTGGGGTCCGGTGGACATCAAGTCTTTGACTTGACCCAGGGCCACACCTTCGCGGTTGACCACGTCTAGGCCCAACAAATCGACCCAGTAATACTCGTCTGTTCCTGCAGTCGGAAAGCTAGAGCGGGGTACAAAAATTCGAGCACCTTTGAGGGCTTCCGCTTGATTTCTGTCAACCACGTCCAATGAACAGGCCACCACAGAATCAGAATGATCTTTGGCTTCTTTGATTTTGAGAAGCACAGGCTTGAAAGTCACACCAGAAGCGGATGCCGATGCTTTGGCGGCAGGCGACTGACTGCCACCGGCCACTCTGTCCGAAGGCAAGAGATACCAGCGCTTAGAA
>CAZJAL010000027.1:0-37940 GCA_964544175.1 uncultured Limnohabitans sp.
AGTGGTCGGCCACATCTTCAAACTCTTGCCAGTGTTTGATGGACACACCACGGCGTGTTTGCTCTTCGTACAAAAAGGCTTCGACCAACAAGGATGTGGCCAAAATTTTGTTGCGTGGGCTGTACAGCAAGTTGGCGCGCGGCACATGCGTAGCGCACACAGGTTTGCATTTGCCACAACGCAAACAATCTTTGACGCTGTCGGCAATGGCGCCAATGTCAGACTGTTGCATGATGAGCGACTCGTGCCCCATCAAACCAAAACTGGGGGTGTAGGCGTTGGTCAAGTCGGCTTGAATTTCCATGCCTTGTGGACCCGCCACATGACGCATCAATTTGCCTTTGTTAAAGCGGCCTTCGGGATCGATGCGCTGCTTGTAATCAGCAAAAGGCTTGAGTTCGGCGTCACTTAAAAATTCGAGCTTGGTAATGCCAATGCCGTGCTCACCAGAAATCACGCCATCCAAACTGCGCGCCAACACCATGATGCGAGACACTGCCTCGTGGGCGGTTTGCAACATGTCGTAGTCGTCGGAGTTGACCGGAATGTTGGTGTGCACATTGCCGTCACCGGCGTGCATGTGCAAAGCCACCCACACGCGGCCTTTGAGCACGCGCTTGTGAATGGCCACGCACTCATCAAAAATAGGTTGGAAAGCAGCGCCCGAGAAAATGGTTTGGAAAGGCGCTTTGATTTGCGTTTTCCAGCTGGCGCGTAAGGTGTGATCTTGCAGTTGGGGGAACAGAGTTTCAACCCCCTGCAACCAGCCTTGCCACAAATCACGGACATCGCGCACCACAGCCAAAGCCTGTGACACGCGGTCTGCTAGCAATTCTGCAGAGGCAATTTCGCTGGTGTCGTCGTCTTTGCCCAAAGGCAAGTTGCCTTTGCTCAAAAACAATTCCAATTCATTGCACAACTTGATTTTGTTGCGCATCGACAATTCAATGTTGATGCGCTCAATGCCGTCGGTGTACTCGGCCATGCGGGGCAAAGGAATCACCACGTCTTCGTTGACTTTGAAGGCATTGGTGTGGCGGCTGATGGCCGCTGTTTTTTTACGGTCTTGCCAAAACTTTTTGCGTGCTTCGGGGCTGATGGCAATGAAGCCTTCACCGCTGCGCGAGTTGGCAATACGCACCACTTCCGAGGTGACCTTGGCCACATCGTCGGCGTTGTCACCCGCAATGTCGGCCAGCAAAACCATCTTGGGAAAGCCGCCGCGTTTGGACTTGGTGGTGTAACCCACCGCACGCAAATAGCGATCGTCCAAGTGCTCGAGGCCTGCCAACAAAACGCCAGAGCGTTTTTGTTCGGCGAACATGAAATCTTTGATTTCAACAATGCTGGGCACTGCATCTTTGGCGTTGCCAAAAAACTCCATGCAAACCGTGCGAGTGTGATCAGGCATGCGGTGCAAGACCCAGCGCGCGCTGGTGATCAAACCATCACATCCTTCTTTTTGGATGCCTGGCAAACCCGCCAAAAATTTATCGGTGACGTCTTTGCCCAAGCCCGCCTTGCGGAAAACTGTGCCTGGAATGTCCAAACGTTCTTCGCGAACCAGCGTGGTGCCGTTGGCTTCGAAGTATTTAAGTTCGAAGCTGGCCATTTCCACATCATGGATCTTGCCTAGGTTGTGACCCAAACGCGTAACTTCTAACCACTGAGCATCGGGTGTGACCATGCGCCAGCTGGCCAAGTTGTCGAGTGCGGTGCCCCACAACACAGCTTTTTTACCACCAGCATTCATGGCGATGTTGCCACCAATGCAACTGGCTTCGGCCGATGTTGGATCGACTGCAAACACCCAACCAGCGCGCTCTGCCGCATCGGTAACGCGTTGTGTCACCACGCCGACTTCGGTCCACAAGGTGGGCACTTCTTTGTCTAAGCCAGGCAACTGCACCATCTCGATGTCTGACATGGCCTCGAGTTTTTCGGTGTTGATGACCGCACTGTTCCAAGTCAGGGGCACAGCACCGCCGGTGTAGCCAGTACCGCCGCCTCTGGGAATGATGGTCAATCCCAAGGTAAAACAACCTTTGACCAAATTGGCCATTTCGGCTTCGGTGTCGGGCGTCAGCACCACAAATGGGTATTCAACGCGCCAATCGGTGGCGTCTGTCACATGGCTCACGCGCGACAAGGCATCGAACTTGATATTGTCTTTGGCTGTGAGTTTGCCCAAGGCTTTTTGAGACTTGCGGCGCAGTGCGGCCATGGCCGTAAAAGTTTGGTCAAAACTGCTGACGGCTTGTTTGGCCAACACCAACAACTCACCTACCAAACCATCGCGCAAAGCATCGGCATCGGGCGTTCGACGCTTTTGCACTTCACCCAAGCGATGTTGCAAAGCCTCAACCAACAATTGGCGACGGTCTGGGTTGTCTAGCAAATCGTCTTGCAGGTAAGGATTGCGCTGCACAACCCAAATGTCTCCCAGGACTTCGTAAAGCATGCGCGCAGAGCGGCCGGTGCGGCGCTCGTCACGAAGCTGATTCAGCAAATCCCAAGCGCGGGAGCCCAGCAAACGGATCACAATTTCTCGGTCAGAGAAGCTTGTGTAGTTGTAGGGAATTTCACGCAAACGAGGCGACGAATCGTCCGCTTGGAGCAGGTGTTGGAGGGTGGTTGGAGCGTTCATGAGATTTAGTGCGATTTTACTGCAGGGGGTCAATCACGCACCGCAGGTGGGGACAGCCATGCGCCAAGAAGGCATGTCATGGAAACCCCGGGTTGTCACCAAACGGTCATCGCCGTGTAATAGCATCACAAATGTCAGCCCATCCAAACAACTGACTTTTCAACATTTGGAGTACTTATGAATTACAAAAAATCCCTGGCCGCGTTGGCCATAGCCGCATTTAGCGTTGGCGCACAGGCCCAAACTGAGATTCAGTGGTGGCACTCCATGGGCGGCGCTTTGGGTGAATGGGTCAATGACCAAGCCAAAGATTTCAACGCCAGCCAGAAAAATTACAAAATCGTGCCAACCTTCAAGGGAAGCTACGACGAGTCCATGACTGCAGCCATTGCGGCCTTCCGCTCTGGCAATGCCCCCCACATTCTCCAAGTGTTTGAAGTGGGCACAGCCACCATGATGGCCAGCAAAGGCGCCATCGTGCCCGTTGGCAAGGTGATGCAAGACGCCGGTTTAAAATTTGACCAAGAAGCTTATGTCCCTGCAGTGGCCGGCTATTACACCGCGCCCAATGGCCAAATGTTGAGCTTTCCCTTCAACAGCTCCACCCCCGTCTTCCACTACAACAAAGACGCCTTCAAGGCAGCGGGCATGGACCCCGAGAAGCCCCCAACAACTTGGCCCGAAGTGGCTCTGGCCGCCGCCAAATTGAAAGCCAGTGGCCACAAGTGCCCATTCACCACCAGCTGGATCAGCTGGACCCAACTCGAGAGCTTTTCGGCTTGGCACAACACAGAATTTGCCACCAAGGGCAACGGCATGCGCGGCATGGATGCCCGTTTGTCGTTCAACACCCCTTTGCACGTTCGCCACATTGAAAACTTGGCCAACATGGCCAAGAGCGGCTTGTTCATTTACAAAGGTCGTGGCAATGCAGCGGACGCTACTTTTGTCTCCGGCGAATGCGCCATGGCCACAGGCTCTTCCGCCTTGTATGGCAACGTCACACGTAACGGCAAATTCGCTTACGGTATTGGCACCTTGCCTTATTACCCCGATGTCAATGGCGCACCCCAGAACACCGTCATTGGCGGTGCCAGTTTGTGGGTCATGAGCGGCAAGAAAGCTGAAGAGTACAAAGGCGTTGGCCAATTCTTCGCCTTCCTCTCACAACCAGAGATCGCGGCCAAGAGTCACCAGCGCACTGGCTACTTGCCCGTCACCAAGGCCTCTTTTGAGTTGACAGACAAATCTGGCTTCTACAAAAAGAACCCAGGTACCGATGTGTCTGTGACGCAAATGATTCGCAAAACCACTGACAAGTCACGTGGCGTTCGTTTGGGCAATTTTGTTCAAATTCGCACCATCATTGACGAAGAGTTGGAAGGCGTGTGGAGTGGCAAAAAGCAACCCAAAGAAGCTTTGGACTTGGCCATCAAACGCGGTAACGAGCAACTTGAACGCTTCGAAAAAGCCAACAAGTAAAATCGGTCTCAATCGCAAAGGCGGCATGCTTCATTGAAGAACATGATCGCCTCTTCAAAAGCAGAGGCTCCGCCCTCTGCTTTTGTTCTTTACATTGACTGAAGTTTCACAAAGAGTTTCATGGAAAAGCGCGTACGCTTCAAATCAAGTTGGTTGCCCTGGCTGCTGATTGCCCCCCAAATGGCCGTTGTGTTGGTTTTTTTCTTTTGGCCAGCGGGTCAAGCGCTTTATCAAAGCGTGCTCACCGAAGACCCTTTTGGCGGTTCGGTTCAGTTTGTCGGCATGGAGAATTTCGATCGACTGTTTGGCGACACCAGCTATTTGGCCTCTTTTAAAACCACAGCCTTCTTTTCGATTTTGGTCGCTGGTTCAGGTTTGTCTATTTCCTTGCTATTGGCCGTCATGGCCAACCGCGTGGCGCAAGGCTCTGGCCTTTACAAAACACTCCTCATTTGGCCCTATGCGGTTGCACCCGTAGTTGCAGGTGTTTTGTGGATTTTCATGTTTGCATCACCCATGGGTGTGGTGGCTTATTTTTTACGCAGCATCGGTTTTGATTGGAACCATTTACTCAATGGCAATCACGCCATGGTGCTCATCGTGATGGCCTCTGTTTGGAAGCAAATTTCCTACAACTTCTTGTTTTTTTTGGCCGGACTGCAATCCATCCCCAAATCATTGATTGAAGCCGCTGCCATTGACGGTGCATCGCCGTGGCACAGATTTTGGACCATTGTGTTTCCCTTGCTTTCTCCCACCACATTTTTCTTGTTGGTGATCAATGTGGTGTATGCCTTCTTCGACACCTTTGCCATCATTGATGCCACCACGCATGGCGGCCCTGGCAAAGAAACGGCCATTTTGGTTTACAAGGTTTACTACGACGGTTTCAAAGCGCTCGACATGGGCGGCTCCGCTGCACAGTCGGTCATCTTGATGGCCATTGTGGTGGCCCTGACTGTGGTTCAGTTTCGCTTCGTTGAAAAGAAAGTGCAGTACTGACATGATCGAACGACGTCCTGGTCTCGACATCCTGTCCCATGTGATTTTGCTCATTGGTGTGTCGATCGTAGCCTTTCCGCTCTACCTCACCTTTGTCGCTTCCACCCAAACGGCTGAGCAAATTTCCAGAAGCATCCCGATGTCGATGATGCCGGGCAACAACTTCTTCGAGTCCTATCGCCTGGCCTTGTTTGGCGGTGAAACCTCCCTTGGAAGCAAGGTGCCTGCAGTTTGGCCCATGATGCAAACCAGTTTGATCAGCGCCTTGGTCATCTCCATTGGCAAGATCACCATCTCTTTGCTGTCTGCATTTGCACTGGTTTATTTCCGCTTCCCCTTTCGCAATTTATTCTTTTGGATGATCTTCATCACCTTGATGTTGCCCGTCGAAGTCCGCATTAGCCCCACCTACGAAGTGGTGGCCAATTTGGGCATGCTCAACACCTACGCAGGCCTCACCGTGCCCTTGATTGCCTCGGCCACGGCAACGTTTTTGTTGCGGCAGTTTTTTCTAACAGTGCCCGATGAACTGGTGGAAGCGGCACGCATGGACGGCGCTGGCCCCATGCGTTTCTTCAAGGACATCTTGCTGCCATTGTCGGCCACCAACATTGCTGCGTTGTTTGTGATCCAGTTTATTTACGGCTGGAACCAGTACCTGTGGCCCTTGTTGGTCACGACCAACGAAGACATGTACCCCATTGTGATGGGCATCAAACGCATGCTGGCGGGTGAGGCCTACACCGAATGGAATGTTGTCATGGCCACTGCAATTCTGGCCATGCTCCCACCCGCCCTCGTGGTGATCCTGATGCAAAAATGGTTCGTCAAGGGCCTGGTTGATACTGAAAAATAATGGCTTCCATCACACTTCAAAACATCGTCAAAGAATACGGTTCTGGCGCCAAAGCAGTGCCTGTGATTCACAACCTCAACGCACAAATTAACGACGGCGAGTTCGTGGTCATTGTGGGCCCCTCAGGCTGCGGTAAATCGACGCTGCTGCGCATGGTGGCGGGCCTGGAAGAAATTACGGGCGGCAACATCTCGATTGGCGAACGCGTGGTCAACGACCTTGAGCCCGCCGAACGTGACATTGCCATGGTGTTTCAAAACTATGCGCTCTACCCACACATGAGCGTGTTTGACAACATGGCCTATGGCTTGAAGATTGCCAAGGTACCTTTGGACGATATCAAAAAACGTGTCGACAAAGCCGCAGGCATTTTGGAGCTGGGCCACTTGCTGCAGCGCAAACCCCGCGAGTTGTCGGGTGGCCAACGTCAGCGCGTGGCCATGGGCCGCGCCATTGTGCGCCAGCCGCAAGTGTTTTTGTTTGACGAGCCTTTGTCCAACTTAGATGCCAAACTGAGGGCCCAAACGCGTTTGGAAATTCAAAAACTGCACCGCGAATTGGGCATCACTTCTTTGTTTGTCACGCACGACCAAGTCGAGGCCATGACTTTGGCGCAGCGCATGATTGTGATGAACGGTGGCGTGATGGAGCAGTTTGGCACGCCTGAAGAGGTTTACAACCGCCCTGCCAGCACCTTCGTCGCCAGCTTCATTGGATCGCCACCCATGAACTTGCTTAAGCAAGCACCAGGGCTTGCTGCGGGACAAATTTTAGGCATTCGGCCTGAGCACCTCGAACTGGGCCAAACCGGTTGGGAGATGAAAGTCGACACCGTCGAGCTGTTGGGCGCCGAGCGGTTGGTGCATGCGCATCTGGGCTCTGAAACATTGACGCTTCGATTAGATGCCAGCTTGATGGCACCCACTGCCGGCCAAACCTTCCATGCAGCACCTAAAGAAGGCTGCTTGCACCACTTCAACGCCGAAACAGGAAAACGATTGTGACCCTTTCACGCGATCAAGCATGGCCTTATCCCCGTTGGGTTGCACACCGTGGTGCGGGCACGCTAGCGCCTGAAAACACCTTGGCGGCTTTTCGCAAAGGCGCCGAGCATGGTTATCGCATGTTTGAGTGCGATGCCAAATTGAGCGCTGACGGTGTTGTGTTTTTAATGCACGATGCCACCTTGCAGCGCACCACCAATGGCCAAGGCCTTGGCGGCGAAAAAAACTGGCAACAACTCTCTCAACTAGATGCCGGGGGTTGGCACTCCAGAACCTACACAGGTGAGCCGCTTCCAACCCTTGCCAATGTGGCCCAGTTTTGCATCCGCAACCAATACTTTCTCAACATTGAAATCAAACCGACGCCGGGTGTTGAATTTAAAACAGGCGATGCGGTGGCAAAAGAGGCTGCACACATTTGGCAAAACGAAACCGTTCCGCCTTTGCTCACTTCTTTCCAAGTGGAATCTTTGAAAGGTGCACAAAAAGCGGCGCCTCACCTGCCTAGGGGCTTGTTGCTTCATAGCCTGCCAGAGGGTTGGCTAGAAACCGCGCAAGCTTTGGAATGCCGTGCAGTGGTCTGCAACTTTGCCCTGTGGACGCCTGTGATTGTTGAAGCTGTGCACCAAGCAGGGATGAAGTGCCTCAGCTACACAGTGAACGATGAATGGGTTGCCCAACACTTGCTGCAAATGGGCACCGACGGCATCATCACCGATCGGGTTGACATGTTCAGCCCCGCTGCCTAAAACGCATTTGCATCAGCCACTCTAATGTGGCGCAGACCAACACCAAGGCCCCATAGGTGGCCATTTTTCCGTCATGGTCGGTCAAAACCAAACCCGCCACCAAAACGCCCATGCCAGCCAATGCATTGAGCAACCAACGCCAAACCCAGCGAATTTGAGCTTGCCGCTTGAATTGAACCGAGCCCCAGGCTGTGATTCCCAAAGAAAGCACCCACGCAGGCAATACAAAATTCATCACATGCCAGAAGACATCGTCCCAAGTCATCAAAATCCTTCTCTTACAACACAAGGTTTTATAATCCACGCATGGCAGTTTGGGCATTGGGGTTAAACCACACAACAGCCCCGCTCGATTTGCGCGGGCGGTTTGCGTTCGCCGTAGACCAATTGCCCCCTACTTTGCATCATTTGCGCGGCAATCTTTCCGCCCAAACCCAACGCCAACCCGAAGCAGCCATTCTCTCTACCTGCAACCGCACCGAAATTTATTGTGCCGCAGATCAGATGGCCACGGAAGACACTTTAAAGTGGCTGGCTCAAACAGGCGGTGTTTCTGTTCAAGAACTTCGCGCCCACACTTACCTGCTTGAAGAGGGACATGTGGCACGTCATGCGTTTCGAGTGGCCAGCGGTCTTGACTCAATGGTCTTGGGTGAGGCCCAAATTTTGGGACAACTCAAAGACGCCGTTCGTGCAGCTGACGAAGCTGGCGCGCTGGGCAGCACCTTGAACCAATTGTTTCAACGCAGCTTTGCCGTGGCCAAAGAGGTCCGAACCACCACTGAAATTGGCGCTCACTCTATCAGCATGTCGGCTGCGGCAGTTCGTTTGGCCAGTCAGCTGTTTGAAGACCTCACCAAAATCAAGGTGCTTTTTGTGGGCGCGGGTGAAATGATTGAGTTGGTGGTCACCCACTTTGCTGCCAAAAACCCCCGCAGCATGGCCATTGCTAACCGCAGCATGGACCGCGGTGAAAAATTGGCGGGCCAATTTGGCGCAGAAGTCATGCGCTTGTCCGAGTTGCCAGACCGTTTGCATGAGTTTGACGCCGTCATCAGCTGCACCGCCAGCACCTTGCCCTTGATTGGCCTGGGCGCTGTCGAGCGTGCCCTCAAAAAACGCCGCAATCGCCCCATGTTCATGGTGGACTTGGCCGTACCGCGCGACATTGAGCCCGAAGTGAAGTCTTTGGAAGACGTCTACTTGTACACGGTCGACGATTTGGCCAGCGTCATTCAAACGGGTCAGGCCCACCGCCAAGCCGCTGTGGCAGAGGCAGAAGTGATCATCGATGCAGGCGTTCAAAGCTTCATGCATTGGATGGTCCAACGCGGCAGCGTGCCACTCATTCAACAACTCAACGCCCAGGCCGATGAATGGCGCGAAGCCGAAATGGCACGTGCACGCAAACTGTTGGCCAAAGGTGAAGACCCCGAAAAAGTTTTGGAAGCTTTGTCGCGCGGACTCACCCAAAAAATGTTGCACGGTGCCATGGCCGAATTGCGAGAAGCCGACCCCGAGCACATGGCCGGTGCGGTCCATGCCATACAGCGCATCTTTTTGCGCAAAGAGCGCTAGCGACGAGTCTTCTCGCTTGCGTCACATTGAGCTTGGCTCAGTGTCTTGTTCACTCTTTTGGCCATTTCATGAAATCCTTTTTACGTCACCAACTCGAGCGGTATGCCCAGCGGCTAGAAGAGCTGGACTTTTTGTTGTCGCGCGAGGACATCATGGCTGACATGGGTCAGTTTTTAAAACTGTCGCGTGAACATGCCGATGTCAGCGCCGTGGCCAAACGCTACGCAAGGTACCAAGAGCGCTGCAACGATCTTGAGGCAGGCCATGCTTTGGCCGCCAGCAGTTCAGAAGATCCCGACATGAAAGCCATGGCCGATGAAGAAATTCAGAGTGCTGAACAAGAAATGGCAGAACTGGAAGCTGAACTGCAGCGCATGCTGTTGCCCAAAGATCCCGACGATGCACGGCCTGCTTATTTGGAAATTAGAGCCGGCACGGGTGGCGATGAGTCCGCGTTGTTTGCAGGCGACTTGCTACGCATGTACACCAAATTTTGTGAGCGCAAAGGCTGGCGCATCGAGATCATGTCCGAATCGCCCAGCGAGATAGGCGGTTACAAAGAGGTGGTCATTCGGATGGACGGCGAGAATGTCTTTGGCACCCTGCGGTTTGAATCTGGGGGTCACCGCGTACAACGTGTACCTGCCACTGAAACGCAGGGCCGCATTCACACCAGCGCCTGTACAGTGGCGGTGCTGGCCGAGCCTGACGAAGCGCAAGCCATCACCATCAACCCTGCCGATTTGCGCATCGACACTTATCGCGCGAGTGGTGCAGGGGGTCAGCACATCAACAAAACCGATTCTGCAGTTCGCATTACCCACATTCCGACAGGCATCGTGGCCGAATGCCAAGACGATCGCAGCCAGCACCGCAACAAAGCGAAGGCCATGCAAGTATTGTCGGCTCGCATCCAAGAAAAAGAGCGCAGCGAACGTGCGGCCAAAGATGCAGCGCTTCGCAAAGGTTTGATTGGCAGTGGCGACAGGTCTGACCGCATTCGCACTTACAACTTTCCTCAAGGCCGCCTCACCGATCATCGCATCAACCTCACCTTGTACAAGCTGAGCTTCATCATGGAAGGTGATTTGGAGGAAGTGACCCAAGCTTTGCAAAACGCCAGACAAGCCGAGCAACTGGCGGAATTGGAATCGAGTTTGCCTTCATGAATGTTTTGCAATGCCTTCAGCATGCACAAGTCTTGGGTCTGCCAAGATTGGAAGCACAACTGTTGTTGCTGCATGCGATGGGCCGGCCCTTGCACGACCGTGCATGGTTGTTGGCACACGACACGGACACCGTACAGCCCGCGCAAATTGCGGCTTTGAATGCGTACACGCAACGCCGACTTCAGCACGAACCCGTGGCCTACATCGTGGGCCAAAAGGAATTCTTTGGCTTGACGTTGCGCGTCGACAAACGTGTCTTAGACCCAAGAGATGACACTGAAACCCTTGTGGAATGGGCCTTGGCCTGCGGTCAGTCCTTCAACTCGCCTCGCTACCTAGATTTAGGAACAGGCAGCGGGGCCATTGCCCTGGCCCTCAAATCGCAGCACGCCCACGCGCAGGTGACGGCCGTTGATGCCAGTCTCGATGCCCTGACAGTGGCTCAACGCAATGCCGATCTTTTAGCCCTAGACGTTTCGTTTCTGTCTAGCGATTGGTTGGCCCAAGTCACAGGTCAATTTGAGGTGATTGCCTCTAACCCACCCTACATCGAAGCCCAAGACAAGCACTTGAATCTGCTTCGACACGAACCCCTAGAAGCCTTGGTCAGTGGCGATGACGGTCTGAACGCCATTCGAAACATTGTTCAAAACGCATGTTCGCATCTGGTTGCAGGTGGCTGGCTGCTCATAGAACACGGCTGGCAACAGGCGCCACAAGTTCGCGAATTGCTCACAAGCGCTGGTTTCAGGCATGTGCAGTCCAAACTGGACTTGGCGGGCATTGAACGATGCTCTGGCGGTCAAAAATAAACCCTAAACAACGCAAGCCCTTGCAACATGAAATAATCGGGGCATTGAAAGACAACGAGGAATACCCATGAGCGATACCCAAGCCCGCATTGACGAATTGGTCAAACACAACGAAGTCGTGCTGTTCATGAAAGGCAGCGCCAGCTTCCCCATGTGCGGCTTTTCTGGCCGTGCCATTCAAATTTTGAAAGCCTGTGGCGTCGACACCAAAACTGTCAAAACGGTCAACGTTTTGGACGATGCAGAAATTCGCCAGGGCATCAAGGAATACAGCAATTGGCCCACCATCCCTCAGTTGTACGTCAAAGGTGAATTCATTGGCGGCTCGGACATCATGATGGAAATGTACGAATCGGGCGAAATGGTTCAAGTTCTGGGCACCACACCCAAAGAATAAAGACCACTGCAGGGCACGTTCATACCTGCCCTCATGGCTTGCAAAATGGTTTCAGTCGACCGACTGAAACCATTTTTTTTGGGCGGTCAAGACTGCATCGGGGTAAGCAGACTGGCCTCTGCTACCGTTGTATCTGCCCAAAGCAAAAAACAAATTGCCATTTTCTCGGTCTAGCATGTGTCGCAAAATCACGCACCCAAATCGGAGCTGTGTTTGCGTGTGAAACAAGGCCCGCTCGTTGCCATCACCAATGCTGCGCGCCCAGAAAGGCATCACCTGCATGTAGCCTCGTGCGCCTGCGCTAGAGATCGCATATTTTCTAAAGGCGCTCTCCACTTCGATCAAGCCCAACACCAAAGACAGCGACAGGCCAGCACGCCTGGCTTCATACCAAAGGGTTTGCAAGAATTCTTCGCGATCGTCTGGATGGCCCATCCATTGCCGCAAGCGCTGTGAAGCCTTGAACCGCCAAACCTTGAATTGCTGTTTTTCTAGCTCGTTGCTCAAAACGGGGACAGGCGGACCACTTTGCAGAATGGCCTGACTGAGTGCGGTGCGAACTGAGTCGGAGAGCTCTTCCTCTGCTTGGTTACCAGCATTCGCCAATGGATGCCAAATGACCATGAGGCTTGCAGCCGGCATACACCTGAGTGCAAACACAAGTGGCCCAAGCTGAATTGGGCGCAAAAATTTGCGGCGCTGCAAATTCATGCGCTTGGCTTTCAGTGAGCCCTCATGACTGTCACTGGCCTAATTTGCCCAACACAAAGGACGCAATGTCTGCTGGCGCCACAGCTGTTGCGGCATCGTCGCGGCGATGTTGGTATTCCACTTTGCCTTCTTTTAAACCGCGGTCGCCCAAGGTGATGCGGTGCGGTACACCAATGAGTTCCCAATCGGCAAACATGGCACCTGGACGCTCGCCACGATCGTCGAGCAACACGTCGACACCAGCAGCCATCAGGTCGGCATAGAGCTTTTCTGAGGCAGCTTTGACGTCGGGACTGCGGTCGGCGCCAATGGGGCAAATGACCACCGTGAAAGGCGCAATGGCGTCGGGCCAAATGATGCCCTTGGCATCGTGGTTTTGCTCAATGGCAGCTGCAGGCAAACGCGTGACGCCAATGCCGTAGCAGCCCATTTCCAAGAATTGAGGTTTGCCGTTTTCGTCCAAGAACGTGGCGTTCATGGCTTGACTGTATTTGGTGCCCAAATAAAACACGTGACCCACTTCAATGCCGCGCTCAATGGCCAAAGGACCTTTGCCATCGGGAGATGCGTCGCCGGCCACCACATTGCGCAGGTCGGCCACCATCATGGGCTCGGGCAAATCACGCCCCCAGTTGACACCGGTGATGTGATGATCGACTTGGTTGGCGCCGCAAATCCAATCGGCCATGACAGCCACTTCGCGATCGGCCACCACGTTCAAGGGCTTCTTCAAATTCAAAGGACCCAAGTAGCCAGGCTTGCAGCCAAAGTGTTCGTCAATTTCAGCCAAAGTAGCAAAGCGGAAGCCCACATTCAGGCCAGGCAACTTGCCGACTTTGACTTCATTCATGTCGTGATCACCACGCAGCAGCAGCAACCAAACTTTGGAGGCTTTGATGTTGCCTTGCTCGTCAGTTTCGTCTGTGGCCAACACCAAAGATTTGACAGTGGTGGACAGGGGCACATTCAACAGGGCCGCCACGTCTTCACAAGTACTCTTGCCTGGGGTTGGCGTCAAGGTTTGGGGTTTGCCAGCGGCAGGGCGTGCCTGCGCAGGCGCCAATGCCTCGGCCTTTTCCATGTTGGCGGCGTAATCGCTGTTGGGACAATACACGATGGCGTCTTCGCCGGTAGCCGCAATCACTTGGAACTCTTCGCTCAAATCACCACCAATGGCACCGCTGTCGGCGGCCACTGCACGGTAGCTCAAGCCAAAACGGTCAAAGATTTTGCGATAGGCATCGGCCATGATTTTGTAGCTTTGCTTGGCAGACACTGGGTCGCGGTCAAAGCTGTAGGCGTCTTTCATGATGAACTCACGGCCACGCATCAATCCAAAACGGGGGCGGCGCTCGTCACGAAATTTGGTTTGAATTTGGTAGAAATTCTTGGGCAGTTGCTTGTAGCTGCGCAGTTCTTGGCGCGCCACATCGGTAATGACTTCTTCGCTGGTGGGTTGCACCACAAAGTCGCGGCCATGACGGTCCTTGATACGGAGCAGCTCAGGGCCCATTTTTTCAAAGCGGCCGGTTTCTTGCCACAGCTCGGCGGGTTGCACCACCGGCATGGTCATTTCAATCGCGCCTGCGCGGTTCATTTCCTCGCGCACGATGGCTTCGACTTTGCGAATGACGCGCAGGCCCATGGGCATGTAGTTGTAGATGCCAGCGCCCAAGCGCTTGATCATGCCGGCGCGCATCATCAGTTGATGGCTGACCACCTCGGCGTCGGCAGGCGCCTCTTTGAGGGTGGAAATTAAAAATTGACTGGCTTTCATGGGCTAATTCCAAGCGTTCTCAGGGTGAGTCCCAATGTTGCACGGAGCTGTCCGTGCATAATGGACACAGTTTAAAAATTTGGGGTTTGATTATGCTTGACCGCGAAGGCTTTCGGCCTAACGTCGGCATCATTCTGCTCAACCAGAAAAATCAGGTGTTTTGGGGCAAGCGCATCCGAACCCACAGCTGGCAGTTTCCGCAGGGCGGCATTGATCGAGGCGAAAGCCCTGAGCAGGCCATGTTCCGAGAACTGCACGAAGAAGTGGGGCTCCTGCCGGAGCATGTGCGCATTGTGGCCCGTACCCGAGATTGGTTGCGCTATGAAGTGCCTGATCGTTTCATACGACGCGATGCCAGGGGCCATTACAAGGGCCAAAAACAAATTTGGTATTTACTCCAACTGGTTGAGCCCGACTGGAACATTAACCTGCGCGCCACGAGCCATCCCGAGTTTGACGCTTGGCGTTGGAACGACTTTTGGGTGCCGCTCGATGTGGTGGTCGAATTCAAACGGGGCGTTTACGAAATGGCGCTCACTGAGCTTTCCAGATTCTTGCCGAGGTACGACAACCGCGGCCGGGCATATCGTGGCCCAGCACGGGCTCGACTCGACAGCCAAGAAGGCGCTGCTGTTAATCCGCCAAACCAAGAAGCATCCTTAACCGTCCAATTTGGTTTCGTGCAAACTCAAATTCGCATGGAACTTCCTCCGGGTGGTAGTTTTGACCCCGATCCCCAAAACAGTTTGGAGAAGCCGTCCACAGACGGCCCATAAAAAAGAGGGGCGCAAAGCCCCTTTTTTGTTGAATGCTGAACCGCTCAGCGCGTCAAGATCAGGTTGTCGCGATGTACAAACTCAGGCTCGGCGATGTAGCCCAGCAAGCCTTCAAATTCTGAGGAAGGTTTGCGGCAAATCAAGCGGGCTTCTGCGCTGGCGTAATTGGCCAAACCCCGGGCAATTTCCAAACCGGACACATCCCGAATGGCAATCACATCACCACGCGAAAAATCGCCCTCGACCTGGGTCATGCCGATGGCCAACAAACTCTTGCCCTCAGCTTGAAGCTTGGAGGCTGCACCCGGATCGACTGTGACCGCACCGCGCAATTGCAAGTGATCGGCCATCCACTGTTTGCGGGCTTGCTGCTTTTGCGTTTGCGCCACCAGCAAGGTGCCAATGGCTTCGCCCTTGCACAATCGAATGAGGGCGTCAGGTTCGCGGCCCCAAGCAATGACTGTGGAAGCACCAGAACCGGCAGCACGCTTGGCGGCCAAAATTTTGGTAATCATGCCGCCGCTGCCAATGCTCGAACCCACACCGCCCGCCATCGCTTCTAAAGACGGATCGCCAGCGCGCGCTTCGTGGACGAACTCAGCCTCTGGATTCTTGCGAGGGTCGGCGGTGTACAAACCTTTTTGATCGGTGAGGATAACCAAGGCATCGGCTTCTACCAAGTTGGCCACTAACGCACCCAAGGTGTCGTTGTCGCCAAACTTGATTTCGTCGTTGACCACAGTGTCGTTCTCGTTGATGACGGGCAGCACTTTGTGTTGGAGCAAGGTGAGCAAGGTAGAACGCGCGTTTAAATAACGTTCGCGGTCGGCCAAGTCGGCATGCGTGAGCAAGACCTGCGCACTGCCCAAACCGTTTTCACGCAATTTGGTTTCGTACATTTGGGCCAAGCCCATTTGTCCGACAGCAGCTGCCGCTTGCAGCGCATGGATTTCTTGAGGACGTGTGGCCCAACCTAAGCGCTTCATGCCTTCGGCAATGGCACCACTAGACACCATGATGACTTCACGGCCGTCTTGGGCCAGCAAAGCCATCTGACGGCACCATTCACCAATGGCGGCTTCGTCCAGACCGCGTCCTTCGTTGGTGACCAAGCTAGAGCCCACCTTGACCACGATACGGCGCGCATCACGCAAAACAGTAGACGTAAAGGGCTGACTCATGGTGTTCTAGCGACTAAGGATTTTTGAAAAGCCCCAGCTATTTCAGTTCTTGGGGGGCTCTTCTACAAAGCGGGGGTCGATGTAAACAGGGGCCTGCTCTTCCACTTGCTGTGCTTTGATGTGCTGAAAAATGGTCTTGATCAAGGGCTCACAACCTTCACGGGTGAGGGCTGAGATTTCAAACACAGGGCCTTTGTATTTGAAGCGCTTGATAAAGTCTTTGACGCGGGCTTCGCGTTCTTCAGCGGGCACCATGTCGAGCTTGTTGAGCACCAACCAACGTGGCTTGTCATACAGCGCTTTGTCGTATTTTTTCAGCTCGCCCACAATGGCTTTGGCCTGCGCCACAGGATCGACACCTTCGTCGAAGGGAGCAAAGTCAATGATATGCAAGAGCAAGCGGGTGCGCTGTAAATGGCGCAAGAACAAATGGCCCAAGCCAGCACCATCGGATGCGCCTTCAATCAGACCCGGTACATCGGCCACCACAAAGCTTTGTTCAGGGCCCACGCGCACCACACCCAGATTGGGGTGCAAAGTGGTGAAGGGATAGTCGGCAATTTTGGGACGAGCATTGGAAATGGCGGCAATGAGGGTGGACTTGCCCGCGTTGGGCATGCCTAGCAAGCCCACATCGGCCAGCACCTTCAATTCCAGCTTGAGTTCTTTTTTCTCACCGGGCCAGCCAGGCGTCTTTTGACGCGGCGCACGGTTGATGGCGCTTTTGAAACGCATGTTGCCAAAGCCACCATCACCGCCCTTGGCAATCATGATGACTTCGCCCGGCTTGAGCAACTCATACAAAACCTCGCCCGTTTCGGCGTCGGTGATGATGGTGCCTACCGGCATTTTGAGTGTGACATCGTCGCCCATGGCGCCGAACATGTCGGAGCCCATGCCGTGCTGGCCTCGCTTGGCCTCATGGCGGCGCGAGTAACGGTAATCGACCAAAGTGTTGAGATTGGGGTCGGCCACGGCAAACACGTGACCGCCTCGGCCACCGTCGCCGCCATTGGGGCCGCCAAACTCTTTGTACTTTTCATGACGGAACGAGACGCAGCCGTTCCCGCCATCGCCAGCGGCGATGTCAATGTAGGCTTCGTCAACAAATTTCATGAAAAATCCAGTTTATCTATTCTATGTTTGAGCTCTGTAACAAAAAAGCCCCGACTCGGCGGGGCTCTTTGCGCAATGGCTGACGCTGTTTAAGCAGCAGTCACATTCACCATTTGCTTGTTGAGAGCACCCTTTGTGCCGAACGACACGTGGCCGTCAACCAAAGCGAACAATGTGTGGTCTTTGCCGATGCCGACATTGGTGCCAGCATGGAACTTGGTGCCACGTTGACGAACAATGATGGAGCCAGCGCTGATGAGTTCACCACCGAAAGCCTTCACACCGAGCATTTTGGGCTTTGAATCGCGCCCGTTTCGCGTAGAGCCGCCGCCTTTTTTCTGTGCCATGACCTAAGCTCCTTAGCCTGCAATTGCACCGATTTGCAGTTCTGTGTACTGCTGGCGGTGACCTTGACGTTTTTGATAGTGCTTGCGACGGCGCATCTTGAAGATGTGCACTTTGTCGTGCTTGCCGTGTGCCAACACAGTGGCTTTAACAGTGGCGCCGGACACCAGGGGCGTGCCAACCTTCAGATCTGCGCCGTTGCCGACTGCCAGAACCTGGTCGATCACGATTTCCTGGCCCACGTCCGCAGCAATCTGTTCTACTTTAATTTTTTCGCCAGCAGCAACACGATACTGTTTGCCACCGGTTTTTATGACCGCGTACATAATGACCTTTTCGAAATTTCCGAAATCTTATTGGGAAGTTCCCTAGGATGAACCCTAAGGAACCGCGGATTTTAGCACGGACTTTTGGGACTTGCCAAGCCCCCCTGCCAAGAAGCGTTTGCAGGTATGAAAAGCTGACGTCTTCGCTCTCTATAATCGTCTGAAACACAGAATTTGCAGCCCAATTCCAGAAAATCTTGGAAATTTGCAGATTCTGGCCCCCTGCCACCCTGTTGAGTCAAGCCATTTTGTCTACCACCGCGTCCCCTACAGCAGCCTCCCCAGCCACGGCTTTGGCCTTGGTTGCGCAAGACATGGCCAAGGTCGATGAGGTCATTGCAGACCGCCTTAGTTCGGGCGTGCCTTTGGTAGGACAAGTTGCCCAGTACATTATTTCGGCCGGCGGAAAACGCTTGCGTCCCGTTATTTTGCTTCTCACCAGCGGTGCTTTGAATTACCAAAACGCCCGCAAATTCAGCCTGGCAGCCGTGGTGGAGTTCATTCACACCGCTACATTGCTCCACGATGACGTGGTGGATGAGTCTACTTTGCGCCGCGGCAGGCCCACGGCCAATGAGAACTTTGGCAACCCAGCCAGCGTGTTGGTCGGTGACTTCTTGTATTCGCGCGCCTTCCAAATGATGGTTGATGCCGGCAGCATGCGCATCATGCAAGTTCTGGCCGATGCCACCAACGTCATTGCCGAGGGCGAAGTCCTTCAGTTGATGAACATGCACGATGCCTCTTTAGATGAAGAAGCCTATTTACGTGTGATTCGCTCCAAAACGGCCAAGCTGTTTGAGGCCAGTTCACGTTTGGCTGCCATTTTGGCCAATGCAAGTCCCGAATTAGAAGAAGCCTGCGCCGAATATGGTCAAGCCCTTGGAACCGCCTTCCAAGTCATTGACGATGTGCTGGATTACGAAGGCAACGCGGCCGAGATGGGCAAAAACTTGGGCGATGACCTTCGAGAAGGCAAAGCCACCTTGCCCCTCATCTTGGCCATGCAAAGGGGTACCCCCGCACAGAAAGAACTGGTTCAAAAAGCCATTGAAACAGGCTCGGTTGATCAGTTGAGCCAAGTGATTGCCATTGTTCGTGAAACTGGCGCCTTAGATGGCAGCAGACAGGCCGCCATGGCCGAAGCACAACGCGCCATCAATGCGGCGCAGCATTTACCCGATGGTGATTACAAAGACGCGCTGATTGCGCTGGCATCGCAGCTGCTTGTTCGCAAAAACTGAGTGCAACAGCTGTGCGCTGTTGCAACTGTTCATTCGCAGTTTGCAAGCGTCAAATCAACTGGCAAGCAATTGCGCAAATCTGGCCAAATCGACATTGCCACCGCTGATGATGACCCCAACCCGTTGACCTTTCAAACTGCTTGCGGCTTGGACCGCAGCGGCCAGGGACAAACAACCCGTGGGTTCAACCACCATTTTCATCCGCTCTGCATAAAAACGCATGGCTTCAATCAGTTGGGCATCGGTTACGGTGTGAATGTCATCGACCAAGGCCTTGATGATTTCAAACGTGATGGCGCCCACCATGGGTGTTTGGGCACCATCAGCGATGGTGATGGGCGTTGCAATTTTGACGCGCTCGCCCTTGCGAAAAGACTGCTGCGTGTCATTGCCAGCTTCGGGTTCAACGCCGTAAATTTTGCACTGAGGTGAGCGCGCTTTGGCTGCCAATGCGCTGCCACTGAGCAAACCACCACCGCCCAAACAGACGAACAAGGCGTCGAGCTCGCCCACTTCATCAAACAACTCTAATGCAGCGGTACCCTGCCCCGCCAGCACATCGGCATGATCGAAGGGTGGGATGAATTTCAGCCCTTTTTCTTGCGCCAACTGCATGGCTTTGGCGCTAGCGTCTTCTGAATATCGATCGTAACCAATCACGGTGGCGCCGTAGCCTTGCGTGGCTGCCAACTTGGCAGGCGACGCATCGTGCGGCATGAAGATGGTGGCTGGGATGTTCAAGATGCGGGCAGACAAAGCCACAGCTTGCGCATGATTGCCAGAGGAATAGGCCACCACGCCCGCTTGGCGCTCTGCCTCGTTCAATTTGGCCAAGGCATTGAAACCGCCTCGAAACTTGAAGGCCCCCATGCGCTGGAAATTTTCGCACTTGATGAAAACCTGCGCTTGCAGTTGCTGGTTCAGGCTGCTTGACTGCAGAACAGGGGTCTTATGGGCAACGCCGTGCAGTCTTTCGGCTGCGGCCAATACATCATTGAAGGTGGGCAAAGCTTGCAGCATGAGATTTACTCTATTGAACCAAAAATTGTTA
Source organism: uncultured Limnohabitans sp. (assembly GCA_964544175.1). GTDB lineage: Bacteria > Pseudomonadota > Gammaproteobacteria > Burkholderiales > Burkholderiaceae_C > Limnohabitans_A. The sequence goes on from CAZJAL010000027.1 coordinate 20,224, forward strand.
TTGTTTAAGCTAGTTTGAAATCAAATCGAGGAGACATTGTGATCCGTTTCAAACTCAATGGTAAACCGACTCAGTCCAATGCTAATCAGTCAGAACCCTTGTTGCAGATCTTGGCGAACGACTTAGGTGTCAACGGCCCCAAGTTTGGTTGCGGCATGGCGCAATGTGGGGCTTGTACAGTTTTGGTCAACGGTGACCCTCTGCGCAGCTGTGTGGTGCCCTTGTCGGCTGTTGAAGGACGTTCAATCACAACTCTGGCAGGTTTGTCGGTGAATGGCAAGCCCAGCAAGTTGCAACAAGCCTTCATTCATGAGCAAGCGGCTCAATGTGGTTATTGCACATCTGGCTTGATCATGCAGGCACAGTCTTTGTTGGACCGCAATCCCAAGCCCACGGAGTCTGAGGTCAGAACCGCGCTTGACGGAAACCTTTGCCGCTGCGGCGCTCACAACAGAATCGTTCGTGCTGTCATGCGCGCTGCGCAAGGAGTTTGAGATGATCACCCTACAAACCTCACGCCGCCAATTTCTAAAATCAACGGGTGCTGTCACGCTGAGTTTTGGCATCCCATTGATGGATGTTCAATCGCAGTCTGTTGTTACGCAAGAGAAGCCTCGGCTACCAGGCGATTTGCAAATTCATCGCAAACTCAATGCATGGATTCGAATTGACAGTGCAAGTCAAAGGGTGGAGTTGCGCATTGGCAAAGTAGAACTAGGCCAAGGCATTTTGACGGCTGTTTCACAAGTTTGCGCTGAAGAACTCGACGTTGATTTCTCCAAAATCAATCTCATCTCTGGCGATACAGCCTTGGTTCCCGACGAGGGCGTCACCGCAGGTTCTTTTTCAATGCCCAATTGCGCGACAGCGGTTCAAGCTGCTGCGGCTGAGGTCAGGGCCATTCTTTTGAGTTTGGCAGAAGCTAAGTTGAACCAACCTGCGCTGCAAATGAAAGTCCAAAATGGCGTGATCCGTTCCAGCAATGGTGCGCAAATCAGTTATTGGGATTTGGTTGTCGGTGAGTCGCTCAATCGTGAGGCAACTGGCTTGGTCAAGCCCAAACCAATCTCAGAACATCGATACATTGGTCGCTCAGTTCCTCGTCCCGACATTCAAGACAAAGTGATGGGGCAGGCCATTTTTGTGCAAGAGCAAAGACCCAAGGGCATGCTGTTTGGTCAAGTTGTTCGGCCACCCAGCCATGGCGCCAGGCTGCAGGCCGTCAATGTCAATGACATTGAAAAAATGCCGGGTGTTGTCAAAGTCGTTCGCAATGGCAGTTTCTTGGGAGTCATTGCAAAACGCGAAGCGCAAGCGCAAGCGGCTGCGCAAGCGCTGCAAAATGTTTGCCAATGGCAAGTAACCCATCAGCTACCCAAAACACAGGAAATGCAAAATTGGTTGCTGCAAACCAAGCCCGATGTGGTCATTCCTACCAAAAAACAAGCCAGGTCCAACTCAAGCAGTGCAACGACACCCGTCGCTCGCGTTGTTGAAGCGCAATACTACCGGCCGTACCACATGCACGCGTCTATTGGCACCTCTGCTGCGACCGCCGTCTTGGGGACAGAAGGCGTGCTGACCGTGCAAACGCACAGCCAATCCGTTTTTCAAACGGGTGAGGCCATTGCCAAAATGTTGGGCATGCCCAAGGACAAAGTTCGCATGCAGCATGTGCAAGGTTCCGGCTGCTACGGTCACAACATGGCGGACGATGCCGCAGCAGATGCGGCTCTTCTGGCCATGCAGGTACCTGGACAATTGGTTAGATTGCAATACTCTCGCGAGCAGGAACATGCTTGGGAACCCTATGGCTCCGCCATGGTCATGAAAACCAAGGCCAGCCTGGATGCGCAAGGCAACGTCCTCGATTGGGATTTCACTTTATGGTCAACACCACATGGCACCCGGCCCAGTGGGAACCCTGGCAACCTGTTGTCGGCGGCCTATCTTGAAAAGCCTTTTGCAATGCCAAAACCTGTCAATGGTGGCGGCCCCAACTTCGCAGCCGATCGAAATGCCATTGCTTTGTATGACTTCCCTGGTCACAACGTCACCACGCACTTCATCACAGAAATGCCGCTTCGCGTCTCTTCAACCCGGGGGCTTGGTGCTTACGCCAATGTTTTTGCCATCGAATCCTTCATAGATGAGTTGGCACATGCAACAGGCGTCGATCCGGTAGCTTACAGATTGCGCTTTCTGAAAGATGAACGCGCGCGCGATGCAATCGTCAAAGCGGCTGAAAAATTTGGATGGGCGCAGTGGCGCAAAACGCCTGGTCGCGGTCGCGGCATAGGCTTTGCAAAGTACAAAAACATTGCAGGCTACTGTGCTGTCGCTTTGGAGGTTGAAGTCAATCGAAGCAATGGCCGAATTCGCGTGTTGCGCGCTGTGGCCAGTTCAGATTGCGGTCACATGGTCAATCCAGACGGCATCAGCAATCAAATTGAAGGGGGGCTTATTCAATCGCTATCCTGGACACTGAAAGAAGAAGTCCAGATGGACAACACCCGTGTGTTGTCGCGCGATTGGAGCAGCTATCCCATTTTGACTTTCTCGGAAGTTCCGCCCGTTGAAGTGGTTTTAATTGACCGCCCTGGACAGCCCTACTTAGGGGCAGGTGAAGCTTCTCAAGGTCCTACGGGTGCGGCTTTGGCCAACGCGGTTTTTGATGCCACGGGTGTTCGATTCAGGACCTTGCCCTTAACACCCGACAGAGTTTTACAAGCCCTTTAAGTTTTAGTGGTGCCACTCACGAACGCGTGGCGCTCGCCATTAGCTTTCCGAGCTTGTCAAAATAATCGATGCTGATTTGTGTTGGCACCAAAAATTTGATTTTTTGATTTTGCTCGGTCTGCATCACTTGGATCAAACCAGCCTTCTTTAAAATTTCAATGCGACGATGGATCGTGGCAGGGCTGGCTATTTCGCTGAGCTCCATGGTTTGGGTGACGACCAGAGGCTGACCCTGTGCACTTTTAATGGCAATGGCTTCTAGGAGTTTTTTGCCGATATCGTCAATACCAGAAAGATCAATGCTTGATTTGCGCAGCGCCTCAGCCAACACCAAATAGCGCAGATAGATTTGTTTCATGGCGAGTCGCTCTGGTAAAAAAAGTTGTTGACCAAGAAAATTCAAACATCCAAGTTTGATGCAGGTTTTTCGGACCGCTGAATCAATAACTTGAAGACCCACAAGACAAGCAAGGTGCCCACCCAATTGCTGAGTGCCATGACACCTAAGCTCAGGACAAATTGCGCCGTCAAACCTTGGGCGTAAAACCATAATTGATGTAACAGCGCGCTAAGGGTAGCGAAAAGCACTGATATTTTCAACAGGGTTTGAGGTGACACAAATTTGAACTCATGATCCAAGTGCAGAAACTTCACGCTCAAAAGTCTGGCCAACCAAGGCGAAAAACCAGCAATAAAGCCGGTTATGACGGCAAATTCCACGCCCAAATCAGGATGTTCTTGAAAATTCCAAAGCATGCCACCTAGCGCAATGCCAATGGCGCCAGACTCGAGGGCCAGCAAAACCAAGATAAAGCGAATTCCACTGGGAAAGAAAACCCAATGCACATCAAATGAAAACTCTGTTTCACTCCATACAAAATCGTTCAACCAAAGCGCCAAGTAGTAAAAAGAAGCAGCAATAGCAATGATCAGCAGTTTCTTCATGGATTTGATGTGACGGCTTTTGACATTTTGAGATAGAGCAAGTTGGCGTACTGATCAATGAGTGCTTGAGGTTCTTCAGGTGGATCAACGATCACACCTGCAGGGGGGTAAAACCATTCAAGCATCGCATTGTTCTGAAGTCTAGCGCGAGAAATGAGTTGTGTGGTCACCATGAACCTTCTGGCCACAACAACCCAAGGGACAGCGACACCTAATTTGACTTCTAAATTTTGGGTGGCTGCATCGATGATGACGTTGCCTGCCCTGCAAACCACATGGCCGTTCCATTCCTGACTTGGCTCCTGGCTGTTTAAAAAACCGACCACGAAGTTTTGACTTTGGTTGGCGTACCAAAGTTGGCAGGGCATGAGTTCGTTCACGATGCCTAATTTATTCAAGGTGGCTTGTGAAATTCTGGACGTGAGAGAACAGAAGGTTCTGTACTCTGCAGGCACCACCTCGTAGAAGGAAAGCCTGAGCCTGTCTACGACTTGATTTTCTGACTCTGACAATATGTGCATGAAGAATAGTCATCAGAAATATATTAAATTAATTATAAATATGAAGACGGTATTCTTGTCAACTTGATATCAACTTTACTTTTAAATGTTGTTATTTGACTTGCGCAAGGCACTGCTGCTTCATGTCGTTGGCTTTGATGCTGTAGCAATAACTGCGTTGCGACATGACATTGGCCAAGCACATGTTCTTGGTATCGGCATCTTTGACCGAGAAGCAATAAGAGTTTTGTTTTTTGGACATGGCCAAACAAACGTTCTTTTTGTCTGGGTCGTGAATTGAAAAACAAGAAACGCTACTGGCTTGCGCCCCGCTGAGGCAACACAAGGTCAACAAGACCATCACAAGAAATTGTTTTTTCACAGAAGTGACCCCAAGTGAATTCATGTCATGCCTTAACTCAACCCGACCCAAATTCGTTGACACAGAAGCGGCATGCCATCCATTAAACTCAGGTCTTCACAATCTAGCAAGAAAGTAGACCCCTATGGGCGCGCAGTGGAAAGCAAAAGGCAAAGCACAAGCCGCAGATGCCAGAGGCAAACTGTTTGGTCGCTTGGCCAAAGACATCATGATGGCGGCCAAAAGTGGCGCCGATCCTAGCGCTAACTCTAAGTTGCGTTTGGTGGTGGAACAAGCCCGAAAAGTATCGATGCCCAAGGACACTTTAGAACGTGCCATTAAAAAAGGGGCTGGCTTGCTCGGCGACCCCATCAATTTCGAACGCGTCATTTACGAAGGCTTTGCACCCCATCAAGTGCCCGTAATGGTTGAAGCACTCACCGACAATTTGAACCGCACAGCCTCTGAAGTTCGCGTGCTGTTTCGCAAAGGTCAGTTGGGCACTTCGGGGTCCGTCTCATGGGATTTTGACCACGTGGGCATGATTGAGGCTGAACCTGCCCAACAAGGTGCAGACGCTGAATTGGCCGCCATTGAGGCTGGTGCCCAAGACTTTGAAGCCGCCGATGAGGACGGTGTGACAGTGTTCATCACAGACCCCACCGATTTGGACCTGGTCAGCAAAGCGCTGCCAGACCATGGGTTTACCGTGTTGTCGAATAAATTGGGCTACAAACCCAAAAACCCCGTCAACCCAGCCAATTTGTCTGCCGAACAGCTCGAAGAAGTTGAGAACTTCTTAGCGGCCATTGACGGCAACGACGATGTTCAAAATGTTTTTGTGGGATTGGCCAATTAAATTTGAATGCTGATTGACAACCAGCCTCGGCTTATTTGGCTGCAGGCTTGGGTTTATCGGGCGCCTTTTGCGTAATCAGGCAAACAATCTTGCCGCCCTTTTCTTTGTACTCAAATTTGGCACAGCCATCACCCGGCTCTTTCTTTTCAACAGGCTGGGGCAGCGTCGCAGGCGTTGCTTTTGGTCGCGTGATTTTTTCAGGCACAACCGAGCGCTCCAACTTTTTATCATCGGCTTTGGGTGCGTCTGCTGCTGTAGCATTGAATGCAAACATGGCAGCCAAGATCAATGCATATTTCATTTGTACCTCGAAGATCACTGGTATCTTTTCAATGTATGAATTGTGAACTTATTTTGAAGCTTCGTCACGATTTGAAACGCGTAATTTGAGGAAATCCCGCATGGCCAATACACCAGACAACCTGCTGCCAGAAAGCTGGCACAAATACTTTGCCATTGAAGCCAACAATGCCGCATGGACCCTGTCTGAATCTTTGGCAGACATCAGCCTTCGCACAGAGGTTTTAGACTTGGCCCATGCTTCAGCATGGCATTGGCGTGTGGCGGGCAAAGAAATTCATCACATGCGCAGTGTGATGTTGTTGGCGCTTGTTCATGCGCGCATGAACATGGGGCCCAGCGCCTGGGCTTATGCTGAGCGCATGCGAATGTATTTCATCGACAAAACAGACACCCCCGATTGGGAGTTAGCATTCACCCACACCATTCATGCCTTGGCTGCGCGGGCTTTTGGCAAAACTGCCGAGTACCAAGCATCACGGCAAGCTGCCCTTCAAAGTATGTCTGCCATCAAGGTCAAAGAAGACCGCGACGTGGTGATGAAAACCTTTCAACTCATTGCATAGAAACCAAACACGCACATGTCTAAAGAAGTCAAAGGCGCCGCCTATTGGGACCAACGCTTTGAGATACCCGCTTATGCCTACGGCGAGGCGCCCAATGATTTTTTGGTGTGGGCTGCCCCACAGGTCAAAGTAGGCAAGGCCTTGTCTTTGTGCGAAGGTGAAGGCCGCAATGCAGTTCATTTGGCCAAATTGGGTTTTGAGGTGACGGCAGTCGACTTTTCTCGCGTAGGTCTGCAAAAGGCAAAGGCACTGGCCGACCAACACAAAGTCAGCATGCAATACATCGTTGCCGATTTGAAAGACTTTGAGCTTGAAGACAATTCATGGGACCTGGTGGTCAGTGTTTTTGCCCAGCCCGACCCGGCTGTTCGGCAACGACTTTATGCGCAACTGAGTTCGTCTTTGAGATCGGGGGGCGCCTTCATCCTAGAGTCCAAAGTCTCAGAAGACAACAGCAACACCAACCGTTATCCCAGTGTCACAACGCTTTGCCAAGACATCTTGCCACTGCGTGTGGCATTTTCTAATCAGGGTGAGCGTGAGCTGAAAGAAGGCAGTTATCACGTCGGCATGCACACCACCGCACAAATTCTTGCATTTAAGTCTTAGCTGATTTTTGGCGGAAGTTTGCGCGCATCATGACATGCCCTGACATGATGAAACGACATGCAAATGGAACGCCCACCTTCCGAGTCACAACGCACTACCGTTGAAGCGCCCGTTGTTCACTATCTGCAGCAAGCATGGGAAAAAGCCTCTCAGCTACGCGCTTCCGACCTTCATTTCGAGCCTTTCGAAAACTTCTACCGCGTGCGTTTGCGCGTTGATGGGGTGTTGCAAGAAATTCCGCCCCCGCCCTATGCTTTCAAAGACCAAATTGCATCGCGCATCAAGGTCTTGGCCAAGTTAGACATTGCAGAAAAACGATTACCCCAAGACGGTCGCATGACTGTCGGCCTGCACAATCTACAACGCTTGAACTTAAGGGTTAGCACCTTGCCCACGCTGTTTGGCGAGAAATTAGTGGTCAGGGTGTTGGCCACCGACCTTGCACAATTGCAGTTAGACCAATTGGGCTACGGCCCTGTCGAAAAACAGCGCATGCTAAGCGCCATCCATAAAACGCAAGGCCTCATCTTGGTCACAGGCCCTACTGGTGCAGGTAAATCGCAGTCGCTGTATGCGTGTTTGCACCTGCTCAATCGACCAGAAATTAACATTGCAACGGTAGAAGACCCCTCTGAAATTCAACTCAGTGGCGTTAACCAAGTCAACATCAAAGAACACATAGGGCTGAACTTTGCCAGCTCTCTTAAAGCCTTTCTCAGACAAGACCCAGATGTTCTCATGGTCGGCGAAATTCGAGACTCCGAAACGGCAGACATCGCCATCAAAGCATCACAAACAGGGCATTTGGTTTTGTCTACCTTGCACACCAACGACGCCGTAGGCGCCTTGGTCCGACTGCGAAATATGGGTGTTGCCGCTTACAACCTTGCAGCCAGCGTCAGCCTCATTTCTGCACAACGTCTGATTCGGCGCTTGTGTTTGCATTGCCGCAAACCCATGCATGTGTCGCACCAAGCACTCCGCGAGTTTGGCTTTCAAGGGTCCCTCACAGACTTGGCCTTCGAGCCCGCCTTTTTCAATCCTCAAGGTTGTGCGCAATGCCATCAAGGCTACTGGGGACGAATTGGACTTTTTGAAGTCATGCCGATGAGTGCAAGCCTTCGCCAATTGATTCTTCAAGATGCAAGCCATGCGCAATTGGCAGCGCAAGCACACAAAGAAGGTGTCCAATCGCTTCGGCACGCAGGCTTGCTTCAAGCAGCCATGGGCATTACTTCCATGACAGAGGCACTCTCGCAAACGGAATCTATGGCATGAGTCAACAAGCCGCCATGGCGCGTGCCTTGGCGCGACGTGCACCCCAGTCGCAAGCCTCTTCACATCGCATTCCCGCCAAAACTTTGGCTGTGTTCACTCGCCAATGGTCGGCTCTGATGAGTGCTGGCATTCCTTTGGTACAAGCGTTTGAGTTGCTCAGCCAAAGTGTGGTGGGATCGGCGCGTACTCAGCAAAGCTTGCGGCACATCGTGGGTCAACTTCAGCAAGATATCAATGCGGGTTGCACTTTGCACATGGCCTTTCAAAAACATCCGAGCGCGTTTGACTCGCTTTACTGCAGCTTGTTACAAGCTGGGGAGTCTGCGGGTATCTTGGACAAACTTTTAAACCGTTTGGCAGACACGCTCGAGGCTAATTTGCGCTTAAAGGACAAAGTGCACAATGCACTTATTTACCCAGCTTGTATCTTGGCCGTCGCTGCAAGTGTTGTCATGGTCATCATGGTGTGGGTCATCCCCCTGTTTGAAGAGGTATTTCAAAGCATGGGCGCTGCACTTCCAAGCGCCACGCGCATGCTGATTCTGGTCAGCCACTGGGCAGGGCAATGGGGACTTGTTTTACTCTTGATGATGACTGGCGTCTTTGGCATGTGCTTGCGTACAATTCATCGCTCTCCAGCCCTTCAATGGCGTTGCGAGTCAATGCTTTGTGCTGTGCCCGTCTTGGGTCCTTTGGCACAAAGCAATCGCACAAGCAGATGGGCACAAACACTGTCGGCCTTGCTTGAGGCTGGCATTCCCATCTCAGAAGCATTGACCCCAGCAGCCGCAGCCTCGGGTTCAGTTCAACTGCAAACCAACGCAGCGCAATTGGTCCAGCACATTCAAGAAGGTAGCGCATTGAACGTGGCCATGTCAAAATCAAAACTGTTTCCAACGGTGCTCATCCAGATGTGTGCCATTGGCGAAGAAACCGGCACATTGCCCCAACTTTTAGAAAAGGCGGCCCAACTCATGGTGGCCGATTTGAATCAGCACATTCTTCAACTGACCACTCTGCTAGAGCCCATGCTGATGGTGCTCTTGGGCCTTGTCATAGGCGGTATTTTGATCGCACTGTATTTACCCATTTTCAGTTTAGGACAGGTCTTTTGATGCCCCCTTCTCTTTGGCCTAATTTGCTCATGCCGCCGGGCGCCATGGGCTGGGTATTGCCTCAATTTGAAAATGTCAGCCCTTTGCAAATTTTCTTTTTTGCAGCCTTGGGACTGGTCATCGGCAGCTTTTTGAATGTGCTCATTCACAGGCTGCCTCTGATGATTTTGGGCACAGATTCGCCAGACGCTCAAGGCTTCAATCTCAGCACACCCAGATCACATTGCCCGCATTGTCTTCACGTTTTGCATTGGCATGAACTCATTCCCTTGCTGTCCTACGTTGTGTCCAGAGGACGTTGCCGCCATTGCGGCGCCCATATTGATCGGCAATACCCCATCGTTGAAATCACGACCAGCCTCTTGTTCATGCTCTGCTTGTTTCAATTTGGCTGGACAGTTCAAGCACTCATGGCCTGTTTCTTTTCAGCGGCCTTGCTGGCCTTGGCATGGATCGATGCCAAAACATTTTTACTCCCTGACGCCATCACCCAAGCGCTGTTATGGGTCGGGCTCGTTGGCAGCGGCATGTCACTCACCCCCACCCCACTCATTCAAGCTGTGTCTGGTGCCGTACTGGGCTACAGCATCTTGTGGCTTGTCAGCTGGGGTTTTCAAACTTGGGCTGGCAAAGAAGGCATGGGCCAAGGCGATCTCAAGCTATTGGCTGCATTGGGGGCGTGGGTTGGAATCTGGAGCTTGCTGCCGGTGCTGCTGTTGGCTTCTGTTTCTGGACTGATTTTTGGCGTCATCCAAAAAATGCGGGGCCAACTGGGTGACAATGGTCACTTCGCTTTTGGACCCTTTTTAGCCCTGTCTGGATTCGCATGTTTCTTTCTAGGAATTTCCATGGGAGTGTGAACCTTTGAAGCCCCAAACCGTTCGTTTAGGACTTACCGGCGGCATTGGCAGCGGCAAAAGCACCGTTGCCAGCCTTTTGGCCCAAGCAGGCGCCGCCATCATGGACGCAGACGCCATTTCCAGATCACTCACACAAGCCGGTGGCATGGCCATTCCCGCCATCTTGGCTGAGTTTGGCGAAAAACTCATCACATCCGAAGGCGCCATGGACCGTGATGCCATGCGTGCCTTGGTTTTCTCAAACCCTCAAACCAAACGCCAACTGGAAGCCATCGTTCATCCCTTGGTAGCCCAAGGTCTGCAAACGCAAACGCAAGCCGCCTTGGCGGCAGGTAAAAACTGCTTGGTATTTGATGTGCCATTGTTGGTCGAATCGGGCGAGCGCTGGCGCCGTCAAGTCGACTGGGTATGCGTAGTAGACTGCCAAACCGAAACCCAAATTCAGCGGGTAATGGCGCGCAGCGCGCTCACCAGGCCAGAAATTGAGGGCATCATGGCACAACAGGCCACCCGTGCCCAGCGGCTTGCCAGTGCCGATGCCGTCATCTACAACGACGGCATTGATTTAGTCCAACTCAAGCACTTGGCGCATGAAATGATGGCCCGCTTCGGGCTATGATCCTGCTACTGAAAGACGCAGCGTGATACTCTACGAATACCCCCTCAACGAACGCACTCGGACTTACTTGCGCCTGCAGCATTTGTTTGCACGCTTCAACAAGCTCTGCCAACGTACCGAGGCACTAGACCATCATTACGCCCTCACCACGATATTTGAAATCATGGAAGTGGCTTCACGCTCCGAACTTAAATCAGAAATTCTCAAAGACATCGAGCGCCACAAACAACAACTCAATGCGTACCGTGGCAACCCCTCTATTTCAGAACAAGCCCTTGACCTGATCATTGAACAGCTTGACATGCGCTTTGAAGCCCTCAACAGCATGGTTGGCAAAATGGGCAGCGCCCTTGGCGAAAGCGAATTCCTCAACAGCATTCGAAGCCGCACAGCCATTCCCGGCGGTACCTGTGAATTTGATTTGCCCGCCTACCATGCTTGGCAACACCACCGCGCTGAAGCGCGTCAAGCCAACTTGCTTGAATGGTCTCAACACTTTGCGCCACTGGCCACATCTGTTCAACTGATGCTCAAAATGTTGCGCGAGTCTGGCAGCACACAAAAGGTCATGGCCACCGCTGGCCAGTTACAACAGAATCTGCCTCAGGGTCGTAACTTTCAGTTGCTGCGTTTGCGCATCGACGACAGCTTAAACCTCACCCCTGAAATCAGCTGCAACCGATTGCTGGTGGTCATTCGCTTGATGCAACAGCAAGAAGATGGCAAGTTGCTGACCAGCCGAGATGACACGCCCTTCGAAATGACACTCTGCGCTTAAACAGCAGAGGCAATGCCACCCCATCTGTGAGACGCCGATGAGCGAACCCTTGTCAAAGCCCCGTCAAGTGAAGTGCCCTACCTGCAACGGGCCCAGCTTGTTCAGTCCTCAAAACACTTATCGCCCCTTTTGCAGTGCGCGTTGCAAAGGCATTGACTTGGGTGCATGGGCCAACGAAAGCTTTAGAGTACCCGAGGACAATCCGCCAGATCAAGAGAATTTTGGCGACCCCAAGCTACAGTGATTCAGCTTGTATGCGTGGCACCCACAAAGCCGCGCTCTTCGGCCAACCAGGCCAATACAGGAATGGTGCCAGGCAACACAGGACCCACCTGAACAGGCAGGTCTTGCCAAGCAAAATGCTGACCTTCGCGCATCTCAAGCTCGCCCTGCCATTGACGTACTTTGCAAAAGTTCAAACGAACCAATGCATGAGGATAGTCAACCAATTGCTGCAGCCATAACTCGACATCGGCAATGTGCAAACCCAGTTCTTCATGCAGTTCACGGGTTAAGGCTTGTGCCACGGTTTCACCCGCTTCTAATTTGCCACCCGGAAATTCCCAATAGCCTTCGTACACTTTGCCAGGTGGCCGAGACGTGAGCAAAAACTGATCGTCTGCATTGATGAGAATGCCCACCGCCACATCGATCGTGGCACGTTCTGCACCACCTTCTCGCGGTTGATGACCGTCTGCAACCAGCAAAGGCTTGGGACTGTCTCTCAAGACTTTGCTCACAAGGTGCGAAGCGCGCCAGGGCCAGGGCCTTGGCCTTGACCCATGCGACCCATGTAATCGCGGGCAAATTGATAAGCCACTCGACCACTTCGCGAGCCACGCTCAAGCGCCCAGACCAAGGCTTCTGGGCCTGAGGTTTGAATGACCGCATCAGAGGCGCCCAGCGATTTGAGCCACTGCGCCACGATAGTGAGGTACTCGTCTTGTGAGAAGGGGTAGAAACTGATCCACAAACCAAAACGCTCAGACAAAGAAATTTTCTCTTCAATCACTTCACCGGGATGCACTTCACCGTCTTCGGTGTGGGTGTAGGTGAGGTTGTCCTTCATGTGCTCGGGTAACAAATGCCGGCGATTGCTGGTGGCATAAATCAACACATTGGGTGTGGCAGCAGCCACAGAACCATCCAAAATAGATTTCAAGGCTTTGTAACCGCCTTCACCATCTTCAAAACTCAGGTCATCGCAGAAGATGATGAATTTTTCTGGCCGACCCGCCACCACGTCGACAATGTCTGGCAAATCAGTGAGGTCGTCTTTGTCAACTTCAATAAGGCGCAAACCTTGTGCTGCATAAGCATTCAGGCAAGCTTTGATAAGAGATGATTTGCCCGTTCCGCGAGAGCCCGTCAACAGCACGTTGTTGGCAGGCAAACCCTGCACAAACTGCAAGGTGTTTTGTTGCAGTTTTTCTTTTTGGCCGTCAATTTCTTGTAGATCGTTCAGGCTCATGTCGGACACGTGGCGAACACCTTCCAACACACCGTGGCCTGAAGCACGTTTGCGATAGCGCCAAGCAATGGCTTGCGTCCAATCGGGCTCACTCAAAGGCTGCGGCAACACGCGCTCTAAGCGCTCCATCATGAGCACAGCGCGCTCTAAGAGTTTTTCAATGGCGGCGCTCATGAACGGTAGTCCGCATTGATGGACACGTAGTCGTGGCTGAGGTCACAGGTCCAGACTGTGTCAACAGCGTTGCCACGGCCTAAATTGACACGAATGCTGATTTCACTTTGCTTCATGACGCGCTGGCCGTCGGCTTCTTGGTAAGCAGGGTTGCGACCACCGTTTTGCACCACACACACATCGTCCAAGTACAAACCAATGAGATCTTGATCGAGGTCGTGAATGCCGGCATAACCCACTGCCGCCAAAATGCGCCCCAGGTTGGGGTCACTGGCAAAAAATGCTGTTTTGACCAAGGGCGAATGCGCAATGGCATAAGCAGCCAAAAGACATTCGTCAGTTGTTTTGCCACCTTCGACCCGAATGGTGATGAACTTGGTGGCACCCTCACCGTCGCGCACAATGGCGTGAGCCAATTGTTGCGCAACCGCCAACATTGCAGCGCGCAATGCTTTGCCGTCTGCCGAATGCCAGTCGGAGATGACAGCATGCGCAGCTTTGCGCGTGGCCATGACCATGAAGGAGTCGTTGGTAGAGGTGTCGCCATCGATCGTGATGCGATTGAATGACGCGTTGGCCAAATCGGTGGCCAGTGCGGGTAACAGCGCAGGATCGATGTTGGCATCGGTGGCCAAGAAGCCCAGCATGGTGGCCATGTTGGGACGAATCATGCCAGCACCTTTGCTGATGCCCGTGATGGTGACGGTTTGACCTGACAACACCACTTGCTGGCTGAAAGCTTTGGGCACAGTGTCGGTGGTCATGATGCCTTCTGCTGCTTTGGCCCAATGTGCCGCTTGCGCGTCGGCCAAGGCTGCAGGCATGCCGGCCACAATGCGATCAACAGGCAAGTTCTCCATGATCACGCCCGTTGAGAAAGGCAAAACTTGCTGTGGCTTGACATTCAAGAGGGTTGCCAAGGCCAGTGCTGTAGCGCGTGCATCGGTCAAGCCTTTGGCGCCAGTGCCTGCATTGGCATTGCCCGTGTTGATGACCAGCGCACGAATTTGCGTATCGGTGCTGGCAGTGACTTGCTTCAAATGCTCGCGGCAAACTTGCACGGGCGCTGCGCAATATCTGTTTTGCGTAAAGACACCGGCGACGGCTGTGCCTTCGTCTAACAAAATAACGGTGAGGTCTTTGCGCCCCACTTTGCGCACGCCCGCTTCAGCAATGCCCAAACGCACACCGGGTACAGCCAAAACGTTGGCAGGATTGGGGGCTTGAAGATTCACTGTCATATCAACCTCTTAGGCCAACTTGCCGTGGCATTGCTTGTATTTTTTGCCGCTGCCACAAGGGCAAGGATCGTTGCGTCCTACAGGGGCCAACAGAGTGCTCTGAAATTCAGATGCAGCTTGTGTTTGCTGGTCGCCTTGTTCGTCTGGCGCGGTGTACGTCACGTTACTGATGTTTTCAGCACGTTCCTCTAGCACCTGCGCTGCTTCTTCAATTTGCTGACCCGACTCAATGCGAACATTCATGAGCACGCGCGTGACTTCATTTTTGACAGCATCGAGCAGCTGGCCAAACAACTCAAAGGCTTCACGTTTGTATTCTTGTTTGGGCTGCTTTTGAGCATAGCCACGCAGGTGAATGCCTTGGCGCAAATAATCGAGCGCACTGAGGTGCTCACGCCAGTGGGAGTCGATGCTCTGCAACAAAACCACGCGCTCAAATGACACAAAGTTTTCTACGCCCACAGACTCCAATTTCTGCTTGAATGCGTCGTTGGCAGCGGTGAGCACCATCTCCAAAATTTCATCATCGGTGATGGCGGTGGCTGCTGACACTTTATCGCGCAAGGGCAATTCAATTTGCCATTCGTCTTTCAACACGCGCTCAAGGGCGGCTAAGTCCCACTGCTCTTCGACTGATTCTTCAGGCACATATTGACGCACCAAATCTGTAAAGCTACCTTCGCGCAAAGCTGTAATTTGCGCGTCCATTTCGGTGGCATCTAAAATGTCATTGCGTTGTTGGTAAATGACCTTGCGCTGATCGTTGGACACATCATCGTATTCGAGCAACTGCTTGCGAACATCGAAGTTGCGGGCTTCTACTTTGCGCTGAGCGCTTTCGATGCTGCGCGTAACCATGCCTGCCTCAATGGCTTCACCCTCGGGCATGTTGAGCCTGTCCATGATGGCGCGCACGCGATCACCCGCAAAAATGCGCATGAGCGGATCGTCCAAACTCAAGTAGAAACGTGAAGAACCAGGATCGCCTTGACGGCCTGAACGGCCACGCAATTGGTTGTCAATGCGACGAGATTCGTGGCGTTCAGTGGCGATGATGCGCAGTCCACCGAGTGCTTTCACTTGCTCATGGATGGTCAGCCATTCTGTTCGCATGGCGGCCACTTTGTCTTGGCGTGCTTGCTCGCTCAAGCTTTCATCGGCTTCAACAGCTTGAATGTCTTTTTCAATGTTGCCGCCCAACACAATGTCAGTACCGCGGCCTGCCATGTTGGTGGCAATGGTGATCATGCCGGGGCGGCCGGCTTGCGCCACGATGTCGGCTTCGCGTGCGTGCTGCTTGGCATTCAAGACTTGATGCGGCAACTTGGCTTTGGTCAGCATCTCAGAAATAAGTTCTGAATTTTCAATGGACGTGGTGCCCACCAACACAGGCTGTCCGCGGTCGTGACATTCACGAATGTCGGCAATGGCGGCGGTGTATTTTTCTGGCGACGATTTGTAAACGCGATCGAGTTGGTCTTCGCGGCGGCTGATGCGGTTGGGTGGCACCACCACGGTTTCCAAGCCATAAATTTCTTGGAATTCGTAGGCTTCTGTATCTGCCGTTCCGGTCATACCGCCCAACTTGCCGTACAAGCGGAAATAGTTTTGGAAGGTGATGGAGGCCATGGTTTGGTTTTCGGCCTGAATGGCCACACCCTCTTTGGCTTCTACAGCTTGATGCAAGCCATCGCTCCAGCGGCGTCCCGTCATGAGTCGACCCGTGAACTCATCAACGATGACAATCTCACCTTCTTGAACCACGTAGTGTTGGTCACGGTGGTAGATGTGGTGGGCGCGCAAGGCGGCCGTGAGGTGGTGCATGAGCGCGATGTTGGCAGGGTCATAAAGGCTAGCGCCTTCAGGGATGAGGCCCGCGCTGGCCAAAATACGCTCTGCGTTTTCGTGACCTTGCTCGGTCAAGAATACTTGGTGAGATTTTTCGTCGACTGTGAAATCGCCGGGCTTGGTAATGCCCTCGCCCGTACGGGGGTCGGCTTCACCTTCTTGGCGCGTGAGCATGGGCACCACTTGGTTCATGGCCATGTATTGCGCTGTGTGGTCGTCGGCTTGTCCACTGATGATGAGTGGCGTGCGCGCCTCGTCAATCAAAATAGAGTCAACCTCGTCAACGATGGCAAAGTTCAAACCGCGTTGTACACGGTCTTTGGCTTCATAAACCATGTTGTCACGCAAGTAGTCGAAACCAAACTCGTTGTTGGTACCGTAGGTGATGTCTGAGTTGTACGCTGCTTGTTTTTCTTCACGGGAGAGTTGGGGCAAGTTGATGCCCACGCTCATGCCCAAGAAGTTGTAGAGCTTGCCCATCCACTGCGCATCGCGACTGGCCAAGTAATCGTTGACCGTGACCACGTGCACGCCTTTGTTGGCCAATGCATTGAGGTACACCGCCAAAGTGGCCGTGAGGGTCTTGCCTTCACCGGTGCGCATTTCAGAAATTTTGCCGTTGTGCAAAGAAATACCGCCAATCATTTGCACATCGAAGTGGCGCATCTTCATGACACGTTTGGAGCCTTCACGGACCACGGCAAAAGCTTCAGGCAAAATTTTGTCCAAACTTTCACCTTGCCCAACACGTGCTCGAAACTCGTCTGTTTTGGCGCGCAGTTGCTCGTCGCTTAACGCTTCGTAGTCGGCTTCAAGGCCATTGATCAAGGCCACAGTTTTGCGGTATTGTTTGATCAAGCGGTCGTTACGACTGCCGAAAATTTTGGTCAGAAAATTGGTCGCCATGTTGACACGAGTCTGCTTCAGGTGACAGCACCCAAATCAGCTCGACAATCCTGTCTTAAAGTGGATTCAAAAGTACATGCGCACTAGGCGCATGTGAACGCAACATTTTAACTGCTGCATCCCCTTCTCTGGCCTCGATTTCCCGCAGAACATCAGGGTTCTCGCATAATGTGCCCATGGCCAAAATCAATCAAGCTGTGACGCTCATGGAAGCTGCGCAAGACTCGCCCAGTCTGGCGCGCTTAACCGAGCTCACAAGAGAGTCGAGTCAACGCCTCAAAACCCTGCACACGTTGCTACCGGGCCCCATTCGGGGCGCCATTCAAGCAGGGCCGATTGAGGGCACAGAGTGGTGTTTGTTGGTCAGTTCTAACGCGGCCGCAGCCAAATTGCGCCAAATGCTGCCAGCCTTGGTAGCCCATCTGAAAAGCCATGGCCATGGCGTAGAAACAATTCGCCTCAAAATTCTTCAAAGCACGCGTTAGGTTGCTTTTGAAACTAACAGACGAAAAAAAACCAACACGCATGCTGGTTTTCTAAAATGGTGC
>CAZJAL010000028.1:0-15834 GCA_964544175.1 uncultured Limnohabitans sp.
TGCACGGCCACTGCACCGCGAAGGTGGCGTTTGTTCTTGGTGGTCTTCTTGGTCAAGATGTGACGCTTGAAGGCTTGACCGCGTTTAACGGTACCACCAGGACGAACACGGAAGCGCTTTTTGGAGCTGCTTTTGGTCTTCATTTTGGGCATTTGACTGCTCCTTATTTTGTGCTCGTGAGGCGTCTGCAAACTCCTTGCAGCCTTGTTGGCCCCGAGCCACTTTTAATCAGCATCACACCGAAGTGTTTTGCTGTTTGAGGTTGGCGACAACCTCATTTGTAAGAGCTCCCGAAGGAACTCTTCAAACTCACTCTGAAGCTGCCGGAGCGGCTTCGTTGGCTGATTTACCAGCCGGTTTTTTGCGACCGGGTGCAATCATCATGATCATTTGGCGGCCTTCCAACTTTGGAAACTGCTCGACCACAATCAGATCGCCCAAGTCATCGCGAATACGCTGCAACAGTGCCATGCCCAACTCTTGGTGGGTAATTTCGCGACCGCGAAAACGCAGGGTCACTTTGCACTTGTCACCATCGGCCAAAAAGCGGCGGATGTTGCGCATCTTGATGTTGTAGTCACCGTCATCGGTACCGGGTCGGAATTTGATTTCCTTGATCTCAATGACCGTCTGCTTGGCTTTGGCCTCGGCAGCACGTTTTTGTTCTTGGTATTTGAACTTGCCGTAGTCCATCAAACGACAAACCGGGGGTGTGGCCGTGGCTGCAATTTCAACCAAGTCAACATCCAACTCTCCCGCCATGCGCAAGGCATCTGCTAAAGAAACAATGCCCAATGGCTCGTTCTCGGGTCCGGACAAACGGACTTCGGGGAAAGTGATTTCACGGTTCAGGCGATGCTTACGCTCTTCGCGCTGACGGCGGTCACGAAATTCGGTGGTAGCGATGGTTCAAATCCTTTAATAAATAACTGCACAAGGCAGCACAAACCGACGAGCAAGCGTCAAGCTAAAGCAATCGGAAAAATTCTTCAAACTTTAGAATCAATGTCTGATTGGATGAGTTCAATGAACGCATCAACAGACATGACACCGAGGTCTTTGTTACCTCGGGCGCGTACTGCGACAGTACCCGCAGCCTTTTCTTTGTCGCCAGCGACAAGGATGTAAGGCGGCTTCTGCATTGAATGCTCGCGTATTTTATACGTGATTTTCTCGTTCCGGAGGTCTAAATCGACCCTAAGGCCTTGATTTCCCGCCAGTTTTTGCATTTTTTGGGCAATTTCACGACAGTAATCGGCCTGAGAATCGGTAATGTTGCACACCACCACTTGAATTGGGGCCAGCCAAACAGGCAAGGCGCCAGCGTGTTGTTCGATCAAAATACCGATGAATCGCTCCATGCTGCCCACAATGGCGCGGTGCAACATGACGGGGCGATGGCGGTTGCCGTCCTCCCCTACGTACTCTGCATCTAGGCGCTCAGCCATGGAGAAGTCGACTTGAATGGTGCCGCACTGCCATTGACGACCAATGGCGTCTTTCAGGGTGTATTCAATTTTGGGGCCATAAAAAGCTCCATCACCAGGGGCAATTTCAAAATCACAGTTGGACGCACGCAGGCTTTCCATCAGGGCGTGTTCGGCCTTGTCCCAAATTTCATCGGAGCCAATGCGCTGTGCCGGACGGGTGGCCACTTTGTAAATGATGTCGGTAAAGCCAAAGTCTTTGTAGACCTTTTGCAGAAGCGTGGTGAAGTTGACGCTTTCATCCAAGATTTGGTCTTCGGTACAGAAAATGTGGCCATCGTCTTGTGTGAAGCCGCGCACGCGCATGATGCCGTGCAAGCCACCTGTAGGTTCGTTGCGGTGACACTGACCAAACTCACCGTAGCGCAGTGGCAAATCGCGATAGCTCTTCATGCCCTGCTTAAAAATCAAGATGTGACCCGGGCAGTTCATGGGCTTCAAAGCGTAATCGCGCTTTTCAGACTCTGTGGTGAACATGTTGTCGCGGTACTTGTCCCAGTGACCTGTTTTTTCCCACAAAGACTTGTCAATGATTTGAGGGCCTTTAACTTCTTGATAACCGTTGTCTTGGTACACAGCACGCATGTACTGCTCAACCTTCTGCCAAACAGACCAACCTTTGGGATGCCAGAAGACCAAGCCAGGTGCGTGCTCGTCAATGTGAAAGAGGTCCAGCTCACGGCCTAGTTTGCGGTGATCGCGCTTTTCCGCCTCTTCCAATTGGGTGAGGTAGTTTTGCAAATCTTCTTTGCTGGTCCAGGCAGTACCGTAAATGCGTTGCAGCATTTCGTTTTTGCTGTCGCCACGCCAATAAGCACCGGCCACCTTCATGAGTTTGAAGTGCTTGAGTTTGCCAGTGCTGGGCACGTGGGGGCCGCGGCACAAGTCTTCGAAGGCACCCTCTTTGTACAAGCTCACGTCTTCGTTGGAAGGAATGCTGCCAATGATTTCGGCCTTGTAGTGCTCGCCCATGCCTTTGAAATAAGCCACCGCCTCATCACGCGGCAACACACGACGAACCACAGGCTCGTCTTTGTTGGCCAATTCGGTCATGCGCTTTTCAATGGCGGCCAAGTCGTCCAAGTCAAATGGACGGCTGTATGAAAAGTCGTAGTAAAAGCCGTTTTCAATCACGGGGCCAATGGTGACTTGGGCGTCCGGATACAAATCCTTCACGGCATAAGCCAGCAAGTGCGCCGTTGAATGACGAACCACTTCCAAGCCATCGGCATCTTTGCCCGTGATGATGGCCAGCTGTGAATTGACACTGATGGTGTGACTTGTGTCCACCACTTTGCCGTCGACTTTGCCAGCCAACGCCGCTTTGGCCAAGCCTGCGCCAATGGAGGCGGCAACCTCTGCCACGGTGACGGGACCGGGAAACTCACGCAATGAACCGTCTGGAAGTGTGATCTGAACCATGTTCGAACTGAAAAAAAGAAAGGCGCCATTTGGGCGCCAGAAATGAAAAACGCGGCATTTGCCGCGTTTTCAAACGCTCAGGCCAGATTTTACGCTGTGCCCGAGGTCTTTTTCGATCAGTGGAACTGTTCTTCTTCAGTCGAACCAGTCAAAGCCGTGACGCTAGAGCGGCCGCCTTGAATCACGGTGGTCACTTCGTCGAAGTAACCGGTGCCCACTTCTTGCTGGTGCGACACAAAGGAATAGCCACGATCGCGCGCTGCGAACTCGGGCTCTTGCACCTTCTCGACGTAGGCAGACATGCCGCGCTGAACGTAGGCTTGTGCCAAGTCGAACATGTTGTACCACATGGAGTGAATACCGGCCAATGTGATGAACTGGTACTTGTAACCCATGGCGCCCAGTTCTTTCTGGAATTTGGCGATGGTGGCATCGTCCAAGTTTTTCTTCCAATTGAATGAAGGCGAGCAGTTGTAGGCCAACAATTTGCCTGGGTGCTTCTTGTGAACAGCTTCAGCAAACTTGCGGGCAAATTCCAAATCGGGGGTACCAGTTTCACACCAGACCAAGTCAGCGTATTCCGCATAGGCCACTGCGCGGCTAATGGCTTGTTCCATGCCTTTCTTAGTTTTGTAGAAACCTTCTGCAGTTCGCTCGCCAGTCAAGAAAGGCTTGTCGTTATCATCGACGTCGGACGTCAGCAGGTCAGCCGCTTCCGCATCGGTGCGTGCAATGACCAAAGTAGGAACGCCGCAAACGTCAGCAGCCATGCGGGCTGCAATCAATTTTTGGCACGCCTCAATGGTCGGCACCAAGACCTTGCCGCCCATGTGACCACACTTTTTCACAGAAGCCAATTGGTCTTCAAAGTGAACACCACCAGCACCCGCAGCAATCATGGCCTTCATCAATTCGAAAGCGTTCAACACACCACCGAAACCGGCTTCAGCATCGGCCACGATAGGCGCGAAATAATCTGTGTAATCTTTGTCGCCAGGGTTGGTGCCTTTAGACCATTGAATTTCGTCTGCACGACGGAAGCTGTTGTTAATGCGCTCGACAACCTTTGGCACGGAGTCCACTGGATACAGAGATTGGTCGGGGTACATGGAAGCGTAAGAGTTGTTGTCGGCAGCAACTTGCCAGCCAGACAAGTAGATGGCTTTGATGCCAGCCTTGACTTGTTGCATGGCTTGTCCACCGGTCAGGGCGCCCAAGCAGTTGATGTAGTCTTCTGTGTGCAACAGATTCCACAACTTTTCTGCACCACGGCGAGCCAAGGTGTGCTCAATGGGGAAAGAACCGCGCAAACGGACCACGTCTGCTGCTGAATAACCGCGCTTGATGCCCTTCCAACGGGGGTTGGTGGCCCAATCTTTTTCCAAAGCGGCAATTTGTTGTTCACGGCTGAGTTGTTCAACGAGATTTTGTGGCATGACGATTTCCCTTTAGTGTGGTTGATGTTGAGGCCAAGTTTCTGTTTGGCGCTGATGGAAATTCTAAGTCTTATAGAAGAGTATGAAAACATCTTATGTCTTATACAAGACAAATATTTAATTTATAAAAATCAACAACTTATGTTGTCAATTTCTCATAGCAAAATATCATCTCTCATATTGAGAAAATTTATTGCATCGCAACATGATATTTTTTCACATTGCAAAATTAAATTTCCATAATTTGCAACACACGTCGAAGCCACTCGCGGTATCCAAGTCAAAGTCTGTGCAAAACATGAATTTGTCTCGAGAGGGTTATCTGCAACAACACGCTAAAAAAACTCAACTTCCCCTTGGAAACCAGCACTTTCTCCAGTAGCATGCGCTCAGCCGGATAAATAAGTTTCCGGCTGCGAACCAACTTCCGACTTAAGGAATTTCAAAATGGCAACTGCAAAAAAAACCCCGGCAAAAAAAGCTGCTCCTGCAAAGAAGGCAGCACCCGCCAAAAAACCTGTAGCTAAAAAAGCGGCTCCTGCTAAAAAAGCAGCGCCCGCCAAAAAAGCTGCGCCTGCTAAGAAAGCTGCACCAGCCAAAAAGCCTGCAGCCAAAAAAGCACCCGCTAAAAAGCGCACACCCAACGCAGCCTTCATGAAGGCTTTGACACCTAGCGCCGCTTTGGCCGCTGTGGTGGGTGCAGCCCCTCTGCCACGTACCGAAGTCGTGAGCAAGTTGTGGGTTTACATCAAGAAAAACAACCTGCAAGACAAAGTCAACAAGCGCAACATCAACGCCGATGACAAACTCAAGGCAGTCTTTGGCAAAGCCCAAGTCAGCATGTTCGAGATGGCCGGCCTGATCGGCAAGCACTTGAAGTAATTCTTTGCTTCTCGAATGAAAAAAGCCGGGTCACCCCGGCTTTTTTTATGCTCGCTCTACTTACTTAGACTTCAATGCGTTTTGTGTAATGGATGTCAAAGTACCGCGCGTGGTAATAACCTCAGGGTCGAGCATGATTTCAATCAGCGTGCCCTGCTCTCGCTGCATGGCTTCCATCAAGGCAGGCTCAAACTCTTCTGTTTTGGTTATTCGAATGCCCTCATAACCATACGCTTTGGCCAAGTTGGCAAAGTGAGGGTTGTTTAAGTGAGAGCCCATGTTATGGGTTGGAAAATCACGTTCTTGATGCATGCGAATGGTGCCGTACATGCCATTGTTCAACAAGACCACAATCGATTTAGCACCGTGCTGAGAAGCGGTGGCCAACTCTTGACCGTTCATCAAGAAGTCGCCATCGCCCGCAATGGTAAAGGCCACACGCTTAGACAGAATGGCGGCCGCAATGCCAGCAGGCACGCCATAACCCATGGCTCCCACAGTAGGCGCCAATTGCGTTTTAAAACCCTTGCTCAGGCCATGGTGTTGGTAGTAGCGGTGAACCCAACTTGCAAAGTTGCCAGCGCCATTGGTGAGCACGGCATCTGTGGGCAAATGACGCTGCAACGCAGCCACCACTTCAGGCATGTTGACCAAGCCCTTGGCGGTGTCTTGGGGCAAACCAGCCAATACTTGCGGCTGAATGTTGGCTTGGTAATCGGCATTGGCCTGAGCGGCCCAATCGGCCCAAGGCACAGAAGCTGGCGCAGTTAATACTTCGAGGCTGCGTGCCGCAGCGTTCATGGTGGCACAGATGGCCAAGTCGGCTGAATAAACGCGATTGAGTTCTTCTGCACTGGCATGGATGTGAACCAACTTTTGTTTTGGCTTGGGAACTTCCAGCAAGGTATAGCCGCTGGTGGTCATTTCACCCAAGCGAGGGCCGATGGCCAAAATCAAATCGCTGTCTTTGACGCGTTGTGCCAGTTTGGGATTGATGCCAATGCCCACATCTCCTGCATAAAGCGGATGAAAGTTGTCAAAGGTGTCTTGAAAACGGAAGGCGTTGCCAACGGGCAATTGCCAATTTTCTGCAAATCTTTGCAGCGCTTGTGCAGACTGCGGTGTCCAGCCACCGCCGCCCGCAATCACGAAGGGGCGCTTGGCAGCCAACAGCATTTCACGCAGTTGACGCAAGCTGCCAGGGTCGCTCCAAGCCTCAACAGGATTCAGCTTTGGCAAGGGCTTGGCACTGACCTCATGCGTCAACATGTCTTCTGGCAAGACCAGTACCACAGGACCCGGCCGGCCATTCATGGCTGTGGCAAAAGCACGTGCCACGTATTCAGGAATGCGCTTGGCATCGTCAATGCGCTCAACACGCTTGGCCATGCCTTTGGTGCTTGGGCCAAAGAAGGAACAAAAGTCGACTTCTTGAAAAGCTTCGCGATCTCGCGTCTCGGTGGCCACATCGCCCACAAACAAAACCATGGGGGTAGAGTCTTGGAACGCCGTATGAACGCCAATAGAGGCATTGGTAGCACCAGGTCCACGTGTCACAAAACAAACGCCTGGACGGCCCGTTAAACGGCCTTGGGCATCGGCCATGAAGGCTGCCCCACCTTCTTGGCGACAGGTGACAAATTGAATTTGGTCTTGGTATTTGTGAAAACCGTCCAAAACCGCCAGATAACTTTCGCCCGGCACACCAAAGGCATGCGTCACACCTTGCGCCACCAGGCACTCCACCAAGAGATGCCCGCCCATTTGGGTTTTGGCATCCGTTTCAGTCAGCTTGTCAATTTGATTGCTCATACGGCCTCTTTTGGTCAAGGCCGCATGATACTTTCAAAGCGAATTCAGCAGGTGCTGTTGGGTCACCTTAATTCACTGCGCGGTCGAATTTAAAGACACCTGGCTCCTTGACGGGATCGACGTCTACAGGAATGACCGACTTGGGCAAGAACTTGCCCTCTAGCAAAAGCTTGGAGAGCGGATTCTCGATGCGTTGCTGGACAGCACGTTTGAGCGGCCTTGCGCCAAATACAGGGTCAAAGCCAACTTTGGCCAACTCGGCCAGGGCCGCTGTTGAAACCTCCAGGTGCAAGTCCATTTTGGCCAAGCGTGCTTCCAAAATTTGCAATTGAATTTTGGCAATCGACTCAATGTGTTTGGCATCCAAACTGTGAAACACCACAGTTTCGTCAATGCGGTTTAAAAACTCAGGGCGGAAATGGTTTTTCAATTCACCCCATACCGCTTCTTTGATGTCTTCGTTGGGCTCACCCACCATGCTTTGAATGAGGTGCGAGCCAATGTTAGAGGTCATCACAATGACGGTGTTCTTAAAGTCGACCGTACGGCCTTGACCGTCCGTCAATCGACCATCGTCCAAAACTTGCAGCAGCACATTGAACACATCAGGGTGTGCTTTTTCAACCTCGTCCAACAACAAGACCGAGTAAGGTTTTCTGCGAACGGCTTCCGTCAAATAGCCACCCTCCTCGTAACCCACATAACCGGGCGGTGCGCCAATGAGTCGGGCCACCGAGTGTTTCTCCATGAACTCACTCATGTCAATGCGAATGAGGTGATCTTCGCTGTCAAACAAGAAGCCCGCCAAAGCTTTGCACAACTCCGTTTTGCCCACACCTGTAGGGCCTAAAAACAAGAAGGAACCTGTGGGCCGTTGCGGGTCGGACAAGCCTGAACGTGAGCGACGAATGGCGTGCGAGACAGCGGCAATGGCTTCATCTTGACCCACCACGCGCTCATGCAATTTAACTTCCATTTGAAGTAATTTTTCTCGCTCGCCTTGCATCATCTTTGATACAGGAATACCGGTGGCACGGCTAACCACCTCGGCAATTTCTTCGGCACCCACCTGCGTTCGCAGCAGACGTGGCGCAGAACCAGCCGCAGGGTTTAGCTCTTTGGCTTGCGTTTCAGACAACAGCTTCTCGAGTTCGGGCAATTTGCCGTATTGCAACTCGGCCACTTTGTTGAAGTCACCTTTGCGTGTCAGTTCTTCAATTTGCTGACGCAGTTGGTCAATTTTTTCGCGAACGTTTTGGCTGCCTTGCGCTTGCGCTTTTTCGGTCTTCCAAATTTCTTCCAAATCGGCGGCTTCTTTTTTCAAGCTCACAATTTCTTCTTCGATCAGGCCCAAGCGTTTTTGCGATGCTTCATCGGCTTCTTTTTTCACCGCCTCACGTTCAATTTGCAATTGAATCAAACGGCGGTCCAACTTATCAATGACTTCAGGTTTGGAGTCGATTTCAATTTTGATTTTGGAAGCGGCTTCATCAATCAGGTCAATGGCCTTGTCTGGCAAAAATCGATCTGTGATGTAGCGATGGCTAAGCTCTGCCGCTGCCACGATGGCAGGATCGGTGATGTCAACGCCGTGGTGAATTTCGTACTTTTCTTGCAAGCCTCGCAAAATGGCAATGGTGGCCTCCACACTGGGCTCGCCCACCAAGATCTTTTGAAAACGACGTTCTAGGGCGGCATCTTTTTCGATGTACTTTCGGTATTCGTCCAAGGTGGTGGCACCCACACAGTGCAACTCACCTCGCGCCAATGCAGGCTTGAGCATGTTGCCCGCATCCATGGCACCTTCCGCCTTGCCAGCGCCCACCATGGTGTGCAACTCATCAATAAACACAATGGTTTGACCTTCATCTTTGGCCAACTCGTTCAAGACCGATTTAAGACGCTCTTCAAACTCACCCCGAAACTTTGCGCCGGCAAGCAAGGAGGCCATGTCCAAAGAAAGAACACGCTTGCCTTTCAAGGAGTCGGGCACCTCACCGGCCACAATGCGTTGCGCCAAGCCTTCAACAATAGCAGTCTTGCCAACGCCTGGCTCACCAATCAACACCGGATTGTTTTTGGTCCGACGCTGCAGAACCTGAATGGCTCTTCGAATTTCGTCGTCTCGGCCAATGACCGGGTCGAGTTTGCCCATTCGCGCACGCTCCGTGAGGTCGAGGCAATATTTTTTCAAGGACTCGCGTTGTCCTTCGGCTTCTGCACTGTTCACGTTTTGTCCTCCACGCACTGCTTCTACAGCAGTTTCTAAACTTTGACGACTGAGGCCTGCGGCCTTTGCACTGCGCGCCAACTCGGACTTGCCGTCGGCCAAGGCCAACAAAAAAAGCTCGCTGGCCACAAATGAGTCGCCGCGTTTGAGCGACTCTTTTTCTGCGGCCTGCAGCAGTTTGACCAAATCGGGGCCGACTTGTACTTGGTCTTGCCCAGTCACTTGAGGCAAACGTTCAACAGCGGCAGTGGCGGCAGACAGCAAGCTGTTGACGTTGACTCCCGCTCTTTGCAACAAGGCTTTGGGGCCATCTTGTTGTTGCAGCATGGCCAGCAAAACGTGTGCGGGGTCGATGTAGGCGTGGTCTTTGCCCAAAGCCAAACTCTGAGCGTCGCCCAAGGCTTCTTGGAACTTAGTGGTTAGTTTGTCAATTCGCATGTGAATCTCCTATTGACATCTACTTGGGGTCGAGAAGCCTATTTTTCAAGAGGCGTGACGCTAGATGCCAATTCGAGCACCTGAGCCTCTAGAATGTCAACATGAACATTCACCAAATGTCAGTGCAATATGACGAACGTCAAGATCGCTTGGCCCTGCGGGTTAGCAATCAAGACAGTCAAGAGTTCCGTTTGTGGCTTACACGGGCCATGACCTTGCGCTTGCTGCCTCATTTACAAGCATCTGTGGTTCAACTAGAGGCCAGAGATCCACAAGTCATGGCTGCCGACACCACAGCGCAGCAAATGCTGGCCGAACTGAAGCGTGAAAACTTTTTGTCACAAGCCGATTTTTCAACGCCCTTTGTTTCACAAAACCTCAACTTGCCCCTCGGTGCTACGCCTTTGTTGGTCACCGATGTGCAATTGAACTTGCACAACAGCGGCAGTTTGAATTTGTTATTTCAGGACAAGAGTGGCGAGAATGCCAGCGGTGCTTCGTGTGAATTTAACCTGCAAGCCTCTTTGCTTCATGGCTTGCTGCACCTCATTGAACAAGCGCTCAAAAAAGCGCAATGGCAACAACCCGATTTTTCACAGCGCCCCGACAATGTCGACACCGCCAGCCTAGAGCGGCCGGCCTACCAACACTGAGCACGGTCAATCTATTGGGGTAGAACCCACTCGCAGTTCAAGCGTTGCGCGATTGAATGCCCCATCGGGCCATGGCTTCGTCGTCACTCACGCGCGCATCCACCCATTTGGCCCCTTCTGGTGTTTCTTCTTTTTTCCAAAACGGTGCTTGAGTTTTCAAGTAGTCCATCAAAAACTCACAAGCTTTAAAACTTTCGCCGCGGTGAGCTGAGGTGACTGCGACCAACACGATTTGATCTGCTGGCCGGAGTTCACCCACACGGTGGATAACCTTGGCTTGGTAAAAATCAAACCGTTGGTGCGCTTCGTCAATCATGGCTTCAATGGAAGACTCGGTCATGCCGGGATAGTGCTCCAAAGCCATTGACACCACTTCATCTGCAGCCTGTCCCGTCAACATGCGCGTATCACGCACGGTACCCACGAATGAGCACACAGCGCCCACTCGCAAGTCTTGGGCTCGAAGTTCGGTCAGAACTTCTGCCACATTGAAATCTTCCGTCTGAATGACGACACGTGCATGCATGATCAGCCCCCTGTGACAGGCGGAAAAAATGCCAATTCAGCGTTGTCGGTCAGGGCAGCATCCTCTTGCACCATGACCTGGTTCAAGGCCATTCTGACGGCCTTACCTCGCTCTAGACAAAGGTATGCGCCACCTTGGGCAAGCAATTGATTGCGCAATTCACCCACCGTGTTGGCTGTTGTCTCGACTTCCTCTTGCGATTTACCAAGGGTCTCGCGCAAAGAGGCAAAGTAACGAATGCGCAATTTCATTGCAACCACTCTGAAAAGGGATAGAACTGAACCCAGTCACCCGTTTGAATGACTTGCGAGCCTGGGTTGTCCACAACACCATCGCCCCACACCACTGACGTCAATACGCCAGAACTTTGATTGGGGAATAAATCGAGTCCGCCTTGCGCATTGCGTTTGACGCGCAAAAACTCTCTGCGTTTGTCAGGCTTTGGCAGGTCAAAATGGGCTTGAAGCTTGTACGGTGCTGTACGAGGTGCAGTGACACCTTGAAGCGCCATCAAAAATGGTCGAACGAGCAACTGGTATGTGACGAAACTTGAAACAGGATTGCCTGGAAGGCCCATGAAATAGGCCTTTTTGCCGTCGGCAACAGAACCTGAGTAAACGTTGCCAAACGCAAAAGGCTTGCCCGGCTTCATTGAAATTTGCCACAAATTCAAATGACCCAAGGCCTGAACTGCTGGCTTAACATGGTCCTCTTCGCCAACGGAAACACCCCCGCTGGTCAAAATCAAATCGTGGCTTGAAGCGGCTTGCTGAAGCACCGTGAGGGTGGCGTTGAGATTGTCGGGCACGATGCCTAAATCAGTCACATCACAACCTGCTCGAATCAGCAACGCGCGAAGGAAAAACCGATTGGAGTTGTAAATGGCGCCAGGGCGCATGTTTTCTGGTGCCACGTCGCCAGGCATGACCAACTCATCACCCGTAGAAAACAAGGCCACACGTGGCTTGCGAACCACCGGGACCTGAGCGACGCCAATGCTTGCCGCCAAGCCCAGAGCCGCTGGGTCGAGGCGTGTGCCCTTCGACAAAACCACAGCACCCCGGGTAACGTCTTCGCCACTTTTGCGGATCCATTGACCCAAGCTAGGCACCACATTGACAGCCACTTGAGACACCGACGCGGTAGCATCCACTTGCGTGTCTTCTTGCATCACCACAGCGTTGGCGCCAGGCGGAATGGGCGCACCCGTGAAAATTCGCGCTGCTTCCCCTGCGTGTAAGGGCTGACCATTGTGACCCGCCGGAATACGCTGTGTGACCTTCAAGATTGCGCCTGTTGTCGCAACGTCTTCAACTCGCAGGGCATAGCCATCCATAGACGAGTTGTCTTGCGGTGGGACTTGCAATTGCGACACCAGAGATTCGGCCAACACACGGCCATCGGCCTCAAATGTGGGAACCCGTTCATGCGTAGTCAGTAAGGCAACGTCTTTGAGCACGAAGTCCAAAGCCTCGTCCAAAGACATCAATGGCGGACGCTTCAGTGGGGTGTCAGCAGCCATGGTGATCAAACGCAGTGCTGCGCAATATAAGCTTTGACGGCATCCACCGACTTGCCCATGACTTTGACGCGCTTGGGCAAGGCTTCAATGCCTTCAAACTTAGGTGGCCGGTCGGGTTCGCGTCCGAGCGCTTCAACCAAAGTGGCAGCAAATTTAATGGGCAACGCTGTCTCTAGAACCAGCATTGGAATGCCAGGTTTGGCCAAGGGCACTGCGACCTTCAAACCATCAGCGGTGTGGGTGTCAATCATGATGTGATTGTCTGCAAACACAGCTTGAATGGTTTTGAGGCGATCGGCGTGCGTGCTCTTGCCGCTGACAAAACCATACTTGGTGGCCGCTTCTGCAAACAGAGGATCGCCTCCAAGGTCAAACTTGCCTTGCTGATTGAGCTGGTCGTAGAAAAGATTTTTGGTTCGGGCCGCATCGCGTTGCAGCAAATCAAAGACAAAACGCTCAAAGTTACTGGCCTTAGAGATGTCCATGGAGGGACTAGAGGTTTCGTGCGTATCGGCTGTGCCACGAACACGGTAAATGCCGGTTCTGAAAAACTCGTCCAAGACGTCGTTTTCGTTGGTGGCCACAACCAATTGGTCAATGGGCAGTCCCATCATGCGTGCGACATGACCAGCACACACATTGCCAAAGTTGCCACTTGGAACGCTGAAGCTGACTTTTTGAGAATTGGTTTCAGTGGCTTGGAAGTAACCCGCAAAGTAGTACACCACCTGCGCCAACAAACGCGCCCAGTTGATGGAGTTGACCGTGCCAATTTTGTATTTGCGCTTGAACTCTAAATCGTTGCTGACGGCTTTGACAATGTCTTGGCAATCGTCAAACACCCCTTCAATGGCAATGTTGTGAATGTTTTCGTCCAGCAAGCTGAACATTTGTGCCTGCTGAAAAGGGCTCATGCGACCCAGCGGGCTGGTCATGAAAACACGAACCCCTTTTTTGCCGCGCATGGCGTACTCGGCTGCGCTGCCTGTGTCGCCAGAGGTTGCGCCAAAGATGTTCAACTCTGCATTGCGTCTTGCCAATTCGTATTCAAACAAATTACCGAGCAACTGCATGGCCATGTCTTTGAAGGCCAAAGTGGGGCCATTGGACAGCGCTTCCAAACTGACCTGAGCGCCAGCAAGCGCTTGGGTCTTGAGGGTCTTCAGGGGCACAATTTGGGGGGTGCCAAAAGTGGCTTCTGTGTAAGTCTTTTGGCACAAGGCGCGAAGGTCATCGGCTGGAATGTCGTCAATGTACAAGGACAACACTTCAAAAGCCAATGCTGCATAGCCCTGGGTCTGCCAAACTTGTCGCAAGTTTGTGAGCGCCTCTGGCGTAATTTGCGGATAGCTCTCTGGCAAATAAAGACCGCCATCGGGCGCCAGGCCTTCTAGCAAAATTTCACAAAAACGTTTGCGATCGGCATGACCGCGAGTTGACAAGTAGCGCATCAGTTCAACTCTTCCTTGCGAATTTTTGTAATAGGCGCCATCACAGTGGGCAATGCTTGCATTTGCGCCAACACGGCATTCATCTTGCCTTCCACGGTATCGTGCGTGAGGATGATGACGTCCGTTTGATTCTCACCCGCTTGGCTCACTTGATCGGCTTCACGTTGCAGTACTGCGTCGATGCTGATGTTGGCTTCGGCCAACAAGCCTGTGAGCTTGGCCAATACGCCTGCCTCATCGGCCACGCGCAAGCGCAGGTAGTAACTGGTGACAACTTCAGACATGGGCAATATCTTCAAATTGCTCATGGCATTGGGCTGGAAGGCCAAATGCGGCACGCGGTTGAGCGGATCTGCCGTGTGCAAACGCGTGATGTCAACCAGGTCGGCAATGACGGCGCTGGCCGTAGGCTCTGAGCCCGCGCCTTTGCCGTAATAAAGTGTGGTGCCCACAGCATCGCCCTGCACCATCACGGCATTCATGGCGCCTTCAACGTTGGCAATTAAACGCGACGTAGGAACCAAGCTGGGGTGCACGCGCAGTTCAATGCCAGCATTCGTGCGCTTGGTAATGCCTAACAACTTGATGCGATAGCCCAATTGTTCGGCGTACTTGATGTCGGCCGCGCCCAATTTGGTAATGCCCTCTGTGTAGGCTTTGTCAAACTGAACAGGAATGCCAAAAGCCAAAGCACTAATGAGTGTGGCTTTGTGAGCAGCGTCCACACCTTCGATGTCGAATGTAGGGTCTGCTTCTGCATAGCCCAAACGTTGTGCCTCTTTGAGCACCACCTCAAAGTCCAAACCTTTTTCACGCATCTCTGACAAGATGAAATTGGTGGTGCCATTGATGATGCCCGCCACCCACTGAATGCTGTTGGCTGTGAGGCCTTCGCGCAATGCTTTGATGATGGGAATGCCACCCGCCACTGCAGCTTCAAACGCCACCATCACACCTTTGGCATGTGCTGCTGCAAAAATTTCGGTACCGTGTACGGCCAACAAAGCTTTGTTGGCCGTGACAACGTGCTTACCTGCTGCAATGGCCTCTAGCACCAGTGCTTTGGCGATGCCATAACCACCGATGAGTTCGACCACGATGTCGATGTCGGGGTTGGCAATGACCTGCCGTGCATCGTTCACAACTTTGACTGAATCGCCACACAAGGCTTGAGCTTTGGCAACATCTAAATCTGCCACCATGGCGATTTCAATGCCGCGACCTGCACGACGTTTGATTTCTTCTTGATTGCGCCTCAACACATTGAATGTGCCGCTGCCCACGGTGCCCATGCCCAAAAGGCCAACTTGAATCGGTTTCATTTTTTCTCTCTTAGACCGCTGTACCAAAACGCTGACGCGCTTTTTCTAAAAACTTTGCCATGCGTTCGATGGCTTCACGCAAATCATCGACATGTGGCAAGAACACAATTCGGAAATGGTCGGGCGATGGCCAGTTGAAACCGGTTCCTTGCACCAACATCACTTTGGTTTCTTGCAACATTTCCAAGAAGAATTGCTGGTCGTCTTGGATGGGATAAATTTGGGGATCGAGCTTGGGAAACATGTAAAGCGCAGCAGAAGGCTTGACGCAAGACACACCCGGTATGGCATTGATCAACTCGTAAGCCAAGTCTCTTTGCTTGCGCAAACGGCCGCCGGGATTGACCAACTCATTGATGCTTTGGTGTCCGCCCAATGCCGTTTGAATGGCCCACTGCCCGGGCACATTGGCACACAGGCGCATGTTGGACAACATGTTCAAACCTTCAATGTAATCTTTGGCAGGACGCTTATCGCCTGTGAGAAACATCCAACCCGCGCGATAGCCACAGGATCGGTAGCTTTTGGACAAAGAATTGAAAGTGATGGTGAGCACATCTTGACTGAGGCTGGCAATGGGCGTGTGCTTCACACCATCGTACAAAACTTTGTCGTACACCTCGTCGGCAAAAATCACCAAGCCACGCCCGCGG
>CAZJAL010000028.1:15844-37709 GCA_964544175.1 uncultured Limnohabitans sp.
ATGTCCACAATGCTCTGCAGCGTTGCATCGGAGTACAAAGCACCCGTAGGATTGTTGGGGTTGATGACCACAATGCCTTTGGTCTTGGGTGTGATCTTGGCGCGGATATCGTCGATGTCGGGCATCCACCCCTTGGACTCATCGCACATGTAGTGAACAGGTGTGCCGCCCGACAAACTGGCAGCCGCAGTCCACAGCGGATAGTCGGGGGCTGGCAACAACAACTCATCGCCGTTGTCGAGCAAGGCATTGGTGGCCATCACAATCAACTCGCTGGCACCATTGCCCAGATAAATGTCATCGAGCGTGACGCCTTTGATGCCCTGCTTTTGGGTTTCGTGCATCACGGCTTTGCGCGCGCCAAAAATACCTTTGCTATCCGAATAACCCGCAGAATTGGGCAGGTTGCGAATCATGTCTTGCTGGATTTCTTCAGGCGCATCAAAACCAAAAACGGCCAAGTTGCCAATGTTCAGCTTGATGATCTTGTGGCCCTCTTCTTCCATTTGTCGGGCGCGGTCCATGATAGGTCCACGAATGTCATAACAAACGTTGGCAAGCTTGGCTGATTTCTGGATAGTTTTCAAAATCCCTCCGAGGGGTGTTGTCGCTGGGGAAAACCTATAATTTGACCACAGAACTGGCCCTTTTTAAGAAACAACTCCACATGAAACTCCATCCCGACGCTAGCAACGCGTATTCCATCCAGAGCTACAGCGAAGAGGGTGTGGTGGTCAACGGCAAACTGCAGACGGGCCCCATGATCTTGTGCGCCATCAAAGGGCCCCAAGCTTGGTCGGCATCGCGCTTCAGTGAATTGTCTCAAGCCTGTTTTGATGAAATTTTGAACTTCAAACCTGAATTGGTCATTTTTGGGAGTGGTCAACGCCTGCGTTTCCCTGCGCCCCGGGTGTTACAAGGCTTGATCAAACAAGGAATTGGCGTAGAAACCATGGACAGCGGCGCGGCCTGCCGTACTTTCAACGTTTTGGCAGGCGAAGGAAGGCACGTGGTTTTGGCCCTGCTGCCTCTGGGAGAGGCCTGAATTGCGAGTTTTGCGCAATTTTACAAATACCCCTTTGGTTTCAGGATAAAATACCAGATTCCCGTCCGGTGATGTTGCCCCTCAGCACCTGATCGGTTATGCGGTTCATTCCTGTCACGTGAGATTAGTTCTATGGCGATCGTTGTTAACAAACCCCTTCCCGAATTTGAAGCAAACGCAACGGGCGGCCTGAAGGTTTCAAACACATCTCACAACGGCAAAATCATGATTTTGTACTTCTACCCGAAGGACAACACGCCTGGTTGCACCACCGAGGCCATGCAGTTTCGCGACAAATTCAAAGACTTTACCAAGGCAGGTGCTACCGTGTTTGGTGTCTCCCGCGACAACATGAAGTCGCACGATGACTTCAAAGCCAAATTGGAACTCCCATTTGAACTCATTGCCGACACAGAAGAAAAAATGTGTCACATGTTTGGCGTGGTCAAAAACAAGATCATGTACGGAAAAAAAGTCAAAGGCATCGAGCGCAGCACCTTCTTGATCGGCCCAGACGGTTTGGTTAAGGAAGAATGGCGTGGCTTGAAGGTGCCAGGCCACGTGGAAGATGTTCTGAAAGCCGTTAAGGCCCTTAAAAAAGCCGCATAATGGCGACATGCCGCTGAAAATACAGCCCCATTCAGATACTCCCCTAAAGCAAAGCCGCCTTGGTCTCCAGGCGGCTTTTTCTTTGCGCATTTGATTTTCAACATTTCAACAGAGGCCACGATTCATGCCATTGCCACCTGCACCGACCCAGCGCGCTTCATTGCTGTCTGCTCAAGCCATTGCCAACGCTGAAAAAGCAGCCATTGCACCAGCCCCCTCACTGCGTGAAAGCGTGGCCAAAAAAACAAACAGCAAAAAATCAACACCTGAAGCACTTGAAGTCGTCAAGCCCGCCGTCAAACAAGTTACTGCACCCACTTCAGCACCCGCCCCTAAGAAAGCCAAATCAGCCAAAAAGAACAACGGCCCCACCAAGCTGTTTGTGTTGGACACCAATGTGCTGATGCACGACCCCATGTGCCTCTTTCAATTTGAAGAGCATGACGTCTACCTGCCTATGATTGTTCTGGAAGAACTCGACAGTCATAAGAAAGGCATGACGGAAGTTGCGCGCAATGCCCGTCAAACCAGCCGATCTCTAGATGCACTTGCCGCTGCGCCCGACTCGGACATGAAGCAAGGCTTACCGCTGAGCACCACCGGGCACATTGAGGCTGGTGGCAAATTGTTCTTTCAAACCCAAATCATGGATGTCAGCCTGCCCATGAGCTTGCCTCAGGGCAAAGCCGACAACCAAATTTTGGGGGTTGTGCAGGCATTGGGCAAATTGCACGCGCCGCGCGAAGTTGTGCTGGTGTCCAAAGACATCAACATGCGGGTCAAAGCGCGCGCATTGGGACTGGCCGCAGAGGACTACCAAAATGACAAGGTCTTAGAAGACGGCGACCTTTTGTACTCAGGTGCTTTGGCCCTGCCCCATGACTTTTGGAACCAACACGGCAAGGCCATCGAGAGCTGGCAACAAGGCAGCCACACCTTTTACAGGTTCAGTGGACCTTTGGTGCCAAGCTTTCTCATCAATCAGTTTGTCTATCTGGAAGCGCCAGGCGAACCTAGCCTGTACGCCCGCGTCACAGAAATTCGCGGCAAAACAGCCGTCTTGAAAACACTCAAGGATTTTGGCCATGCCAAAAATGCCATCTGGGGTGTGACCACCAGAAACCGTGAGCAAAACTTTGCCATGAACATGCTAACCGACCCCGACGTTGACTTTGTCACTTTGGCAGGTACGGCAGGTACCGGTAAAACGCTGATGGCTTTGGCTGCAGGCCTCACGCAAGTCTTAGACGATCGCCGCTACACAGAAATCATCATGACACGTGCAACCGTTAGCGTTGGTGAGGACATTGGTTTTTTGCCAGGCACTGAAGAAGAAAAAATGGGTCCCTGGATGGGCGCCTTAGACGACAACTTGGAGTTTTTGGCCAAAGGCGACGGCGGCAATGCTGGTGAATGGGGACGCGCAGCCACCAACGAGTTGATCAGGAGCCGCATCAAAATCAAGAGCATGAATTTCATGCGCGGCCGTACCTTCTTGAACAAATACGTGATCATCGACGAGGCGCAAAACTTAACGCCCAAACAGATGAAGACTTTGATCACGCGCGCAGGCCCCGGAACCAAAATCATTTGCATGGGCAACTTGGCCCAAATTGACACGCCCTACCTCACCGAAGGCTCTTCGGGCCTAACCTATGCGGTAGACCGATTCAAGGGATGGGCACATGGTGGTCACATCACCTTGGCACGCGGCGAACGTTCACGACTGGCCGACTTTGCCAGTGAAGTGCTTTAAAGCTTGAAATCAATAGTCGCCACTGTCGCCACTTGAAGCCAAGCTTTCAAAGCGCGTGAGGGGTTTCAAGAAGGTTAACTTCACGGCACCTGTGGGGCCGTTACGTTGCTTGCCAATGATGATTTCGGCTACACCAGGCTCTTTGGAGTCTTTGTTGTAGTAATCGTCTCGGTAAATGAACATGATGATGTCGGCATCTTGCTCGATGGCGCCTGATTCGCGCAAGTCACTCATCATGGGGCGCTTGTCGGTTCTTTGCTCGACGCCGCGATTGAGTTGCGACAAAGCAATGACAGGACACTGGAGTTCTTTGGCCAACATCTTGAGGCCACGAGAAATTTCGCCAAGTTCTGTGGCACGGTTGTCGCCATCGCCGCCAGAAGATCCGCTCATCAGCTGCAAGTAGTCGACCACAATCAAACCCAGCTTGCCGCATTTGCGCGCTAAGCGCCTCGCATTGGCACGCAGTTCACTTGGCGTTAAACCAGGCGTCTCATCAATGTGCAATGACACCGTTCGCAAACGCTCAATGGCATCGGTCAAACGTGGCCATTCTTCATCGGTCAGCTTGCCGGTGCGCAAGTGACCTTGGTCAATGCGGCCAATGGAGCCCACCACACGAACCGCCAATTGGGCAGCACCCATCTCCATCGAGAACACAGCAACAGGCAAGCCTTCGTTCAAGGCCACATGCTCTGCAATGTTGATGGCGAAGGCGGTTTTGCCCATGGAGGGTCGAGCGGCCAACACCACCAAATCACCCGCTTGCAAACCCGACGTCATGCGGTCTAAGTCGTAGAAACCGGTTGGCACACCTGTGATGTCGTTGGGGTTGTCGGCCATTTCCTGGACACGGTCCATCAGATCGACCACCAGCGTGTCCATCGACTGAAAGCCCTGCTTCATGCGCGAGCCTTCCTCGCCAATGTTGAAGATTTTTTGCTCGGCCTCGTCTAAGATTTTTTCGACGGCTCTGCCCTGTGGGCTGAAGGCGTTGGTGGCAATTTCATCGCTGGCTGTGACCAATTTGCGCAGGATAGAACGCTCTCGCACAATTTCCGCATAACGGCGAATGTTGCTAGAGCTGGGCACATATTGCGCCAAGGAATTGAGGTAGCCCAGCCCCCCCATGCCCTCAGCTTTGCCCTGATTTTGCAATTGTTCAAACACCGTGATCACGTCTGCAGGTTTGGAACCATTGATCAGGATTGAGATGGCTGAGAAGATCAGCTTGTGCTCGTGACGGTAAAAGTCGTTGTCGGTGAGTAAATCGCCCATGCGATCCCAGGCACTGTTGTCGAGCAACAAGCCACCCAGCACACTGGACTCTGCTTCAATGGAGTGAGGCGGAACACGCAACTGCGCAATTTGCTGATCTTGGCTGACGGCAGTAAATCCGAGTTCAGATTCTGAGTGTGACTGTGGAGAGAAAAGTGCTGACATGGACGTTCTAAATTGAATGCTCGATCTTACGCACGGATCGGCATTTGGTCATGGGACAAGCCTGTGGATAAGTCGTTGGTAAGTACAGAAAGTCTTGTGTATAAATAAGATAGCCTGACAGAAACAAAAAAGCCGCCAGTCTTGCGACGGGCGGCTTTTGAAATGGCTTAAAAATTAAGCTGTTTCGCCGTAAACAGAAACAGTGACTTCGACCACCACGTCTGTGTGCAATGCCACAGCAACAGTTGATTCGCTCACAGTTTTGATAGGGCCGTTAGGCATGCGGATTTGAGCC
Organism: uncultured Limnohabitans sp.; assembly: GCA_964544175.1. GTDB lineage: Bacteria > Pseudomonadota > Gammaproteobacteria > Burkholderiales > Burkholderiaceae_C > Limnohabitans_A. The sequence goes on from CAZJAL010000028.1 coordinate 20,993, forward strand.
TTGGACAAGCCGTAGCCAGATTTGTTCAACTCTTCAGCGATGTCGTGGTTGGTAACGGAACCGAACAAACGGCCATCAACGCCAGCTTTCTGAGTGATCTTGACCACTGCGCCAGCCAATTTTTCGCCTTGGGCTTGTGCTTCAGCCAATTTGGCTGCTGCTGCTTTTTCGAGTTCGGCACGGCGTGCTTCGAACTCAGCTTTGTTGGCTTCAGTGGCGCGACGTGCACGACCGCTGGGGATCAAGAAGTTGCGAGCGTAACCGTCTTTAACTTTAACGATTTCACCCAAATTGCCAAGGTTCACAACCTTATCGAGCAGAATAATTTGCATGGTTGTTCTCCTTAAACTTTGTGCTGGTCGCTGTAAGGCAACATGGCCAAGAAGCGAGCGCGCTTGATGGCAGTGTTCAATTGGCGCTGATAAATAGCGCGTGTGCCTGTCAAACGTGCAGGGATGATTTTGCCGTTTTCGGCAATGAAGTCGCGCAATGTGTCGACGTCTTTGTAATCAATCTCTTCCACGCCTGTGACTGTGAAGCGGCAGAAACGCTTGCGCTTGAACAGCAATGACTGGGTGTTGCGCTTAGGGCGCTTGTCTTTGTTAAATTTTTTGAAAGTGGCCATGGGGCCTCCTGAAAATTAAAGTGTCTTGAATTCTTGAATGTGCAGAATTACATTTTTTCCGTTTTTGGGTGTCGCCAAAAAACCGCTGAATTTCCAAACGCTGCCAATTGGCTGGGTTTGAATTCTCTCTGCAACCGATCCAATGGCAACAGCTTTGACTGTGGCATTGACCTGTCTGAGAGTTCCCGCTTCTTGCATGCTAGAGCTGTGCTCTAGAACCAAGTCGATGACTGGTAATCCAGCCGGCGTGTATCGAATTGCTTTTTGCTCTGCGATACCAGCGGTTAATTCAAGGTGGTTTTGTTCGGTCACTCCCGCAAACAAATGTAATTAGCCTGCAAACTCGGCTTGTTGGGCTTTACGAGCTTCTTCGCGCTCGACTTGTTTCATCATGGAAGATGGGCCTGTTTCGGCTTTCTTCTTGAGAACAGTCATGTGACGCAAAACGGCATCGTTGAACTTGAAGGCGTGTTCGAGTTCGGCCATCACAGCCTGATCAGCTTCAATGTTCACGCACAAGTAATGGGCTTTGCCCAGCTTGTTAATTTGGTAGGCCAACTGGCGGCGACCCCAGTCTTCGACACGGTGAATCTTGCCACCGCCGGCAACGATCATGCCTTTGTAACGCTCCAGCATGGCTGGAACTTGTTCGCTCTGATCCGGATGGATCAGCAAAATGATTTCGTAATGACGCATTGAGACTCCTTTGGGTTTTTACCTTTGAAGGTATTGAAAAAAAGCTACCCCCAGCGTCGGACGGGGTGCAGCAAGGTCAGCCCGAGATTATAGCCCAGGAATTAGAGGCCCGGAAAGGGGTTCTCAGGCGCAAGCACAGGGGGATCGGCTGGCGTGGGTCTTTGGGGCCATACCCAACTGCCGAGCCAAATGGCCAGAAATCCAACTGGAACCCCCAAAATACCAGCAGAAATAGGTTGAATACCGCCAATCATGCCGCCTGTAGCGTCCAATCCAAAAGCCAGCCTGAAAGAAGACGCGTTCAACACCATGTAGGCCAAAGTGACCCCTAAACCAGACAACATGCCCAAAACAACGGCTTGACGACTGGCACGTTTCCAAAATATGCCCAGGACCATGCCTGGGAAAAACGCAGAAGCGGCCAAGGAAAAAGAGGCCGACACCAAGGCCAAAATTTCTGCGGGCTTCCAAGCCGCCACCAAAGCTGCGCACATTGCAACCGCCAGCAGCGCAAATTTAGAAAGAATCACCCTGCCCTCAGCCGTTTCAACACCATTTTTGTTGCCCAAGCGCATGTCGTGAACAAAAGCGTTGCTGATGGTCAAAAGCAAACCATCGGCCGTCGACAGCGCTGCAGCAAATCCGCCCGCCGCAACGAGGCCAGAAATGACATAAGGCAAACCTGCCAATTCGGGGCTGGCCAGCATCACCATGTCGGCTCCCAACTTCAATTCGCCAAACTGCAAAATACCGTCTAAATTGATGTCTGAAACTTCGACCAAGGCGCTGTCAACGCGCGACCATTGCGCCAGCCATGACGGAAGATCGGCAAACTGACTTCCCACCAGATTGTTCATGACCTCAAATTTCACGAGAACAGCCAAAGCGGGCGCACTTAAATACAAGATGGCAATGAACAGCAAAGACCAGGCCACCGACAGCCGGGCTTCTGATTCATTGGGCACGGTATAAAACCGCGTCAGCAAATGGGGCAAGCCCGCAGTGCCCGCCATCAAGCAAAAAATCAGGGCCACAAAATTGAGCCTAGATTGATTGAACAGGGCTTGTTCCTCGGCGGTGCCTTGGGGGTCCCCTTGAAACGCGGTGCCGTGCGCTGGCATGCCGCCTAGCGGTTTTGCGCGTTCATAGTTTTCTATCATGGCGCGTTGCCAGATCTCTTTGGCCGCCAATTCATTTTTTGGCAAGGCTTGCAATTCACGGCGGGCCTTGGCGATCAATGAGAAGTCTGCGTTTTGCGACTTTAAATCTCTCACTTTTTGATCGAGTTTGAATCGCTCTTCTTGCAGCGACACACCGACGTTGACCAGCTTTTGTTTGTAGGCGTCTGCCCGACGCAGAAATTCTTGACGAACCTCCAACTCGGCTGGGTCTGAAATTAGCTGTTGCTCTAAGACTGAAATTTTAGAAAGCTGCGCGCTATAGGCAATGGGCGCCCACGGTGTACCCAATTGCTTGTAGGCCAACCAAGAAACAGGGAGCAAAAATGCCAACAACAAAATGATGTACTGCGCCACTTGCGTCCATGTGATGGCGCGCATGCCCCCCAAAAACGAACACAACAGCACGCCACCCAGGCCCAGCAAAATGCCAATTTCAAACTGAACGCCCGTAAGGCGAGATGCGATCAAGCCAATGCCGTAAATTTGCGCCACCACATAAGTGAACGAGCACAGAATGGCCGACCAAGCCGCCAACAAACGAGGCCAGCGACCGCCATAACGCTGACTGAAGAAATCGGGCAAGGTGTACAAGTTCATGGCCCGCAAGTGCGGTGCAATCAACAACGCAACCAAGCAAAAACCACCCGTCCAGCCCATGACGTAAGCCAAACCACCGGCTTGACCACCACTGCCCGAAAAACCTTGCAAATACAAAGCGCCCGCCAAGCTAATGAACGAGGCGGCGCTCATCCAATCTGCTGCAGTGGCCATGCCGTTGTAAAAAGCAGGAATGCGGCGACCAGCGACGTAATACTCGTCTGCGTTGGTGGTGCGCCCTGCCACACCAATCAGCGCATAGAGCATGACGGTAGAAAACAAAAAGATGGGGCCAATCAAATTACGAGACAGTCCCTCATGCTCAGCCCACCCCATCAGCGCAATCAAACTGAAAAGCACCACCACAAAGACCAAAACATTGCGGTGCAAACGCCTCTTGTAAGAGGCGTATTTTTGCTGAAATGGGGTTTGAGAACTCAATCGAGTTTTCCGAGCTGCGTCCAAGTCTCTACAACAGTGTCTGGATTCAAAGAGATTGAACTGATGCCCTGCGCCATTAACCACTTGGCAAAGTCAGGATGGTCGCTGGGACCCTGACCACAGATACCGACATATTTGCCTTGGCTGAGACATGCTTTGATTGCTTGCGCAATCAAAGTTTGAACGGCCAAATCACGCTCGTCGAAATCAAGTGCCAACAACTCTAAACCTGAGTCACGATCGAGGCCCAATGTCAGTTGCGTTAAGTCGTTGGAGCCAATCGAGAAGCCATCGAAATACTCAAGGAATTTGTCAGCCAAGATGGCGTTGCTAGGAACTTCACACATCATGATAATTTTCAAATCATCTTGACCGCGCTTCAAGCCGTGCTTGGCCAACAATTGCGTGACGCGATCGGCTTGGCCCAAAGTACGCACAAAGGGCACCATGACCTGCACATTGGTCAGGCCCATGTCGCCGCGCACGCGCTTGATGGCTTCGCACTCCATGGCAAAAGCTTCACCAAAATCTTCACTGATGTAGCGCGCTGCGCCACGGAAGCCCAACATGGGGTTTTCTTCTTCTGGCTCGTAACGGCTGCCACCAATGAGTTTGCGGTACTCGTTGCTTTTGAAATCGGACAATCGAACAATGACAGGCTTGGGCCAAAAAGCGGCTGCAATGCTGGCCACGCCTTCGGTCACTTTGTCGATGTAAAACGCTTTGGGCGAAGCGTGACCGCGGGCCACAGACTCGACTGCTTTTTTCAGATCGGCATCGATGTTGGGGTAATCCAAAATGGCTTTGGGATGCACGCCAATGTTGTTGTTGATGATGAACTCCAAGCGCGCCAAGCCGACGCCTTGGTTTGGCAATTGCGCAAAGTCAAATGCCAGCTGTGGATTGCCCACATTCATCATGATTTTGGTAGCAATCTCTGGCATGGTGCCGCGCGTCACTTCGGTTACTTCGGTCTCTAACAAACCGTCATAGATGTGGCCTGTGTCGCCTTCTGCACAACTGACGGTGACCAAGGTGCCATCCTTCAATTGTGAAGTTGCGTTGCCGCATCCCACTACAGCAGGAATGCCCAATTCACGGGCAATGATGGCGGCGTGACAGGTGCGGCCCCCGCGATTGGTCACAATGGCACTGGCCCGCTTCATCACGGGCTCCCAGTTGGGGTCGGTCATGTCGGTGACCAGCACATCGCCGGCTTGAACTTGGTCCATTTCAGCAATGCTGTGCACCAACCGAACGGGGCCTGTGCCAATCTTTTGACCAATGGCACGCCCCTCGGCCAATACGGTGCCTTTGCCTTTGAGTTTGTAGCGCAGCTCGGCGGTCCCTTTGGACTGACTCTTGACTGTCTCGGGCCGGGCTTGCAAGATGTACAGCAAGCCATCGGTGCCATCCTTGCCCCATTCAATGTCCATGGGGCGGCCATAATGCTTTTCAATCACCATGGCGTATTGCGCCAACTGCGTAATGTCTGCGTCGCTCAGTGAATAACGGTTACGCAACTCCATGCCCACTTCTACCGTTTTGACCAACTTGCCAGATGCCGCTTTTTCTTCGGGTGTTGAAAACACCATCTGGATCAATTTAGAGCCAAGGTTGCGTCGAATGACGGCGTTTTTGCCTGCAGCCAACATCGGCTTGTGAACATAAAACTCGTCGGGATTGACAGCACCCTGCACCACCGTCTCGCCCAAGCCATAGCTAGAGGTAATGAACACCACATCTTCAAAACCCGTTTCGGTGTCAATGGTGAACATCACGCCCGCAGCGCCCAAATCGGAGCGCACCATGCGCTGAACACCGGCCGACAAGGCCACGTCTGCATGCGCAAAACCTTTGTGAACCCGGTAACTGATGGCGCGGTCGTTGTACAGAGACGCAAACACCTCTTTCATTTTGTGCAGCACGTCTTCGATGCCCACCACGTTAAGGAATGTTTCTTGTTGCCCGGCAAACGATGCATCTGGCAGGTCTTCTGCTGTGGCGGAAGAACGAACCGCAAATGAAGCTTGTGCATTGCCTGCACTCAAGACAGCAAATTGCGCACGAATGGCTTTTTCCAAATCTGCAGGAAATGGCTGGGCTTCGACCATGGTTCTGATTTCTAAGCCCACGCTGGCCAAAGCACGGACGTCCTCAACATCCAGGGCATCCAATTTTTGGTTGATGCGATCGACCAAGCCGTCGTGCTTCAAAAATGCGCGAAAGGCATAAGCGGTGGTAGCGAAGCCTGTTGGCACGCGAACACCATTGGGCAGTTGAGAAATCATCTCGCCCAAGCTGGCGTTTTTGCCGCCGACCGACTCGACGTCGTCCATTCGAAGTTGTTCAAAGGGAACGACCAAAGCGTCCTTTGCAAAAAGGTTAGACATAAAAGCTCCAAAGTTAAAAACGGGTCGTGCGGCCCGAACCAACGCTCAGAGTCTTGCTTGTTTTTAGATTTGACTCTTGAGTGCCAGCAGGCGGTAGATAATGAGTGTGATTTTAGGACCCAAACCCTTTCGCCAACCTTAGAATTTCAACAATGCCACATCGAACCGTTTTTTTCATCTCAGACGGCACCGGAATTACGGCCGAAACCTTTGGCAATGCCATCCTGGCTCAATTTGAGATGAAAACAAGGCACATTCGGCTGCCTTTTGTCGACAGCGCCGACAAGGCGCACCAGGCCGTCAGGCAAATCAATCACACCGCTGAAGTCGAAAACATCAAACCCATTGTGTTCACCACGCTGGTCAACATGGAGGTTTTGGAGGTTATTCGTGCGGGTTGTAAAGGCATGTTGCTAGACATGTTTGGCACCTTCGTGAACCCCCTAGAGCAAGAGCTGGGCTTGAAGTCACACCACCGCGTGGGGCGCTTCTCCGATGTGAGCAAAAGCAAGGAATACCACGACCGGATTGAAGCCATCAACTTCTCTTTGGCCCATGACGACGGTCAGTCCAACCGCGATCTTGAGTCGGCCGAGGTTATTTTGGTGGGGGTCAGCCGAAGTGGCAAAACACCCACCAGCCTTTACTTGGCCATGCAACACGGCCTGAAGGCGGCCAACTACCCGCTCATTCCTGAAGATTTTGATCGCAAGCAACTGCCACCGGCTTTGGTGCCCCATCGCAAGAAGATTTTTGGTCTAACGATTCACCCCGAACGCTTGTCTGAGATTCGAAGCGAACGCCGTCCCAACTCCAAATATGCCAGCTTGGACAACTGCCGGCACGAAGTGGCTGAGGCAGAATCGATGATGCGTCGATCGGGTATTCGGTGGCTGTCTACCACCACCAAATCGATTGAAGAAATAGCCACCACCATCTTGCAAGAAATCAAGCCTGAGCGCTTAATTTACTGACGCAAAGTGGCTGCTATTTTTTCTGCGTAAGACTGCGCCAAGACGGGGTCTTGGGCTTCCACCATCACGCGAACCAGTGGCTCGGTGCCACTGGCGCGAATTAACACACGGCCCGTGTCGGCAAGCTGCAATTCGACTTCTTGAATGGCACTGGCCAGTTGTGGGTTGTCTTGCCACTTTTGGTCTTTGGCAATTCGAACATTGATCAGTACTTGTGGAAACAACTGTACCTCTGACAGCAATTGGGCCATGGTCTGACCCGTGGCCACGCAAGCCTGCAAAACTTGCAAAGCACTGATGAGGCCGTCGCCAGTGGTGTGCTTGTCTAGGGCGAGCAAGTGGCCAGAGCCCTCGCCCCCCAGAAGCCAAGCGTTTTCTTGCAAAGCTTCTAAAACATAACGATCGCCCACTTTGCTGCGAATGAACGCAACGCCTTTGCGCTTCAGGGCCACTTCAACGGCCATGTTGGTCATGAGGGTACCTACCACTCCGGGCACCACTTCATCGCGCGCAATGCGATCGCTGACCATCAAGTAGAGCAATTCATCGCCGTTGTACAAACGGCCAGAGCTGTCGACCACTTGCAGTCGGTCGGCATCTCCGTCTAGGGCAATGCCGTAGTCGGCCTTGTGCAATTTGACTGCTTCAACCAATGCCTCTGGATGAGTGGCACCAACACCCTTGTTGATGTTCAAACCATCGGGGGAGCAACCAATGGCCACAACATCGGCGCCCAGTTCATGAAAGACTTTGGGGGCAATTTGATAGGCTGCGCCATGGGCTGCGTCAACCACAATTTTCATCCCCTTTAAAGTGAAGTCATTGCTGAAAGTGCTTTTGCAAAATTCAATGTAGCGGCCTGCCGCATCGTCGAGGCGTTTGGCTTTACCAAGTTCGGCGGATGAGGCCCATACCGGTGCTTCATCGACCATGCTTTCTACCGCCGTCTCCCATTCGTCAGATAGCTTGGTGCCCTTGGCACTGAAAAACTTGATGCCGTTGTCCTCGTAAGGGTTGTGACTGGCGCTGATCACTACACCCAAAGATGCGCGCTGTGCACGGGTAAGGTAAGCCACCGCAGGTGTGGGCACCGGGCCAAGCAACACAACATCGACGCCGGCCGAGTTGAAACCCGACTCGAGGGCACTTTCTAGCATGTAACCTGAAATGCGGGTGTCTTTGCCAATTAACACCACCGGATGCTTTTCGGATAGACGCAAAACGCGGCCCACAGCGTGCGCCAAGCGCATGACAAAATCAGGGGTAATGGGTGCCTGCCCAACTGTGCCGCGAATGCCGTCTGTCCCGAAATATCTTCTAGTCATGTTTTTCTTTGTGGAGGGTTGGCGCCTTTTGCGCTCTCAATGCCTCATTTTAGGGCTTTGCGGCTTGCCAAAAACGCAAAGCCTGCACGGTCTCTTGCACATCATGAACCCGCACCAGAGAGGCGCCGTTTTGAACCGACATGAGCGCTGCAGCCACACTGGCACCAACGCGCTGGTGAGGCTCTGGCACAAGGCCCTTGACGGCAGTCAATTTACCCAAGGAACCTTTGCGAGACCACCCTGCCAAGATTGGACACTGTAGCGCCAATAGTTCTTGCTGGTGTTTGAGCAAGCTCAAATTTTGCTCAACGGTCTTGCCAAATCCAATGCCAGGGTCAAGCACCACGCGGTCTTTGGAAACCCCAGCCGCATTCAAGGCCAACAAGCGCTCTGACAAAAATTCTTTGACCAGCGCAAGCGCATCGCCCTGCATCGGTAGCTCAAACATGGTCTGCGGCTCGCGGTGCATGTGCATCAGGCAAACACCACATTGGGCATGCTGCGCAAGCACCGCCACGGCACCTGGCTGACGCAAAGCCCAAATGTCATTGACGATGTCTACCCCCAAATCTAAGACCACCTTCATCACTTCAGGCTTTGCGGTGTCGACAGAGATGGGCACATTCCAAGCGAGGGCTTGTTTTAAGAAGGGCAAGATGCGGCTTAACTCCTCCTGCACACTGACGGCTTGCGCGCCAGGTCTAGAAGACTCACCCCCAATGTCCAAAATATCGGCACCCTGCTGAAGTGCTTTTTCAGCATGCGCCAGTGATTGACTCAAATTGGCCAGTTGCCCCCCATCAGAAAACGAATCGGGGGTTAAATTCACAATGGCCATTACTTTGGGCTGAGCCAGGTCAATTTTGAACCTGCTGGTTTGCCAAACTTTAGAAGACATGTTGCGCAATGCCCCTTCAAAATAACAACGGGGCCGAAGCCCCGTAGAAGATCAAATCTGATCAGGCCGCGTTGGGCTCTGGATCTGTTTTGACAGCAGGCGTGCCGCCCGCATCGTCATTGCCAGAAGGTGGAATGCGAGGCGTCCAGTCTTTGGGGGCTGTAGGCTCGCGGCCAGCCATGATGTCGTCGAGCTGCGTGACATCAATGGTTTCCCACTCGAGCAAGGCCTTGGCCATGGCATGCATCTTGTCGCTGTTTTCTTCAATCAGGCGACGCGCCAAGTTGTATTGCTCGTCAATGATGCGGCGAACTTCAGAATCAACCTTTTGCATGGTTGACTCAGACATGTTGGTGGTTTTGGTCACCGAGCGACCCAAGAACACTTCGCCTTCGTTTTCGGCGTAGACCATGGGGCCCAAGGCTGTGGTCATGCCGTAACGCATGACCATGTCGCGCGCAATTTGGGTGGCACGTTCAAAGTCATTGCTAGCACCCGTGGTCATTTGTTTCATGAACACTTCTTCGGCAATACGGCCACCAAACAACATGCTGATTTGGTTCAACATATATTCGCTGTCGTAGCTGTAACGGTCTTTTTCGGGCAGGCTCATGGTGACACCCAAGGCACGGCCGCGAGGAATGATGGTGACCTTGTGCACAGGATCGCACTTGGGCAACAGCTTGCCAATGAGGGCGTGGCCCGACTCGTGATAAGCCGTGTTGCGACGCTCTTCTTCGGGCATGACCATGCTCTTGCGCTCGGGGCCCATCAGAATTTTGTCTTTGGCTTTTTCGAAGTCTTGCATTTCCACAACGCGGGCGTTGCGGCGCGCAGCCATCAAAGCAGCTTCGTTGCACAGGTTGGCCAAATCGGCGCCGCTCATGCCTGGTGTACCGCGGGCAATGACCCCGGGGTTCATGTCTTGGCCAATTGGAATTTTGCGCATGTGCACAGCCAAGATTTGTTCACGGCCGCGAATGTCGGGCAATGTGACGTACACCTGGCGGTCAAAACGACCTGGGCGCAGCAAAGCAGCGTCCAAAATGTCGGGACGGTTGGTGGCAGCCACCACGATGACGCCCAAATTGGTTTCAAAGCCGTCCATCTCAACCAACATCTGATTGAGTGTTTGTTCGCGCTCGTCGTTGCCACCGCCCAAGCCAGCACCACGCTGACGGCCAACGGCGTCAATTTCGTCCACAAAAATAATGCAAGGTGCATTTTTCTTGGCGTTCTCGAACATGTCGCGAACACGGGCTGCACCCACACCCACAAACATCTCGACAAAGTCGGAGCCCGAGATGCTGAAGAAGGGCACTTTGGCTTCGCCCGCAATGCTCTTGGCCAGCAAGGTTTTACCAGTACCAGGAGGGCCGACCAACAACAAGCCACGTGGAATGCGTCCGCCCAGCTTTTGGAAGCGTTGCGGATCTTTCAAGAAGTCAACGACCTCTTTCACTTCTTCTTTGGCTTCGTCGCAACCAGCGACATCGGCGAAGGTAACTTGATTGGCGTTTTCGTCGAGCATGCGCGCTTTGCTTTTGCCAAAGCTAAAGGCACCGCCTTTGCCGCCACCTTGCATTTGGCGCATGAAATAAACCCACACACCAATGAGCAACAGCATGGGGCCCCAACTGACCAGCAGGCTCATGAGCAAAGAGCCTTCTTCACGCGGCTTGACGTCGAACTTGACGCCGTTGGCGATGAGGTCGCCCACCAAGCCGCGGTCCAAATAAGTGGCCGTGGTTTTGATGCGGCGATCGTCGGTGGTAACAGCTGCGATTTCGGTGCCGCCCTGACCTTCTTGGATGGTGGCCGTTTTGATGCGGTTGCCCCTGACTTCTTCTAGAAAGTCGGAATAGCCCATGTAGCCCGACCCGACGCCAGAGCGATTGTCAAATTGTTTGAATACAGTGAAAAGCACCATGCCAATCACAAGCCATACGGCGATCTTGGAAAACCAGGGGTTGTTCAAGAAGAGCTCCCATCAAAAAACGTCTAATTGGTGTTCATTCTAGGCTTTTGAAAGCGCAGAACACGAGGTTTCTCTTGACTAAGCCTTAAAAGTAGAGGGAAATTTAATGGAAAGACCCATCCTTACAACATTTAATCTGCCGACGGCCTGTTTTTGGGCTCGATGCCAACCAAAAACTGCTCGGACGATTTGTCGCGGGAAGCCTTGGGTTTGATGGGTTTCACCACCTTGAAGGAATCTTTGAATAGCTTCACCAATTGGCTGTAACCACTGCCGTGAAACACCTTGACCACCAAGGCACCCTGCGGCTTGAGGTGCATTTGTGCAAATTCAACCGCAAGCTCTATGAGGTGTGTGATGCGCGCAGCATCGACCGAGTCGATGCCAGACAAGTTGGGCGCCATGTCGGAGACCACCACATCGACAGGACGGTCACCCACAATGGCTTGCAATTGGGCCAAGATATCGGCTTCCGTGAAGTCACCCTGAATGAAGTGAACGCCCTCTACAGGCTCCATGGGCAGGAGGTCAACGGCCAAGATGGTGCCGTTCAAATCGCCCGCGGCAGCGCCTTGCGGCGATAACCTGCGGCGCACGTACTGGCTCCAAGCGCCAGGCGCAGAGCCCAAGTCGACTACCAAATTGCCAGGCTTGATCAAACCAAAGGTTTCGTCAATTTCCTTCAATTTGTAGGCGGCCCTCGCCCGGTAGCCCTCTTTTTTGGCCAATTTGACGTAGGGGTCATTGACGTGGTCGTTCAACCACGACTTATTGACTTTTTTACTTTTGGTTTTTACTTTCATGTTCTTCCGTTCAAGCAGGGATAATAGCGCCATGCCTCAAATTCAATTGACTCCCGCCCAACGCAAGGTTCACAGAGCCGAAGCGCACCACCTCGATCCCGTTGTCATGATTGGCAACGATGGCCTCACGCCTGCCGTTGTCAAAGAAACCGACGCAGCCCTCAAGGCGCACGGCTTGATCAAAATTCGTGTTCTGGGAGACGACCGTGTCGCCCGTGAAGCCATGTTCAACCAGCTGGCCGAAGACCTTAGCGCTGCGCCCATTCAGCACATCGGCAAATTGCTGGTGCTCTGGCGCCCTGTGCCCGAAAAGGAAAAAACCGTTTCAGAAGATCGCATGGCCGGACCCCGCGATTTTAAGGTCTTGAAGTACAGCAGCCGCGGCGGCCAACGCCCCGAGGTCAAAACACTGCGTGTGTTGGGCAACCAGCGCCTCACGTCTGGCGGTCAGGTCAAGCGCGCCAAGGTCAAACAAAAATCGATCAAGAAGCGCAACCAAGCCTAAGCCATGTCCTTGCAGTCCGCTCAACGCCACATCATTTGCATGAAATGGGGCACCAAGTACGGCCCCGAATATGTCAATCGTTTGTATGCCATGGTGCGCAGGCACCTGAGCGGCGATTTCAACATGGTATGCCTGACCGACGACAGTTCAGGCATCAGAAGCGAAGTTCAATGCTTGCCCATTCCGCCTTTGGATTTGCCGCCTGGTATTCCTGAGCGGGGCTGGACCAAGCTGGCCTCTTTTGCGCAAGACCTGCATGGCCTGCGTGGCACCGCGTTGTTCTTGGATGTTGACGTGGTCATTGTGGGCAGCATGGATGGCTTCTTTGAAGTGCCAGGCGATTTCGTGATCATTCATGACTACAAACGGCCTTGGCGCATCACGGGCAACTCTTCTGTGTACCGATACGAGTTGGGTGCCCACCCCGATGTCCTTGAATACTTCCGCCACAACTTTGACAGCATTCGTCAACAGTTCAGAAACGAACAGGCCTACCTGTCTGACTTCTTGCACAAGCAAGGCAAGCTGGCATATTGGCCTTCATCGTGGTGCCCTAGTTTCAAGTACCACAGCATACCGAGTTGGCCTACAAATTACTGGACAGCACCTCAAATTCCAGACGATGCGCGCATTGTGATTTTTCATGGCGAGTGCAATCCACCCGATGCATTGGCAGGCAAACGCAACCGAAAGTTCAGATTCATCAAACCCGCGCTTTGGGTGGCTGAGCATTGGAAAGAATAAAAAAAGGCGTTCAAGAGAACGCCTTTTTCGTAGAAGCCTTCTGGGGCTTTAGATTCTGAGGCTTTAGATATAAGACACAGCCACAATTTCGTAGCGCTTCTCACCACCTGGTGCTTGCACCACGGCCACATCGCCCTCTTCCTTGCCAATGAGTGCACGCGCAATGGGGCTGCTGATGTTGATCAAACCCAACTTGAGGTCGGCTTCGTCTTCACCGACGATTTGGTACTTCACCTGTTCACCGGTGCTTTCTTCTTCCAGCTCGACGGTGGTGCCAAACACCACTTTGCCACCCGCATCGACTGAGGCAGGATCAATGATTTGCGCTGCCGAAAGTTTGCCTTCAATTTCTTGAATGCGGCCTTCTACAAAACCTTGACGGTCTTTGGCAGCGTCATATTCAGCGTTCTCACTCAAGTCACCTTGTGCGCGTGCTTCTGCAATTGCGTTGATCACTGAAGGACGCTCCACCGTTTTTAACTGGTGAAGTTCGGCCTTCAGCTTTTCAGCACCGCGAAGGGTAATTGGAATAGTAGCCAAGAGATGTCTCCGATTTTTTTATTAAGCAGTCAACATGGCGTGCATTTCTTGAACAGAAATGACATCCAGTTTGTCCATGTACTTCATGCCTTCAACCGCAGCTTCAGCGCCTGCAATGGTGGTGAAGGTTGTGACCCGTGCCAGCAAAGCAGAGGTGCGAATGACGCGTGAATCTGCAATGGCATTGCGGCGCTCTTCGACCGTGTTGATGACCAAGGCAATTTCGTTGTTCTTGATCATGTCCACAATGTGGGGGCGGCCTTCTGTGACCTTATTGACCGCCTGAACGGCAACGCCTTCAGCAGCAATGGCAGCAGCGGTTCCTTTCGTCGCAAAAATTTGGAAGCCCAAAGCCACCAAATCGCGCGCAACTTTGACAGCACGAGGCTTGTCGCCATTTTTAACTGTCAAGAAGACTTTGCCTTCACGAGGCAACTTGGTGCCTGCACCCATTTGGCTCTTCACAAAAGCTTCGCCAAATGTTTTGCCCACACCCATCACTTCGCCGGTGGACTTCATTTCTGGGCCCAAAATAGTGTCGACGCCTGGGAACTTCACAAACGGGAACACGGCTTCTTTGACACTGAAATAAGGTGGTGTGACTTCTTTGGTGATGCCCTGTGATGCCAGCGTTTGACCGGCCATGCAACGTGCAGCAACTTTGGCCAACTGAATGCCAGTGGCTTTAGACACGTAAGGCACCGTACGAGAAGCACGTGGATTCACCTCGAGCACAAAAATCACATCTTTGCCATCGACGTGCTGAATGGCAAACTGCACGTTCATCAAACCCACCACATTCAAAGCACCCGCCATGGCGGCTGACTGACGTTTGAGTTCATCCACTGTGGCTGCGCTCAAGCTGTAAGGGGGCAATGAACAAGCAGAGTCACCGCTGTGCACGCCCGCTTGTTCGATGTGTTCCATCACGCCGCCAATGAAGGTCTTGCCTTCGGGGTCGCGCAAGCAATCGACATCGCACTCAATGGCATCGTTTAAGAAGCGATCGAGCAGCACGGGTGAATCGTTGCTGACCTTGACCGCTTCACGCATGTAGCGCTCGAGGTCGCGTTGCTCGTGGACAATTTCCATGGCACGGCCACCCAGCACGTAGCTGGGGCGAACCACCAAGGGGTAACCCAAGGCGGCAGCTTTTTCCAACGCTTCTGGCTCTGTGCGGGCTGTGGCATTGGGCGGCTGACGCAAGCCCAATTCGTGCAACAACTTTTGGAAACGCTCGCGGTCTTCTGCAGCGTCAATCATGTCGGGGCTGGTACCAATGATGGGCACGCCAGCCGCTTCCAAACCAAGGGCCAATTTCAAAGGTGTTTGACCACCGTATTGAACGATGACGCCTGTTGGCTTTTCTTTGTCCACAATTTCGAGCACGTCCTCTAGGGTGAGAGGCTCGAAGTACAAACGGTCAGAAGTGTCGTAGTCGGTTGAAACCGTTTCGGGGTTACAGTTGACCATGATGGTTTCGTAACCATCTTCGCGCATGGCCAAAGCGGCGTGCACGCAGCAGTAGTCAAACTCAATACCTTGACCAATTCGGTTGGGACCACCACCCAAGACCATGATCTTTTTGTTGGTGGTAGGTTCGGCTTCGCACTCATCTTCATAAGTGGAATACATGTAGGCCGTATCGGTTGAGAACTCGGCGGCACAGGTATCGACACGCTTGTAAACGGGACGAACATTCATGGCGTGGCGCTGCGCGCGCACTTCATGTTCTGTCGTTTTGAGCAACTTGGCCAAGCGGCGATCTGAGAAACCTTTTTTCTTCAAAGCGCGCAACTCGTCAGCCGTGATGGCTTTCAAGTGGGTGGTTTCAAGTTCAAGTTCAATCTTGACGATGTCTTCAATTTGCACCAAGAACCAACGGTCAATTTTGGTGAGTACAAACACTTCATCAACACTCAGGCCCATGGCGAAAGCATCGCCCACATACCAAATGCGATCGGGACCTGGCTCGCCCAGTTCTTTTTCAAGAACTTCGCGGTCTTGTGTTTTTTCGTTCAAGCCATCGACGCCCACTTCCAAACCACGCAAGGCTTTCTGGAAGGATTCTTGGAAGGTGCGGCCCATGGCCATGACCTCGCCCACCGACTTCATTTGAGTCGTCAAACGACTGTCGGCTGTGGGGAATTTTTCGAACGCAAAACGTGGAATCTTGGTGACCACGTAATCGATGCTGGGCTCGAAACTAGCAGGTGTAGCACCGCCTGTAATTTCATTACGCAACTCATCCAGTGTGTAACCCACCGCCAACTTGGCGGCCACTTTGGCAATAGGGAAACCAGTGGCTTTAGAAGCCAACGCAGATGAACGTGATACACGGGGGTTCATCTCAATGACGACCATTCGGCCATCTTTGGGATTGATCGAGAACTGAACGTTGGAGCCACCGGTGTCAACACCAATTTCACGCAGCACAGCCAAGCTGGCATTTCGCATGATTTGATATTCTTTGTCCGTCAATGTTTGGGCAGGCGCAACCGTGATGGAGTCGCCGGTGTGCACACCCATGGGGTCTAAGTTTTCGATGGAGCAAATGATGATGCAGTTGTCCGCCTTGTCGCGCACCACTTCCATCTCGTACTCTTTCCACCCCAACAGCGACTCTTCAATGAGGAGTTCGTTGGTGGGTGAAGCTTCCAAACCGCGCTTGCAGATGGTTTCGAATTCTTCGGGGTTATAGGCAATACCGCCGCCTGTGCCGCCCAAGGTAAAGCTGGGGCGAATGACGGTGGGGAAACCCACGCTGCGTTGAACAGCCCACGCTTCGTCCATGCTGTGAGCAATGCCAGAGCGCGCAGAGCCCAGACCAATTTTGGTCATGGCATCTTTGAACTTGAGGCGGTCTTCGGCTTTGTCGATGGCTTCGGGTGTTGCGCCAATGAGCTCGACTTTGTACTTGTCGAGTACGCCGTGGTGCCACAAATCGAGTGCACAGTTGAGTGCTGTTTGGCCGCCCATGGTGGGCAGGATGGCATCGGGACGCTCTTTGGCAATGA
>CAZJAL010000029.1:0-36620 GCA_964544175.1 uncultured Limnohabitans sp.
AACACCGTAGATCAAACCCCACTTGATGTTGGGCAGCGTGACATACCAAAAAGTTTGCCAGCCAGTAGCACCCAACACAATGGCGGCCTGCTCTTCTTCGTTACCTTGTGCTTGCATGAGGGGAATGAGCTCGCGGGCAATAAAGGGGAAGGTGACAAACACGGTGGCCAACACAATGCCTGGTACGGCAAAAATAATTTTGATGTCGTGTTCTTGCAGCCAAGGACCAAACCAACCTTGTGCGCCAAACATCAGCACGTAGACCAAGCCTGCCACCACGGGGGAGACTGAGAACGGCAGATCCACCAGAGTGGTGAGGACCGATTTGCCTTTGAACTCGTACTTGGCAATGCACCATGCTGCGGCAATACCAAACACCAAATTGAGCGGAACTGCAATCAAGGCGGTGATGAGCGTAAGACGGATGGCGGACCAGGCATCAGGCTCCTGCAAGGCAGTCCAATACGCATCAAAACCTTTACGCAAGGCTTCCGTGAACACCGCAGCTAAAGGTAAAACCAAAAATAAAAACAGGAAGCTTAAGGTGATGCCAATGAGGGTGTAGCGCACCCATGCAGACTCTGTGGTGCCGGCTTCTGCGCGGCGAATAAAATTCGTGCTCATGCAGGCGCTCCTGTGTGACGGCGCTGCCAAGCTTGCAAACCATTGATGATCAACAGCAAGATAAACGAGACGACCAACATGACTGTGGCCACAGCGGTGGCACCCGCATAGTCGTATTGCTCTAACTTGCCAATGATGATGAGCGGCGTAATTTCAGAAATCATGGGCATATTGCCTGCAATGAAAATGACCGAGCCATACTCGCCTACGCCACGCGCGAAGGCCATGGCAAAACCTGTGAGCAAGGCAGGCGCAATAGAAGGAAAAATGACTTTGCTGAAAGTTTGCCAACGCGAAGCGCCCAAGCAAGTTGCAGCTTCTTCCAATTCTTTTTCAGCATCTTCCAGCACGGGCTGCACAGTGCGCACCACAAAAGGTAAGCCAATGAAAATGAGCGCAATCACAATGCCGTTGGGGTTGAAGGCCAACTGAATGCCCAAGGGTTCCAAGTACTGACCGACCCAACCATTGCCAGCCAACAAAGCTGTCAAGGAGATACCCGCCACTGCGGTGGGCAAGGCAAAAGGCAAGTCGACCAAAGCGTCAACCACTTTCTTGCCAAAGAACTGGTAGCGCACCAGCACCCAAGCTACGAGCAAACCAAACACCACATTGACCAAGGCGGCAATTAGAGACGCGCCAAAGGTGAGGCGATACGACGCCAACACGCGTGGCCCTGTGACAGCTGCCCAAAACTGATCCCACGTGAGGGTGAATGTTTTGAAGATGAGCGCAGACAAAGGAATGAGCACAATCAAGCAGAGGTACATCAAGGTGTACCCCAGAGTGATGTTGAAACCGGGCAAAACCCGGGCGGGCGCCCTGCGCTTGGCAGGCGCCGCCGCAGCGGAACTATAGAGCATGAATTACTTAACGGTGTACAGCTTGTCGAAATTGCCGCCATCGTTGAAGTGCACTTTTTGCGCTTCAGCGAAAGAGCCAAACACTTCGTTCACAGTGAACAATTGCAAAGGCTTGAAGGTCTTGCTGTATTTTTTCAAGATGGCGGGGTTGGTGGGGCGCAAGGCATGCTTGGCTGCAATCTCTTGTGCCTCGTCAGAGTAGAGGTAGTTCAAATAGGCCTTGGCCAAATCGCCAGTGCCTTTTTTGGCCACTGTGCGCTCCACCACGGCCACTGGGTTTTCTGCCACGATGCTGATGGAAGGATGGATGGCATCTACTTTGCCGGCGCCAAACTCGTTGTCGACAGAGATCACTTCGGATTCAAAGGTCACGAGCACATCACCAATATTGCGTTGCAAGAAGATGGTGGTGGCATCCCGGCCACCCTTGGCCAACACAGGCACGTTTTTGTAGAGCTTGGCCACAAAAGCTGCGGCATCGGCTTCGCTGCCACCCTTTTTACGCACATAGCCCCAGGCTGCCAAATAAGCCATGCGGCCATTGCCACCTGTTTTGGGGTTGACCACGATCACCTGAATGCCAGGCTTGATCAAATCGTCCCAGTCTTTGATGTTCTTAGGATTGCCATTGCGTGTGAGGAACAGCATGGTGGAGCTGGTGGGCGATGCGCTGTGCGGGAAGCGCTTGTTCCAATCGGCCGCCACAATGCCCTTGCTGGCCAAAAAGTCGATGTCGGTGGTGGTGTTCATGGTCACCACATCGGCGTCCAAACCATCATGCACGGCACGCGCTTGAGCACTAGAGCCACCATGGGCTTGATCAATTTTGATGTCTTTGCCCGTGGTCTTTTTGTAATTTGCGACGAACGCGGCGTTGTAGTCTTTGTAAAACTCGCGGGCCACGTCGTAAGAGGCATTCAGCAAAGTTTGAGCGGAAACGTTGAGGCCAGAAACGGCCAGCAAGGTGGCGGCGGCAATGGATTTGATCTTGTTCATGGTGAGTCTCAATTGAGTAAGGACGTGATTGTCTGAGCTAGCCCTCAAAACTCAAACGAATCATTTGTTGTTTGTTTATACGAAATTTGCATATAAGGAACACTTGACGCCTTATGAGTGCATTGCATGGATCCATGGAAGTGGTGAATCACTTCTTCAGATAAATCTGATCGAAACTGCCACCGTCTGCGAAGTGATCTTTATCGGCTTTTTCCCAGCCACCAAATGCTTGCTCAATGGTGAACAAGGGAAGCTTGGGCAATTGCTTGGAATACTTCGCTTGGGCTTTGGCTGAAATAGGGCGATAGAAGTTTTTGCCTGCAATGTCTTGACCTTCATCGGTATAGAGATACTGCAAGTAGGCTTCAGCCACAGCACGTGTCCCCTTGCGATCCACTGTTTTGTCCACCACTGTGACGGGGGGTTCAGCCAAGATGCTGATAGAGGGGTAGACCACATCTACTTTGCTGCTAAATTCTTTTTCCAGCAAATACGCTTCGTTTTCCCAAGAGATGAACACGTCGCCTTGATTGCGCTGTGCAAAAGTGACGGAAGAACCACGCGCACCTGTGTCTAGCACAGGCACATTTTTGTAGAGCTTCTGGACAAATTCTTTGGCCTTGGCTTCGCTGCCGTATTTGCGCTTGGCAAATTCCCATGCGGCTAAATAATTCCAACGAGCGCCACCTGAAGTTTTAGGATTCGGTGTGATCACGCTGATGCCTGGCTTGATCAAGTCGTCCCAATCTTTGATGCCCTTGGGGTTGCCTTCACGCACTACCAGCACGATGGTTGAGGTGTAAGGTGAAGAGTTGTGGGGCAAACGCTTTTGCCAATCGGCAGGTATCAGTTTGGCTTGCTTATTCAAAGCATCAATGTCGCCGGCCAAGGCCAAGGTGACCACATCAGCATCGATGCCGTCGATCACAGAGCGCGCTTGTTTGCCCGAGCCGCCATGGGATTGCTTGATGGTGACGTCTTGGCCTGTTTTGGCTTTCCAGTACTTGCTGAAAGCGGCGTTGAATTCGACGTACAACTCACGGGTTGGGTCGTAGGAGACGTTCAACAAGCTCACGCTTTGGGCTGAAGCTAGGGTGGACAAGCCTGCGCTAGCCAGGACCAATGCGCTGAGAAGGCGGCTGATGAATCGACGATTTGTTTTCATAAAGACCTCAGAAATGCATCTAAAAAATAAGATGAGTGAATTCTGAAAGTCTTTCCTTAAAACTGGAACTACTTAATATTCAGTTGTTAATTACAAAAACATATATATAGGAAATAACTTCATTAGAAACAAACACTTACTGCAATTTCCAGGGTGCCGATAAGTCAAGCCACCAAAGCAACAGACTTCACCTGCGCCCAAACTGGCATGCCTACTTGAAGCCCCAATTCGCTGATCGCACGACGGGTCACCCGGGCAAGCACTTCTTCTGTGCCGCACTTTAAAACCACCATCACCTGTGAAGGATGTGCATCTGGGGTGATGCTTTGAATCACGCCCTGCAACTGATTTTGGATGCTGGTGTTGCGAGGCTCAGCAGTCGCCAAGCTCACATCACGGGCCAAGATGCGAATGCGCACAGCTTTACCCACTGGCAAACCTACATCGCGCATCCAAATACACCCACCTTCAAAATCGACCCGTGACAAATGCCATTCGGCATCCACGGCGCCAATGTGTCCCGCTATCAGAGCGCCAGCATCCTCGCCAATCACCACTGGGTTGACCACTTGTGTCAGCACAGTGCCAACGGGGCCTTGCGCTTTAACTTGACCCTGCTCCAAAACCACCAAGTAATCTGCAAGTCGGGTGACTTCTTCTGCGGAATGCGTCACGTACAACATGGGCATCTTTAACTCATCACGCAGCTTAGCCAACCAAGGAAAAATCTCTTGGCGCCGAGCAGCATCGAGCGAAGCCAAAGGCTCATCCATCAAAAGCAATTGCGGTTGCATGGCAATAGCCCTAGCAATGGCCACACGTTGACGCTCACCGCCTGAAAGCTGATCAGGCATGCGTTGTAGCAAACTGCCAATACCCAAGAGTTCGATGGAGGCTTGCAATGCTTTGGCTGCTTCTGTCTGCACGTTGCCCAATGAATTCAATGCGCGCTTCAAGCCGAAATTCAAGTTGTCCGTCACGCTGAGGTGCGGCAACAAACTTGATTCTTGGAACACATAGCCCAAAGCCCGTTGCCAGGTAGGCAAGTCAATGCCCTGCAATGTGTCTTGCCAAACGTTTGCGCCAATTTGAATGCGACCTTGCTGATTTTTTTCTAATCCAGCAACAGCTCGCAACAATGTTGTTTTGCCAGATCCAGAAGGACCAAAAATAGCGGTGATGCCCTGCCCTGGCAATTGCAGATCGACATCCAGCTTGAAAGCTGAACGGTCCATCCTCAATTGCAGATGAAGGATGCTCATACCACCTGCCTTTGACGACGGTTCATCAAGGCCAAAATCAACAACACCACAAAAGAAAAGACCAACATGCCCGCCGCCAACACATGAGCTTGCGCATATTCCATGGCTTCAACATGACCATAAATTTCTGTAGACACCACACGTGTCTGGCCTGGGATGTTGCCACCAATCATCAAGACCACACCAAACTCACCCACGGTATGCGCAAAGCTCAAAATAGCAGCCGTCACCATGCCAGGCTTCGCCAAAGGCAAGGCCACTGAAAAGAAAGCATCTAAGCGGCTGGCACGCAATGTCGCTGCCACCTCCATAGGTCTTGGCCCCATGGCATCAAAAGCATGCTGCAAAGGCTGCACTGAAAACGGCAAAGAAAACAAAATAGAGCCGATCAACAAGCCTGTAAAAGTGAAGGACAAAACACCCCAGCCCATGGCTTGCGTCAATTGACCCAAGGGTCCTTGAGGCCCCATCACAATGAGCAAATAAAAACCCAAAACGGAAGGCGGCAATACCAAGGGCAGGGTCACGAGCGCATGCACAGGTGCGCGCCAAGCAGACTGCGTTTGAGACAGCCACCAAGCCAACGGCGTGGCCAAGATCAGCAAGATCACTGTAGTTGAAGTGGCCAAAGCCACGGTCAATTGGATGGCTTGCCAAGAATCAGGCGTCAAAATCATGCTGGCAAGTTTACGACGAACTGTAATTGGCGTCTGAAGCAAGAAATTTGTGCATTTGTTGGATATAACCGACACCACAAATTCTTGCGCGCGCTATCTTTGCGCCTCATGAAAAAAATTTGGGACATTTCCCCACCCATCGACACAGGCAGCCCAGTCTTTCCGGCCGACACGCCTTTTCAATTGAATTGGTCCGCGCAAATTTCTGACGAATGTCCCGTCAATGTGAGTGCCATCACCTTGTCGCCGCACGTGGGTTCTCACGCTGATGCGCCTTTGCACTACGACCTATCAGGGGTGGCCATTGGCCAAGTTGATTTGCACACTTTCATCGGACCTTGCCGCGTAATTCACGCCATCCATGCCGGGCCGCTCATCACCCTACAACATTTGGCGCATCAACTTCAAAACCTGCCCGAGCGGATTTTGGTGAGAAGTTATGAATCATTTCCCTTAGAGACATTCGATACCCAACTCACGGCCTTTGCCCCCGAGACCTTAATGGCTCTGGCAGATTTGGGCGTGAAATTGATCGGCATCGACAGCGCCAGCATTGATCCCGCCGATAGCAAAACTTTAGACAGCCACCAAGTCATCCGCCTTCGCAACATGCGCGTGTTGGAGAACTTGCAGCTAGACAATATTCAAGAAGGCGATTACGAACTGATCGCCCTGCCCCTCAAACTCATGAGCGCAGACGCCAGTCCGGTGCGCGCCATTCTCCGAGAACTATGAACATGACACCCCAAACGCTTTCAGAATGCCAAGCCCTAGACCAACAAGACCCCATAAAGTCCCTGCGAGATTTGTTTCAATTGCCCGAAGGCGTCATTTATTTGGATGGCAACTCTTTGGGGGTCTTGCCCAAAGCCACGCCATCGCGCGTTGCGCAAGCGGTAACGCAAGAATGGGGCACCGACCTGATCAAAAGCTGGAACACAGCAGGTTGGTTTCAACTGCCCCTCAAAGTCGGCAACAAAATTGCCAAACTGATTGGCGCCAAAGACTATGAAGTGGTGGCGGCCGACAGCACCTCCATCAACTTGTTCAAAGTCCTTAGCGCGGCTTTGTCCATTGCCAAGGCAGATCACCCCGAAAAAAACATCATTCTGAGTGAGCGCACCAACTTTCCAACCGATCTCTACATAGCAGAAGCGCTGTGCAAAGAGCGCGGCTATCAACTCAAACTGGTCGAAGCCGAAGAGCTTCAAACAGCCCTCCCAAAGGACGTGGCTGTGTTGATGTTGACGCATGTGAATTACCGTACGGGTGCCATGCTCAATATGCACGACATGACCGCAACAGCGCACGCCGTGGGCGCATTAACAGTTTGGGATTTAGCGCACAGCGCAGGTGCAGTGCCTGTCGATTTAAATGGCAGCCATGCCGACTTTGCGGTCGGTTGCGGCTACAAGTACCTGAATGGTGGCCCTGGTGCACCTGCCTTTGTATGGGTCAACCCAAAACACACCGATCGCTTTTGGCAACCCCTCACGGGATGGTGGGGCCATGCGGCGCCCTTTGAATTCACACCCGATTACCAACCTGCTGCTGGCATCACTCGCTACCAATGTGGCACCCAACCGATTCTGAACTTGACGGCACTCGACTGCGGTTTGGATGCCTTTTTAGAAGCCGAAAAACTGGGGGGCATGACCGCATTGCGCCAAAAATCATTGGCGCTCACCCGCCTCTTCATGCAGTTGGTCAAAACCCAACTGGCGGGGCATGGCTTTGGCATTGCCACACCCGAGAATGACGCATTGCGAGGTTCACAAGTCAGTTTGACTCGCACCGAAGGCGCCTACGCCATCGTACAAGCGCTCATTGCGCGCGGTGTGATTGGTGACTTTAGAGCGGGCGATGGCAAGCAACACCCCGACATTTTGCGATTTGGTCTCACACCTTTGTACTTGGGCTATGCCGATGTGTGGCATGCCGTGCGTCACTTAAAAGAAGTAATGGACACCCAGGAGTGGCAACAAGCGCGCTTTTCTCAAAAGCACGCAGTGACCTGAACAGTGACCTAAAAATAGGATCCCACATGTTTGGCTGCCCCTTTAACCCTAGCGCGTCTTCATCGCCTCCCTCAACGGCTGTCACGGGAGAAGCAAGCACCTTGCAAATTGTGAAAGACGAGAAAGCCCAATTGGATTTCAGTCAGGCGATGAGCTATGGCGACTACCTGCAACTGGACGCCATCTTGAATGCACAAAAGCCGCTGTCGCCCGATCACAATGAAATGTTGTTTATCGTGCAGCACCAAACCAGCGAACTGTGGATGAAGCTCATGCTTCACGAACTGAATTCCGCCATCCAACACATTGAACAAGACGATTTACCCGATGCTTTCAAAATGCTAGCGCGTGTGTCACAAATCATGTCCCAACTGGTTCATGCCTGGGATGTCCTGGCCACCATGACGCCGCCCGAATACAGCGCCATTCGTCCCTACTTGGCGCAGTCCAGTGGTTTTCAAAGTTGGCAATATCGTTGCATAGAATTTTCGATGGGCAATAAAAATCCCGCCATGCTAATGCCCCATGCGCATCGCCCCGACTTACTTGCCAAAGTGGAGGCTGCCTATCTGTCACCCTCTTTATATGACGCCAGCTTGAAGCTCTTAGCCCGAAAAGGCTTGCCCGTGCCCAGTACGGCTTTGGACAGAGACTGGCGCCAGCCCTACAGCGCCAGCCCAGAAGTTGAAGCTGCTTGGTTGCTTGTTTATAGAAATCACAAGCAGCATTGGGATCTTTACCAACTGGGCGAAGAACTGGCTGATTTAGAAGATGCCTTTAGGCTTTGGCGTTTTAGGCACCTCACCACCGTAGAGAGGGTCATAGGCTTCAAACGTGGCACTGGCGGAACAGGGGGCGTCAGTTATCTGAGGCGGATGCTGGACGTGGTACTTTTCCCTGAAATTTGGTCGCTTCGGAGCAGCTTATAGGGCTTGAAAAAACCAAATTCGTGCTGTAATTCGGGAACTTTTTACCTAGTCGGAGTTCCCATGCTGCGTTCCCCTCCTTTGGGTCGTTATCCCTTTGTTTGTTCAGTCATTTTCACCGTCTGCCTTTGCAGCACTTTGGTGGCTTGTAAGAAGCCAGGGGACGATGCCAGCAAGGCCGCAGAAGCGGTAGAACTCAGCCTGGGCGCTGAAGATATTCTCCAACTGGGCACTGCAGATCACGGTACCGGCCCCGTTATTTCTGGCTCATTGCAACCAGAACTTCGAGCAGACCTGCGTGCAGAAGTCAGTGCCATGGTGGTCAAGGTTCACAAAGAGAATGGTGAGCCCGTTCGCAAAGGTGATTTACTGGTGACCCTAGACAGTGCCGTGCTACGAGACAACCTCAACTCGGCAGAAGAGTCCTTGCGGGCAGCAGCCCAATCATTGGATGGTGCAGAGCGCCAGTACCAGCGCATCAAATCTTTGCAAGCGCAAGGCATGGTGTCCATGCAGGGCCTTGAAGAATCCGAAGTAAAGCGCAACAGTGCCCAAAGCGAATTCGTGGCGAGCAAAGCGCGTGCGGCAGCGGCCAAGCAACAACTCGAACGTACCGAAGTTCGCGCTCCCTTTACGGGTGTGGTCAGCGCACGCAAGGCCTCTGCAGGCGATACAGCGCAAATTGGCAAAGAGTTGATTCAAGTCATTGACCCAAGCAGTATGCGTTTTGAAGGCCAGGTGTCTGCAGACCAAATGGGCGTTTTGAAAGTAGGTCAACGCGTTAATTTCCGCATCAACGGTGTCGCTCAATCGGGGGATCAATTGGCCAATCGCGGTATTGTCAAGCGCATCGATGGCGCAGCCAACCCCGTTACCCGTCAAGTCTCAGTCATCGTGGAAATCAACAGCAAAGATCGTCCGCCCGTGGTGGGCTTGTATGCCGAAGGCGTGGTCGAAACCAAAACCCAAGCTGCCGTGATGATTTCAGAAAGCAGCTTGCGCCGTGAAGGCGACAAAGTCTTTGCATGGGCTTTGGAAGGCGACAAAATTGTGAAGCGCAGCATCCAACTAGGCGACAGAGATACGCGTTTGGGCCAATGGGTGGTCAAAAGTGGCTTGGCTGCGGGCGACAAGGTGTTGCGCAACTCTGGCAGCTCTTTAAAAGATGGCCAAACTTTTACAACACGCACTGACACAGCAGCCAAGGTGGGTCAATAAACCATGTTTTTGTCCAACTTCAGCGTTAAGAAGCCAGTTGTCACGATCGTCGTGTTGCTGATGCTCATGGCCGTCGGGCTCATGGCTTTAAAGAAACTCAAAGTCAACCAAATTCCCGATGTCGACATGCCCTTGTTGGTGGTAGACATTAGCTACCCGGGTGCATCGCCCGATACGGTGGAACGTGAAGTTCTGAACCGCATTGAAAAAGCCTTGCAATCGGTCAATGGCATCAAAGAAATGCGCGGCACGGCCAATGAAGGAAACGCCAACATTTTGGTGTTCTTTGAATTTAAAAAGAACATGGTGGAGGCCACCGATGAAGTGCGCAATGCCATTGGCAAAGTGCGCTACAAGCTGCCCACCGAAATTCGTGAGCCCGTCATACTGCGCATTGACCCAGCAGCACAACCTATCATGCAACTGGCCTTGTCTTCTTCAAGCCAAAGTCATGCTGAAATTTCGCGTCTGGCAGAAGATCAAATTGCCGACAAATTTCGCGGCATTCCCGGCGTGGCCCAAGTCAATGTCAATGGCGCTCTGAAACGTGAGCTGAGTGTTTTGCTTCATGCGCAAAAATTGCGCGAGGTCAATCTATCCGTCACGGAAGTGGTCAACGCGCTTCGCACGCAAAATGCAACGGCACCTGTGGGCAAAGTTCGTGGGGCCTTGGAAGATCAGAGTATTCGACTGCTTGGACGCATTGAATCACCTGCTGAGTTCAATCAAATTGTCATCAAGCGCAGTGGTAATGAACTGATTCGCTTGGGTCAAGTGGCCACCGTCACCGATGGCTTTGCAGAACTCAATTCCCTAAGCGTTCGAAGCGGCAAACCCAATGTGGGCTTGTCCATTACGCGTTCGCGCGACGCGTCTACTGTTGGCGTTGCCAATGAAATTCGCAAAATTGCTGCTGACATCAACAAGTCACTGCCTGAAGGCACCAAGATTGAAGTCACGCAAGACGGCGGTAAAGAAGCTCAGAACAGCTTGAACAATGTGGTGGATGCATTGATTTTTGGCGCCGGTCTCACCATTTTTGTGGTGTATGTATTTTTGAACTCATGGCGGTCGACACTCATCACCGCTTTGTCACTGCCCACATCTGTGATCACCGCCTTTATTGCCGTTTGGCTGTGTGGGTTCACACTCAATTTCATGAGCCTATTGGGCTTGTCGCTGGCCATTGGTGTGCTCATTGACGATGCCATTGTGGTGCGAGAAAACATTGTGCGTCACATGGAGCGAGGCTCAGATCGTCGCACGGCTGCATTGAACGGAACCGCCGAAATTGGCATGGCTGTGGCAGGCACCACCTTTTCAATTGTGGCGGTGTTCATTCCCGTGGCCTTTATGCCAGGTGTGTCTGGTGAATGGTTTCGCCCCTTCGGGTTAACGGTGGTGGCCTCGGTGTTAGTCAGCTTGCTGATTTCCTTCACACTCGATCCCATGTTGTCGGCTTATTGGGGTGACCCACCCGGCGCGCACTTGCAGCCCAAAAAAGGCATCAGCTTAAAACTCAAACAGTTCAACGACTGGTTTGACCATCAAGCCGACCGCTATGGCAACGTAATTGCTTGGGCTTTGCACCACCGCCGTTGGATGATGGCCTTTGCTGTTATCAGTTTCTTTGGCGCCATCTTTTTGCAAGTTCAGTTTGGGGGGTCTAGCTTCTTGCCCAAAGCAGACGGAAAAACCTTGGCCATTGATGTGCGCTCCCCTGCCAGCAGCAATTTGGAATACTCTCGCATGAAACTGGAAGCCGCTGCCATCATGGCGCGTAGCTTGCCCGAAACCAAAGCCACCAACAGCTATGTCAACCCAACGGGCGGGCGCATCTATGTTGACATTGGCGACAGCACAAAACGCAAACGCACAGCGCAAGAAATTGCCATTGAATTGCGACAACGCACCGCGCAACTGGTAGGTGCGGAGTACACCGTGCTAGACGACTTGTCGAATGGCGCTTCCAAGCCCGTTCAAATTCGTTTCAGTGGAACCGACTCACGTAAATTGCTGGCCATTACCAGCGACTTCATGGCGCAATTGCGTCAAGTACCTGGTGCGGTGGATGTTGGTTTGTCTCAGCAGGATCCACAAAACGAATTGCAAATTGAACTTGATCGCGGTCTGGCCAATTCCTTGGGCATTTCCGTCACAGACACGGCCAACGCTTTGCGCGTTGCGTTTGCAGGCATCGAAGTGGGCGACTGGGTCGACCCCACCGGCGAATCACGCGATGTGGCTGTGCGCTTGGCACCCGAAGACCGCATGAGCATTGGCAATATCGAAAGATTGCCCATCACGGTCAATGGTATGAACACTGTTATTCCCTTGGCGCAAATTGCCAAAATTTCGATGGGCAAAGCACCTTCCAAAATTGAGCACTCCGATGGCAAACGAACCATTGGCGTGTCGGCCAACGTTCAAGGTCGCTCTTCTGGCGAAGTCACGGCAGATGCTTTGAAGATCGCGAAGAACATCAACTTCCCTGAAGGGTATGGCATTGAACTCGATGGCGCGTCCAAAGATCAACAAGAAGTATTTGCTGAAATGGGTATCGCGCTCATTTCGGGCATTGGCCTCATGTACTTCATTTTGGTGATGCAATTTAGCTCCTTCACAGCCCCCTTGGCGGTGATGTTCTCATTGCCTTTGTCACTCATTGGTGTGGTGGTGGCTTTGTTGCTCACGGGTGGCACCTTGAATTTGATGAGCCTCATTGGCGTGATCATGCTCATGGGCTTGGTGGCCAAGAACGCTATTTTGTTGCTAGACGCTGCACGTTCGCTTGAAGAAGAAGGCGTTGAACGCGAGGAGGCGTTGATGACAGCAGGCCGTAAACGTTTGCGCCCCATCATCATGACCACCTTTGCCCTGATTGCAGGCATGATGCCTGTGGCCATTGGCATTGGCGAGGGCAGCGAGTTTTATCGCCCCATGGCCGTGGCCATCATTGGCGGCACGATCACGTCCACCATCCTCACGCTGCTGGTCATTCCTAGCTTCTACGACAGCATTGAGTTGTCACGCGAGGCCTGGAAACTTCGCTTCCAAGCACTGGGCAAGCGCCTGAAGTTTTAAGCATTCAACTGCATCACCGCCTGCCTAGACGGTGATGTAGCTTGACTCTTTTACCTCTTCCATCACCACATAACTGTGCGACTGTGACGGCACTGGAATTTGGTTCAGGATGTTGCTAAGCAAATCTCGGTATTGCGTCATGGCACTCAAGCGCGCCTTCACCAAGTAATCAAAACTGCCCGACACCAAGTGACACTCCAACACTTCGGGCATGTTGGCAATTTGATTGCGGACCTTGTCAAACACCTCACCCGATTTGGTAGTGAGTGTAATTTCTACAAAGACCAATAAAGGCTTCTCCACCAACTTGGGGTCAATGCGCGCGTGATAGCCTGTGATCACACCTTGGCGCTCCATCCGCTTGACACGTTCTGCACACGGGGAAGTTGATAAGCCAATTTGCTCCCCCAATTCCGTCATGGACATACGCCCCTGACGCTGCAGCAAATCGAGGATTTTTCTGTCAATTCGGTCGAGTTCAGTCATATTTTCTGCACTTTAAGAAAAACACTAATATTTTTAGTGAATTTAACTTAAAAATATAAAAAATTCAGAAAAATCACCCGCAATACCCTGAATACACTTCAATTTCATTGTGCAAAACAAGGAAACTTGATGAAAACCATTGTTCTAGGAAGTGGCGTGATCGGTATCACCACCGCTTATTACTTGGCCCGTTCCGGCGTTGATGTCACGGTCATCGATCGCCAACCTCAAGCTGCAGAAGAAACTAGTTTTGCCAATGCTGGACAAATTTCACCAGGTTACGCCACACCTTGGGCCGCGCCTGGCATTCCCCTCAAAGCCCTGAAATGGTTGTTTGACAAACATGCGCCCTTGGCTATCCGAGCCGATGGCACTTTGTTTCAAGCCCAGTGGATGATGCAAATGTTGCGCAACTGCACGTCTGCGCGTTACAGCGTCAACAAAGAACGGATGATGCGCCTGTCTGAATACAGTCGCGACTGCCTGCGCCAGTTGCGCTCAGACACGGGCATTTCTTATGAGCAGCGCACCGGTGGCACGCTTCAAGTGTTTCGCAAACAAGCCCAACTCGATGCTGTTGCGCGAGACATTGAAGTCTTGAAGGAATGCGGCGTTCCGTTTGAGCTATTAGATCGTGAAGGCTTGCTCAAAGTCGAGCCTGGCTTGCATCAAGCCTGTGCGCCGCGTGAGGGTCGCTTGTTGGGCGGCTTGCGTTTGCCCAACGACGAAACCGGTGATTGCCGCTTGTTCACTTTGCAGTTGGCTGAAATGGCCAAAGCCTTGGGCGTCAAATTTAGATACGGCGAGACCATTGAGCAGATTTTGTCGGATGGCCAATCGATTCAAGGCATTCAATTGAGGAGCCCCACCCGAGAAGTACTGCACGCCGACCAATACGTATTGGCATTGGGCAGTTACAGCCGACAAATGCTGCAGGGCTTGAACATCCACATTCCGGTCTACCCCGTCAAAGGTTACTCACTCACTTTGCCTTTGGTGAATGAATCATTGGCACCAGTGTCTACCGTACTAGACGAGACCTACAAAATTGCTGTTACACGATTTGACCAACGCATTCGTGTGGGCGGCATGGCCGAGCTGAGTGGCTTTGATTTGCGCTTAAACCCCCAACGTCGTGCCACTTTAGAAATGGTGGCCAACGATTTGTTTCAAGGTGGTGACGTGGCACAAGCGCAATTTTGGACGGGCCTCCGGCCCATGACACCCGATGGCACGCCTATTGTGGGCGGCACCGCCTTGCGCAACTTGTTTTTGAACACAGGCCATGGCACCTTGGGCTGGACCATGGCCTGTGGTTCGGGCCGTTACTTGACCGATGTGATACTGGGCCGCACACCAGAAATTAGCACCGAAGGTTTGAGTCTGGCGCGCTATTCAAAACAGCGCCCTGCGCTCACCGCCCCCGAAAAACTGGCTGCCGCCTTTCAGCAAACGCCGCGCGCCCTTCTGCAAAGTCTTCGCTAAGGCTGGTGCGTTCCACACGCTCGCGAAGTGTGGCCTCTTGAGCTACATCCGTGGCGATTTCGTTGATTGATTTTTTGGTTTCTTCGGCAGCCAAAGGCGCAAGCGCAATGATGTCTTGGGTTAATTCTTTCAAGCAATCTTCCCAAACTTCGGCAGTTACGAAGTCTTCAAACAAACCCAGTTGGCTCAGTTGCCGCCAAGTGAAGGGGCGCGCTGTGAGAAAAGCACGCTTGGTAGCCGCGAGACCCATTCGATGGATGTAGCGCGCCAAGCCACTGGGGTAGTAGTGCAGACCAATGGCCGTCGCAGGCATGCGCCATTCAAGACCCTGCAAACCGATGCGCAAGTCACAAGCCAGCACCATGTCTGTGGCACCACCATACACACTGCCATTCAGTGCGCAAATGGTGATGGGCCTCAATACTGCCAAAGCTTCGGGCACTCTTTCAAATGAAGTGGCCCCCTGCCCTTCTTCGTCAAAGCCACCAATGTCATAGCCTGCGCAAAACACGGGCTTGGGTTGCCCGCGCGTGTTGGCCGTGAGGACCACCACACGCACCGATTGATCCTGGTTCACTTGCTGAAAGTGTGCCAACAAAGTTTGCAAGTCTTCGTTTTCTAAGCGGTTACGCTGGGCGGGCCGATTCAGCGTAATGGAGGCAATGCCTTCTTGGATGTGAAGGAGAGGTGCGCTGGCAGTACTTTGGGCGTCAGTCATAAACAGTTTCAGTGAATACAAGAAATTTTAGATGTCTTTGAGGTCTAAGCGATAATCAAGTCTTGCATCAACGTCCTCTAAGGGCGCTTGCCCCTCTAGGATTCCAAGATGAAAAAAAACTTCCCCCTGCAAATTGAAGGTAAAAACGCCGACCGCGTGTTGGAAGCCGTCAAGCACGAGATTCGCAAATACTTCAAACGCGAACGCAATCGTGCCTTGCCCAAAGAGGTCGACTTTTGGGACTTTGACTGCAAAGTGGGTTTAACGGCAGACACCGCCGAAGTGGTCAAAGTCAGTGCCGTGATTGAAAGCTTAGACGCCTTGGCCAAACAGGGCGCCGCTTCAGTTTATGTAGAAATATTGAGCAAACACGGCGTTCGCGTGATCAATGCCGACAACGACCCTGTGATCATTGAGCGGGTTGACGACGCTGGTTTTGCCAACCGATAAATAGGCCCGCGCCAATCACCACGGCACAGCCCAAGATCATGGGCGCATCGAGTTGCTCACCAAATACAAGCACGCCAATCGAAATACCAAACAGAAGGCGTGAATATCTGTAGGGCGTCACCGCGCCAATCGAGCCTGTGCGCATGGCCGTCATCAGGGCTGTGTAGCCAAATACACCGGCCACCAAAGCGGCACCCAACATCAAGCCTTGCGTCCACCCCAAGGACACGAATGCTTTGCCATCCCAGAGCGCAAAGCTGGCACCTGCAATAGCCATGGTGCTAAAGCCATAAAAACCAAGCACCTCTTTGGTCAAAGCAGGCGGCGCCGTTCGTGACAACAAATCTCGGCCGACAAAACCAAGTGTGCCCACCACAGCCAGCAAAGACAAGGCAGAAAAGTCGTCGGCTGATGGGCGAAGGATGATCATGACACCCAACAGGCCTAGCAAAATGGCGATCCAAGTTTGACCCTCCACTTTTTCACGCAGAAAAATTCGCGCGCCGATGACCACAAACAAAGGCGCTGACTGCAGAATGGCTGTTGCAGACGACATGGGCGTCAGGGCAATGGCCAAGATATAGAACAGGCGCCCAAAAAATTCAAAAACAGCCCTGTAAAGCATGCGCTTTGTAAAGACTTGCGGAAGAAACAATGGCGCGTCAACCCGGCGCGCCATCAGTGCGAAGGTGCACAAACCAAAGACACCAAACATCATCAACACTTGCCCCACGGGTACTTGTTGGGTCACGGTCTTTAGAAATGCATCCTCAATGGCAAACCCAGCCATGGAAGCAATCATCCAGCCTATACCGATAAGGTTCGTTTTTTGTGAGTTGACCAGTGATTGCATTCACTGAGTTTACAACCTGACCTGTTATCAGGCTGATTGAAAAATGCTTCAGTGCCGTTCAAAAGAAATGCACTCTGATGAATTGCGCCGATTGGTAAAACGCAAAACTCACCAACCACGCCACACACAGTGGCCATGCGACTGACAAGACTGTAAACGCCCAGCTTTTGGTTTCGTTGCGAATGGTGGCAATGGTGGATACGCAGGGCGTGTAGATCAAGGCAAACAACATAAAGCTGTACGCACTGATCCAATCCATGTTTTGCTCGATGGCGTCCATCAAGGCTTGACCTTCATGACCATAAATCACAGCCAGCGCCCCAATCACCACTTCTTTGGCGACAAAACCAAAAACCAAAGCGATGGTTAACTGTTCATTGATGCCTAGGGGCTTGAGCAAGGGCGACAGCCAATGGCTCACATGTCCTGCCCAAGTATCTACGCTACCCGCAGCAACACCTTGCGGAAAGTTGGTCAGCACCCAAATGAGGAGCACCCCCAACATGATGAAGCGCGTGGTTCTGCTCAAAAAGTGCCTGACTTCTTGCCATCCCTTCAGCACCATTTGACGCAAAGTCGGCAACCGGTAAGGGGGCATTTCCAACACAAAGGCATCGACGTTGACGTATTGCTTTTTAAACAACACCGAAGTGAGCATGGCCATCAAGATGCTGACCACATACAAAGAGAACAAGACCCAGGGCGCTTGTTGTGTTGTGAACATGGAGGCGATGAACAACACAAACACCTGCAAGCGCGCTGAACACAATGAAAATGGGATGGTCAGCATGGTGAGATAACGTAGGCCTTTGGAGCGAATCACTCGAGTCCCCAGAAGAGCCGGTACGTTGCACCCAAAGCCCATCAACAACATCACAAAGCTCCTGCCATCTAAACCAAACTTGGACATCAAGGCATCCATCAGAAAGGCAGCGCGCGACAAATAGCCGGTGTCCTCCACCATGCCCAGAAACAAAAAAAACAAAATGATGAGTGGCACAAAACTGGCCACCGTCCCAATGCCGTTGTACAAACCATCCAACAACAGGCCTTGCACCATGCTTGGTAAACCACTCAACAACGGCTCTAGGGCTTCCGTTCGGAAAATGGCCAACAGCCAAGTCATGCCATCTTGCAAGGGCTTGCCGATGGCAAACACGCCTTCAAACAACAGCAGCATTACTGCAAAAAAGATGGGCAAACCCAACCAAGGGTGAAGCAATACTTTGTCAATGTGCTCTGTGAGTTGATGCGACGCTTGCGCAGGCACCATCACACCGGATGTAAAGGCCGCTTCCACCTCTAGGGGTGACAAAGCTTTGGCGGGCTCGGCTTTCAGCCCCTCTCGCATAAATTTCTGCAATTGCTCGGTGCCCTGACCGTACTTGGCAGACAACAGACAAACAGGAATGCCTAGAGTTTGACGGAGAACATCCGCCTTGATGGTGATGCCCATTGCACTGGCCTCATCGGCCATGTTCATCACCATGACCACCGGAATCCCTTGGGAGGTCACTTGCGACAACAATGTCAGCTGACGGTCCACCTGAGAGGCGTTCATCATGAACAAAATGAGGTCGGGCTTTTGTGTTTCTAAGTAGGTGGTGACCACTCCTTCATCTTCAGAGTAGCCACTCAAATCGTAGATGCCAGGCAGGTCAATCAGTTGCGCCATTTGATCGCCCACCAGCAATCGAGCAGACAGCAAGGACACCGTGAGGCCCGGCCAGTTACCTACTTTGGCATGCGCACCTGTGAGGCGGTTGAGCAAAGTGGATTTGCCCGTGTTGGGCATGCCAATCAGAACAATCTTTTTCATGAGGATCAGGGTTTGTTGGCAGGTGATGCTGAGTCGTCAATCATGGGCACGGCGACGATGCGCTTTGCTTCCTTCAAACGCATGATCACTTCGGTGGTACCCACACGCACATGCACAGGTCCCCCGAAATCGGCCTTTCGCAGAACATGGACCTTGGACCCAGCCCTCAAGCCCAAAGCTGCCAAGCGTTGCTTTAAGTCCGGGTCTGCTTGAATGCCCGCGATCTTTCCCTGCGTCCCCACTTGAAGGTGATCGAGGGTGAGGGCATCGCATGACAAAGCGGACAACTGCGCGTTGAAGAGGGGTAAATTGGACAATTTTCTAAATGAGAATTATTCTTATTTAGATTCTACGACCAAAAATCGGTCTTTCAATGTCGAAATTCACAAAGCTTGAGATAGCTCAAGAAAATGACACCGCTTTTAGACAAGCCCCCTTATAGTGATCGATCTTTCCCTTCCAACACTTGGCACATGAAGCTCATTTGCATCAACGACCTCACGGCTCAAGATATTCAGGCCATCTGGCAATTGGCAGACAACCCTATCCGTCCTTTGCAAGGCAATGTGGCATGGTCATTTGAAGGCAATGGCATTCGCACGCGAACCACGTTTATCCAAGCCTTTCGCGAACTGAATCTGAGCTTTGTAGAGTTGCCCAATCTGCTGAAAACTGCTGAACGTGCTTGTGACCTAGCTGGGTATCTCGATCCGTTTTACGACATCTATGTCATTCGTGATGGCAATCACGATCGCCTCATGGAATTTGCCCAGGCCTCGCACCGCCCAGTGGTCAACGCCATGACGGCTTTAGGGCACCCTTGTGAAGTTTTGACCGACGCCTACTCGATTGAAAAAACCATCGGTCCCTTGGCCAATACCCAAATAACACTGTGGGGCCCAACGACCAATGTGTTCAGGTCATGGCACGAGCTGGCTCAGGTCTTGGGCTTTGACATGGTGCATGTGTGCGACGCACAATTTCATGAGTCCAATGACCATGTCCGATTTGTCGAAAAAATAGACAGCACCACAGATGTCGTGATCACTGACAGTTGGCCTTCAGGATTTAAAAACACGCAAGGGTCACTGACTCTCGATCATCTGGCTGCGTTGGGGCAACCCAAACTGATCACCACACCGCCATTTCACATTGGGCAAGAAGTGGCCTTTGATCCTTTGCACTACAAAGAATTTGTAGGCTACTTACAGAAAATGGATTTATTGCCTGTGCAGAAGGCCATTTTGAACTACTTGATGGCCCCATCAATTTAGAGGCTCTTGCTCAGATCAGTGCAAATTGCGCTTACCTGATTCGTTGCTCAGGGCGTCCAGAACAAACATGGGAATGTCGACATCGAACTTCTCGCCATCTTCGGCCACGCAGAAATAACTGCCATGCATGGTGCCGGTCGGTGTTCTTAAACGTGTGCCGCTGGTGTATTGAAATTTTTCACCCGGTTGCAACAATGGCTGATAGCCCACCACGCCCAAGCCCTTCACTTTTTCGTGGAGACCATTGGCATCGTTCACACTCCATGACCTAGAGATCACCTGCGCCGCGATATTGCCGGTGTTGGTAATGGTGATGCTGTAGGCAAATGTGTAGAGGTCACCCGTGGGATCAGATTGCTCAGGCAGATACTGAGGGGTAACTTCAACTTGGAGTTTGTAATTAGGCATAGCGTGATTTTGAATGAGAAGCTAACGCAATAAATTAAAAGGGCTTAAGCTTTCAAGGGCAAAGATCTCATTCTTTGGCCTGTCAATTTAAACATCGCATTGGCCACAGCTGGCGCCAACGGTGGCACTGCGGGTTCGCCCACACCTTCAGGCGAATGGGTGCTGGGCACAATCCAAGTTTCAACCACAGGCGATTGCGCCATGCTCACCAAGGGGTAGTTGTTAAAGTTGGTTTGTTGAACAACGCCATCTTGGATGTCAATTTGTCCAAACAAGGCAGCTGTCAATGCAAAGTTAACCGAGCTTTCGACTTGTTGCGCTACGGTGCCAGGATTGACCACCGTACCGCAATCGATGGCGCACACCACGCGATGTACACGGGGTTTGCCGTCTTGCATCGATACCTCGGCCACTTGCGCCACGATAGAGCCAAAGGATTCGTGCAAGGCAACGCCATGCGCATGACCTGCGGGCAAGGCTGTGCCCCACTTGGCTTTGTCTGTGGCCAATTTCAATACCGCCGCATAACGTGGCGCGTTCTTCAAAAGCGCCATCCGAAATGCCACAGGATCTTGCTTGGACTCAAAAGCCAATTCATCGATAAAGCTTTCAGAAAAGAATGCATTGTGTGAGTGACCTACAGAACGCCAAAAACCAATGGGCACTCCCATCTTGGTAGACACATGCGACATGCGTTGGTGCTCAAAGCCGTAGGGCAAATCAAACAAACCTTCGGCTGTTGTTTTGTCGGGGGCATCCACTGGCCCAGACAGCGCTGGTAGCACACGAGACATCCATCGCGGCGAAATGGCATCGCCAGCCGATTTAATTTGCAAGCTCTCAACTTGGCCCTGCGCATTGATGGCGGCACTCAGTTGTGCTACGTGCATGGGGCGGTAGTAGTCGTGCGTCATGTCTTGCTCACGCGACCAAACCAATTGCACTGGCGCGCCATCAGTGGCCATGGCCAACTGCGCAGCTTGCACAACCACATCCACTTCCAAACGTCGACCGAATCCACCACCTAACAAAGTGACATTGAGTTTGACTTTGTCTTCATCCAAATCGGCCACTTTGGCCGCCGCAGCGCGCGCCAGGCCAGGCACTTGCGTGGGCGCCCAAATTTCCAATTGACTGTTTTTGAATTGCGCTGTGCAATTCATGGGCTCCATGGTGGCGTGCGCCAAGTAAGGGGCCTTGTATTGCGCTTGAATGACGCGCGCAGCACCCGCTTCAGCTTTGGCAGCATCGCCTTGCTCATGAAAAGCAAAGCCACTTTCTGTTTTGAGTTTTTCAATCAGCTCAGATTCAATGCGCTTCGTATCAATGGCACCTTCTTTGCGCTGAGTCCATTGCGCTTTTACTTTTTGGGCAGCCTGCTGTGCATGCCAAGTTGATTTGGCTATGACTGCAAAGCCAGGGGCAGAACCCGCGGCACTGGACAATTGAATGCACTTCACAACACCAGGCATGGCCAAGGCTTCCTGGGTGTCCATGCTGCTGAGCGAGCCTCCCATTTGCGGCACTTGAATGACGCTGGCAAACAGCATGTTTGGAAGACGAACGTCCATACCAAACACAGCTGAGCCATTTGTTTTGGCAGGAATATCTGAGCGCAGTGTCGCTTTTCCAATCAATTGCCAATCTTTGCGATCTTTGAGCAAAACATTGGTAGGGGTTTGAGCCGCTGCGCCTTTGGCCAGTTCACCAAAGTGAGCAGACTTTCCTGAAGCATGGCTAACTAAGCCGTCTTTGACGGTCAGTTCTTTGGCAGGCACTTTCCATTGATCTGCTGCAGACAACAACAAGCTGGCTTTGGCTGTGGCCGCTGCTATGCGCAAATGTTCCCAAGCATCTTTGACAGACGAAGAGCCGCCGGTAGCGTTGACACCCAATTCGCGCGCCACTTTGCTGACCATCCACTCCCCTGTCTTGACCATCATGGGCTTGTCTTTGCCCTCTGACTGCATGGGGTGGAATGGCAAGGTCCCAACAAACATAGCCACGTTGCCATAGATGGCGTCATGGCCAGCTTGCTCAAGTCGAACGCTCTTTAAAGTAACGTCCAATTCTTCTGCTACCAACATGGCCAGTGCATTGTGTATACCCTGCCCCATGTCACTGCGGTGCATGGCCAAAACAATGCTTCCGTCCTTGGCAACTTTGATCCAACCGTTCAGCGCAACATCACCTTCGGTCGACAGCATGTTGTCTGGCTTGCCTAAACGTGAGCGTGGTGGCATGACACCCCAACCCACAATCAAGGCACCGGTGAGGCCTAGGCCACTCAGAATGAGGTTACGGCGCTTCATGCTTGCGCTCCGGCTGCGCGGTGAATGGCGGCTCTAACGCGTTGGTAGGTGCCGCATCGGCACAGGTTGGTCATGGCTTCGTCGATGTCGGCATCGGTGGGTTTGGGTTTTCTGGCCAAGAGCGCAGCAGCGGCCATGAGCATGCCGCTTTGGCAGTAGCCACACTGGGGCACTTGTTCTTCTATCCAGGCTTGTTGCAAGGCACTGGGTTTGTCAGGGGTACCCAAGGATTCAATGGTTTTGATGTTGGAACCTGCAACACTTGATACAGGGGTGACGCATGAGCGGACGGGTTGGCCGTCTTTGTGGACTGTGCAGGCGCCGCACGCTGCAATGCCACAACCAAATTTGGTGCCAGTGAGATTGAGGGAGTCTCTGAGAACCCAGAGCAAGGGCATTTGCGGGTCGACGTCTAGGGTGACGTTGTTGCCGTTGACATTGAGGTTCATGGAGGGTCTTCCTAGTTGGAGGCTTGAAATGCTAATGGCCAATGCTAGCAGGTGTATGGAAAACGACTACCGACGCCAACTTTGGCCATGTTTCAACACAAAGAAATTAACGGGCGTAGGGGACTCTTTTTTAGCAAACTCTAAATCCCTTGGTGCCTGATCTAGAGGCTCATCGCTCATGCCATCAAAGGTACCCCAGTGAATGCCGATGGCGGCTTTGGCATTGACATCTTTTTGGACTTGCAGCGCCTCTGAAGGATTGACATGCGAGTCTTTCATAAACCATCGGGGTTCGTAGGCGCCAATGGCGATGGCCGCCAAGTCAAAGCCGCCCATGCGCTTGCCAATCTCTTGGGTATCGGGCGAGTAAGCAAGGTCACCCGAAAACCAGAATTTAAAGTCGGGGTGCATCAAGGCCCAACTGCCCCAAAGTGTTTCGTATCGATCGCTGATGGATCTGGCACTCCAGTGCTGGACCGCCAAGAAGTGCAACTCGAGGTTTTTTGTTTTGCCATTTAGATTTACCTGTTGATCCCAATCCAACGCAAAAACATTCTGCTTTGGACCTTGCAAAAGGCTTCCTTTGATTTCATTCTGAAACCAATGTTGTATGCCAAGCGGTACAAAAAAACGAACGCCTGCATGCCCCGTCATGAGTGCTTGGACAGTGTCTTTGTCCAAATGATCCCAATGGTTGTGTGAGATCACAACGGCATCGATGACGGGCAATTTATCGAAAGGTATGCCGGGTGCCTGATGGCGCTTAGGGCCCGCAAAACTAAAGGGCGAAGCGCGTTGCCCCCAATGAGGGTCGGTCAAGATGTTCAAACCATCGACTTGAACCAACAGCGTGGAATGTCCAACCCATGTCACTCTGGGCTTAGGGCTGTCACTGTTGATGAGTTCAAGATCTGGCTCGACGCCTTTGATAGGTGCTGCAGGCGGTTTGGGCAAACCATCTCGGAAGCGCTCCCATTGCCAACGTAACAAGCCGGGCTTGTCAGAACGTTCTGAGTATCGGTTGGAGAATCCGTCTGGTCGATGGTGTGGTTTGCTGGCGTCGTAGTCTTGATTTGAACGAGGTGTCAGGCTGACGCAGGCGGCTAGCAATGCGCAGACCATCGTCATGGCGCCACCCAACACCATGAATTTTCTTAATTTCATCATGGCGCGATTTTAGGGACGATTGAATTTGTGTGTTGGCATGCCCTTGAATAGAAAAAAAATAGCCCCGCAATTTAACGAGGCTATCGACTTGGCGGAGAGGGAGGGATTCGAACCCTCGGTGATGTTGCCACCACGCCTGATTTCGAGTCAGGTACATTCGACCACTCTGCCACCTCTCCTGCACTCAACATTGCGGCGGGTCAATGCCGCAAATTTTATCAGTAGCCTTTAGGCACGCAACTCTGTGATGCCGCCCATGTAGGGACGCAACACTTCAGGCACCGTCACAGAACCGTCGGAATTCTGGTAATTCTCAAGCACCGCGACAAGCGCACGACCCACCGCCAAACCTGAGCCATTCAAGGTGTGCACCAATTCATTCTTGCCTTGCGCATTTTTAAAACGCGCTTGCAAGCGTCGTGACTGAAATGCTTCGCAGTTAGAGCAAGAACTGATTTCACGGTAAGTGCCCTGGGCAGGCACCCACACTTCGAGGTCATATGTTTTGGTAGCACCAAAACCCATATCACCCGAGCACAACAACATGACACGATAAGGCAAGCCCAGCTTTTGCAAAATAGCTTCTGCATGGCCCGTCATTTCTTCCAGCGCTTCGTAGCTTTTTTCTGGATGAACAATTTGCACCATCTCGACTTTGTCAAACTGGTGCTGACGAATCAAGCCGCGTGTATCACGCCCTGCACTGCCCGCTTCTGAACGGAAGCACGGTGTATGCGCTGTGAGCTTCATGGGCAAATCGGACTCTGCCAAAATCTCATCGCGCACCACGTTGGTCAATGTCACTTCTGAGGTGGGAATCAAATACAGCGCCTGGGTGTCAACCGCATCTTCGCCGTCTTGTCCGCCTTTTTTGGCCGCAAACAAATCGCCTTCAAACTTAGGCAACTGGCCAGTGCCGCGCAGAGTTTCTGCATTCACCACGTAAGGGGTGTAGCACTCTGTGTAGCCGTGTTGTTGTGTTTGCGTGTCCAACATGAACTGTGCCAACGCACGGTGCATGCGGGCAATTTGACCGCGCATAAACGTAAAGCGTGAGCCAGACAATTTGATGCCAGTGTCAAAGTCGAGGCCGAGTTTTTCGCCAATGTCCACATGGTCGCGAACTTCAAAGTCGAAGGTCTTGGGGCCTTTGCCGTCGACGCTCCACTTGCGAACTTCAACGTTGCCATGTTCATCAGCACCCACAGGCACACTTTCGTGGGGCAGGTTGGGCACGGCCAGCAACATGTCTTGAAGTTCGGCTTGCAAAGCCTCTAAACGCACGGCAGAAGCATCGAGTTCAGTTTTGATGCTGGCCACATCGGCCATCACTTGGTCTGTGCTTTCGCCTTTGGACTTCAGCATGCCAATTTGCTTAGACAAATTGTTGCGTTGGCTTTGCAATTCTTCAGTGCGTGTTTGCAAAGTTTTGCGCTCTGTTTCCAAAGCACGAAACTTTTCTACATTCAAAAAAGCTTGGGGATTTTTACGGGTTTCTAAACGCGCTACGGCGGCGTCTAGATCTTTACGAAGCAAAAGGATGTCTAACATTTTGAAAAAGATTTAAGTGGCCAAAAAATCATTGGCCATCGTTTAATTTTAGGCCCTTGGGCAAGGGAAATTTGATGGTCTCGGTCACACCATCTAACTTGCGGATAGAAGTGGCGCCCAATGCGCGCAAGCGGGCAATGACGTCTTGAACCAAAACCTCGGGTGCAGAGGCGCCCGCCGTTAACCCCACGCGGTGCTTGCCTTCAAACCATTCGTTCTTCAGCTCATCTGCACTGTCAATCATGTAACTGTCAGCGCCCATGCGCGAACCCAGTTCGCGCAGTCGGTTGCTGTTGGAACTGGTAGGGCTGCCCACCACCACCAACACATCCACTTCGGGGGCCATGAGCTTGACAGCGTCTTGACGGTTTTGGGTGGCGTAGCAAATGTCTTGTTGCTTAGGCTCGCGTACTTTAGGAAAACGTTGCTTCACCGCCAACAAAATTTCTGCAGCATCGTCCACACTCAAAGTGGTTTGGGTGACGACGGCCAAGAGATCAGTTTGCTTAGGTTGAACCTTGACCACATCATGAGTGTCTTCGACCAAGTGAATGCCATCGGGCAATTGGCCCATGGTGCCTTCCACTTCCGGGTGGCCTTTGTGGCCAATCATGATGAACTCGTAGCCTTCTTTGTGGAGCTTGGCCACTTCTACATGCACCTTGGTCACCAGAGGGCAAGTGGCATCAAAAATAGTGAAGCCACGTGCTTCTGCTTCAGCTTGAACGGCTTTGCTAACACCGTGGGCACTGAACACCAAAGTGGCGCCTGGCGGCACATCGCTCAGCTCTTCAATGAAGATAGCGCCCTTGGTTTTGAGATCGTTGACCA
Organism: uncultured Limnohabitans sp.; assembly: GCA_964544175.1. Taxonomy (GTDB): domain Bacteria; phylum Pseudomonadota; class Gammaproteobacteria; order Burkholderiales; family Burkholderiaceae_C; genus Limnohabitans_A. The sequence continues at coordinate 26,637 of CAZJAL010000029.1, forward strand.
CATAGGTGTTGTGCACAATTTCATGACGCACATAAATTGGCCGACCAAATTTGGCAATGGCCGCTTCTACGATGTCAATGGCACGATCGACGCCCGCGCAAAAGCCGCGAGGTTCAGCTAACAAAATTTCTTGTACGCCCATGATGATTCGATTCAGTGCTTAACTGTCAGGGTTTTACAAAATGCCAATGATGTGAACTTCAAACGTGACGGGTTGCCCCGCCAAGGGGTGGTTGAAGTCAAACAACACAGCGCCATCTTCAGCCACTTGCATCACGGCGCCCGCATAGGTGCCATGGCCATCGGGCGTGGGAAATTGCACCACATCGCCGGGCACATAGTGCTCTTGTGCAGCTCCCAATTGGGCCAACAACTTGCGGGCCACCCATTGCTGCATGTCGGGGTTGCGATCTCCAAAGGCCACGCCAGCTTGCAACTCAAACGTGGTTCGCACACCTTCTTCCAAACCCATCAAACAGGCTTCCATGCCAGGCGACAACTCGCCCGAGCCTAAAGACAGGGTGGCAGGCTTTTCCTCAAAGGTGTTAATGAGGGTGCCCTGTGGCCCTGCCAGTCGGTAGTGCAGTGTCAAAAAGGATCCGGCTTGTACGGTGGTCATAAATGCGTCAATGGTAAGGAGGGGCAATTCAATGCAGGCCAATGAAAACTCTCAGTACTGCCGGCGGCAGCCTGTGGGCACAGACTTGAACTGTCCATCCCCCATTGTAAAAAGCTTCTTGGCCTTTGGCCGCGAAATGCGCTTCAAAGGGGCATTTATCTGAAAGAACGGCCCCATGAACCTCCAAGAAATCCCACCCGATACCCGACCGCGCGAAAAAATGCTGTCTCGCGGACCCGGCGCCCTCAGCGATACCGAATTGTTGGCCTTGCTGCTTCGCACAGGTGTCGCAGGGCGAAATGTGCTGCAGTTGGCCCAAGACATGCTGTTGGCCAGTGGTGGATTGGCCAATTTACTCATCACCCCGGCTTACCAGCAAGGCAAAATTAAAGGCTTAGGACCGGCCAAACAAACCGAGCTGTTGGCCGTCATGGAGCTGGCCAAACGCGCCATGTCGCAGCAATTGCAAAGCCGTGAAGTCATGCAAAACGCGGCCAGTGTGCAGTTATTTTTGCAACTCCACATGGCGCACAAACACCATGAGGTCTTTGCCATGATGTTTTTGGATGCCCAACACAAGCTGCTCTGCATGGAAACCTTGTTTCGGGGCACCCTTAGCCAAACCAGCGTCTACCCACGCGAGGTGGTGCTACGGGCGCTGCACCACCACAGCGCAGCCGTGGTGTTGGCACACAACCATCCCAGTGGGTCGGTGCACCCCAGTCCTGCCGACTTACACCTTACCCACACCCTTAAATCTGCCTTGGCCATGGTCGATGTTCGTGTACTGGACCATGTCATTGTGGGCCCTGGCCAAGCCTTCTCCATGGCCGAGCAAGGTGTTTTGTAAACAAGCCTTAAATCGGGCAAGGCTTGTGGCAACATTGGCACGTGAAATTTCAATCGCTTCAAGACCTCAAACTCGTTCAAAAGCAAATTGCCGAGGCGCAAGCCAAAGCAGCAGCTGAGGCTGCTGCGCGCGCGGCTGCTCTGAAAAAAGCAGAGGCCGATAAGAATTTATTTGCAAGGGCCATCGGTAAAGTTGCGCCTTTGCCTTTGCACAACAAAGCCCACATCCCCACAACACCTCGCGCGCCAGTAGCAACACAGTTGCATAAAGACGAAGCGCAGGTCATTCAAGACTCCCTGAGCGATGAGTTTGATGTCAGTACCCTGCTCGACACCGACGAAGCCTTGAGTTTCAGACGGCCCAGCGTTGGCCCGGAGGTAACGCGCAAATTGCGCAAAGGCGACTGGTCCATTCAGCGCGAAATCGACTTGCATGGTTTGCGCAGCGATGAAGCGCGTCTGGCTCTGACAACCTTCATTCGAGAGGCGCACAAGCACGGCATTCGGTGTGTGCGAGTGGTGCATGGCAAAGGACTTGGCTCACCGGGCAAAACACCCGTACTCAAGTCCAAAGTGCACAGTTGGTTGGTGCAAAAAAACCAAGTGATGGCTTTTGTTCAAGCCAAGCCCGCAGAGGGCGGAGCAGGCGCATTGGTGGTGCTGCTCACACCTTCAGAGGCTCGCTGAACTCATTCTGCAGCCTGTCGTAAAGTTTGCGACACAGGCTGACGCAGCACTTCAGACAAACCCCACCAACCGGCCACCCAGGCCAACATAGCGCCTGTTAGCGATCCTGCCAAGGGCACCCACAAAGATGCAGTCCAATCGAACTCAAACACAAAGCGGGCCAAACCCCAGCCCACGCCAACGGCCACCGAACTGGCCAAAAAGCCCGCCAGTAAGCCAACACCCATGAGCTCGACCGTTTGCACTTGACTCAGCAAACGGCCTGTAGCGCCTAGGGCACGCATGATGGCAAATTCACGTTTGCGTTCTTCACGCGTGGAGGTCACAGCAGCCATCAGGACCAGCAAGCCAGCCAACAAGGTAAACGCAAATAAAAACTCAACCGCCCTGATCACTTGGTCTAGCACTTTTTGCACTTGCGTCAGTGTGGCGCGCATGTCAACGCTGGTGATGTTGGGAAACCGCTGCAACAAATTGCGCTCAAACGATTTTTGCTCTGGGGTTTTAAATGCAGCCATGTAGCTCAAGTGCACATCGGGCAATTGATCTACCGGATACATCACAAAGAAATTGGCACGCATCGAGCCCCAGTCCACTTTGCGAATGGAAGTGATGCGCCCTTCAGACATCACACCGCCCACATCAAAACGCATGCGGTCGCCCATCTTCAAGCCCAAGGTTTGGGCAATGCCAGCTTCCACACTCAGCGCGTCCTTCTCACCTTCTGTCCATTTGCCCTGTACCACTGCGTTGTGTTCTGGTTTGGCAGCACGCGCTGACACGTTGAATTCACGGTCTACCAAGCGTTTTGCGCGGTCATCCGTATAGTTTTCTGGGCTGACAGTTTTGTCATTGATGGCCACCAAGCGTGCGCGAATCATGGGGTACCAATCGTAGGACGACACACCGGCTTGGCTCAATGCTGACTGAAATGCCGCAGTTTGATCGGGCTGCACATTGATGACAAAGCGGTCGGGTGTATTGACTGGTGTGGCCTTGCGCCAACTGCTGATGAGGTCGGTTCTAAGCAAAACCAACAAGACCAATGCCAACAAGCCAACAGACAACGCACTGACTTGTACCACCGCATAGGCGGGGCGCGCCATCACTTGACGCGTGGCCAATAGCAACCATCTAGGTGTGGCTTGACCTGGCACCCAACGCCTCAGCAGTTTCAACATGACCCAAGTGATGGCTGCAAAAAACAGCGTGGCGGCAGCAAAGCCACCGACAGTCAGCAAACCCAACTTCACATCGCGGCTGGCCCACATCAGGGCTGCAGCAAAGCCAAACAAACCCATGACCAAGACGCCAATCGATGCAGGTTGCAAACCACCCATGTCACGCCTGATGACGCGGATGGCTGGCACTTTGGCCAACTGCAAAACAGGTGGCAAACCAAAAGCCACCAACAGGGTCAGCCCCATGCCCAAACCCAAGACGACAGGTGCTCCCGAGCTGGGCGGCAGTTGTGCATCGACCAAACCCGCCAACAACCATACAAAGGCGTGATGAATGCCAAATCCTAAAGCAAGCCCCAACACGCTGGCAAACACACCCGCTGTGACAAATTCAAAACCGTAAGCCAGGCTGAGCGTGCGCTGACTTTGGCCTAAGACACGCAGCAAAGCGCAGCCATCCAAGTGCCGCGCCGCAAAAGTACGCGAAGCCAAAGCCACAGCCACAGCGCACAGCAACGCAGCCAACAAAGCAACCAAGTTCAAAAACTTTTCTGCACGGTCTAGCGTTTGACGCATTTCGGGCCGGCCGCTTTCCATCGATTCAATTTGAACGCCACGAACTTCTGGCAATAAAACTTGATCTCTGGCCCATTTCAAAAACAACTGCACGTTGCGTTGATCTTCTAAACCTGCAACGGCCATGCGGTAGCTGATGCGACTGGCCGGTTGGACCAAGCCCGTGGCAGCCACGTCGTCATGGTGCATCATGACCCTGGGTGCAAAATTCATGAAGTTGGCACCGCGATCGGGTTCCCGGTGAATGAGTGCGGCAATGCGCAAGTCTTTGTCGCCCAACCACAAGCGATCACCCAATTGCAAATTCAAACTTTCTAACAATGCTGGGTCGACCCAAACGGAGCCTGGCTTGGGGACCTCGCGGGTGGTCTGTACGTCTTCGCTCGCCACCTTTGGATTGGAGGCCTCTGGCTTGAACAAACTCATGTTGCCGCGCAAAGGGTAACCTTCAGAAACGGCTTTAAGTGCTACCAGCTTGGTGTCGCCGCCTTGGGCATCATCGGCGCGTGCCATGCTGGGAAAGTTGACTGTGGTTTGTGTTTTCAAACCCAGGGCTTGCGCTTTGGCGACAAAAGCAACAGGCGTCACTTTGTCGCTCACCACCACGGCATCGCCACCTAAAAGTTGGCGAGCATCACGCCACAAGCCAGCTTGCAAACGGTCTGCAAAGAAGCCAACGGCCGAAAGTGCAGCAACAGCCAAGACCACAGATACCAACAGCAGGTTTAACTCACCCGAGCGAAAGTCTCGCCACAAGTTGCGCCAGCCCAATTGAAGGGCCAACCGCCAAGCAGGGATCACCGACATGTTGGCGCGGTCAGTCATGGGCAACAGACTTAGCGGCGTTCTCGGCCAATTCTGTTTGCCAAATCAAACGATGTGCCGCACTGAAGCATAAGAAGCGCTTGTTGGTAGCACGGCCTATGGCACAGAGACCCACGCGTTGCGCCACTTCAAGGCCCATTTGCGTAATGCCGCTGCGAGACACCGCAACTGGCACACCCATTTGCGCTGACTTGATCACCATCTCGCTGGTGAGACGGCCTGTGGTGTAAAACACTTTGTCTTGACCACTGACGTCGTTCATGGCCATCCAACCAGCGATGGTGTCGACAGCGTTGTGTCGTCCAACATCTTCCACAAACATCAGCATGTCCGCGCCTTTGAACAAGGCACAACCATGCACAGAGCCAGACGATTTATAAGTGGTTTCTTGAATGCGAATGGCATTGACCAGGGCATATAAGGTGGCTTGATCTATTTTTGCGTGGGGATCGAGTTGAATGGCATCAATGTCATTGACCAAGTCACCAAAAACACTTCCCTGGCCGCAACCCGTGGTAACAACGCGCGCCGCAGTCTTGTGACCAGCCTCGCTTTGACCCTCGCGTGTTTTGACCGCAGCCACGCCAGGTTGGCCCATTTCACCTTCACCCAAGGTCCAATCTACGGTGATGGAATCAATTTCGTTGGCCGATTGAATCAAGCGTTGATTGAGCAAAAAGCCCAACACCAAGTGCTCTGGGCTCGCGCCCAAAGTCATGAGGGTCACCAGTTCTCGCTTGTCCAAATAGACCGTCAGGGCACGTTCGGCGGGTATGTGAATGTGTGACGCTTCACCAAACTCATTGACCACCTCAATTTGACGCGTGAGTTCGGCTCGGGCCTGCGTGAGTCGTGGTTTGAGGGAGGATGGAGTCGACATGTGTAATTGAAATAGACTTGCACGAGCCTAACGCAAAAAGTCCCTCGCTGACTCAGCGAGGGACTTTCAACCTGACGAATTCAGGGAAAAATCAGGATTTTTTGGCAGGTGCTGCGGGCGCGGCGGCCGGTACAGCGGGCTTCGCGCGGGCTGCAGCGACTGCGGCAGGTGGTGCAGGTGGTGCAGCCACAAACGGTCCAGGATCAGCACATGGGGGTGTGGCCACAGGAGGTGTGGTTTGCTTGCCCGTGGCCTTGGCCGTTTTGTAATAGTGAGCAGCGACTTTTTCGCGAGATTTGCAAAGCTGAAAATCGGCCACTTTGTTGCCGTGTGCAGTCTTTGCAGCAGCTTCTGCCGCCTTGGCCTTGGCCTCGTCACTGAGGGCAGGCAATTTGGCCATGGCAGAAACGCTGAACAAAGATGCCAAGACCACCGTGGCCAAGCTGATGAATGTTTTTTTCATGGTTTGTATCCTCAAACTTTAAGCAGATGCTGATGTGGAAACGGTAGCACCTTGGGCAGCTGCTTCAGGAGATCTTTGCGCAGGAATCTTGCCTGCTTTGATGTCGTTGTACCAAAGTTCGTGGTGTTCTTTGGCCCAAGTTTCATCGACATAGCCTTCGCGCATGGCACTGTAAGCGCCTTGCATACCAATAGTGCCCATGTAGATGTGCCCCATGAACATGGCCATCATGAGAACAGTGGCGACGCCATGGATCATGTTGGCAATTTGCATGGTGCCGCGCTCATAAATGAGACCCGGAATGAGTTTGTCCAGCACCAAGCCAGAGCCCACCACAATGACACCCAGACCCAAAACGCCAAACCAGAAAACGACTTTCTCGCCAGCATTGAAGCGGTGTGATGGCACTTCTTGACCTGAGAACATACCTCCACCTTTTAACAACCAGGTGATGTCTTCTTTGCTTGGGAAGTTGTCCTTCAAGAAAGTCACAAACACAATGATGAGGGACACCGCAAACAAGGGGCCCGCAAAATTATGAATGTTCTTCAAGGCATAGGTCAACCAACCAAACAAGGCTGTACCGATGACGGGCAGAATGAAATACTTACCAAAGGCGATGACTACGCCAGACACAGCCAGCAACACAAAAGCAATGGCGTTGGTCCAGTGCGCTGCACGCTCTAGCGGCGTGAATCGCTCAATCTTGCGGCCTGTCTCGGTACCGTGCAACTTCATGGTGCCTTTGCCGTAATAGAACAAGGCAATGGCCAATGCAACGATGAGCAGCAAGGAACCACCGTAAGGAATGATCCAGTTGTTGCGCACTTGACGCCATGCCTCGCCCGCTGTGGTGAGCTTGGAACCTGGGTATTGAACAAAAGGTTGAATGAGGTTGCCAGCTTCAGGCGCCTCTGACGCAGGAAGGCTGCTGTAGCCCGTTACACCTGCGCCGACTTGTCGCCACATAGGCGCATTGTTGCCAGGCTGAACCTTGCTGCGATCGCCGTTGTTTTGATCAGCGTACTTGGGATCGGTGTTGGCGTCGGGTGCAATAGAAAAGATGTTGGCGCTCTGTACGCCAAGTGCACCTGTCTTGCCACTGTCTGCAGCAGGCACCGCCGCCGGTGCTGTTGCTGTTGCTGTTGCTGCCGCAGGTGCTGCGCTAGGTGTTTGGGCAGACACACTCAGGACACCACCCAACATCAAGCCAGCCGCCAGCAGGCCCGACTGAATGTAATTAGTTACCGAAGATCGGTTCATGCTTGCTCTCCCACGTTCAGTTGGATCGCGTGTGATCGTTTTGTCCATACTGAGCGCGCGTTTTGAGTTGCTGGGCCCAGCTGTTTTTGTCGCCAGCTTTCCAATCAGCTTCGGTAAAAGCCTTCACACCAGTGCCGGTGTAGGGCGCTGCATCCACTTTAGGCTGGCCTGCCAATTCTTGGGCTTTGTCGCCACAGGCTGTGAGGCCTGCGGTCAAAACAACAGAGATGGCTAAGCCTGTCAATCGTTTGATATTGCTCATGACTTGGCACCTTTCGCATCGGCTTTACTGCCATAAGCAGTTCCCCAACCCCAAACTTCTGCGCCTTTGCCGCGTTGAACCACGCGGTTGCGGAAGATGTCGGCCACCACGTCGCCGTCGCCAGCGAGCAAGGCTTTGGTCGAACACATTTCGGCGCAAGCAGGCAACTTGCCTTCGGCCAAACGGTTGCGACCATACTTTTCGAATTCGGCTTGGCTACCGTTGGCTTCGGGGCCACCTGCGCAGAAGGTGCACTTGTCCATCTTGCCGCGAACACCGAAGGTGCCTGCGCTTGGGAACTGAGGTGCGCCAAAGGGGCATGCATAGGAGCAGTAGCCGCAACCGATGCAAACGTCTTTGTCATGCAACACCACACCCTCTTCGGTGCGATAGAAACAATTGACGGGGCAGACTGCCATGCAAGGCGCATCTGAGCAGTGCATGCAGGCTACAGAAATAGATTTTTCGCCGGGCACACCGTCGTTCAAAGTGACCACGCGGCGACGGTTGACGCCCCAAGGTACTTCGTGTTCGTTTTTACAAGCGGTGACACAACCATTGCATTCAATGCAGCGCTCTGCATCACAGATAAATTTCATTCTTGCCATGTTTTACTCCTGTGTGTGGCAAAGGCTTTACGCCTTCTCCACATCGCAAACGGTTGTTTTGGTTTCTTGCATCATGGTGACGCTGTCGTAGCCATAAGTGGTGGCTGTGTTGACAGCTTCACCACGCACGATCGGTGCAGCGCCATTGGGGTAATGCGCCAACATGTCGGCACCTTGCCAACGACCTGAGAAGTGGAATGGCAAGAACACGGTATCGGGCGCGACGCGCTCGGTCACCAAGGCTTGAACATTCAAGCGAGCACCCGTAGGTGACTTGACCCAAGCCCGATCGCCATTGCGAATGCCGCGCTTGGAAGCTGTTTGTGGATTGATCTCGACAAACATTTCCTGTTGCAATTCGGCCAGCCATGGGTTGGAGCGCGTTTCTTCGCCGCCACCTTCGTATTCAACCAAACGACCGGAAGTCATGATGAGCGGGAACTTCTCATGGACCTTGTCGGCGATGTTCTTGTCTTGAATGGTTTTGTACAACGTGGGCAGACGCCAGAAGGCTTTTCTGTCGTCGTGCGTGGGGTACTTGGCCATCATGTCGGGGCGTGTACCGTACAGCGGTTCGCGGTGCTGAGGAATAGGATCGGGGAAGTTCCAAACAACAGCACGGGCCTTGGCATTGCCGAAGGGATGGCAACCGTGGTTCTTCATGAACACGCGGATCATGCCGCCAGAAGAGTCGGTCTTCCAGTTTTTGCCCTCTGCTGCTTTGGCTTCGGCTTCTGTGAGCTCGCCCCACCAGCCCAATTTCTTGAGCAACACGTGATCGAGTTCGGGGTAGCCTGTGGTGATGTCGGCACCTTTGGAATAGGAGCCATCTTCAGCCAACAAGGACTTGCCTTCGCGCTCCACACCAAAGTTGGCGCGGAAGTTTCCGCCGCCTTCCATGACGTGCTTGGAGGTGTCGTACAAGTTGGGTGAGCCTGGGTGCTTGAGTTCGGGCGTGCCGTAGCAAGGCCATGGCAAGCCAAAATAATCGTCACCAAAGTCGTAGCCTGTTTCTTTGTCTTTGCCGCCCTTGGACTTGAGCGTTTTGACATCAAAAACATGCATGTTGCGCATGTGGGCTTTGAGGCGCTCTGGGCTTTGGCCGGTGTAGCCAATGGTCCAGACGCACTTGTTGATTTCGCGCAGGATGTCTTCGGGCACGGGTTCGTCCATGCCTTTGACTTTTTGCATTTTGTAGTTCTTGACCAACTCTTTGCCAAAGCCCAACTTCTCGGCCAATTGGTACATGATCATGTGATCGGAGCGGCTTTCCCACAAAGGCTCGATGACCTTCTCACGCCATTGCAATGAGCGATTGGACGCGGTGCAAGAGCCACTGGTTTCAAACTGCGTGGCAGCGGGCAACAAGTACACCGCACGGTTGGGGTTCTGGTCTTCTGGCTTGCCTGGCATGGCAGCCATGGCGGCTGTGGCAGATGGATAAGGATCGACCACCACCAACAAGTCGAGCTTGTCCATGGCGCGCTTCATTTCCAAACCACGTGTTTGGGAGTTGGGGGCATGACCCCAATAGAACACACCGCGCAGGTTGCTGTCTTGGTCAATCAGTTCGTTCTTCTCGAGCACACCGTCAATCCAACGCGACACGGTGATGCCGTTTTTGCCCATCATGGCAGGGCTGGCATAGCGGCCTTTGATCCACTCAAAGTCGACGTCCCAAGCTTTGGCAAAGTGCTTCCAAGAGCCTTCAGCCAAGCCGTAGTAGCCAGGCAATGAATCGGGGTTAGGACCTACGTCGGTAGCGCCTTGC
>CAZJAL010000030.1:0-34283 GCA_964544175.1 uncultured Limnohabitans sp.
GGCTTCTTGGGCGATGTGAACTTGTTCCATGGCCGCGCCCACGAAGGCGAAATGCTCATTGGTGGCGACAACGCCGTCAGCCTCAACAGTCCAGAGCACCAACACGTGCAAGACAGCAAAGCCTTTGCTTATGTTCGCACGCACGACATTGAAGTGAAGCGTTACAGTACAGGCGATACAGGCATCAAAGCCAAGCTGACCCGCGCCATTGTGGTGGGGCCCATTGCGCGCCTTGAATTTGAGCCGGTCGACCATCACGACTTTGCCAAAGACACGGTCATTGAGGCGCAACTGTCAGCCCACTTGTTTGCAGAACAGCAGTACAAAGAAGGCGAAACCTTGGTACTCACACCTCGCAAGGCACGTATCTTTGTTGAAAGCTGATCGCACTCAACGCTTTCTGCCAAGCCAGCACAGAATTTCAAAAGTGCTGGCTTTTTTTTGCTTTGCCAAGGCAAAATATCTGCATGACTCAAGACATCGTCGTTCAAGCTCCTGCGCAAGCCGCACAACTTTTCTTGCTGTTCCATGGTTATGGCGCTGATGCGCAAGACATGCAGCCTTTGGCCAAACGCTTTGCAGAAGAATTTCCGCAAGCATACGTGGTGTGTGTGCAAGCCACTGAGCCGGCAGAAGCAGGCTTTGGCTGGCAATGGTTTCCACTTCAAGGTGTGACCGAAGAAAATCGCCCTCAACGTGTGAGCGATGCCTTGTCTGGTTTTGTATCGATCATTCGTGGGTGGCAGCAACGCGCAAATATTGGCCATGAAGCCACAGCGCTGGTCGGTTTCTCGCAAGGCGGCATCATGTCTTTAGCGGCCAGTTTGCAAGAGGACAAGCTGTGCGGCCGCGTCATGGGTTTTGGAAGTCGATTTGTCGAGTTGCCGGTACAAGCGCCAGAAACAGTCACTTACCATCTGTTTCACGGCAAATCCGACAATGTCATTCACTATGGTTTTGCCGTGAGTGCCGCAGAGAGGTTGGTGGCCATTGACGCCGATGTCACGGCCGATGTGTTGCCCTATATTGGCCACGAGATACATCCCAACATGATTGATTTGGCCATTGAGCGTCTAACCACCCACATGCCCAAACGCTTTTATAAGCAAGTGCAAGAGGCCGATCCGGGTGATTCACCTGTGCGCCACTGAGCTCGCTAAAATTCACACATCAAATTAACGCTGCCCTCAGGTGGCTTCACTTAAAAGAGCTTGGTCATGAAAATTGCAACTGCCTGTTTGGCGCTCATCACCTGCTTGTCAATGCAAGGCTGCGCCGTGGTGGCTGTGGCCGATGTGGTGGCCTCCACTGTCATTTACACCGGCAAGACGGTGATCAATGTCATTGACGCTGTCACCCCCGACATCGTCAACAAAAAGAAAAAAGATTAAATACCCAGCCAGCCGTTGGTGCGCGCAAAGTGCAAAGCTTGCGTGCGGCTGTTAACGCCAAGGCGTCGAAACAGGCGCCAAAAGTGAACCTTGACGGTGTGTTCGCTGATGGTGAGTTTGTCGGCAATGTCGCGGTTGCTGAGACCCTGGTCCAACATCAAAATCAATTGTTTTTGACGTTTTGAAAGTTTGGTAGGTACTGCCGTGCCGGACTCTGTTTCGGCTTCTTCTGGCGCAGGCAAAAAAGTGCGCAGACCTTCAATGATGGTGTTGGGCGGGCTGGCTTTTTCTATAAATAAATTGGCGCCAGCATCGAGGCAAGCTGCTTCGCACTCGCTGGCCTCTGAGCCTGTGACCACTACCAGCGGCACGTTGGGAAACTTGGCCTTAACCGCATGCACACCCGACAAACCCAAGGTGTCGGGCAGTTTCAAATCGAGGCAAATCAATTCAGGTTCACCTTGACGCTCTACCGTGGACTCCAAACTGCTGAGTTTGGGCACAGACACCACCTTTAAACCAGGACGAACCCGCTGGACCAACATGGTGAGGGCGTCGCGCATCAGAGGATGGTCGTCAATCACGTAAACAGTCATGGTGTGCTCAAGAATGAAACTTAAAGTATGAGAGTATCAGCAAAGTCTGCAACAAATCAAGCAACTTTTGTGAAATTTGAACACTTTTTAAAGATTTGTGAGTACGCGGCTTAAGCCTTGGCTTTGGCCTTCTCAGCCAGCTCGGAGCGCAACACAGACAAAGCGTCTGTTACATCCGTTGCACTCGCGCCTTCACCCAACGCAACTTGCGCCCCCAAAACAGCCAAAGCAGTGCTCTCGTCTTGTTGCAATTGGGCAATGGCCAAGCCTGCGTCTTTGGGCGATCCAAAGCCTACGCTTTGCAAAAGCACGCGACCTTGTTGATCGACCAACTTGAAATAAAACTGGCCGTCTTTTTCGCGGTATTGCTTGAACGAAGGACATGCAGCGCGAGCTGATTTGGCGCTTGCTTGGGTTGTTGCAGCACTGGCCAATGAGCGCAAGCCGACTGCATGGCGCAGTTCTTTGATGAAAGGTGTGGCCAGTTCGCGCGCCTTGGCGGCACCCTTGAGCAACAGTGCATCCACTTGAGCTGGGTTGTTGATGAGCTCTTCGTACTTGGCGCGCATAGGTGCCACTTCGCGGTCAATGCGTTCAAACAGAACTTGCTTGGCATCGCCCCAGCCAATGCCATCGGCATAAGCTTTGGCCAAAGCAGCAGTTTCTTGGGCGCTGGCAAAGGCTTGGTAAATTTGAAACAACGCCGAGCCTTCGGTCTCTTTGGCCTCGCCAGGCGCACGTGAATCGGTCACGATGCCCGAGATCAATTTCTTCATCTGCGCGCTGCTAGAAAAGAGCGGAATGGTGTTGTCGTAGCTTTTGCTCATCTTGCGGCCATCCAAGCCTGGTAGCAACGCCACAGATTCTTCAATGACAGCTTCAGGCAATACCAGGTGCTCACCATACAAGTGGTTAAAACTGGACGCCATGTCGCGCGCCATTTCAATGTGCTGAATTTGATCGCGGCCTACGGGCACTTTGTGCGCCTTGAACATCAAGATGTCGGCACCCATGAGCACGGGATACATGAACAAGCCAGCCGTAACGTCTGCATCGGGGTCATTGCCTGCCAGGTTGTTTTTATCCACAGACGCTTTGTACGCGTGTGCTCTGTTGAGCATGCCTTTGCCTGTGACGCAGGTCAAAAGCCACGTGAGCTCTGGAATTTCTGGAATGTCAGACTGGCGATAAAACATCACGCCCTCGGGGTCCAAACCGGCTGCAATCCAACTGGCGGCAATTTCTAAGGTAGAACGCTGAATGCGTGCGGGGTCATCGCATTTGATCAGCGCGTGGTAGTCGGCTAAAAAATAAAAGCCTTGGGTGCTTGGGTTGCGACTGGCTTGCACAGTGGGACGAATGGCGCCCACGTAGTTGCCCAAGTGTGGCGTGCCGGTGGTGGTAATGCCGGTCAATACACGGGTGCGTTGGCTGTTGTCGGTCGTCATGGCAAAGGCTACTTCAAAAAAATTGCTTTAAGAAAGAGATTTCAAAATCAGCTCGATCAGTCCAAACGTGGCACCCATCACTGGGTCTAGCCACAGGTGATTGACCACGCCCGTAATGGCCAAGCCGATCACGATAAAAAAGCCATAAGGCTCAATGCGAGAAAATTGATAGGCTTGTTTCCAGGGCAGCAGACCCACCACAATGCGACCGCCATCTAAGGGCGGTAGCGGAAATAAGTTGAAGGCAAACATCACCACATTGCTCAGTACGCCGGCTTTGCACATGGCCAAGAAGAATTTTTCGGTGACGCCAAAGTCGGTGTACACCACATACAGCAATGCCCAAACAATGGCCTGAATCAAATTGACGCCAGGTCCAGCCAAGGCCACCCAGATCATGTCGCGTTTAGGGTGACGCAAATTGCCAAAGTTGACCGGCACGGGCTTGGCATAGCCAAACAGCAGCGCACCACTGGTGCTGAAGTAAAGCAGCAGCGGCAACAAGATGGTGCCCACCCAATGGATATGCGAGAAGGGGTTGAGCGTGACGCGTCCCATCATGGCAGCCGTGCGATCACCAAAGTATTTGGCGGCATAACCGTGCGCAGCTTCATGCAGCGTGATGGCAAAGATCACGGGAATGGCATAGACCGATACGGTTTGAATCAGGTTAGATGTGTCCACAGTGCAATTGTCTCAAAGTGTTGAGTGGCTGGGCCTACAAACCCAGCAAGGCAACGTCCCCTAAGCCTTGGCGTACCACCTCAATGCCACCGTCCGAGCAATCCACGACGGTGGTAGGTTCTCGGGCGCATGCACCTGCATCGATGATGCCAGCAATGAGTTTTTCATATCGGTCGCGAATTTCTTCAGGATCATTCAAGGGGTCTGATTCTCCCTGAGGAATCAAGGTGGTGGCCAGAAGCGGCGCGCCGTGCAAGGCGAGCAGCTCTTGAAGCACGGCATGCTCGGGCACTCTGAGGCCAATGGTTTTACGCTGCGGATGACTGACTCTGCGTGGCACTTCTTTGGTGGCTTCCAAAATGAAGGTAAAGGCACCAGGCGTGGCTTGCTTCAACATTCTGAATTGTGCGTTGTCAACTTTGGCGTAGTTGGCCAGCTCACTCAAATCTCGGCACAAGAGGGTAAGGTGATGTTTGTCGTCCACGCCGCGCACTTTGCGCAAGTGATCGGCGGCTGCTTTGTCGTCCATGTGGCATACAAGTGCGTAGCTTGAGTCGGTGGGCACGGCCAACACGCCGCCTTGGTTGAGCAAGGCCACCGCTTGTTTGAGCAAGCGTTGCTGAGGGTTTGCGGGGTGAACAGAAAAATACTGGGCCATGGCAATTCAAACCCTTAAGGCGCATCTGACAAAAATTTAAATCTAGGGTAAGCCAGCTTTTGAGCAGGGGTGTGTGTCACTGGATTCGGTCTGACAACAATTCCCACACGGGCGTCAGTTGCCATGGCAACCAAGGCAAGGTGCCCAGGTCTGTGTGGCTTTCTTCGGGGCTATGGAAATCGCTGCCACGTGAGGCTGCCAGGTTGAATTCGAGTGCAGTGTCGGCGTATTGCAAAGCGTCGGCACTAGAGTGGCTGCCTGTGATCACTTCTACAGCGCGGCCGCCGTGGTTTATAAATTCGGTGAAAAGCGCAAACTCTTCGTTGGCCGTAAACCCATAACGAGCAGGGTGTGCAATGACCGCAATACCGCCAGCGCCAGTGATCCAACTTACAGCATTTTCAAGCGATGCCCAACGATGAGGCACAAAACCTGGTTTGTTTTCGGTCAGGTACTTGCGAAACACTTCGGAGGTGTCTTTGCACACGCCGTTTTCTACCAAAAAGCGAGCAAAGTGAGTGCGTGAAATGAGTTCTGGGTTGCCCACATATTTGAGCGAGCCTTCGTAAGCACCTACGATGCCAACCTTGGCCAGCCCATCAGACATTTCTTTGGCACGTTCGCTGCGGCCTCCGCGCGTATTGCGCAGGCCTTGAACCAGCGCCTCGTTTTTGTGATCGAAGCCCAAGCCCACAATGTGCACGGTTTTGCCAGCAAAGGTAATGGAGATTTCAACGCCGGTGAGGTATTTCATGCCCTCGGCCTTGGCGGCTGCCATGGCGCGTTCTTGACCACCAATTTCATCGTGATCGGTGAGCGCCCACAGTTGCACCCCATTGGCTTTGGCGCGCGCAGCCAAAGCTTCAGGCGTGAGCGTGCCATCGGACACCACGGAATGGCAATGTAAGTCGGCGTTGAGTAGGGGTTCCACAGGGGTATTTTAGGCGCAGTGCAAGAACCCGCCACCTCTGCCCGATAATTCGGGCTGAAATAGTGAGAAATTTATGGCTTTGATGATCACCGATGAATGCATCAATTGCGATGTTTGCGAACCTGAATGTCCCAATCAGGCGATTTACCTCGGCCCAGAAATTTATGAAATTGACCCCAGCAAGTGCACAGAATGTGTGGGGCACTTTGACGAGCCGCAGTGTGTGCAGGTGTGCCCAGTGGCTTGTATTCCTGTTAATCCACAACACGTGGAAACCAAAGAAACTTTGTTCCAGAAGTACCAGCGTCTGCAGAACGCTGGGTAAATTGTTTGGGACGCCATAGGGCAAGGCGCCTTAGGGGCGCTAGTTCAAACCCCTTCAGGGCGCGGTGGTTTAGGACGAGGGGGCTTGCTGGTGTGAATCTGCACCATGGCCTTTTCCATCTCGCCTGCCATCAGCATGTCAGCCGCTTTTACCGATCGAGTGATGCTTTCGCGGATCAAGTCGCGTTGCTCGGCCATGGGCTTTTTGAGCACCCAGTTGGGTACTTCTTCTTTGACACCAGGATGGCCAATGCCCAACCTCAATCGCCAATAATCACCAGTACCTAATTGCGTGTGGATATCGCGGAGTCCATTGTGACCTGCATGGCTGCCACCAAACTTGAGTTTGGCCTGACCTGGCACGACGTCGAGTTCATCGTGAGCGACCAAAATTTCTTGAGGTGTAATTTTGAAGAACTTGGCCAATGCGCCTACTGATTTGCCGGACAAGTTCATGAAGGTTTGAGGTTCAAGAAGCCAAATGGTCTGGCCTTTTACTTGGGTTCGTGCCACCTTGGCAAAGTAACTTTTGTCGGGCACCAAATTAACGTTGAGCTCTCGCGCCAAGGCGTCAATCCACCAAAAGCCAGCGTTGTGGCGGGTGTCTTCGTATTCGGCGCCTGGGTTGCCGAGGCCAACAAACAACTTGATCATGGGTGAGTATAAAAACAAAACAAGTTGAAAAAAAACAACCCGCACAAGGCGGGTTGTTTGAACACATGAAGTGTTGAAGCTGTACGAAGAATTACTTCTTCTTGGCTTTGCCTTTGGCATCGGCAGCAGGTGCGGCGTCAGCAGCAGGTGCTTCTTCGACGACAGGCGCTACAACAGACACCAACACAGGGTTTTTCTTACCGTGTGTGACAGCCTTCACGCCCTTAGGCAATGTGATGTCGGCCAGGTGCAATGAAACACCTTTCTTCAAACCAGACAAATCAACGTTGATGGCTTCTGGCAAATCAGCTGGCAAGCAGGTAATTTCCAATTCGTTCATCACGTGGTTGATCAAGCAAGCGTCCACTTTGACGGCAGGAGATGTCTCTTCGCCAGAGTAGTGGAAAGGCACTTTACGGTTCAAAGTGGTCTTGGCATCAACGCGTTGGAAGTCGATGTGCAAAACCAATTGTTTGTAGGGGTGCATTTGGAAGTCACGGAGCAACACTTTGGTTTCTTTACCGTTCAATTCCATGTCCAAGATGCTTGCGTGGAAAGCTTCTTTTTTCAGGGCGTGCCACAGGGCATTGTGGTCGAGTTCGACCAATTGGGGTTGTTGATCCACACCGCCATAAACAATACCAGGTGTCTTACCTGAATTGCGCAGACGGCGGCTCGCACCCGTACCTTGCATAGAGCGCTCAAAAGCGACAAATTTCATAACTAACTCCAAGTTGAGCCGACCGCGACCAGTACGACTCTGTTTTAAAAAGGATTGCCAAACGGCAATCCACATTGATGTTCCAGATCAGTCTTTGTCTGAGAACAAACTCATGACCGACTCACCGTGTGCCATGCGCTGGATGGTGTTGGCCAACAGCGGCGCCACAGTGAGTTGGCGAATTTTGGGGCAGGCTGCAGCGGCTTGTGACAACGGGATGGTGTTGGTCACAACCACTTCATCGAGGGCAGAGCCTTTGGCAATGCGGTCGATGGCGGGGCCCGAGAAAATAGGGTGTGTGCAATAAGCGTAAACTTTTTTGGCGCCGCGCTCTTTGAGCACTTCAGCGGCTTTGACCAAGGTGCCTGCGGTGTCGATCATGTCGTCCATGATGACGCAGTTGCGGCCGTCAATGTCGCCAATGACGTGCATCACTTCGCTGACGTTGGCCTTGGGACGACGCTTGTCGATGATGGCCAAATCGCAGTTGAGTTGTTTGGCCAAAGCGCGTGCGCGAACCACACCACCCACGTCGGGGGAGACCACAATGAGGTCTTCGTAGTTCTTTTGGCGGAGGTCACCCAAAAGCACAGGTGAGGCGTAAATGTTGTCGACGGGAATGTCGAAGAAACCTTGAATTTGGTCGGCGTGCAAGTCCATGGTGAGGACGTGATTGACGCCCACCGCTTGCAGCATGTTGGCAACCACCTTGGCCGTGATGGGCACACGAGTTGAACGTGGGCGACGGTCTTGGCGGGCATATCCAAAGTAAGGAATGATGGCGCTGATGCGACCGGCTGAGGCGCGCTTCAATGCGTCGACCATGATCAGCAGTTCCATCAGGTTTTCGTTGGTGGGCGCGCAGGTGGATTGAATGATGAAAACGTCGCGAGCGCGTACGTTTTGCTTCAACTCAACGGTGACTTCGCCGTCAGAGAAGCGGCCCACGTCTGCCAAGCCAAGAGAAATGTCCAACTCGTAGGCAACTTCGGCCGCCAAAACTGGGTTGGCGTTGCCGGTGAAGACCATGAAGTCTGAATTTGTGTGTGTGTCGATTGGCTGCATGAGCTACTCAGCGAGATCAAATGATGGGCCGATGCGTGTTACCGCATAAATTTCTATCATGACGCGAATGACCGCGCTTTGAAACAAAGTGCGGTCATCTTTTGAATGACCGCACTTGAATCATTTGGCAGGGGAAGAAGGACTCGAACCTTCGGATGCCGGAATCAAAATCCGGTGCCTTAACCAACTTGGCGACTCCCCTACACGGGTTGGTAGCTTTGGTAAACCAGAGCTGCCGACCGATCAATCGTCGCTGGATGCCCAACCCTTCAGGGGGTGAACTTCCAAATTGCTACACATTCGAATTTGCCAATTGAGCCAAGTTGCTGGAACTTGGGGCATTTGACTTAAATCCGTACCGCGTGGCACTTGCGCAAACACTGCACTCCCGGAGCCCGTCATTCTGCCTTTGATCACAGCTGATGATAGTTTGGCGGTTTCAAGCCATCCAATTGCATCGCTGATTTGAGGGCAGAGGCGCTGGGCCACTGGTTGCAGATCGTTCTGGCCAAAGCCGTACGGGTCTGCTGCAAAGACCGAAATTGTAGCAGGGTTTGTGTCCCGCTTTAAGGCCTCTGAACCAAAAATTTTAGCGGTCTCTAAACCTTCGGCGGGTTTGATCACCAAAAACTGGGCGGGAGGCAAGAAAATGGGGGTAATGATTTCGCCCACACCCTCCACCCAAGCGTTGTGGCCGTGCAAGAAGAAGGGCACATCGGCACCCAGTTGAATGCCCAAGGCGGCAAGTTGCTCGAACGATAGCTTGAGGTTCCAAAGCTTGTTGAGCGCTAGCAAGCAAGAGGCTGCATCGGAGGAGCCGCCTCCCATGCCTGCTTGTGCAGGGATGTGCTTTTCAATGGCGATGTGGGCGCCCAGCGAGGTGCCCGTGGTTTTTTGCAGCAGTCTTGCAGCACGCGTGATCAGGTCGTCGGGCGGCAAAGGTGTGGTGAGGTCTTCTCGGCTAATCAGGCCGTCTGAGCGCACATCAAAGTGCATCACGTCACACCAGTCAATCAGCATAAAAACCGACTGCAGCAAGTGATAGCCATCCGGCCGCCTGCCTGTGATGTGCAGAAATAAATTGAGTTTGGCGGGGGCTAAAACGTTGTGAAGTGAGTTCATGACTCAAAGGCAATTCGAAGCACCGTGCGCGGCGCCGGTTGAACACGCTCCAGCACCAAGCGCCGCAAATGCCATTCGCTGACATCGACATTCCAGCCTTCTGCTGGTGTGGGTTTGCCGCTAAGCCAATCGATCAAAGCAGCGGTGGGCAAGGGTGTGCCTGTGAGTTGGTACACCAGACTTTCAAGGTTTGCGGCATAGCCTACCTGACTGCCCTGAACGAGTTTCGCACTTGTTGCAGTCCACTCTAGGCGGGCCATTTGCAAGCCCAGTGGGTTGTAAATGTTCAGCGTGCCATCGGGCAAACCACCCGTTAAATCAAACGACAAAATGAAGGTCTGGGGTGGTTGCGATTCAACTTGCAGCGCAAAGCGACCTGCTTTGAAGGCTGGTTTGGGCACCTCGGCTTGCACCGTTACGACCTGATTGTCTGCTGGCGCTGCAACTGCACCCGAACCCGCACCCGCACCCGCACCCTCACCCGCACCTGAGCCAATGGCACATGCCGACAGCATGAAAGCGGCCAAGCAGCTTATCGTCACCAAGCGTTTCATAGGCTCTTTAACTTTCGGCTTGCTCAGGGCTTGAACTTGAATTGCTTGAGGGTTTCAAGCAGGGTTTCGTTGTCGGCCTTGAGCATCAGGCCCTCGCGCCAAACGCTGCCAGCTTTTTCATATTGACCTAGGCTCCAGTGCACTTCGCCTAAGTGCGCCGCAATTTCGGCATCGGGACGAGCCTTGAATGCTGCTTCTAAAATTCGCAAGGCTTCTTGGGCGTTGCCAGCACGGTATTCCAACCAACCCAAGCTGTCTTGAATAAAGGGGTCGCGCGGCGCCAGTTGAACAGCTTTCAGAATGAGTTCTCGAGCCTCATTCAATCGAATGTTGCGATCTGCCAATGAATAACCCAGTGCATTGAAGGCATGCGCGTCATTGGGCTTGGCTTTCATGAGCCCGCGCAGAATGCTTTCCATCTGGTCGAAGCGCCCCAGCTTTTCGCACAACATGGCCATTTCTGATTGCAACTCTGTGTCTGCCGGAAACTGAGCCAATGCTTTTTCGATGCTTGCAAACGCTTCAGCAACTTGTTTGTCTTCACGCAACCACTGCGACAGAGCCAATGCTTTGAGCTTGGCTTCTTGCGGGTTGTTGACCTTGACTTGTTCAAGCACCTTCAGCCCTTCGGCTTTACGGCCTTGCTGCGCCAATAAAGCGGCCCTGCGACTGGCCACTTTGAGTGGGTCTGCATCGGGCGGGATTTTGGCCAACCATTCGTCGGCTTGGGTTAGGCGACCTTGTTTTTGCGCCATTTGTGACAAGGACAGATAGGCTTCGTACAAACCACCTGATTTGTCTGGGTCAGAGCCTTTCAAGGCCAATTGAATGTATTGCTGAAGCGACTGCTCGGCCTGCAACACTTGAGACAAGTCGCTTTGCAATAAGCCCAAAAACAACCAGCCCGCTGCAAATTCGGGTTGCTGCTTGGTCAGTTGGTTGAGCTGTGCCAAAGCCAGTTGCATTTGGTTCAGGTCGATCAAAGTGCGTGCATAGCCCAAACGCAAATCGGGCAGTGCATCACCGGCCATGTATTGCGAAATCATGGGTTGCACTTCGTCTGGCACTTGACTGACCAAACTCAAGGCCAACATGATGGGGCCGGGGGCTTTACGGTTGGCCGCATGACCTGCTCGTGCGGCTTCTGCAGCGGATTGAATGTCACCTGCATCGCGCTTCATGCGGCCAATGGTGGTCCAGGCGGTACCCGCAGTTTCAGGATTTTGAATGGCGCTAGAGAGCGCTTGTTCCACAATTTTGGCCGCAAAGCTTTTGTCTTGAACCCGACTGAACACGCGGGGAATAGAGCCAATGGCTGCAGATTGTTCGTTGACAGGCAGACTGGCAATGCTGGCCTTCAGTGCGCGCCCAGCTTCTTCAATGCGATTGAGGGCCAACAGAATTTGCAAAATATAGCGATTGGCTTCTTGCGATTCGGGTAGGCTGGACTTCCAGCTTTTGGCGGCTTGTAAGGCAGCTTCACCCGAGCGAGATTGCAAAGCCAATTCGGTTGCGCGTTGGTACAGTGCTTCGTCTTTGGTTCTGCGTGCGGCATCCAATATGATGGCAAAGCCCGACCCTGGTTCTCCCGCTTGCACGTTGAGTTCGCCCAATAGCAATTGGTAAAACAAGACGGCGTTGAGCTTGGAGTTTTGCACAGGCGATTCGGCACATACCCCCGCCGTGGCCCAGACCAATGCAACCGATGACAACCAATATTTCATGAAGCCATCATAATCCACGAGCTGTCGCGTCACAGTGCCTTTCCCCTCATTTCACTGGTCTTTAAAGCGGATTCGATGCCTGAATTGCCCGAAGTAGAAGTTACCCGTCTGAGTTTTGCCAGTCGAATCGAAGGCGCGCGGGTTTTGGCGCTGCACATGGGTAAGCCTTTGCGCTGGCCCTTGGGGGTGGCGCCTTCTGTGCTGGTGGGGCAAAACATTTTGCGAGTTCGCAGACGCGGTAAATATTTGTTGCTGGACATGGACCGCGGCGTGCTGATTTTGCACCTGGGTATGTCGGGCAGCCTCAATTTTGCAGCCACGCAGCCAGAAGCGGGCAAGCACGACCACATGGATTTGGTCACCACCTTGGGCACTTTGCGATTGCACGATCCCAGAAGATTTGGTGCAGCAGTCTGGTCAGAGTCAGAGCGGGATGATCCTGCTTTGAAGTTACTCAGAAAGTTGGGCATGGAGCCGCTCACTGATGGATTTGATTTGAAGTTGTTTCAGCAGGGCCTTAAAAAACGCAGCGCGCCGATCAAACAAGTTTTGTTGGCGGGCGATGTGGTGGTGGGGGTTGGCAACATTTATGCGTCTGAAGCACTTTTCATGTCAGGCATTAAACCCACCGTGAAGGCTGATAAGCTTAGTGGGCCACGCGTTGCAAAACTGCATGCAGCCATTCGGCAAGTATTGGCCAGAGCCGTTGAGCAAGGGGGCAGCAGCCTGAAAGACTTTGTCAATGCACAGGGCAATACTGGTTATTTTCAGCTAGAAGCTGCGGTGTATGGCCGTACCGGCATGCCATGTCGAACGTGCGAGACACCTATCAAGCAAATTGTGCAAGGCCAGCGTTCTACTTTTTATTGCCCCACATGTCAACAGCGGTAAAGCCCAAGTTGTCGTTGGCTGAGACCTTGGTGGCTTGGCAAAAAGTGCATGGCCGCAACCATTTGCCCTGGCAAAACACACGTGATCCTTATCGTGTGTGGTTGTCTGAAATCATGTTGCAACAAACGCAAGTTAGCACTGTGCTGGCTTACTACGCTAAGTTTTTAGACAACTTTCCCACTGTTGCCGATTTGGCTGCAGCACCTCAAGACAAAGTGATGGGCCTGTGGAGTGGACTGGGTTATTACAGTCGAGCGCGAAATTTGCACCAATGTGCCAAAGATGTGGTGTCGCGTTTTGGGGGCGAGTTTCCACCGACTGCCGAAGCCCTGATGAGCTTGCCTGGCATTGGTCGCTCTACGGCTGCTGCTGTTGCGTCTTTTTGTTTTTCTGAACGGGTTGCCATCATGGATGGCAATGTGAAACGTGTTCTGACACGCGTGTGGGGCTTCGCAGAAGATTTGTCTGTGGGCAAAAACGAAAAAGCTTTATGGAATATGGCGCAAGAGGCCTTGCCTACACAGAACCTCAAAGCCGCTATGCCGCGGTATTCACAGGCCATTATGGATTTGGGGGCAACGGTCTGTGTACCGCGCAAACCCAATTGCGCGGCATGCCCTGTGCAAACAGATTGCAAAGCCTACGCTTTAGGCGAGCCTGAAAAATTCCCTGTCAAAACACGCAAACTCAAACGCAGCAGTGAAGTGCTTTGGTTGTTGCTGGTACAAAACAACAAGGGCGATGTTTGGTTAGAAAAACGCCCTGCCTCAGGCATTTGGGCCAGCCTTTACAGCTTGCCAGTGTTTGATTCAGAAGAGGCGCTGAAGGCGGCCTTGAAGCCTGCCTTGCAAAAGACTTTGGCCGCAGATGCTGGCGCGTTAGAGTGGCATGTCTTGCCTTCTTTTAAACACGTCTTAACGCACAAAGATTTGCACTGTCATGTGGTCAAGCTCAAGGTGCAAAAGTTGGCGCCCGTGGCAACAGATGGTGCCTGGTGGGCCGAAAGTGCGTGGACAGAGTTGGGACTGCCACAACCCGTGCGTCATTTGCTATCGAGTTCTCTGTGACGTTTTAAGGTGAGCCAATGTTCACCAAATCGTTGACTGAGTTTTTCAACCAAATACACCGAGCGATGTTGACCGCCTGTGCAGCCAATTGCCACGGTGATGTAGTTGCGATGGTCTTTTTCAAGCGCAGGCAGCCATTGGTCTAAAAAGTTTTCAATTTGATTTTGCATCAAATTGACTTCATCGTAGGTTTGTAAAAACTTTTGCACGGGGGCGTCTTTGCCAGACATAGGCCGCAGCGCCGATTCGTAGTGAGGGTTTGGCAACATGCGCACATCAAACACGTAGTCGGCATCGAGTGGAATGCCGCGTTTGAATGCAAACGATTCGAAGACAAGGGTGAGTTTGGCCGCAGGCGAACTCACCAAAGACTTCACATAACTTTGAAGCTGTGCAGCACGTAGCAAACTGGTATCGATGATGTGTGCGTTTTCACGCAAGTTAGACAGCAATTCGCGTTCGTATTCAATCGATTCTGTGAGCGCACGCTCGCCTTCAGCGGCGTTTCTGCCAGACAGTGGGTGACGGCGGCGCGTTTCGGAATAACGGCGCAGCAAAGTGTCGGACGCTGCATCCAAGTAAATAGATGTCACTTGAAAGCCAAGCTTGCGCAAAACCTCTAGCTGGCTTGGCATAAGAGGCAAAGACGCAGCACTTCGAACGTCGATGGCAATGGCTACGCGAAGTTCTTTTTGATCACGTTCCAACTCGGCAAATGGAATGAGCAGTTCGGGTGGAAGGTTGTCGACACAGTAAAACCCTGCATCCTCTAAAGCGTGAAGGGCGACTGACTTTCCAGAGCCCGACATGCCAGTGATCAAAACGATTTCCATAATTTTGAAACTTCAGAAATTCATTTGGTGAGCATTTCGCGCGCATGCGCCAAAGTGGTGGCCGAGAGCTTCTCGCCGCCCAACATGCGTGCAATTTCGGTAACGCGCTGTTCACCTGCAATGGGAGACACATTGCTGCTGACACCTTCTTTGCTGCTCGATTTGCTGACCCATAAATGGTGATCGGCGCACGATGCCACTTGCGGTAAATGCGTGACCGCCAGCACTTGGCGATGAACGCCCAACTGCTTCATGAGGCGGCCCACTGTTTCGGCAACAGCGCCGCCTACGCCTGAGTCAACCTCGTCAAAAATAAGCGTGCCTGCCTCGCCAAGCTCGCTGGTGGTGACCGCAATGGCCAAGGCAATGCGCGAGAGTTCGCCGCCAGAAGCTACTTTGCCCACAGGCCTGGGTGTGCTGCCCGCATGGCCTGCCACCAAAAACTGAATGTCCTCTAAGCCGTGCTGTGCCGCATCGTCTAAGGGAATGAGAGACACCTCAAAGCGCCCACCTTGCATACCTAAGTTTTGCATGGCCTGCGTCACAGCCTGAGACAACTTAGGCGCTGCTTTTTTGCGCTGTTGCGAGAGTTTCTTGGCTTCGGCTTGATAAGCCAAGCCTGCTGCTTTGGCTTGGGCTTCAAGGCCTTCCAAATCGCTGGCAGCTTCTAGAGCGTTGAGTTCTTTTTTCCAGCCCAGCAACAGGCTCGCCAGTTCTTCGGGAGGGCGTTTGTAGCGCCTGGCCAAAGACATCCACTGAGACATGCGCTGATCAAGTTCGTTCAAGCGATCGGGGTCTAAGTCGGTTTTGCGCAAATAAGCTTGCAGCGAATGGACGGCATCTTCGGCTTGCGCCAAGCTCGATTGCAACACATCGGCAATGCTTCGAAACTCGGGCTCGACATGCGCTTGATCTTGCAGGTTGCTGATGGCCTCAGACAGCAAGGCCAGAGCGCCATTGAGGCTGCCCATGCGTGCAGATTCGTCGCCATCGAGGGCTGCCAAAGCAGACTGCCCCGCGTCAATCAGGGCTTGTGCATGTGAAAGCCGAGTGTGCTGTGAGTTGAGCTCGTCCCACTCGTCCATGGCGGGTGCCAGTTTGTCGAGTTCGCCAATTTGCCAAGCCAATCGCTCTTGTTCTCGGCTGAGTGAGTCTTGTGCAGTGCGCGCTTGTTGCACAGCTTGCTGCGCTTGGCGCCATGCGTGCCATGCAGCTTTGAGCGCGTCGGTGTTGATGGCGGCATAAGCATCCAGCAAACCGCGCACGGCGTCGGGTCGGGTGAGGCTTTGCCAGGCGTGTTGACCGTGAATGTCTAAAAGCATTTGACCCAAGGCGCGCAGTTGAGTGGCGGTGGCTGCTGTGCCATTGACCCAAGCGCGACTTTTGCCTTGGGGGTCGACGCTGCGTCTCAATAGCAGCGTGTCGGCCACTTCAAAACCCGCGTCTTCTAAAACGGCATGGGCTTGTGGCGGGCAGTCAAACTCAGCAGACACTTCGCAGCGGGTCGCGCCCTCGCGCACCACGCTGGCATCGGCTCGTTCGCCCAGGGCCAATTGCAGGGCGTCAATGAGAATCGATTTGCCGGCGCCCGTTTCGCCTGTGAGCACGCTGAAACCTTGTGACAAATCGAGGTCGAGTTGGCGCACGATGACAAAATCGCGCAGGCTGATGTGTCGCAGTGCCACGGCTTAAACGCCTCCCTCGTTCCAATGCATTTTTTTGCGCAGCGTATCAAAGTAGTTCCATCCTTGGGGATGCAAAAAGCGCACTTTGTACTTCGACTGCTCGACGGTAATTTGATCGCCAATCATGAGGCTGGCCAAAGACTGCATGTCGAAGTTGGCACTGGCATCGCGGCCCGACACAATTTCGATGCTGATTTTGGAAGTGTCAGGCAGCACGATGGGGCGGTTTGACAGGGTGTGCGGCGCAATCGGCGCAATGACCCAGCCGCCCAAATTGGGGTGCATGAGGGGGCCGCCAGCCGACAAAGAATAGGCCGTAGAGCCCGTGGGGGTGGCCACAATGAGACCGTCAGCGCGCTGAGTGGCCACAAAGCGGCCATCGACTTCGATGCGCAACTCGACCATGCCTGAGGTGGCGCCGCGGTTGACCACCACGTCGTTCATGGCGAAAGCGTCGAACACGCAGTGCTTGTCGCGCCAAACTTGGGCGTGCAGCATGCTGCGCTGCTCTTCCTCAAAGTCGCCCATCAACATGGGCTTGAGGGTTTGTGCAAATTCTTCAATGGGAATGTCGGTGATGAAACCCAAGCGACCTTGGTTGATGCCAATGAGGGGCAAACCATATTGCGCTACCTGCCGGCCAATGCCCAACATGGTGCCGTCGCCACCAATGACGACGCCCAAGTCGCATTGCTTGCCAATGTCGGCCATTTTGAGGGTGGGGTAAAGGTTGAGCCCAAGGTGCTCTGAGGTGCCTTCTTCTAGAACCACCTCGGCGCCGATGCGACTGATGAACTGGGCAACCTCGTCCAGCACTCGGCGCGAGCTTTCCAAAGCGGCGCCCGTAACCGTGGTGTGGTACTTGCCAAATAGCGCAACGTGACGAAATTTAGATTTCATTCTCAAATTACATCATTAAAATGACCGAATGCTAGATGATCGTGCCAAGTTATTACTTAAAGCCCTGGTTGAACGCTACATTGCGGACGGCCAGCCGGTAGGGTCGCGCACGCTTTCCAAAGCTTCTGGCTTGGAATTATCCCCTGCCACCATCCGAAATGTCATGTCTGACCTTGAGGAATTGGGCTTAATTGCCAGCCCGCATACATCTGCTGGCAGGGTGCCCACCAACAGGGGTTACCGCCTATTTGTCGACACCATGCTCACGGTTCAAAAGGGCGAATTGCCCACGCACCGCTTGGCGCCCGACCAACCGCAGAAGGTCATTGCCAACGCTGCCAACATGCTTTCTAGCCTGTCGCACTACGTGGGAGTGGTCATGGCGCCCAAACGTGCCTCGGTGTTCAGGCACATTGAGTTTTTGCGGTTGTCTGAAAAACGCGTGCTGTTGATCATTGTTTCGCCTGAGGGCGATGTGCAAAACCGCGTCATCTTTACCGAGGCCGATTATTCGCAAAGCCAGCTCATAGAAGCTTCTAATTATTTGAACGCTCACTACGCCGGTATGGCCATCGAGCAAGTGCGCATGCGCGTGAAGCAAGAGTTGGTCAATTTGCAATCTGAAATTGCCAGCCTGATGCAGGCTGCTGTACAGATGAGCTCAGAAGCCCTGAGCGAAGACGAAGGCGATGTGGTCATTTCGGGTGAACGCAATTTGCTGTCGGTCAGCGACTTTTCTAGCGACATGGGTAACTTGCGCCAGGCCTTCGATTTGTTCGAACAAAAAACGCAGCTGATGCGCTTGCTCGATGTGTCCAGCCAGGCCGATGGCGTGCGTATTTTCATTGGTGGCGAAAGCCAGTTTGTGCCCATGCAAGAGTTGTCGGTGGTCAGTGCACCCTACGAGGTGGATGGGCACATTGTGGGCACCTTGGGGGTCATTGGCCCTACCCGCATGCCCTATGAGCGCATGATTCAAATTGTGGACATCACGTCCAAGATGGTGGGCAATGCTTTGAGTCAGTCGAAGTAAATCGTCACCCACCCACCCCATCCTCACACAACTGCGAACAGCAGAGTTGTTACCCGGAAGATTCATTGCAAGCAAATGTGTGTTGACTTGGACTTTTAAAAGACTATATTAGGTTCACTTCAAGGGGACCTCATCATGCTCAGTACTTCCCAAATTAAACCTATCAGCTATCTCAAAGCTAACGCTGCCGAGGTGTTGCAGCACCTCGCTGAGTGCCGTGAGCCTATGGTGATTACACAAAACGGTGAGGCCAAAGCCGTCCTCCAAGATGTGGCCTCCTATGAGAAGACACAGGAAACTTTGGCACTGCTCAAAATTCTTGCAATGGGTCAAGCAGATGTTGATGCAGGGCGTGTCCACACCATGGACGAGGTGATGGACATGATTCACGCCAAAAAGAAAAACAAGTGATGGTGAGCAGGTTTGCTAACTCACACCAAGTTCGAATTTCAAGTGCGGCAGCCAAAGACATCCTTGAAATTTATGACTACGTAGTCGAATTTGATTCAGAGGCCAATGCAGATCGATTAGTCGCGAAGATCAAGGCTAGCATCGATAAGTTGTCTAATTTCCCCGAGCGCGGCAGTGTGCCAAGCGACTTGGCTGACATCGGTATACGGGACTACCGACAGATTTTTTTCAAACCCTATCGCATTATTTATCTGGTGAACGAAAAGTTTGTCACCATCAATGCTGTGCTCGATGGGCGTAGAAATCTGCAGACTCTTTTAAGCCGCAGATTACTACGCCATTAAGGCATTCAACCCGGTTCATGCATCCAAGCGGCATGCTTGGGGGCGCGCTTGGTTTTGCTCCACTCGTTCAGCATGTCCCACTTCACCTCGTCCAAGGTTTTGTACATCTCGGGGGTGCCTGTGTTGGTCGCTAGCTCTAGGCGGTGACCATTGGGATCAAAGAAGTAAATGCTTTTGAAAATCGTGTGATTGGTTGGACCCAACACTTCCACGCCATTGGCCTCTAGCTTGGCTTTGGCAGCCAGCAGGGTTTCCATGCTGTCTACTTCAAAGGCCATGTGCTGCACCCACGCGGGGGTGTTTTCGTCACGGCCCATTTCGGGAGAGTTGGGCAATTCAAAGAAGGCCAGCACGTTGCCGCCACCTGCATCTAAAAAGATGTGCATGTACGGATCGGGTGCTTTGGTGGAGGGCACCAAGTCTTCGGCAATGGCCAGCACAAAATCCATGTTTAAGTTTTTGGCATACCACTCGACGGTTTCTTTGGCGTCTTTGCAACGGTAGGCCGCGTGGTGAATTTTGCTAATTTTCATGACATTCCTTTAGGCGTCTACTTGAAGGGCGCCACGTCTAATTTGATCACGTTCCAAGGACTCAAACAATGCTTTGAAGTTGCCTTCGCCAAAGCCCTCATCGGCCTTACGCTGGATAAATTCGAAGAACACTGGGCCCAGCAAAGTTTGCGAGAAGATTTGCAACAACAAACGCTTTTCGCCATTGGCCGTCGAACCATCCAACAAGATGCCGCGTGCCTGCAATTCTGCCACTGGTTCGCCATGGCCTTTCAAACGCTCTTCCAACATCTCGTAGTAGATGTCGTTGGGCGCTGTCATGAGGGGAATACCTGCCATTTGCAGGGCGTCAACGCTTTTCATCAGGTCGTCCGTGCGCAAAGCAATGTGCTGAATGCCTTCGCCGTTGAACTGCATCAAATACTCTTCAATTTGTCCGCCATTTTTGCCAGATTCTTCGTTCAAAGGAATGCGGATGAGTCCATCGGGGGCCGTCATGGCTCGGCTGGTGAGGCCCGTGTGTGCGCCTTTGATATCGAAGTAACGAATTTCTCGGAAGTTAAAAATCTTCTCGTAAAAAGCGCCCCAAAACGCCATGCGACCCTTGTACACATTGTGGGTGAGGTGGTCGATGATTTTGAAGCCATGACCCACGGGATGGCGATCTGCACCTTCAATGAATTCAAAGTCGATGTCGTAAATGCTTCGGCCGTCTTCGTAACGATCAATCAAATACAGGGGGGCACCGCCAATGCCTTTGATGGCGGGCAGTCTTAACTCCATTGGCCCAGTCGGCACCTCGACGGGTTGCGCGCCCATGTCTAGCGCACGGGCGTAGGCTTTGTGAGAGTCTTTGACCCGAAATGCCAGAGCACACGCACAAGGACCGTGCTCCGCCGCAAAGTAACCCGCCAAGCTTCTGGGCTCGCGGTTGACAATGAAATTGATGTCGCCTTGGCGGTACAGCACCACGTCTTTGGAGCGGTGTTTGGCCACCAAAGAAAAGCCCATTTTTTCAAACAAAGGCTCGATCACACCTGCCACAGGGGACGCAAACTCGACGAACTCGAAACCGCACAAACCCATCGGGTTTTCAAACAAATCAGCCATGAAGCTCTCCAGAAATTAAAAACGCAAACAGAAATAAATTCAGTGGCGTTGTGTGGGAGGCGAGCAGATGCGCCCGCGAGTGCTGCGGGCAAGATGAATACCGACAATGAGAATTTGAATGCTCATGAATGAAGAGGCTTTTGCGCAGTTTCGCATAACTTGTGCCTGAATGCACTCTTTTTCTGAGGCGTTTAAACCACCGGCACCTCGGCCCAATCGGTGGTGTAGTTGGGTGAGCGTCTTTCTTGCCGCATCTGCCATCCGCTGTAGGCGCCTTGTGTGGACACCTTCACTGCGCCGCGGCCAAAGCGTTTGTTCAGCGCGTCCAAGGTTTGCATCAGTGTGCCTTGCGTGGGCAAAGGCTCTTCTAGCAAGTCACCTTGATGGTGCGTGACGGGGCTAATTTCACTCAACATGATGCCGGCTTTTTTGTACTGGTACTCGGGCTTGTACATGCGCTCGCACAACGCATCCACCCACCTGAAAATCACCAAGCTGTCATTGGTGGGGTAGGGCAGTGGTACCGCCAAGCTGGGCGAGTATTGCGGCAAGTCTTTTCTAAAACGGTTGGTGTGCAAGAACACTTGGATGACGGCAGCTTGGCCGTTTTGTGCGCGCAGCTTGGCGCAGGCATTGGCCACAAATGTAGACAGTGCGTCTTTTAAAACGGGCAATTCTGTGACCATGCTGCCGAATGAACGACTGGAAATAATTTGCTGTTTATCGGGCGTGACCTCTTGCAAATCAACGCACGGAATTTCTTGCAACTCGCGTTGTGTTTTTTCAATCACCACACCAAAGTCTGCGCGCAAAGTGGGCGTGTGTGCCGTTTTTAAATCTTGCACGGTGTGAATGTTGTACTCGGCCAAACGCTTCGTGAGTTTGCGCCCCACACCCCACACTTCTTCCACAGGCAATTGCGTGAGTAGCTTTTCTTTTTGTATGTCAGTGAGCGCATTGAAATTGAAAACACCTTGCGAGCGTGGATGCTTCTTGGCCACGTGGTTGGCCAGCTTGGCAAGGGTTTTGGTGGGGCCAATGCCCACACATACCGGAATGCCCGTCCACTGCACCACACGCTGGCGCATGGCATAACTGACCTCACGCAAATTGGGCGTGCCGGTGAGATCGACAAAGCATTCGTCAATGGAATACACCTCGGAGCGCGGGGAATACTCACTCAGAATTTGCATTACCCGATTGGACAAGTCGGCATACAAAGCGTAGTTGCTGCTGAGCGCAAAGACGCCGTGTTCTTTCACCAAATCTTTGCACTCAAACCAAGGCTGCCCCATGCGCACACCCAAAGCCTTGGCCTCGTTGGAGCGCGATACCACGCAGCCATCGTTGTTGGACAACACCACCACGGGCACGTTGCGCAGGTCGGGCCTGAATAGCCTTTCGCAACTCACGTAGAAGTTGTTGCAATCGACCAAAGCCAACTGTTGCACCGATTGCTGTCCTTGAGAAGCCATGCGCGCGCACCTCTCAATACAACTTGTGCAAGTTGTAAGTGACCACGCCCCAAATGCTGAGCTCCTCGCCACTCTTCACCACAATGGGCGGGTACAAATTGTTTTCGGCCACCAGCTTGACCACGCCGCCGCGCCGGTACAAACGCTTCACCGTGAACTCGTTGTTGAGCACGGCCAACACAATGTTGTTGTGCTTGGCTTCAATGGACCGGTCAATCACGAGCGCATCGCCTTCGTAAATACCAGCGCCCACCATGGAGTCGCCCTTTACTTTGAAAATGAAGGTGGCCTCTTTGTTGCGAATGAGGTGGTCGTTGAGGTCAATGCGTTTTTGCGTGTGATCGGCCGCAGGCGAGGGAAAGCCAGCGGGCACTTTCCAGGCGCACATGTGGAGCCACAGTTTGGGGGCGGTGGCGTCTAGAGGGACAGGGCATTCGGTTCTCATGCCCGCATAATACTGTATAAAAAAACAGTATTTCAAGTGTAATATTTAAGCTCTCACAAGCATTCGGGATGAATGCAGTCGCGCTAGATTGGTTGCCGTTCAGGGCTTGTGATTGGCAAACACGTCGCTGAGTGGCGCTACGGCATTGCGACGTCCCGGGTAGCTTAGCCAACGCAAGGTGGTGTTCAGCTCCGCCACAATGTGGGCGGCCGGAATGGTCAGCTCGCTAGACACCGGCATGTCGACGGTGCTGTGCGCATCTTCAATGAGCGTCAGGTCGTAGCCACGCTCTAGTGCCGCATAAGCCGTGGCCCGAATGCACCAGTTGGTGGCAGCACCGCACAACACAATGTGCGCTACATCAAGGGCCGCCAATTTGCTTTCGAGTTCGGTCCCTTCAAAGGCCGAATTGAACTGCTTGTGCACCCATGCTTCGCCCGATGCAGGCTTGAGCTGCGCAACCCATTGCCACTCCGCGCTGTCTCTCACCAACTCTGCGTCGGCGTGTTGCACCCAAATGACCGGCATGTTGCTGGCGCGTGCCTGAGCCACGGCGGCGGCCACATTGGCTATGAGGCGCTGTGCCTCCCAGGCGTTTTTCATCACGCCTTGTTGAACATCCACCACCATCAATGCGGTATTTTGACCCTTGCGAACAGTTGCCATCTTGATGTCTTTCAAATTCATGTGAGAGGAATTAGCTCGTAGCGCGTGCTGCGGCCACTGGCGTTTGAACGTCTCAACACTTTGCGCTCTAACAATTCAGAAATGTCGCGCAGTGCTGTGTCTTGGGAGCATTTGCCAATGGCGGCCCACTTGCTGGTACTGAGGTGGCCTTCGAAACCATCTAGCAGTTTGTTGAGTAGTTTAATTTGACGTGCGTTCATGGGCGTGCCTGCCCAGTGATGCCAGTGACGTGCTTTCATCAGCACCGAGGCCAGCATGTGGTCTGCCCCTTGAAGCGCTCGCAACAAGCAACCTAAAAACCACACCAGCCATGGCGTGACATCGAGACTTCCCTTTTGTGTCGCTTCGAGTTGATCGTAATAGGCTTTGCGCTCGCGCTGGATTTGCGCGGACAAACTGTAATAGCGTTGACTCGAATTTGTTGCGCGTGCAAGTGCCATATCACCCACTGCACGCGCAATGCGACCATTGCCATCGTCAAACGGATGCACGGTTACAAACCACAAATGAGCCAGGCCCGCTTTGATCACAGGATCTTCTAGATTACTTGCGTTGAACCAACGAATGAAGCCAGCCATCTCGGCACGTAGCCGGTGAGCTGGCGGCGCCTCATAATGATTTTTTTGACGCTGCATGGCACCCGAAACCACTTGCATTGGGCCTTGTGCGTCATTGCGCCATTGCCCCACACGAATTTTGGAAAGACCGCTGTAGCCTGTCGGAAACATTGCGGCGTGCCAACCCTGTAGACGTTTGGCGGTGAGTTGACTCTGATGGTTTTGAATCGCATCGAGCACCATGTCGACCACCCCATCAACGTGTCGATCGGCAGGCGCTAACGCCCCAATGTCCAGACCTAACCGGCGAGCGATGGAGGATCGGACAGACTCTGGATTGAGCGACTCGCCTTCAATTTCGCTGGTTTTGAGGACATCTTCGGTAAGTACACGCAGCACTGCATGGTCGCGCAGGTCCATTCCCAGATCGTGCATGCGGCCCTGTAAAAGACCTTGCGCCAAATGCACTTGCGCCAACAAAGGCGACAACTGTTGAAGGCTGTACTGCCATTGAGGCCAAGTGGAGTGCTGCCAAATGTAGTTATTTTCTCCGCGTTTCATGCGGTGATTGTGAGGTGCATTCACCGCATCGTCAAGGTGATCACAAGGGTTATTGGCTTTGACGGACGCAGACTTTGAGATGCCGTTGGTATATTGAGTTTTTTAAAACTGAGGAGACCTCACCATGTTGGATCGACGCCTATTTTTGGGTGCTGGCATTGCCGGCGCATCTGCCCTGACTTTCTCATCTGTGTGGTCGCAATCGGCCCCCAACTTCGGTCTGCCCAACTTGCCCAGCGTGGGCTACAAGCGCATGAAGCTTGGCAAGATGGAAGTGATTGCCTTGAACGATGGCGCCGTGCGTCGTCCCTTGGGCGAAGAGTTTGTGACCAACGCGCCCCTCGAACAAGTCAAGGCCTTGCTGGCCAGCCAAAACCTGCCCACCGATTACATCGATGTGCCCTACACCCCTTTCCTGCTGATCAATGGCGACCAGCGCTATTTGTTTGACACCGGCTTTGCCGACAACGGCCCGCCCACCACCGGCAAGCTGGCCGCCCAATTGGCCGCAGTAGGACTGAAGCCCACCGACATCAACAACGTGGTGCTGAGCCACTATCACGGCGACCACATCAACGGCCTGCGCAACAAGGCTGGCGAGTTGGTGTACCCCAACGCCCGTGTGCACGTGCCCGCCGCAGAACACGCGTTCTGGATGGACGATGCGCGCATGGAAGCCGCACCGCCCGCCATGAAAGGCGCCTTCATGGGCGTTCGCCGTGCTCTGGGCAACTTGGGTGGCGATCAGTTGGTCAAGTTTGAATCGGGTGCTGTGGTGGCCCCTGGCATTACTTCTGTGGCGGCCTTTGGTCACACCCCTGGTCACACCCTGTTCCGCATGGACTCTGAAGGCCAGTCGTTTGCCTATGTGGCCGACATTACCAATGTGCCTTCCTTGTTTGCACGTGCGCCCGATTGGTCTGTGTTGTTTGACATGAACCCTGCCATGGCGCGCATGTCACGCCGCCGTGTCTTTGACATGTTGGTCAAAGACAAAATGATGGCCGGCGGTTTCCACTTCCCCTTCCCAGCGTTTGGCACGATGGAAGTCAGTGGTAATGGGTATCAGTTCAAGCCGGTTGAGGCTTAAATATCGTTGCCTTTCTGGGAGAGGCTTTTGGGCAAAGTACAATGTTGCCCAAGGGCCTATAGCTCAGTTGGTTAGAGCAGAGGACTCATAATCCTTTGGTCCCAGGTTCAAGTCCTGGTGGGCCCACCACCTTCAAAACCCCCGTTAGTGATGACGGGGGTTTTTTGTTTTCTATTTGCTGATGTCCTTTGAAGTCTATTGGTGCAACGTTATGATTGCTCCAGTGAAAGAACTTCTTTATTGGTGAATTCTGAATGGCTAAACAATTAAAGACTCAAGATGATGCGGCTGAATCAGAGCGCAGGGTTTACTCCGCGCCAGCATTGGAAAAAGGCCTCGATATCCTTGAAATGCTTTGCAAAAGTGATCGTGCGTTAAGCCAGAAAGAAATTGCTAAAACGCTTGGCAGAAGTGTCAGTGAAATTTACCGAATGGTGACTTGCTTGGTTGATCGCAACTTTGTGTCGCAAGTTGACGAAAGCTCTTATGCCATCACCACAAAGCTCTTTGAGCTTGCGCACATCAATCCGCCTACACAACGCTTGTTAGCTGAAGCGATGCCTGTCATGCAGCGCCTGGCCAAGGACTTGGATCAGTCCTGCCACTTAACTGTTTATTCGCAAGGCAAGCAACTTGTATTGGCCAAAGTTGATGCGCCCAGTGGCATGGGCTTCAGTGTCAGAACTGGCTCGGAGTTGGAAGTTCTCATCTCTGCTTCTGGTCGTGTCTTGTTGGCATTTCAGACGCCTGAAACCACCAGGCTGTGGCTTGAAGAATCTGTTCAAAGACGACCAGAGCACTCTGACCCCCAGATCAACACCATTTTGGAGACGATTCGCAAAGTTGGGTTTGAATCGATCCCTAGTGTGCAAGTTCGAGGCTTGTACGCTGTCAGCTTTCCTATTTTGGATACACAGGGTAGGGCGCTTGCCGCATTGACTGTGCCTTATGCAGAACGCATTGATCAGAATCAGCGCAAATCAATTCCTGAAGTGACAGCAGCGCTGGGTTTAGCAGCACGTGCGGTCTCGTCTAAAGTAGGTGGTTCAGTCAAAGGCTCGCCCTTCGTTTAGGCCTTGCCTGAGTAAGTATTTACAAAGCTGTTGTAACTGCGGAGCCCTTTGCAAAGAGGGTTGTTACTTCCTCCGCTGAGAATCCCATTTCTTCCAGCAGTTGTTGGGTTTCCCATCCTTTAGGTTGCGATGTTTCACGAAGATTGAGATAAGCATCGTTCACTTTGATTGAAGAGCGAATTGCAGCTGTCTTGCCCTCTGTAGGATGATCTTCGTATTGAATCAATCCCACTGCTTTGAGGTGTTTGTCGTTGGGCAACGTTTGAAGGGTGTGACAAGCTTGTGCGGCGATGTCGGCTGCTTGTAATAAATCAAGCCATTCCTGGGTGGATTTATGTGTCAGTGGCGCACCACGAATAGCGAACCATTCCTTCACGTTGGTAGCGCGTGCTGCAACTGAATTAAAGCGTGCATCGTTGAGCAAATCGGTTCGCCCAGTCACATTTAGAAATGCACGAACTTGCGGGTCTGTGTTGACTGTGAATGAAATCCAACCGTCGCCTGTTTGTACTGGTTTGTTGTGTGGACTTAACAAACGCAGGTCACCAACAGGGCCAACAGGGGGATCAAAACTTTGTTGCGCCAAGTGTTCTTGCAATACAAAAGTGGCCATGGTTTCAAACATGGGAACTTCAATGCTGCAGCCTTTGCCACTCACGTTGCGTTCAGCGATGGCGGCCAAAATAGCACCTGCCGAAATTTCACCTGCCACGTGATCGCAAATCAACATGGGCACGTAGTTGGGTTGACCATCACGTTGCAAAAACAAGCCCGCCATACCCGTCACACCTTGAACCACGCTGTCGTATGTGGGCATGCCGGCATAAGGGCCGTCTGTACCGTAACCAGTGATCAGGCAGTAAATTTTGTTGGGGTATTTGCTGCGAACTGTTTCAGAGTCAATGCCCAATTTCTTCAAAGCTTGTGGCCGCATATTGGCCACAATGACATCAGCCGATTCAATCAAGCGGTTCATCACCTCCATGGCGCCTTCTTTTTTGAGATCGAGGCAGATGTTGCGTTTGCCTCTGTTCAAGTGAAGGTACGCGCCTGAGTGTTGGCCTGTGGGGGATTGGCCGCCCAGTCCCCGCATGAGGTCGCCTTCTGGATTTTCTACTTTGATGATTTCTGCACCGTATTGACCTAAGCGCCAAGTGCAAACAGGACCCACCACCACACTGGTGAGATCTAAGACACGAATGCCTGCCAATGCTTTAAAGGTCATGAGTTTCTACTTCCATGTCTACGCTCAAAATTGAGCGGTTATCGAAAGCTTGTAAATGCCACTTCGAATTCACTTGATTGGCCACCATGGTGATGGGGCTGCCGCAGTAAAGAGGCGCCAAGTGGCGAACTCGCAAGGCAGAAGGCTTTACGCCAATTTCATTTCGCAAAAATTCAGTCAGAAGCAATGTCACCAGACCACCGTTCACGATCAGATCTGGAAAGCCCTCAACGTTTCTGGCGTGTGCTCTGTCAATGTGAATCTTGTGTGTGTTAAATCCAAGGGCAGAGTATTGAAACAGCAGGGTTTCATCGGGCACAACTGTCTTCATGACTTGCCCTTTGACAGGGCCGTTGTAGTCCGCAAGATGAGAAGCTGCAGCCCCTCTGGTTGCTGGCAGCAGCAAATAAGTTTGCGTTTCAATCAGTGCAGGGTGCGCTTTTTCTTCTAGTCGCAACTCATGTTGAATGGAAACGACAGCCATCGGCCCGGATTTGGTGACTTTTTGTGTGATGTCTTTGATGGCGCTTTGGCGAATGAGTCGTGAGCCAATTGGAATGTCTTGGCGGTAGTCAACCGATCTACTTCCCAATAACAACCTCGGTAAGCCAAGGTCTGGCATGGTGACGCCAAGCCCTGGAAAGCCATCGGCTCGAAGTGACGAACGACGGGTATCTGCTGCCATCAGGATGAATTGCCAACCCCTTGGCAAGGGGGTGTCTTCTGAATAAGTGTCGGGCTCCAGGTCGAGCATGGCCGCGACTCGTCTGACTGAAGCAATGCTGCAGATTTCTGTGCGAATGCTGCTAGCCGAGGGTTCCAGCACCAATGGTGAGTCTTCTAAAATTATTTCCATAAGTGAATCGTATCATTCATTAGTAATTCAATAAAGTAGATTTTTAGCCATTTTTCTGCAAAAATATTAGGGATAACACTAATTAAATATCATTGGTGAATTATTTACTTCATCAATGAATTAGTTTATCTTCGGTGCAGAGTTGGAAAAACAGCTCCAAGAACACTGAAGTAGAGAGACCTTTGATGGCCCCTTTGCTGGTGAAGAACCCACCTAACTGAAAGAAAGCGCTATGGAATTCAAGTTTCACCACATGAACATTTGTACCGACAACTTGCCAAGATTGACCAAGTTTTATCAAACCCTGTTTCAGCTGGGAACGATCACAGACGCCGAGCACAACGTCATCAGCCGTCAGCGTGAAGATCGTGCTTACACCGGCAAAGTTGACTTTTTGACCGATGGCGACATCGAGTTTCATTGGGCCGAGCGCGATCTGGAAACTGGTTTCAAGATGAAGAAGTTTGTGAACCCCATGGGACACGGCCACTTCTGCTTCCGTACTGACGACATTCAAGGCTTTATGCGCAAGTGCGATGCCTTGGGCATTCGTTATGAAGATTACGGATGCTGGGCCATTCCTGGTTGGCATCAAGTGTTTTTGTATGACCCAGATGGACATTGCATCGAAGTCCATCAACCCAATGTTTTTTAAGAATTTATCAATTTAACAAGGAGACAGATATGAACATGACCCAAAACCGACGAATTCTCTTGAAGGGAATTGCTGGCGCAGCTGCAACTGCAATGGCTCCAAGCATGGCTTTTGCGCAAGCTGGCGGCAAATTCAACATGAAGATTGCGATCACTTTGCCCGAAAGCCACCCAACACCAGTAGCCTTGAAAGCGGCTTGTGCTGAAATCCAAAAGGAAACCAATGGTCGTTTGAACATTGATGTCTACACCAGTGGTCAGTTGGGCAGTGACACAGACACGTTGTCACAAGTTCGTTCAGGTGCGATTGACTTCGTGTGCACCGCAGGTTCCATCTATGGCAACTTGGTGCCCGCCGCTTCCATCAATTCCATTGCATTTGCATTCCCTGACTACGCCACAGTGTGGAAAGCCATGGAAGGTGATTTGGGCGCATACATGCGAGCCTCTTTCGACAAAGTCAACTTGGTTCAAGTTGGCAAAGTGTTTGACCACGGATTCCGCCAAATCACCCATTCAACAAAGCCCATTACAACGCCCAAAGATCTGGTTGGCATGAAAATTCGTGTGCCAGCAACACCTTTGTGGACCTCGGTGTTCAAAGGTCTTGATGCATCACCTGCTTCTGTGCCAATTGGCGAGCTTTACACAGCTCTCCAAACTAAGGTGGTCGATGGTCAAGAAAATGCACTGCCTACGATTGACGCAGTCAAGCTGTATGAAGTTCAGAAATTCTGCTCTTACACATCGCACATGTGGGAGTACTTTGCTTTGGTGGGTAACAAGCGAAACTGGAACGCACTGCCAGAAGATTTACGTGCTATTGCTACCAAAATTTTGGATGCCAATGCATTGAAACAGCGCGTTGCACATGACGCACTCAATTCTTCACTTGAGGCCAAGTTAAAGGGGCAAGGCATGCAATTTAACAAAGTAGATACCAAGCCTTTCCGCGAACTGTTGCAGAAGTCTGGCTACTACGTTGAGTGGCAAAAGAAATTTGGACCCGAGGCTTGGGCCTTGCTCGAAAAGTACAGCGGTAAGTTGGCATAAATCAATATAGGACTTCCATGTCATCCCTAGACAACGTAATGAGCACACCAGAGCAACATCAAAAGACGAATCAATTGAGTCAATTTGACCGTGTACTGGCGCGCTGGATGGTGCCACTCGAGGTGCTTTGTGCAGCATTGATGGTGGGCATCGTGCTCTTGTTGTTTGGGGGTGTCATTGCACGCTACGTATTCTCAAGACCAGTTGGCTGGATTGATGAGGCGGTGTCACTCGCCTTTATTTGGGTCGCTATGTTGGGTGCTGTGCTTGCGATGCACCGAAACGAGCACCTTCGCCTCACCATGTTCGTCGACAAAATGAGCGGGACCATGCGTGAGCTATTTCATGCGTTTACTTTGGTGGCAATCAGTGCTTTCCTGATTTTCTTAATTGGCCCAGCCATTGAGCACGTCGAGAGTGAATGGATTGTTAACTCGCCAGCACTTGAAATTCCCAGTGGCGTTAGGGTCTCTGCCATCGCTGCTGGACTTGTGTTGATGCTGATGGTCATAGGCGCTTACGCACTCAAAACCGTTTCAATCAAGTCACTGGGTGTTGCTGTTGTGGGCGTTGGCGTTTTCATTGCCGTTTGCTCAAGTTTGACCGGTCAATTTTCTCAACTGGGTTTACTCAACATTGGCATCTTTTTATGCGGCCTGGTTGCGTTTTGCTTGGTGGCTGGTGTCCCCATCGCATTCTGCTTTGGTATAGGGGTGATGTCCTACTTGGCGTTTACAGGCAATGTACCGCTGGTTGTCATTGTTGGGCGAATAGATGAGGGCATGGGTAACATCGTGCTGGTTTCTGTCCCCATTTTTGTTTTGCTTGGATGTATTTTGGATGCAACTGGCATGGGCAAAGCCATTGTTGATTTACTGTCCTCCCTCATTGGACACGTGAAGGCAGGCATGTCTTACGTATTGCTAGCCTCTTTGTTCATTGTCTCTGGTATTTCTGGCTCCAAAGTATCCGACATGGCCACTGTGGCCCCAGCACTCTTTCCCGAAATGAAAAGAAGAGGCAACAAGCAGTCAGAAATGGTTGCCTTATTAGCGACAGGGGCTGCGATGGCCGATACCGTACCGCCCAGCATTGTGTTGATTGTTCTGGGATCGGTAGCAGGCGTCTCCATTGAGGGCTTGTTTGAAAGTGGATTCTTTGTTGCCATGGTTTTGTTACTGGCTTTGTTGGTCTTGGCACGCTGGAAGGCACGCAACGAAGTCACAGAAAACATCAAGCGACCTTCAGCCAAAGTCATCGGCAAATTTGCTTTGATTGCAGCGCCTGCGCTTGTTCTTCCCTTCTTAATTCGCAGTGCTGTTGGCGGTGGAGTGGCCACAGCAACCGAAGTCTCAACCATAGCCGTTCTGTATGCGTTGGTCATTGGCCAAGTTTTGTATGGCGGTATTGGATGGCGCAGAACCTATTCAATGCTGGTAGAGACGGCTGCACTGAGTGGCGCAATCTTGCTGATTTTAGGAACAGCATCCGCCATGGCGTGGGCCATTACGCAAAGTGGTGTCGTGCAACAGCTCTCAGCATTTCTAACCACATTGCCAGGTGGTTGGATGGCATTTATGGCGGTCACGGTATTGGTGTTTTTAATTTTGGGTTGCCTATTAGAAGGCTTACCGGCAGTCTTGTTACTGGCCCCAATCATGTTTCCGATTGCCAAGAAATTAGGCATTAATGACATTCATTATTCCATGGTCATTGTGTGTGCCATGAATGTTGGATTGATGATGCCGCCCATAGGAGTTGGTTTTTATATTGCCTGCCGAATTGGTGATGCCAAACCTGATGACGTGATTGTTGCAATCTGGCCCTATATCGCTGCATTGTTGGTGGGTGTTGTGGTCATCGCCGCATTCCCAGTTTTGTCGACATTCATGCTTTGAACTAGATTGATCAATTGCCATCATGAGGATATTTCTGACAGGTGCAAGTGGCTACATAGGAGGGTCAGTGGCCCTGGCTCTGTTGTCAAAGGGACATGAAGTAAGAGGCTTAACCCGAAGTGAAAAATCAGCGAATGAATTAGATTCGCTCGGAATCATTCCTGTATTGGGAGAATTGGACAACTTAGATATTTTGAAATCTGAAGCCTTTCAAGCTGACGCTGTTATCAACACAGCCAGTGCTGATCATCTTGATGCTGTGCTGGCCTTGCTAGATGGCTTAACGAGAAACCATCAAAAATTCATACATACAAGTGGTTCAAGCATCATTGGTGATGATGCTCGAGGTAATCAACTTAGTTCGTCCATCTTTAAAGATGACACGCCTCTCCGCGTTGATGTCAGAAAACAGGCGCGACGTAACATTGATTTGAAAGTTCTTGAAGCTGCTTCAGCAGGCATTCAGTCTTGTGTGATTATTCCAAGTTTGATTTATGGGTATGGTTTAGGCATTCAAAAGAACAGTATTCAAGTGCCATTTTTAGTACGCAACGCAATTGAAAATGATGCTGTTCAAATCGTAGGCAAAGGCTTGAATGCTTGGTCAAATGTTCACATAGAAGACCTGGTGGATTTGTATTTGCTTGCACTCGAGAAGGCACCTGCCGGCGCTAGTTATTTTGCCGAAAACGGTGAAGCCACATTTCTTGAAATTGCCCTGTCCATTTCTGCTCGGCTGAACATACCAAGCATAGAACACTTACCTGCCGAAACAGCTGCTGACAGATGGGGTATGTCGCGAGCATTGTTCTCCCTAGGAAGTAACAGTCGGGTCAGGTCGGTGCGTGCGCGCAGCGAACTGAATTGGAAACCTAAACACACATCGGTTCAGGCCTGGATCCTTGATGAGATGCGTGGATAACCCACAGATTGAATAGAAAGAGAAAATAAGATGTTGTTAAAAGACAAAGTTTGTATCGTTGCAGGTGCTGCTTCATTGCGAAGCATTGGCTACGCCACAGCTGAACTTTTTGTAAAGCACGGCGCTCATGTCGTTGTGACAGATGTCATGATGAATGATGCT
Source organism: uncultured Limnohabitans sp. (assembly GCA_964544175.1). Lineage (GTDB taxonomy): Bacteria > Pseudomonadota > Gammaproteobacteria > Burkholderiales > Burkholderiaceae_C > Limnohabitans_A. Next base: position 33,317 of record CAZJAL010000030.1, read on the forward strand.
GTTTTAAATCAAATCAAATTTGAAATTGAACAGAATTTAGGTGTCAGCATTCATGTTGAGGGCATTCAATGTGACATCAGTCAAAAAATCGAGTGTGATCGTCTGATTGCGCAAGTACTGTCAAAGTATGGAGCCATTGATTGCTTGGTCAATTCTGCGGGTATTGTTCGATCTGGTTCTATTTTGGATGTCAGTGAAGCAGAGCTTTCTTTGATGTTTGATATCAATTTAAAAGGCGCCTTCTACTTGTGTCAAAGTGTGTTGGAAGTCTTTGTCAAACAAAAGAGCGGCAACATTGTCAATGTTGCTTCCCTTGCCGCACAGCGTGGTGGAGGATTGGTGGGCGGCGCACATTACGCAGCATCGAAGGGTGGCATGCTAAGTTTGACAAAAAGCATAGCTAGAGAATTTGGTCATCTTGGCATCCGAGCTAATTCCATTTGTCCTGCCATGATTGACACGCCTATGGTTGATGGGCTTTCATCAGAGAGATTGCAGTCAATCACAGATGCAATTCCGTTAAAGCGCATGGGCTCAACTCGTGAAATGGCGGGTACTTGCTTGTATTTGGCTTCGGAGTTGTCTGGTTTTGTAACTGGCGCAACCATTGATGTGAACGGTGGGACGCATATTCATTGAGATAACATCTTCCACATTTGCTTCCACACTGATGTAAAGCGTTTATAACCTATTGATTCCATTGAGGTTTTATTTCTTAAAGCTGCTCATAATCCTTTGGTCCCAGGTTCAAGTCCTGGTGGGCCCACCACATTGAAAGCCACTGATTTTTTAAGTCAGTGGCTTTTTTCATTTCAGCTGTTCAGTAAGATTGAAAAATGTTAAACCTATCCAACTTTTCCAGTCCACTGTCATTTGTTGGACTCTTGATGCTGTCCAATGTCTTCATGACATTCGCTTGGTATGCACATCTCAAAAATTTGTCTGCTCACCCGTGGTGGATTGCGGT